>JBJHDM010000059.1:0-18866 GCA_050486545.1 Rhodocyclaceae bacterium | reverse complement strand
GCTTTGTAGCATCCGCCGATGCTACAAAGCTAGACCTGACCCCTCCTCGTTCAACGAGCTTGATTTGCTCCGGGTATAAGCGGGGTGAGTAGGTTGCGGCTGATTGTAAGTTTGACTTACAATCAGCCGCATGATCCCGAGAGATGCTGAAACGACGCTTCGCGAACTTGCCCGGGGTTATCCCGTGCTTGCGATTACCGGTCCTCGCCAGTCGGGAAAGACTACCCTCGCGCGCGCACTGTTTCATGACCATCCCTATGTCAGCCTGGAGAATCCCGACCATCGGGAGTTCGCGAGCAGCGACCCGCGTGGCTTCCTGCGGAAATATGCTGACGGCGCGATCATCGACGAAGTGCAGCGTTGCCCGGATCTGTTTGCCTGGCTGCAAGGCGTTGTGGACAACTCGGGCCGGATGGCGCATTTCATCCTCACTGGCTCGCAGCAGTTCGGGCTCCTGTCGGGCATTACGCAGAGCCTGGCAGGCCGTGTCGCATTGCTCAGTCTCTTGCCCTTTACCTCGGGAGAGTTGAGCCGGGCCGGTCTGCTGCCGGATTCGCTGGACAAGACCCTGCATACGGGGAGCTACCCGCCGATTTTCGATCGCCACCTGAACCCGGGAATCTGGTACGCGAACTATGTGCAGACCTATCTCGAGCGGGATGTAAGGCAGTTGCTCAATGTGCGTGACCTGGGTCAGTTCCAGAGGTTTCTGCGCCTCTGCGCCGGACGGACCGGGCAGTTGCTGAACCTGAGTGCGCTGGGCGACGAGGCCGGCATCAGCCACAATACCGCACGTGAATGGATTTCCGTGCTTGAGGCGAGCTACGTGGTTCATCGCCTTTGGCCGTATCACAGAAACTTCAACAAGCGCCTCGTCAAGACGTCGAAGCTCTATTTTCTGGATACCGGTTTGGCGGCCTGGCTGCTCGGAATCGAGACGCCGGGACAGATCAATACACATCCGCTCCGGGGCGCATTGTTCGAGTCCTGGGTAGTGGCCGAGCACTTGAAAAGGCGCTTGAATACCGCCCAGCCATCCAACCTCAGCTTCTGGCGCGATCGTTCGGGGCACGAGGTGGACTTGCTGATCGAAAGGGGTGGTGAACTCGTTCCGATCGAGATCAAGTCGGGAGCGACGATCAGTCGCGATGCGTTCCGGGGACTCGAGGCATGGGCCGCAATAAGCGGGACCGAAGCGGGGCGCCCGCGAGTCGTCTACGGCGGCGATGATGCGCAAGTCCGCAGTCGCATCGATATCGTTCCATGGAATGCACTCGACGCATCGAGGTTGAGTTAAGAACTAGCGATGGTCTGCAGCCTTCTAGACCGCATTACGTTCACGCTTGCCTACCGCAATTACCACGACAAGCAACTGCTGGTCTCGAACCTCATAGACCAGCCGATACCCGACACTGCGAAGCTTTATCTTGTAACGGTCAGGATGCCCGCTAAGCTTGGCGGCGGGAACACGGGGGTTCAGCAGCCGCTCCTCCAGCTTCTTCTTGAAGAGTTCTCTGATGCTCCCGTCGAGTTTCCGCCATTCGGCCAAGGCTTCGTCTAGGAAACCTAGCTCAAAGCTCATCCAACGTCACCTTCGTGACCGGCTGACCAGCTCGTGCGTCAGCAATCGCGTTCAACTCCAGGTCTTCAATGCGGTCCAGCAACGCTTCATAGGCTTTTGCGGGGACGCAGTAAAAGGCCGGTTCATTGCGATTCAAAATTGCCACAGGAAAGCCTTCCCCTGCTGCAACCGTGGCCATTGGATTCCGCTTCAGCTCAGACACGCTGGCCGCCGTACTTGCCAAGATCTGATGTGCCATGCTTGACTCCAAAACCTGTTTATAGATCGAATAATAGCACTCGGAAACGTGCCGTCCAACGGTCTTGGGGTCAGGTCCAGCTTTGTAGCATCGGCCGGTGCTACAAAGCTAGACCTGACCCCTCGTTCCAAAGTGACAGGTTTGATGCTATATATATAGGATATATAGCACACAGTGCGCAGGATGGAGATGAGCTATGACCATTCCAACAGGTTCGATTTTCGAGAACAATCGTACGCAGGCGGTGCGCTTGCCTGCGGAGACGCGGTTTCCACCCGAGGTGCGCAAGGTGACGGTAAGGGTGCGGGGTCTGGAGCGGATTCTGACACCGGTGGATAAGACTTGGGACAGCTTCTTCTTCGCTGCGGAGGGCGTGAGCAAAGACTTTTTGCCCGAACGTGCCAGCCAGCAACAGAGTGAGCGCGAGGCGTTCTGATGCTCAAGTACATGCTGGATACCAACATTGCCATCTATGTGATCAAGCGTCGCCCACCGCAGATGCTGAGCGTATTCAACGAACATGCGGGACAGATGTGCATCAGCGCTGTGACCCTGGCCGAGCTGATGCATGGTGCAGAAAAGAGCGAGCGCAAGGCGCACAACCTGGCGCAAGTCGAGGATTTCGTGTCGCGCCTCGTGGTGCTGGAGTACCACACCAAGGCGGCCGCGCATTACGGCGATATCCGCGCAGATCTGGAGCGCAAGGGGACACCGATCGGGGTCAATGACCTGCATATTGCAGGTCACGCGCGCAGCGAGGGAATGGTCCTGGTGAGCAACAACGTACGCGAGTTCGAACGCGTCGATGGACTGCGGCTGGAGAACTGGGCAGCTTGAGCCGCAGGGGCTTGGGGTCAGGTCTAGCTTTGTAGCATCGGCGGATGCCACAAAGCTAGACCTGACCCCTATCTATCGACCCTTCTCTATGTAACTTGATAAACTAATTGCCAAAATACATAATTTATGGCAGGCTGCCCACATGATTCCTCGTGCAGCCGAACGGTTGGTCCGTGAGCTTCTGGATGGCTTTCCCATCGTTACGGTGACTGGGCCGCGCCAGTCCGGAAAAACGACGCTTGCGCGCAGGGTGATGGCCGATCGCCCTTATCATTCGCTGGAAGATCCTGACGTACGCAGTTGGGCACTTGATGATCCACGGGGATTTCTGGCGCAGTTCCCCGACGGGGGGGTGCTGGATGAGGTCCAGCGGGCGCCGGAATTGTTTTCGTATCTGCAGACGCACGTGGATGGCGACGGGCGCATGGGCTTGTTTCTGCTCACCGGTTCGCAGCAGTTCGGATTGATGTCGGGAATATCCCAATCGCTTGCGGGGCGGTCGGCGTTCGTTGAATTGCTGCCGCTGACCTACGATGAGCTTGTCTCCGCGGATAAGGCCGCGGCAAGCCTGGATGAAGTGCTTTTCACCGGGGGGTACCCGGCGCTTTTTGACCGCCCGGTCCAGGCGCGTCATTGGCTTTCTGCCTATGTGGCCTCGTACGTCGAGCGCGATGTGCTTCAGCTTCTGAAGGTGCAGGATCTGGATGCGTTCCAGCGCTTTCTGCGGTTGTGCGCCGGGCGCAGCGGACAGGTGTTGAACCTGTCGTCACTGGCAACCGATTGCGGCATTACGCATAACACGGCCAAAGCGTGGATCTCGGTATTGGAGGCCAGTTATGTGCTGTTCCAACTGCGTCCCCATCATGCGAACTTCAACAAACGACTGATCAAGTCGCCGAAACTGTACTTCCACGATACCGGGTTGCTGTGCTGGTTGTTGGGTCTCCAGGCTTCGGAGCAGCTGGCGGTGCACCCCTTGCGGGGGGCGGTTTTCGAGACCTTTGTGGTCGGCGAATTGCGCAAGCGGTTCCTGAACCGCGGTGAGCCGCCGCTGTTCTTCTACTGGCGCGACAGCAACGGCAATGAAGTCGATCTGCTGATCGAGATTGCCGGCAAACTGATGCCGGTGGAGATCAAGTCTGGGGCGACGTTGAACCGGGATTTTTTCACCGGTCTCGAGCGCTGGTGCGACCTGGCAGGTTCCGCAGCCTTCGACCCCATGCTCGTCTACGGCGGACAAGGTGCGTTGCAGCGCAAGGGGGTGCGGGTTCTGGGCTGGAAGGAACTGGGTATGGCGGCCTTGGTGTGCTGAAGACGTATCGGAGGGAATCCGTCTCGCCGGATCGTGAAGACGGCACTGGAAGTAACGAGGGAATGAGGATGAAGTCTGCACAACCGTTGATTGTCAATCTTGCCTGCACCGGGGTGATTCCGACACGGTCGATGAGTCCGCATGTCCCGCTGAGCCACGACGAGGTCGTGGCCGACGTGGGTCGATGCCTCGAACTCGGCGTGCAGATGGTGCATCTGCATGCGCGCGATGCTTCGGGGGTGCAGACGGGCGATCCGGAGCGGTACGGGCGGATGATCGAATCGATCCGGGCGCTGCCTGGCGGAGAGCAGCTCGTGGTGTGCGTGACGACCAGCGGGCGGATGGATGCGGGGTACGCTTCCCGTGCCCGGGTGCTCGATCTGGATGGCGCCGCCAAGCCCGACATGGCCAGCCTGACGCTCAGTTCCCTCAACTTCGTGCAGTCCGCCAGCGTCAACGAGCCCGATACGATCCGTAGCCTGGCGCGGCGGATGCAGGAGCGCGGCATCCGTCCGGAACTCGAAGTGTTCGATGTCGGCATGGCGAACTTCGCCCGGGTGTTGCTGCATGAAGGACTGGTGGCGCCGCCGCTGTACGTCAATGTGCTGCTCGGCAACATCGCCGGTGCCCAGCCCGACCTGATTCAACTGGCGGCGATTCTGTCCGCGTTGCCACCGGATTGCATCGTGTCGGTCGCCGGAATCGGGCGCTTCCAGCTCGGTTCGAACGCGTTGGGTCTGCTCGTGGCCGATGGCGTGCGGGTGGGGCTGGAAGACAACCTGTGGTTCGATCAGCAGCGCACCGTGGCGGCGAGCAATGCCGATCTGGTCCGGCGTGTGCTGGACCTGGCGTCCTTGCTGGAGCGGCCGCTGATGTCGCGCACGGAGGTACGAAGCCGGCTGGGTCTGGCCGACTGAAACCGCATGGCGACGTTTGCAATCGGTGATATCCAGGGGTGTTACGCGCAGTTTGCGCGGCTGCTCGAGCGCGTTCGCTTCGACCCGGCCGCCGACAGGCTGTGGCTGGTCGGGGATCTGGTCAATCGCGGTCCGGAATCGCTGCAGGTGTTGCGCCGGGTGCGCGAGCTGGGCGAGTCGGCGACGGTGGTGCTGGGCAACCACGATCTCTATTTGCTCATGGTTGCGGCGGGATTTTCGCGCCGCGGCAAGGACGACACCCTGGCGCGGGTGCTGGAGGCCCCGGATCGGGACGAGTTGCTCGACTGGCTCGCGCGTCGGCCGCTGGCATACCGGGAAGGTGCGTTTGTCATGGTCCATGCAGGTTTGCTGCCGCAATGGTCGGCGGACCGGGCCATGGCGCTGGCCGGCGAAGTCGAGGCGGTGCTGCGTTCGAAGGGCGCACAGGTTTTCCTGCGGGATCTGGCCGGGGATCGGCCCGATCACTGGGACGATGCGCTGGCCGGACAGGACCGCTTGCGGGTGATCGTGAACGGAATGACGCGGATGCGCTTCTGCACGCCGGACGGCCGCTTGACGATGCGGGCCAAGGGTCCCCCGGACAAGGCCCCACCCGGGACGCTGCCGTGGTTCCAGGTCCAGAACCGCGCCGCTTCGACGCACACCGTCGTCTGCGGTCACTGGTCCGCACTCGGCCTGCACCGTGCTCCGGGTCTGATCGCGCTGGATACGGGTTGCGTGTGGGGCGGAAAGCTGACGGCGGTGCGTCTCGAGGACGACCAGGTGTTCCAGGTGCCGGGCTGGGGGGCTTAGACGATTACCGCTTTCGGTTTGGCAAGGAGCGGCGCAGCAGGTTTCAGGCTTCAGCTCCGTACGCAACGAAGTGCGGGTTGGCGAAATCGGGCTTGCCGTAGCGTAGCGGCGTGCCGTCCGTGTCCGTAAGGTGGCCGCCGGCAGCGGCGAGGACGGCGTGGGCTGCGGCGATGTCCCATTCCATGGTGCGGCCCAGGCGCGGGTACAGGTCGGCCTCGCCTGCGGCGATGAGGCAAATCTTGAGCGAAGAACCGGCGTTGCGCAGTGCGGCGACCTTGCGTCCGGCCAGGAAGGTTTCGAGTGCGGCCGGGTCGCCGTGCGAACGGCTGGCGACGACGGTGAGGCCTTCTTCCGGGACCGGGCGCACGGCGATCGGACGGCGGCCCTGCGCATCTTCACAGAAGGCCCCTTCGCCGCGGAGGCCTGCGTAGAGCTGGCCCAGCGCCGGCGCGAGTACGATGCCGAGGATGGGTTCGCCGTCCTCGATCAGCGCGACGTTGACCGTGAACTCGCCATTGCGGCCGATGAATTCCTTGGTGCCGTCGAGCGGATCGACCAGCCAGAAGCGTTGCCCGATTGTCGGGATCTTGCCTGCGGCGACGGCTTCTTCCGCGACGACCGGGATCTGCGGCGCGATCCGGGCGAGTCCCTCGAGGAGCAGCGCTTCGGCCCGTTCGTCCGCTTCGGTGACCGGCGACGCGTCCTCCTTCCCGCGTATCGTGAAATCGGTGGCGTAGATTTCCAGGATGACGTCGCCGGCGCGACGGACGACGGGGAGGAGTGCTTCAAGCCATTCGCGGGTCGGGGTTGGCGTGTTCATGCAGTGCTCTCTTCGGGTTGCGGGGCGCGCGTGCCGTGCAGGCCCTGTGGGGAGGGTGCCGTGGTGGCGGGCGCTTCGGTCGGCTTGGAGGCGACCACGGCGGCGATCGCGTCTCGTGCCTGGTGTGCCAGTGCGCGTCGGTCGCGTTGGGCATCGGCGGCGACCGGTGTCAGGACGTCGATTCGTGCGACGAAGCCCGTTCGTGCGACGATCGCCGCAAGGCATTGCCCCAGGGTGATGTCCCCATCGTAGGCGGGGGCCCCTTCGTAGCGGCCGTCGTGCGTGCGGTAGCGAATGGCCAGCGCCTGGACCGGATGCCCCGATGCGATCGCCGGCTGGAGCAGGGCTGCGTGGAAATGCAGGACGTGCGTGCCGTCGGTCGTCGTGCCCTCGGGGAAGACGGCGACGTTCCGGCCCTGGTCGAGCAGCGCACCGATCTCGGCGTTGATGATCTTTGCGTGGCCGCGGCTGCCGCGGCGCAGGAACACCGTATCGTTGCGCGCCGCCAGCCAGCCGAGAACCGGCCAGCCACGCACTTCGGCCTTGGACACGAAGGCCGAGGGGGCCAGTGCGTTGATGACAAAGACGTCCAGCCACGAGACATGGTTCGATACGAGCAGGCAGCCCGGCCGGATCGGTTCGCCAGCCGCTTCGAGGCGAATGCCCAGCAGCCGCAGCATTCCGGCCGACCAGCGCTGCCTGAGTCGCAGCCGTCCTGCAGGATCTGAGAAACGGTAGCGGAACGCGACGACGAGGACGCCCGACAGCAGATGTGCGAACAGTCGCGCATAGCGCGCGCAGCGCAGCGGCAGGCCCGCACGGGGAGCGGGATCGGAGCGGGTCGGTCGGGTGGATGGAGGATTCAGTCCGCGTGCCCCAGGAAGTGGCTAGTGGTTCGGTGGTCGAGTGTGCGAGCGGAAGCGAGATTCATGGCGGCACCGGAGCTGGCCGGAAACAGCACTCGACGCATCCGGTCGATTATACCGGCTGGAGGCCGCCTCTCCGAGGCATGACGAGGACACCGGCGGTCCGGATGCGAGGCGAATCTGGGATAATCGCCCAGACTACTTGAACGGAATCCTCCCGATGTCCATCCTCGTCTGCGGATCGGTCGCCTACGACACGATCATGGTCTTCCACGACCGCTTCCGGAATCACATCCTGCCCGAGAAGATCCACATCCTCAACGTGGCCTTCCTGGTACCGGACATGCGCCGGGAGTTCGGTGGCTGCGCCGGCAACATCGCCTACAGCCTGAAGCTGCTCGGCGCCGATCCGCTGATCATGGCGACGGTGGGTGACGACGCCGGCCCTTATCTCGACCGCCTCGATACGCTGGGCCTGCGTCGCGAACATGTGCGGCAGGTGCCCGGCACGTTTACCGCGCAGGCGTTCATCACCACAGACCTGGACGACAACCAGATCACCGCCTTCCATCCGGGCGCGATGAACCTGTCGCACTTGAACCGCGTCGACGAGGCCAGCCAGGTCAGGCTCGGCATCGTGTCGCCGGACGGACGCGAGGGGATGCTCTCCCACGCGCGGCAATTCGCCGCGGCCGGAATCCCGTTCGTCTTCGACCCGGGCCAGGGCCTGCCGATGTTCGACGGCGACGAACTGATGCAGTGCCTGAAACTGGCGCGGTACTGCACGGTCAATGATTACGAGGCGCAGATGCTGAGCGAGCGGACGGGACGTTCGCTGGCGCAATTGGCCGACGAGGTCGAGGCGCTGGTGGTGACGCTCGGCGCCCAGGGTTCGCACATCTATGCCGAAGGGCGCAGGATCGAGGTTCCGTGCGTGAAGCCGGCTCTCGTCGAGGATCCGACCGGTTGCGGCGATGCCTATCGTGCGGGTTTGCTGTACGGTATTGCAAATGCTTACGACTGGCTGCGGACCGGCCGGTTAGCCTCGGTCATGGGTGCGATGAAGATCGCGTGTCGCGGCGGGCAGAACCATCGCCCCGATCGCAACGAGATTGCCGGGCGGTTCCGGCAGGCGTTTGGTGAGGACTTATGGTGAAAGCAACGGGAATGAAGCATGTCGCCCTGCTCGGGCTGGCCATCGTGACACTCGGCCTGGCCGGCTGCGCGGGCGGTCTGGGGGGCGGTACCTACGAACGGGGCGAGGCCCGGCGTGCGATGACGGTCGAGTACGGCACCGTCGAGGCGGTGCGCGCGGTTCGTCTCGAAGGCACGAAGACGGCGATCGGTCCGGCCGCTGGCGCGGTGGTCGGCGGCATTGCGGGCAGTGGTGTCGGAGGCGGTCGCGGACAGGCCGCTGCGACGGTGATCGGCGCCGTGGCCGGCGGCGTGGTGGGTGGTGCGATCGAGGAAGGCGCCACGCGCCAGCCTGGTGTCGAGGTGACCGTGCGGATGCAAAGCGGGCAAGTGCTCGCGGTCGTGCAGGCCGACGAAGGCGAGGCGTTCCGGCCCGGCGAGCGGGTGCGTGTGCTGCGCGATGGTGGAACGGTGCGCGTGACGCGCTGAGTCGTGTCGAGTGTGGCGGGTTGCTGTCGAGGCCCGCCGGTCACGGAAAGAACGCGGCGAGACGATAACCGATGGCGCGGGTGTCGTCGGTCGTCTCGAAGGCAATGCGGACCGTGACCTCATCTCCGGGCAGGAAACCCCCTCCTGCCCGACCGGGCCCCAGCCATTCCGATGGTCCCAGCACCCGGCGGACCACCGGGTGATCCCCGTAGTCGATCAGTGTCAATTCCAGGTGCGGATGATCCTGCGGGATCTTCGCGTCGTTGCGCAACCGCGCGTGCAAGACGAACCGCGTCGGAGCGTCCGGATCCGATTCCAGGGCGCTATGCGTGATCCGGATCGCCCCCAGGACCTGTGGACGGGAAACTTCGCACCCCAGTCGTGCGCACCACTCCAGTTGAAGCGAGCGAAATGGCGGAGAGGCGGCCGCCAGTTCGTCGCGGAACAGCAAGGTCGCCTGCGCGGCGAGTGAGGCCGTGAGCAGGCCGATTGCGAGGTTCCAGGGCCAGCGCCGGGCGGTGGTGGGCGCGAAGCCGCTCGCCACCCGCTCGAGCGCGTCCGCCTGTGGCAACGGTTCGCGGAAGGGCGCTGGCGGCTGCGCGGCAATCGGAGGCGCCGAGTGCGTCGGCATGGTTGGTGAGCGTTCGCCGAGCCGGACAGCGGATTCGAGGGATCTCGAATCCAGGTGCTCGACCAGCCGATCGATCGTGTCGATGGGGTTGGCGCCGGTCTTGTGGTGCGGGACGTGCGCAGGGCCGGGGGAAGGCGGAGAAACGGCGGGCGGTACGGGTCTTGGAACGGACGCCGGGCGCGGCTCAGGAGGATGGTCGGCAACCGTATGGTCGAAGGCGCTGAACGGGGCGAAGCAATGCGGACAGCGCACGACCCCGGAACGGGCCCGGAACTCCTCCGGTCCCATCCTGAATACCGTCCGGCACTCGGGGCAACGGACGATTGCCATGGCTCACGCTGCGAAACCGCTCCATGGTTCAGGGAAAGAACGCGTAGACGCGATATCCCACCGCACTGGTCACCCCCTTTGCTTCGAAGGGTAGACTGATCTCGATCTCCTCGCCCGCCTGGAATCCCGATTCGATCCGCTCGGTGGCGACCCACTCGTCCGGCAGCAGCACGCGCCGGACGACCGGACGTTCCCGGACGTCGGTCAGCGTGAGCTCGAGGTGCGGGTGCGTCTGCGGATGCGGGGCCTGGTTGCGGATTCGCGCATGCAGGACGTAGCGGACCGGATTGGCCGGGTCCGACTCGAGATGCGAACTCGTCACCTGGATCGCTGCGGGCACGCGGGGAAGCGGGACCTCGCATCCGAGCCGGTCGCACAGGTGCAGATAGAGCGGGCGAAGCTCGGGCCAGCTGCGGGTGATCTCCCCGCGGAACAGGAAGGCCGCCTGCGCGACCAGCGCCCCGAGCAGGACCCCCACGACCAGACCTCCCAGCCAGCGGGCGCCCGATGCGGGTTCGGTCACGCGGTCGTAGCTTGCGGGGCGACGCCATGCGTTGGGATCGACCTTGAGCGGCGGGGGATCGTGTGGCGTTTCGTGCGCCTGGGATTCCGGGGATTCCGCGGGTTCCTCGACGGGTTCGTCATCGGTTGGGAGGTCGTCATGGGCGACGGGTTCGTCCGCTTCCGGGTCGGGAATCTCCGTGATCGGCATGTAGGCGGCGAGTGCCGGATGGACTTCGTCGGCCCGTGGCATGCCGCTTCGTGTGTCGTCGCGCTCCGCTGCCGGGCCGTGGGGCGAGGCCGAGTAGGTGCCGGACTCATTGGGCGAGGGAGGGCGCTGCGTTTCGATGGCCCGGTTCGCGGTGTGTCGCGCGGGCAGGAACGCATCCGGGATCTCGAACTCGAGCCGATCGGCCACCCGATCGAACGTGCTGGGCGGGGGGGGCGGGCGCTCCGGTGTGGTCGTGAACGCGTCAGGGGGAAGTTCGGTCGGAGCGTCGAAGTCCCAGCGGTGGGCGTCTTCCCACGACAGGTCCAGGGCGGTCGCGTCCTCGAGTATGAATGCATCTCCCTGAGGCGTTTCGGCCGCTTCGGGCGTTTCGGTCGGCGGCGTGCGCTGTTCCGGTACGTTCTCCGGGTGGGGGGGTGGGGAAGAGGCTTGTGGCCGCAGCGACTCGTCCATGAGATGGTCGAGTGCGTTGAAGGGGCTGTAGCACTGCCCGCAGCGAACCATCCCGCCGTGTGCCTCCAACTGTTCCGGCCGTAGCCGGAACACCGTCTGGCAGTTGGGGCAGCGGACGAGGTTCATGATCTACGGTGCCTGGCCTTCGAGGCGGATCCAGCCTTCGCTGCAGGCGCCGGGGACGAGCCGGACGAAGGGGGCATAGGCCCCGATCACCATCTCGGCCTGCGATTCGAGAATTCCCGAGAGCGCGATCCGGCCGCCCGGCGCGATCCGCGCCGCCAGCAGCGGTGCGAGAACGCGCAGCGGGTTGGTCAGGATGTTGGCGACGACGACATCGAAACGCTCGTCCAGTCGTGTCCCCGTGTTCTGGAATCGCATCGCGACCTCGTTGCGTGCGGCGTTGAAGCGTGCCGATTCAAGAGCCTTGTCGTCGATGTCCACGCCCAGGACGTCGGCGGCCCCGAGCCTGGCGGCGACGATTCCGAGAATACCGGATCCGCAGCCGTAGTCCAGTACCGTGCTGCCGGGCGTGACCGTTTCGCACAGCCATTGCAGGCACAGCCGCGTGGTCGGATGCGAGCCCGTGCCGAAGGCCATGCCGGGGTCGAGTTCGATGTTGATGGCCTGGGGGTCCGGCGCGTCGTGCCAGGAGGGGACGATCCAGAGGCGCTCGGTGATGCGGATCGGGTCGAACTGGCTCTGGGTGAGCTGCACCCAGTTCTGTTCCGCTACTTCCTCGGTCGTGAAGGCCGGGACCGCATCGAACCCGGCTGCGACCGCGGCCTCGGCGAGTGCCGTGGCGAGGTCGATCTCCGGATCGAACAGGGCCACGACGCGACTGTGGTCCCACAGGCGTTGCGGGTAATGGCCGGGCTCGCCGAATTGAGGCTGTTCGGCGTCGGTGCCGGCGTCGGCGTCCTCGATCGTCACCGAAAGCGCCCCGGCTTCCATCAGTGCGTCGGACAGTGCCTCGGCCCGGTTCGCTTCCGCCTGAAGGGTGACCGAGATCCACATCGTCGTACGTGTCGGTCAGGATTTCCGGACTTCACCCCGGTCGGCGAGCCGGTGTTCGAGATAGTGGATGCTGGTCCCGCCTTCGACGAAGCCTCCATCCAGCATCAGTTCCTGGTGCAGCGGCACGTTGGTCTTGATGCCCTCGATGGCCATCTCCGACAGCGCGATGCGCATCCGGCGGATGGCCTGTTCGCGCGTATCGCCGCAGGCGATCAGCTTGCCGATCATCGAATCGTAGTACGGCGGAACCGTGTAGCCGTTATAGACGTGCGAGTCGACGCGGATGCCGGGCCCGCCCGGCATGTGCCAGTTGGTGATCCGGCCCGGGCTGGGGGTGAACTTGAACGGATCCTCGGCGTTGATTCGGCATTCGATCGCGTGCCCGCGCACGTTGACCTGCTTCTGGCCGAACCACAGTTTCTCGCCGGCCGCGATGCGGATCTGGGCCTGCACGATGTCGATTCCGGTGACCAGTTCGGTGACCGGGTGTTCGACCTGCACGCGGGTGTTCATCTCGATGAAGTAGAACTCGCCGTTCTCGTAGAGGAACTCGAAGGTTCCCGCGCCGCGATAGCCGATCGTGCGGCAGGCTTCGGCGCAACGCTCACCGATCCTGTCGATGTGCTTGCGATCGATGCCGGGAGCGGGGGCTTCCTCGATCACCTTCTGGTGACGTCGCTGCATCGAGCAATCGCGCTCGCCCAGGTGGACGGCGTTGCCGTGCTGGTCGGCGAGCACCTGGATCTCGATGTGGCGCGGATTCTCGAGGTACTTCTCCATGTACACGACGGGGTTGCCGAAAGCGGCAAGTGCCTCCGACTGGGTCGTCGTGACCGCGTTGAGCAGGGCCGCCTCGGTGTGTACGACGCGCATGCCGCGCCCGCCGCCGCCGCCTGCGGCCTTGATGATCACCGGATAGCCCATGCTGCGTGCGATGCGGATGATCTCCTTGGGATCTTCCGGAAGCGCACCGTCCGAGCCCGGTACGCAGGGTACGGAAGCGGCCTTCATCGTATCCTTGGCGCTGACCTTGTCGCCCATCATCCGGATCGTCTCGGGCCGCGGCCCGATGAAGACGAACCCCGACTGCTCGACCCGCTCTGCGAAATCCGCATTCTCGGACAGGAAGCCATAGCCCGGATGGATCGCTTCGGCGTCGGTGACCTCGGCTGCAGAGATGATCGCCGGGACGTTGAGATAGCTCAGGGTCGAGGAGGCCGGACCGATGCACACGGATTCGTCGGCAAGCTTCACGTACTTGGCTTCGGTATCGGCTTCGGAATGCACCGCGACGGTCCGAATGCCCAACTCGCGGCAGGCGCGCAGCACGCGAAGGGCGATCTCCCCCCTATTGGCGATCAGGATCTTCTCGAACATGGGGATCAGCCGATGACGAAGAGGGGTTGGCCGTATTCGACCGGTTGGCCGTTGTCGACGAGGATGGCCTTGACGACGCCGTCTACGTCCGACTCGATCTCGTTCATCAGCTTCATCGCTTCGATGATGCACAGACGCTCGCCTGCGGCGACCTTCTGGCCGACGTCGGCGAAGGGCTTGGCGCCGGGGGAGGCTGCGCGGTAAAAGGTGCCGACCATCGGCGACTTGACGATGTGGCCGGGGGGCAGGGCATCGGCCGCGGTGTCGTCGGGCGGCGCTGAAGAGGTCGCGGGCGGCGGGGTGAAATGCACCGGAGCCGGCGCGTGCAGGACCGGTGCCGTGTTGGCGCCGTGCGGCGGGTACTTGGCGATCCGGACCTTCTCCTCACCCTCGGTGATTTCCAGTTCGGAAATACCGGACTCCTGGACGAGGTCGATGAGCTTCTTCAGTTTGCGCAAATCCATGTTGTTCTCCGGGCAGGGTCGATCCGCGCCGAACGGCGCAACCCTGTTGATGGGTTCAATGTTCTCTCAGGTGGGAGAGCGCGAACTCGAGAGCGGCCATGTAGCCATACGCGCCCAGTCCGCAGATCACGCCGACGGCGCGATCGGAAAAATACGAGTGATGCCGGAACGGCTCCCTCGCGTGGATATTCGAAAGATGCACCTCGATATAGGGGATCGCCACGGCCGCCAGCGCATCGCGGATGGCGACGCTGGTGTGGGTGTAGCCGGCCGGATTGATCACGATGAACTCGACGCCCTCGGATGCCGCGGCCTGGATCCGGTCGATCAGTTGCCCTTCGTGATTGCTCTGGAAGGACTCGACCACGACCCCGTCGACCCGCGCCCGAGCTTCCATCGCCGCGTGGATGTCGGACAGGGTGGTGTGGCCGTAGATTTCGGGTTCGCGCGCGCCCAACAGGTTGAGATTGGGGCCGTGCAGTGCGAGGATCCGTCGCGAGGGCGGCGGCGGGGATTCCTTGGTTTTCTTGCTTTTTGAGCGCGTCATGGCGGCAAGTTTGCCGCAAATCGAGGCATTTTGTCCAGAGGGTGGTGGCCCCTAGCGCGGCAGCAATGCGCGAATTTTGCCTTCGAGTTCGACTTCGTTCAAGACTCCGAGCCTGACGTGGCGCGCCTTGCCGGTTTCATCGAGGATCACCGTCAGCGGCATGGCCGGGGGGCTGTTCGACAGTTCGGTGATCTGCATCAGGTGCTGCGAGGTCCCGATCAGCAGCGGGTAGGGGACCTGGTGCTCTTCGGCGAACTCGACGACGTTTTCGATGGTGTCCACACTGATGCCGACGAACTGCACCGGGGCGTCGGCATAGCGGCGGCTCACCGCCGAGAATTCCGGAATCTCCTTGATGCAGGGCGGACACCACGTCGCCCAGAAATTGACGACCATGACGTTGCCGCGCCACTGCTCCAGCGCGTACTCGACGCCGTCGGCGTCGGGGAGCGTGAGTGCGAGCAGGATCTCGCCTTCGCTGCCGGCGGCGGTCGTGGGCGTCGTGGCTGCTGCCGGTTGCAGGCTGCGATGGGTCAGGTAGCCGGCGAGCGCGGCGCTGCCGGCGATCGCTGCGATCAGGAGGTTTCGTGCGATTCGGTTCATTCGGGGACGATCTCGTTGTTGTCGAGCAGGGCTTGGATCGCGGGAAGTCGTGCGCGTTCCACCGCCCGGCGGCCTGCGCGTGCGGAATGGGCTTCGAAGATGGATAGGCGGATCGGCACCTCGTCCCAGTCGAAACAGATCACCGCCTCGGGCAGGCCGGGCGCGGGGCGGCGGGGTTCGCGGTGTTCGTACTGGAGATCCTGGTTCAGGAAGAAGATCTCCACATCCTTGGCGCTGTCCGGATACAGCTCGATTTCGACCTCGGAGTAGCGGCCGGCGGTTCCGTCCAGCGCGCCGCCGGTGAGGTAGGGATTGAAGTCCTCCAGAAAACGCATGACGCCCACGGCCGCCGAACGCATCCGGTAGATGCGCTCGGTCTGTTCCTCGTCCTGGTAGAGCGCATGCCAGGCACGCAGTTCGGCTTCGATCTCGGCGTTGGTGGGCAGCACGACGTGATCGGGCGTACCCAGTTGTCGGGCGGCCTTGCGTTTGGCGAACCCGAAGTCGCTGATGCCGTCTTCGGCCATCATGCGCGCGGCCAGGGCGGCGATCTCGCGCCGCAGGTTTCCGGCCCTCGTTGCGTGGGAGCGGGAGGTCATGGTCGTCGGCCGATGTAGAATGTGCCGCATTCTACACAGCGGGCGGTTACGGGACTTTGATGCATATCCACATTCTGGGCATCTGCGGAACCTTCATGGGCGGTGTCGCATTGCTCGCGCGTGCTTCCGGGCATACCGTGACCGGCTGCGACGCCAACGTCTATCCGCCGATGAGCACGCAGTTGGCCGAACAGGAGATCGGACTGATCGAAGGGTACGATCCGGCCCAGGTCGGCATTCGTCCGGATGTGTTCGTGATCGGCAATGCGATCTCGCGCGGCAATCCGCTGCTCGAGGCAATTCTCGACAAGGGGCTGCCCTATGTGTCGGGACCGCAATGGCTGGCCGAGAACATCCTGCGCGATCACTGGGTACTGGCGGTTGCCGGCACCCACGGCAAGACGACGACCACGGCGATGCTGGCCTGGCTGCTCGAGGATGCCGGACTCGAACCGGGGTTCCTGGTCGGGGGCATTCCGCGCAATTTCGGGGTGTCGGCACGACTGACCGACGGGGCCTTCTTCGTCATCGAGGCCGACGAGTACGACACGGCCTTCTGCGACAAGCGTTCCAAGTTCCTGCATTACCGGCCGCGCACGCTGGTGCTGAACAATCTCGAATACGATCACGCGGACATCTTTCCGGACTTGGCCGCGATCGAGACCCAGTTCCACCACCTCGTCAGGACCGTTCCGCGCTCCGGGCGCATCCTCGCCAATGCCGGCGAGGAAAGCCTGCGGCGTGTGCTCGAACGCGGATGCTGGTCCGAGGTCGAGACCTTCGAGACCGTTGATGGCTGGGAGGCCCGGTGCGCGGATGCGGAGGAGGTGGCCGAGATCCGCTTCCGGGGCGAATCCTTCGGCAGCGCACGCTTGCCGATGCCCGGCCGCCACAACCGATCCAACGCGCTGGCGGCGATCGCGGCGGCACGCCATGTCGGGGTTCCTCCGTCCGCTTCGATCCGCAGCCTTGCGCAGTTCAAGGGCATCAAGCGCCGCATGGAGGTGCGCGGCACCGTCGACGACATCAAGGTCTATGACGATTTCGCGCACCATCCGACCGCGATCGGCCTGACCATCGAGGGCTTGCGCCGGAGCGAGGCACGCGGGCGCATCCTGGCCGTGCTCGAACCGCGATCGAACACGATGAAGCTCGGCGTGATGAAGGACCGCCTGGCCGACAGCGTCGCGCTGGCCGAGCGGGTGTATTGCTTTGCCGACGGCCTCGGCTGGGATCCGGCCATCGCGCTTGCGCCGCTGGGCGAGAAGGCGCGAACCTATGACCGTCTGGACCGGCTGGTGGCCGACGTGGTGTCGGAGGCGCGTCCGGGCGACCACATTCTGGTCATGAGCAACGGGGGCTTCGGCGGTGTACACGGCAGGCTGCTCGAGGCATTGCGGGCGCGATCGGCCGACCCGGCGGAGCGGGTCGACACGACTCCTTGAACGGAGCGCGGCCGGGTCAGGGCATGCGAATGAATCGACTGCACGGGCCCATTGCCGCGCCGCTCACTCCTCGCTACGACCTGTTCTAAAGCTTTCAGTTCTGCGCCTGGACCCTTCGGTCGAGCCGGGCCGCTTCTTCGTCGCTGACGTACTCGAATACGCGCACCACGCGCTGGACCCCGCTGGTGGTCCGTGCGACTTCGGTCGCCGCATCGGCTTCGCGCCGGGTCACGATCCCCATGAGGAATACCGTTCCGGACTCGGTGACGACCTTGACGTTGTGCGCGGAAAAGCTCTGGTCGTCGACGAAGCGGGCCTTCACCCGCGAGGTGACCAGCGCATCGTTGCTGCGCGAGGTGAGCGAACTCAGCCCGGCGATCTCCAGTTCGTTGATGATCCCCTGCACATTGTCGACGCTGGCCGCGATCCGGCCTGCCTCGGCGCGCGTGGCCTCATCGGACACCTGCCCCGTCAGCAGCACGTTGCGGTTGTAGGAGGTGACGCTGATGTTGACGCTGCTCCCGAAGCGCTCGCGCAGGCGGCTGCGCGTGCGCCATTCGATGCCTTCGTCCTCGACGTAGGCCCCCGACGTACGACGGTCCGCGAACATCGCCGCCGCGGCTGTCGCGCCGCCCACGGCGACAGGAAAACACCCCTGCAGGAGCGGCACGGTGGCTCCGGCGCACAAGGCCACGAGAAGGGTACGGCGATTGCTGGAATGGTTTCTGGTTCTCATTGGTCTTCGACTCCCAGTAACAGACTGTCGATGCCGTCGCACAGACAGTGCAGGGTAAGCAGGTGAACTTCCTGGATGCGTGCGGTCCGATCGGCCGGAACGCAGATGTGGACGTCTTCGGCGCCCAGGCGTTCCGTGATCCGGCCGCCGCCCTTGCCGGTCAGCGCCACGACCTTCATCTCGCGCTCGTGCGCGGCCTCGATCGCCTCGATGACATTGGGCGAGTTGCCGCTGGTCGAGATCGCCAGCAGTACGTCGCCCGCTTGCCCAAGGGCGCGCACCTGCTTGGAGAACACCTGGACGTAGTCGTAGTCGTTGGCGATCGACGTCAGGATGGAGGAGTCGGTCGTCAGTGCGATCGATGCGAGCGGTGGGCGCTCCATCTCGAAGCGGTTCACGAGTTCGGCCGCGAAGTGCTGGGCGTCAGCCGCTGATCCGCCGTTGCCGCAGGCGAGGATCTTGCCGTTGCTGAGCAGGCTCGCCGTCATGATCTCGATCGCGCCGGCGATCGGCGCCGCCAGCGCTTCGAGCGCGTCGAGCTTGGTGCGGGCGCTGTCTTCGAACTGTCGGGTGATGCGCTGAATCAGGTCCATTCGCTGGAAGGGCTCCGTGTGTCGAGGCAAAAAGTCTAGCATGGGCCGTTCGGGCCGATCGCACGGGATTACGAGTATGGCACGGCAACCGCGTACGCAATACGCGTAGGGCGGCTTCGCGAAGCAAGCCGCCAGTCGGCGCCCGGCGTGGGTCGGACTTCGGTGGCTTTCGCTGGTTCGTTGCCCGGTCGCCCTGCGCTCATCCCGCACATTGGTGGATTGCGCCTTCGGCGCGAATCCACCCTTGTATTATTCACTCACTCCCGCTGAAGTCGCTCTTCGGTGGGAGTGAGTCGCCGGACGCCGTATCCACCCTTGGTCCTGGAGGCCGTG
>JBJHDM010000058.1:0-18887 GCA_050486545.1 Rhodocyclaceae bacterium | reverse complement strand
GCACCAAAACTCATCATCGGCGCCATGATGCGAAAACTCGCTCAAGTCGCCTTCGGCGTGCTCAAGTCCGGAAAACCATTCGATCCCTCACTTCATGGGGTTTGACGGGCGATAACAGTATCTACGCACTGAGCCGCCGCTGCTCTGCTAAAATGATCCGCTTTACCCGGTAATTCGATGGAATCGTTGATCCCCACCCTCGCCATCTGGGCGCTGCCAGTGCTGCTGGCCATCACGCTGCACGAGGCGGCGCATGGCTATGTCGCGCGGCATTTCGGGGATCCGACCGCTTACCTGGCCGGACGCATCACGCTCAATCCTTTCAAGCACATCGATCTGGTCGGGACCATCCTGGTTCCGGCCGGGATCCTGGCCGTCAGCACGGTGGTCGGGGGCGGAGGCATCCTGTTCGGCTGGGCCAAGCCGGTGCCCGTTAACTTCGGGCGCCTGCGCAATCCCAAGGGCGACATGCTGTGGGTCGCCGCGGCGGGGCCGTTCACGAACCTCGTGATGGCGATCGGCTGGGCGATCCTGTTCAAGGTCGCCACGATGATGCCCGAGACCGCCTACACGCTGCCGATGATGAAGATGGCCGAGGCGGGCATCCTGATCAACGCGGTGCTGATGTTCCTGAACCTGTTGCCGATTCCGCCGCTCGACGGTGGACGCATCGCCGTGAGCCTGCTTCCGGGCCGGCTCGCGTGGCATTTTTCGCGACTCGAACCGTATGGGTTTCCAATCCTTCTGGTCATGCTCTTCACGGGCATCCTGGGATCGATCCTGTGGCCGCTCATCGCATACTTCCGTTTCTTCCTGTCAACGATTCTTGGATTCTATTCATAGCTCATGTACGCAGAACGCGTTCTCTCCGGAATGCGCCCGACCGGGCGCCTGCATCTTGGCCACTATCACGGCGTGCTCAAGAACTGGGTCAAGCTCCAGGAAGAGTATCCCTGTCTGTTCTTCGTCGCGGACTGGCACGCTCTGACGACCAACTACGACTCGCCGCAGATCATCGAGGAGAGCGTCTGGGACATGCTGATCGACTGGCTTGCGGCAGGGGTCGATCCGACCCAGGCCACGCTGTTCATCCAGTCGCGCGTGCCCGAACACGCCGAACTGCACCTGCTGCTGTCGATGATGTGTCCGCTGGGCTGGCTCGAGCGCGTGCCGACCTACAAGGACCAGCAGGAGAAGCTCGCCAGCAAGGATCTGTCGACCTACGGCTTCCTCGGCTATCCGCTGCTTCAGTCGGCCGACATCCTGATCTACCGCGCCGACAAGGTGCCCGTGGGCGAGGACCAGGTGCCGCACGTCGAGATCACGCGCGAGGTGGCGCGGCGTTTCAACCACCTCTACGGGCGCGAACCGGGTTTCGAGGAGAAGGCCCGCGAAGCGGTGAAGAAACTCGGTTCGAAGCGCGCAAGACTGTATTTCGACCTGCGTACGAGGTTCCAGCAGGAAGGCGAGGCGGCCGCGCTCGAGCAGGCCCACGCACTGCTAGAGGAAGCACAGAACCTGAGCATGGGCGATCGCGAGCGCCTCTATGGCTATCTCGAAGGCAGCAGCAAGATGATCCTGGTCGAGCCCGATGCGCTGCTGACCGAAGCCGCGCGGATGCCCGGCCTGGACGGCCAGAAGATGTCCAAGAGCTATGGCAACACGATCTTCCTGCGCGAGGAACCCGAGTCGGTCACGAAGAAGATCCGTACGATGCAGACCGATCCGGCGCGGGTGCGCCGCACCGATCCGGGCGATCCGGAAAAGTGCCCGGTGTGGCAGTTCCACCTCATCTACTCGGACGAGTCGACACGCAACTGGGTACAGGAAGGGTGCCGAAGCGCCGGTATCGGCTGCATCGAATGCAAGCAGCCGGTGATCGACGAGGTGCTGCGCGAACAGTCCGTGATGCGCGAGCGGGCCCAGCCGTACGTGGAAGACCCGACCCTGGTGCGCAACATCCTCGCGGACGGCTGCGAGCGCGCTCGCAAGCTCGCCCAGGAGACGATGCGCGACGTGCGCGAGTCGATGGGCCTGTCCTACTCCTGAGCGTGGGGGAGGGGAGGATGGAATCCGGGTGGATTCGAATTTCGCGGTATAATGAATCGCCTGCTTGATCTGGCGCCGGTCGAGACCGCCGCCCAGGTCGAAGCGGTGGCGCGACTCTACGGGGAGCCCCTGCTCGAGTTGCCGGGGGATCTCTACATCCCGCCCGATGCCCTCGAGGTCATTCTCGAAGCCTTCGAGGGGCCGCTCGACCTGCTGCTCTACCTGATCCGTAAGTCGAATCTGGATGTTCTCGACATCCCGATGGCGCCGCTGACGGACCAGTATCTGCGCTACGTCGATGCGATGCGCAGCCGCAATCTGGAACTGGCTGCCGACTATCTGCTGATGGCGGCCGTGCTGCTCGAGATCAAGTCGCGCATGCTCCTGCCCAGGCCGCCCAGGCATGCGGAAGAAGAAGCGGCCGATCCGCGGGCGGAACTGGTTCGCCGATTGCTCGAATACGAGAAGATGAAACAGGCGTCCGCCCGCATCGACGCGGTGCCGCGAGCCGGACGCGATTTCGAATGGGTGACGGTTTTCGTCGCCGAAAAGGTGGTCGAACGGCTTCCCGACGTCAGTCTGCACGACCTGCAACTGGCCTGGCTGGCGATCATGAAGAAGGCGCGACTGACGCAGCATCATCGGGTCCGGCGCGAGGAATTGTCGGTGCGCGAGCACATGAGCGACATTCTTCGCAGGCTCTCCGGTGGAGGCTTCGTGGTCTTCGACCGGCTGTTCGAACCCGGGCTCGGACCGGCGGGGCTGGTGGTGGGTTTTCTGGCTGTACTGGAACTGGTGAAGGAGCGACTCGTCGATCTTTCCCAGAATGAACCGTTCGCACCGATATACGTGAAACTGGCCGATGCAACCGAAAACCGCGGATGAGTTCAAGCGGGTGCTGGAAACGGTATTGCTCGCAGCGCCGTCGCCGCTGAGCATCGCGCAACTGCGGCGTGTATTCGAGCCGGACCCGGAACCCGAGCTCCTGCGCCGGTTGCTCGAGGAACTGCGGGAAGACTGGTCGGGGCGCGGCGTGGAACTGGTGAGACTGGCCTCGGGATGGCGCTTCCAGACGCGTACCGAGTACCAGGTGTACCTGGAACGGCTGAAGGAAGAGCGTCCGCCAAGGTATTCTCGGGCAGTGCTCGAAACCTTGGCGATCGTCGCGTATCGCCAACCGGTGACCCGCGGCGACATCGAGGATGTCCGGGGTGTGGCCGTTTCGCCCAACGTGATTCGTACGCTCGAATCGCGTGGCTGGATCGAAACGGTCGGTCACCGGGATACGCCGGGTCGGCCGGCGTTGTTCGCGACGACGCGACGTTTTCTCGACGATCTGGGCCTGCGTACGCTCAACGAGCTGCCTGCGCTCACTGAAATTGAAAGGATGATGGACCTTGTCGACTCCAAGGAAATCACGGCGCCCCTTGCGCCCGTCAGCGAAGAAGACTGAAGGATCGGGCGGCCAGGAGCGCGGCAGTCCGGCAATGCGGCCGGATGCCCACCGATCGGCGCTTGGCGTGATCGAGGGTCAGCGTGCCCGACGCCCCCGGCCCGGTGCCCAGCCGGCCGTCAAGGCCGCCACCTTCACCGAACCGGAGCGGCTGCAGAAAGTCCTCGCCCAGGTTGGCATCGGTTCGCGCCGTGAGATCGAGGATTGGGTGATCGCCGGTCGGATCTCGGTCAATGGGCTGCCGGCGGCGCTGGGACAGAAGATCGGCCCGGGTGATCGGGTCAAGTACAACGGCAAGCTGATTCCGTTGAATTTCGCGATGCGGGCGTCGCGGGTGCTCATGTACCACAAGCCAGAGGGTGAGATCGTCTCGCGCGACGACCCGGAAGGCCGTCCGTCGGTGTTCGATCGTCTGCCCATGTTGCGCAAGGGTCGGTGGATCGCGGTGGGGCGACTGGACTTCAATACCTCGGGGCTGCTGCTGTTCACCACGGACGGGACGCTCGCCAATCGCCTGATGCATCCGAAGTACGAGATCGAACGCGAGTACGCCGTGCGCGTGTTCGGCCAACTGGGCGAGGCGCAGGCGGAGTCGTTGCGCTCGGGGATCGAGCTGGAGGACGGAACGGCGCGCTTCGACAGCCTGTCGGACGAAGGCGGCGAGGGCTCGAACCACTGGTACCGGGTGACCCTGTCCGAAGGACGGAATCGCGAGGTCCGACGCATGTTCGAGGCGGTCGGCCTGACGGTCAGCCGACTGATGCGGGTCCGCTACGGACCGGTCTCCATGCCTTCGAAGCTCAAGCGCGGCATGTGGATGGAGCTTCCGGAAGAAGAGGTTGCGGCGCTCTCGGGCGATTCCGGGCCCAAGAAACAGGGTGGCGACGCGCATCGCCAGAAGCGCAAATCGCGCGTTCGTCGCACGACGGCCCGGCCGCGGGTGAAGGCCGGCTGAAACGACGAGGATCCTGGAGAAGGGGGTGGTCCTGAGGATTGCTCCCGTCATCCGGACGTGGATCGCTCGGGCCAGCAGTGCCGGGCGCGGACGGGTCGTGGTCAATTGCCTGTTCGAAGCAAGCCAGCTATAATTCAAAAGCTTCGACGAGCCGGTCTATCGGATTCGTCGGTTTCCGGTTGGGTTCAACAGGGATGGGCGTCAAGCCCTTTTTTTATTTGTAGGATTGAAATGGAACTCGAAGCGCTGGTCGATCAGGTTGTCAGCGGGCTCGGTTTCGAACTCGTGGACTTCGAAACGTCGCCCAAGGGGCGTCTGTTGCGGATCTTCATCGATATCGAGCGCGGCGTGACGATCGACGACTGTGCGACGGTGAGCAATCAGCTGTCGCGGGTCTTCGAGGTCGAGAACGTGGATTACGATCGTCTCGAGGTGTCGTCCCCGGGACTGGATCGGCCCCTGAAGAAGATGGCCGATTTCGAGCGGTTTGCGGGCAGCGACGTACAGTTGCGCTTGCGTATGCCAATGAACAATCAGCGTAATTTTACCGGGGTGCTGAAAGGTGTGGTCGACGGGCAGGTGCAGTTGGGCACTGCCGCGGGGGAGCTTTCCTTTCCCTTCGACGAAATCGAGAAAGCACGCCTGGTCCCCAGGTTTTGAGCATTCGGATGTGGAGGTCCTGAACAATGAGCCGCGAGATTTTGCTGCTTGTCGACGCGCTGGCGCGTGAGAAGAACGTGGAAAAGGATGTCGTGTTTGCGGCGCTCGAGTCGGCCCTCGCATCCGCGACCAAGAAGCGTGTACATGACGAGGCAGACGTTCGTGTGACGATCGACAGGACGACCGGAGATTACGAATCGTTCCGGCGCTGGCTCGTGATGCCGGATGAGGAAGTCGTGAACGACGAGGCGGAGATGGGCATCATCGACGCGCGCGAGATCGACCCGGACATCGAACTCGGCGACTACATCGAGGAGGCGCTCGAGCCGATCGATTTCGGTCGTGTCGGTGCCCAGGCCGCCAAGCAGGTCATCCTGCAACGGATTCGCGACGCCGAGCGCGAGCAGGTCCTGAACGACTTCCTCGAGCGCAAGGAGCATCTGGTTTCCGGTTCGATCAAGCGTATGGAACGCGGAAACGCGATCATCGAGGTAGGGCGCCTGGAAGCGGTGATTCCACGCGACCAGATGATTCCCCGCGAGAACCTGCGCGTGGGCGACCGCGTCAAGGCCTTCCTGCTGCGCATCGATCGCAGCGCGCGCGGTCCGCAGCTCATCCTCTCCCGGACGGCTGCCGAATTCCTGGGCAAGTTGTTCGAACTGGAAGTACCCGAAATCGAGGAAGGTCTGCTTGAGGTCAAGGCCTGCGCCCGCGATCCCGGATTGCGGGCGAAGATCGCGGTCCATTCGCACGATCCGCGCATCGACCCGATCGGCACCTGCGTGGGCCTGCGCGGTTCGCGCGTCACGGCCGTGCGCAACGAGATCGCCGGCGAGCAGATCGACATCATCGTCTGGTCGGCCGACCCCGCGCAGTTCGTGATCGCGGCGCTGCAGCCTGCCGAGGTGGTTTCCATCGTCGTCGACGAGGAGAATCACAGCATGGACGTCGTGGTGGACGAGAACAACCTGGCCATCGCGATCGGGCGCAGCGGGCAGAACGTCAAGCTCGCCTCCGAGCTGACCGGCTGGACGATCAACCTCATGAGCGAAGAGGAATCGGCCCAGAAGTCGGACGAGGAGCGGCGCGAACTGCGCGAGTTGTTCATGGGCAAGCTGGACGTCGATGACGAACTCGCGGATATCCTGATCGACGAAGGCTTCACTTCGCTCGAAGAGATCGCCTACGTGCCGCTGGCCGAGATGCTCGAGATCGAGGCCTTCGACGAAGAGACCGTCAACGAGCTTCGCGACCGGGCGCGCAACGTGCTGCTCACCGAAGCGATCGTGACCGAAGAACAGCTGGAAAACGTGTCCGAGGATCTGCTGAACCTGGAAGGCATGGAAAAGACGCTGGCCGCCAAACTGGCGCAGCAGGGCATTTGCACCCGCGACGATCTTGCAGATCTGGCCGCGGACGAACTGGTGGAACTCGTCGGCATCGATCCGGAACGGGCGGCAGCCCTGATCTCGGTCGCGCGCGCGCACTGGTTCGAGGAATGAGGGGAGGGAATCGATGGAAGAAATGAGCGTTACCCAATTTGCCGGCGAGCTGAAGATGCCGGCCGCGGTGCTGCTCGAGCAGCTCCAGAAGGCTGGTGTGGCCAAGTCTGGCGTCGAGGATTTCCTGACCGAACAGGACAAGGCGAGACTGCTCGAGTACCTGCGCCGATCCCACGGCGAGACCAAGCCCAAGGGCAAGATCACCCTGACCCGCCGCCAGACCTCCGAGATCCGCGCCACCGATTCGTCGGGGCGTGCGCGCACGGTGCAGGTGGAAGTGCGCAAGAAGCGCGTCTTCGTCAAGCGTGACGAACTGGGTGGGCTCGAAGCGCCCGCACCTGAAGCGGAAGCCGTGGAGGAGACGGTCGCCCAGCAGCCGGCCCCCGAGGTGGATGCTCTGGTGGCGGACATGGAAGCGCAGGGTACGGCCCCGGCCCAAACGGCCGAGCCGGAAAGCGTGACGCCGCAAGCCATCGCGGAACCCGAGGAAAGCGGTTCGGCAGTTGCCGAAGCCGAAGTGGTCGAGACGCAAACCGAGCGCGCTTCCGAGGCGGAGGCTTCGGTCGAGCAAGCCTCTGGTGAGGAGGAAGCCCCGGTCGCTGCAGCGCCGAAGAAGCGTCGTGCGCCGGCACCTTCGATTCTCAGTCCGGAAGAACGCGCGGCGCGCGAGGCCGATGAGCGTCGCCAGCAGGCCTTGCGGGAGCGCCAGGAGGCCGACATCAAGGCCCGCCAGGAACGCGAGGCTGCCGCTCGTGCGGCAGCCGAAGCACGTCGTGCCGAGGAAGAGGCGCGTGCCGTGGCCACCGAAGAACCACAGAAGGCGGCGCCCAAGGGGCCGACCGGCACCCTTCACCGTCCCGCCAAGATGGACGACAAGGCCGGAGCCAAGGATGCGAAGCGCGGTGCGCGAGGCCCGGCCGGTGACGACGCGTCGAAGCGACGCGGCCTCAAGACCCGTGGCGAGATCGGCGGTACGGCCACGAGCTGGCGCGGCGCAAGGGGTGGCGGGCGCTCGCGTGGGGGCCAGCGAGACCAGAAGAATTTCCAGACTCCGGTCGAACCGATCGTGCGCGACGTCCATGTGCCGGAAACCATTACCGTGGCCGACCTTGCGCACAAGATGTCGGTGAAGGCGGCCGAGGTGATCAAGGTGCTCATGAAGATGGGTTCCATGGTCACGATCAACCAGGTTCTCGACCAGGAAACCGCGATGATCCTGGTCGAAGAGATGGGTCACAAGGCCTTTGCCGCCAAGCTCGACGATCCGGACGCGTTCCTCGAGACCTCGGACGAGCATCACGATGCGCGGATCGAGCCGCGCGCCCCGGTGGTGACCGTGATGGGTCACGTCGATCACGGCAAGACTTCGCTGCTCGACTATATCCGGACGGCCAAGGTGGCTGCCGGGGAGGCCGGCGGCATTACCCAGCACATCGGCGCCTATCACGTCGAGACGCCCCGCGGCATGCTGACCTTCCTCGATACGCCGGGTCACGAAGCGTTCACGGCGATGCGTGCTCGCGGTGCCAAGGCGACCGATCTCGTGATTCTGGTCGTCGCGGCCGATGACGGCGTGATGCCGCAGACGCGTGAGGCGATTCACCATGCCAAGGCCGCCGGCGTGCCGGTCGTCGTCGCGGTCAACAAGATCGACAAGCCCGAGGCGAACCCCGAGCGGGTCAAGCAGGAACTCGTGTCCGAGGGCGTCGTGCCAGAGGAGTACGGTGGCGAGGTGATGTTCATCCAGGTCTCGGCGAAGACCGGAGCGGGCATCGACGACCTGCTCGAGGCCGTGCTGCTGCAGGCGGAAGTGCTGGAACTCACGGCGCCGGTCGATACGCCCGCCAAGGGCCTGATCATCGAGGCCCGTCTGGACAAGGGGCGCGGACCGGTGGCTTCGCTGCTGGTCCAGTCGGGGACGCTGAACAAGGGCGACAACATCCTGGTCGGCGGAACCTTCGGCCGCATCCGTGCGATGCTCGACGAGAACGGCAAGGCGATCGATTCGGCCGGGCCGTCGATTCCGGTCGAGATCCTGGGGCTTTCCGATGTGCCGGCCGCAGGTGACGAGGCCATCGTGCTTGCCGACGAGAAGAAGGCACGCGAGATCGCCCTGTTCCGTCAGGGCAAGTTCCGGGACGTCAAGCTCGCCAAGCAGCAGGCGGCAAAGCTGGAGAACATGTTCGAGCAGATGGGCGAAGCCGAGGTCAAGGCCTTGCCGCTCATCGTCAAGGCCGACGTGCAGGGCTCGCAGGAGGCACTGGTCCAGGCCTTGAACAAGCTCTCGACCGAGGAGGTCCGGGTGAATGTGCTGCATGGCGCGGTCGGCGGCATCACCGAGTCGGATGTGAACCTTGCGCAGGCTTCGGGAGCGGTCATCATCGGCTTCAACACCCGTGCCGACGCCGGTGCGCGCAAGCTGGCCGAGAACTTCGGGGTCGACATCCGTTACTACAACATCATCTACGATGCGGTCGATGACGTGAAGGCGGCACTCTCCGGCATGCTCTCGCCGGAACGGCGCGAGAACGTGATCGGGATGGTCGAGGTGCGGCAGGTCTTCCGTGTGCCCAAGGTGGGGGCGGTGGCCGGATGCTACGTTCTGGAAGGCATGGTCAAGCGTGGTTCGCTGGTCCGCGTACTGCGCGACAACACCGTGGTTCACGGCGGGATGCTCGAGTCGCTCAAGCGCTTCAAGGATGACGTCAAGGAAGTGAAGTCGGGCTACGAGTGCGGCCTGTCGATCAAGAACTACAATGACATCCAGGAAGGCGATCAGCTCGAAGTGTACGAGATCCAGGAAATCGCGCGGACGCTCTGAACGATGCCGAAGGAATTCTCCCGCAGCCAGCGCGTTGCCGAGCAGATCCGGCGGGAACTCGCCGAGCTGATCCGGCTCGAGGTGAAGGACCCGCGTGTCGGGTTCATCACGCTGACCGATGTGGAAATCACCCCGGATTATGCCCACGCGAAGGTGTTCTTCACGTCGATGAAAGGCGAGGAAGGACTGGACGAGATCCTTGCCGGGCTGCGCCGCGCCAGCGGATTCCTTCGCCGGGAGCTGGGACGACGGGTCCGGATCCATACGACGCCCGAACTGCATTTTCACTATGATCGTTCGGTCGAGGAGGGCAGCCGCCTTTCCCAACTGATCGACCGGGTCGTTCGCGAGGACGAAGAGCGCACGCGCGACGACGGCAAGGATTGACGGGCGGGATCGATGTTGCGGCAGAAGGCCCGGCGCCGGGCAATCGATGGCGTACTGCTGCTCGACAAGCCGGCCGGTCTGACGTCGAACGCCGCGCTGCAGACGGCCAGGCGGTTGCTCAATGCAGCCAAGGCGGGTCACACGGGCACGCTCGATCCGATGGCCACGGGCCTGCTCCCGCTGACCTTCGGGGAGGCGACGAAGTTTTCCCAGATGCTGCTCGACGCCGACAAGACCTACGAAGCGACTGTCCGCCTCGGGATCGAGACCGACACGGGCGACGCCGAAGGGGTGATCACGTCGGAGCAGGCGGTCTGCGTGCAGCGTGAGTCGATCGAGCGCGCACTGGAAGGCTTCACCGGAACGATCGAGCAGGTGCCCCCGATGCACTCGGCCTTGAAGCGCGACGGCAGGCCGCTGTACGAATATGCGCGTGCCGGGATCGAGGTCGAGCGCGCGGCCCGGAAAGTCCGCATCGACGCGCTGGAACTGCTGGCATGCGAGGCGGAAGCGTTCCGGATCCGGGTGGCCTGCAGCAAGGGGACGTATATTCGCAGCCTCGCCATCGACATCGGGCGGGCGTTGGGTTGCGGGGCGCATCTGTCTGCGCTGCGCAGAACCCGCATCGGCCCGTTCGGCATCGAATCGGGCGTGTCCCTCGCGGTGCTCGATGCAACGGAGTTCGATGAGCGGGCCGCGTTGCTCGCACCGGCCGATGCGTTGGTGATGCATCTTCCGCGGGTCGGCCTGGACGGTGCTCGGGCCCATGCGATCCTGCAGGGGCGGGTGATCGGGGCCGATGCCGCGCAGCCCGGGCTGGTGCGCTTGTACGAAGGAAATCGTTTTCTGGGGCTAGGGGAGCTCCAGCCAGACGGCAAACTCTCCCCCAAACGGCTCGTCGCGACGGGTGCATCGGCCGGAACGTCCGGTTGAGGCGGCCGAAATGATTGAGTTTCCTCGCGCGGATTCGCTATAATCACGTGCTTCAGATTGGAAGATTGATAAGAGTAAATACCCACATGGCTCTCGATACCGCAAACAAGGCGCAGATCGTCAAGGATTTTCAGCGCGCCCAGGGCGACACCGGTTCGCCCGAAGTCCAGGTCGCGCTTCTGACCGCGCGCATCAACGGCCTGACCGGCCACTTCAAGGCCAACGCGAAGGATCATCACTCGCGTCGCGGTCTGCTGAAGATGGTCAGCCAGCGCCGCAAGCTGCTCGACTATCTCAAGGGCAAGAACGCCGATAGTTACCGCAACCTGATCGAGCGTCTGGGCCTGCGCAAGTAAGTTGCCGGCCATGTCGAGTCGGACAGCGTCGCACCGGGCTCCCTGAGCCAGCACAAGCCGGCACGGCTCCTCGCGAGCCCGCCGGCTTTGTTCTTTGCACGCCCCGGCCCGTTTATTGTCGCAGTTGTCGTTTGCTGCACCATTTCGAAAGGAACTCACCTTGCCTCAATCCATCAAGAAAACATTCGCCTACGGCGCGCATACGGTCACGATCGAGACCGGTGAAGTCGCCCGTCAGGCCGGCGGTGCCGTCATCGTCAATATGGACGACACCATGGTCCTTGCTACCGTCGTGGCAGCCAAGGAAGCCCGTCCGGGCCAGGATTTCTTTCCGCTGACGGTCGACTACGTCGAGAAGTTCTATGCCGCGGGACGGATTCCCGGCGGCTTCTTCAAGCGCGAGGGTCGTCCGACCGAGAAGGAAACGCTGACCTGCCGATTGATCGACCGCCCGATCCGACCGCTTTTCCCGGACGGTTTCTATAACGAAGTGCAGATCATCGTCACGGTGTTGTCGCTCAATCCCGAGGTCGATTCCGACATTCCGGCGATGATCGGCGCGTCGGCGGCGCTGGCGATCTCCGGCGTGCCGTTCAACGGCCCGATCGGCGCGTGCCGCGTTGGCTACCAGGACGGCGAATACCTCCTCAATCCGACCGCTACCCAACTGCGCACGAGCGAACTGAACCTCGTCGTGGCCGGGACCGAAACGGCCGTTCTGATGGTCGAGTCGGAGGCACGCGAGCTGTCCGAGGAGATCATGCTCGGTTCGGTCGTGTACGGTCACGAACAGATGCAGGCGGCGATCCGCGCCATCAACGAACTCGTTGAAGTGGCCGGAAAGCCAGAATGGGACTGGAAGCCGGCCCCGCGCAACGATGCGCTGATCGCACGGATCAAGGATCTGGCCCAGGCCGACCTCGAAGCGGCGTTCAGCATCACGAGCAAGCAGGCGCGTACCGAGCGGGTCAATGAGATCCGCAGCAAGACCATTGCCGCAATCACGGAAGGAGCGGAAGACGTTCCTTCGTCGAACGAGCTCAAGGACATCTTCCACGAGCTCGAGGCCGGGATCGTGCGCAGCCGCATCCTGAACGGCGAGCCGCGGATCGACGGTCGGGACACGCGCACCGTGCGTCCGATCGACATCCGCGTGGGCCTGCTCCCGCGCACGCATGGTTCCGCCCTGTTCACGCGTGGCGAGACCCAGGCACTGGTCATCGCGACGCTCGGCACCGGGCGCGACGAGCAGATCATCGATGCGATCGGTGGCGAGTATCGCGAGAACTTCCTGCTGCACTACAACTTCCCGCCGTTCTGCACGGGCGAGACGGGCCGCGTCGGCATCACCAAGCGGCGTGAAGTCGGCCATGGCCGACTGGCCAAGCGTGCGCTCGTGGCCGCGTTGCCGGCGGCCGAGGACTTCAGCTATACGATCCGCGTGGTCTCGGAGATCACCGAGTCGAACGGGTCGAGTTCGATGGCTTCGGTGTGCGGAGGCTCGCTCGCGATGATGGATGCGGGCGTGCCGCTCAAGGCGCACGTGGCCGGGATCGCGATGGGCCTGATCAAGGACGGCAACCGTTTCGCCGTGCTGACCGACATCCTGGGTGACGAGGACCACCTCGGCGATATGGACTTCAAGGTCGCCGGTACGGAGAACGGCGTCACGGCGCTGCAGATGGACATCAAGATCCAGGGCATCACCAAGGAGATCATGCAGGTCGCGCTGGCCCAGGCCGGCGAGGGGCGTCTGCACATCCTGGCCCAGATGAAGCAGGCACTGGCCTCGCACCGCGGTGAAGTGTCGCAGTTTGCTCCGCGCATGATCACGATGAAGATCAACCCGGAGAAGATCCGTGACGTGATCGGCAAGGGCGGAGCGGTCATTCGCGGACTGCAGGACGAGACCGGCGCGGTCATCGAGATCAACGACGACGGCAACATCACGATCTCGTGCGTGAGTTCCGAGGGCGCGCAGGCGGCCAAGGCCAAGATCGAGGCGATCACCGCCGAGGCGGAAGTCGGGAAGGTCTATGACGGAACGGTCGTGCGTCTGCTCGACTTCGGAGCGATCGTCAATATCCTGCCGGGCAAGGACGGGCTGCTGCACATCTCGCAGATCGCCAACGAGCGTGTCAATGCTGTGACGGATTACCTGAGCGAAGGACAGGCCGTGCGGGTGAAGGTCCTGGAAACCGACGACCGGGGCAAGATCCGCCTGAGCATGAAGGCTCTGCTCGAGGAGAAGGCAGCCGAGTAAGGCAGGGGCCCTTCGGGACACTGCAAACCAAAAGGGACGCTGGCAGCGTCCCTTTTTTCTGGATGCTCCGTGCCGAATGGATCGGGACGGACCGTCGCGTCTACTTGGCCATCTGCCGCTCGCGGATCTCGTCGAGGGTCTTGCAATCGATGCACAAGGTCGCGGTCGGGCGTGCCTCCAGTCGCTTCAGCCCGATCTCGACGCCACAGCTGTCACAGTAGCCGTACTCGCCCGCGTCGATACGGGACAACGTCTCGTTGATCTTCTTGATCAACCGGCGTTCGCGATCGCGATTGCGCAATTCCAGGGCCATGTCGGATTCCTGGCTGGCGCGGTCGTTGGGGTCGGCGAACACGGTCGCTTCGTCCTGCATCGTATGGACCAGGCGGTCGATGTCTTCCATCATCTCCCGTCGGATGCTCTCGAGCATGGCGCGAAAATGGGCAAGCTGCCCGGCACTCATGTATTCCTCGCCCTTCTTGGGGGTGTAGGGGACGAAGTGCTTGCGCAGGGTTTCTTCAGCCATGCTCGATTCCACTGGTCGTTCGGGAAGCGAACTAATAGCAGAATCCATGCGGTACGGCAAGCGTCGGACGGCTCGTTTCGCGTCGCCGATCCCGTCTGGCAGTGCGGTCGGGAGGGGGATCGATTCGCATTCGGATCGAATGCGCGTGGCAAGGAACCAAGCGTTTGACGCCCGCGCGCGGGATGTGTATTATTCGCGGCTCTCGGGGTGTAGCGCAGTCCGGTAGCGCGCTTGCTTTGGGAGCAAGATGTCGGGGGTTCGAATCCCTCCACCCCGACCAGCTCACCCCGAATGCCCGCGGAATTCTGCCCGTAGCTCAACTGGATAGAGCACCGGCCTTCTAAGCCGGGGGTTACAGGTTCGATTCCTGTCGGGCAGGCCATAGGTTTTTGGCTGCAGAAGCTTCTGCAGCCGGGAAGTGGCGGCATTAGCTCAGTTGGTAGAGCACTGGATTGTGGCTCCAGGTGTCACCGGTTCGATCCCGGTATGTCGCCCCAAGCATCAAAATAAACGGCACCCTGCGGGGTGCCGTTTATTTTTTAGTACTTTGCGCGCTTGTCAAAACGCATTCCAGGAGCGACGCTTTCTCCGTGCCGGGTCTTGTCGAGCGTCGGACCCGGCGTCGGCCTCGAGGCGCCTGTCGGTGCGATTTGCGGCGTCAGTGCGGTTCGAACCATTCAACCGGAGGAAGGGACTAAACTGATCATCGGAACCGCGTGCCAAGGCGCTCCGGTCGTCGGGGCAGGCGCGAAAGTGATGGAGCGCAATGGAGCTGAAGCGAAAGTACGTTCTTGTGGGTGCCTTTTGGGGTGTGATCGTCGGATACGGCGCCATCGCCATCGTGACCGGTCTCGGGGTGGCCTTCCTGTTTACGCTCGTCTACGGGGAAGGTACGTGGGGCGAGAGCACCGGGGCGCTGTTGTATGGGCTGGGCGTGACCGGATTTCTCGGGTCGGTGGTGCTCTGTACGGGCGTGGGGTATTTCTTCGGTCTCCGGGCGCAGAGGATGCCTGGGCCGGAGCAGGCGGCCGAGCATCGCCGTGCCAACATCCTCCTCGGAACGGGTGTGCTGGCCGTTCTGATGGGGGCTTACCAGCTCAATGCCCAGAATACGGCGACGATCAATCGACAGGCCAATCTCGAACAGCTCATCGAATCCCGTCAGGCGGTCGCCGACCTGCATGCCGCGCATCGTGGCGACGGGCGTGGCCTCGAGGTGATGATGAGCACCCGCGGGGAGCGGGCCGGACCGTACGTCGTCGAAGTGACGGTGCGCGACGGACGTGGCCGTATGCTCCATGCCGGACGGCACGAGATCGATTTGCCGGAGCATGAGGCGAGCCGGACCTTTCCGGTGGACTATCCGGATCTGCTCAGACGTACACTCGAACGCGATCATCCCGGTCAGGAGGCGGTCCATCATCGGGATGTACTGACGATTTCGGCCCGCCTGGTGCCCGTCCTCGACCGTCGGGAGCTACGAGGGCTTCCACGCCATGCCGCCTCAAACTATCTGGCGCCGGACTCGCCCTTCTTCAGTGTGCGAGAGACCCGGTATCCGATCGAGTTCCACTTCGAGCGCGGGCAGTACTGGGTCGTCGTGCGAGGCGAGCTGCAGCGCGTTGCATCCTGATCCGGGACGAGACGGGCGACGCCCGGGTCAGCCGTCCTCCGTGACCAGGGGATAGGCGCCGGTTTCGTCGTGAACCTCGAAGCCGGTCAGCGGCGGGTTGAAGACGCAGACCATGCGCATGTGCGTCCCCTTGTTGGCCCGCAGGTAGTGCCGGTCGTTGCGGTCGAGCGCGTACAGCGTACCGGGGCGAATCGGGTGAACCTCCCCGGTGGCGATGTCCTCGAGTTCGCCCTCGCCCTCGACGCAGTAGACCGTTTCGAGATGATTCCGGTACTCCATCTCGAGGTCGGCGCCGGCCTTGATCACGGTGTCGTGCACGGAGTAGCCCATGCCGTCCTGCTTCAGGATCAGGCGTCGGCTCGTCCACCCCTCGGTATCGACCTCTGCCCGGGTGCCGAGCAGATCGTCCAGGTGCTTTACGATCATCGGGTCGTCCTCCGGTCAGGCCGCGTCGAGCGCGTTCGCCTTCAGGATGCGCTTGAGACTCTCTTCGATGACGTTCAGGCCCTTGACGAGTTCTTCCTCGCTGATGGTCAGGCTCGGAAGAAGCTTGAGGACCTCGTCGTTGACACCCGCGGTTTCGATGATCAGCCCCTGCTCGAAGCAGGCCGCGGAGATCTTTCCGGCAAGCCCGGCATCTTCGAAGGCGATGCCCCAGATGAGTCCGCGCCCGCGAACCTGGGCGTTCGCACCGTGGGTGCGAGCCATCTTGCGCAGTCGTTCGGCGACCAGTTTGCCCTTCGCGAGGACCGATTTCTCGAGCCAGTCGTTGGTCCAGAAGTCCAGTGCCGCGGTGGCGGTGACGAAGGCGGGGCAGTGACCCCGGAACGTGCCATTGTGCTCGCCGGGCGCCCATTGGTCGTGTTCGGGCTTGAACAGCACCATGGCCAGCGGTAGCCCATAGCCGGAGAGCGACTTCGACAGCGTGATGATGTCGGGGTCGATTCCGGCCGCCTCGAAGCTGAAGAAGCCGCCGGTTCGGCCGCAGCCGACCTGGATGTCGTCGACGATCAGCAGCACGCCATGCCGACGCGTGATCTCGCGCAGGCGCTGCAGCCAGGCCGTGCTCGCGACATTGACGCCGCCTTCGGCCTGGACGGTCTCGAGGATCACCGCGGCAGGCGTATCGAGCCCGCTGCCGTCGTCGAGCAGCAGCGCTTCGAGGTAATCGAGGGTATCGACGTCCTCACCCATGTAGCCGTCGAACGGGACCGCGTGGGTATGGTTCAGGGGTACGCCTGCGCCGGCGCGCTTGAAGCCGTTGCCGGTCACCGCCAGCGATCCGAGCGTCATGCCGTGAAAGGCGTTGGTGAAGTTCACCACGCGCTCGCGGCCGGTGACCTTTCTGGCCAGTTTGAGCGCCGCCTCCACCGCGTTGGTGCCGGTGGGTCCGGGGAACTGGATCCTGTAGTCCATGCCGCGGGGTTTGAGGATGACCTCGACGAAACGCTCGATGAAGCGCTGCTTGGCCCGGCTGTACATGTCCAGCGTGTGGGTGATGCCGTCGCGCGACAGGTAGTCGATCAGGGCTTCCTTGAGCTTGTCCGGATTGTGGCCGTAGTTGAGGACTCCGGCACCGGCAAAGAAGTCCAGATACTTCCGTCCATTGACGTCGGTCATCCAGGCGCCTTTGGCGGTGTCGAATACGGTCGGGAAGCTGCGGCAGTATCCACGGACTTCCGATTCGTACTGCTCGAAGATGCTCGTGTCCATGATGGTGTTTCTCCTTGAGGTGGTGGGTTGTCAGTTGGTAGGGGTCGGTTCGGCCGGTTCGTGCGCGAGCGGACCGATCCGGTACAGGTGTTCGGCCGGGTGTGCCTGTGGGAACAACTCGGCCGTGAAGCGGGGCGTGGTTTCGCAGCGCACGCCGAGGTCGCGGGCGAACGAGCGGAACAGGCGGTCGGAGGGCCGATTGTCTTCGGCCACCGTGGCCGTGAGCCAGGTGGCATCGGCGTTGGCGGGAAGGTTGAGCCATTCCCGAAGGAGTCTCTTTCCGAGCCCCTTCCCCTGCAGGGTGCGCGCGACCCCGATCTGCCAGACGAAGGCGCACTCGGGGGAGGCTGGCGGGCGGTATCCGATGACCGCCCCGGCGACTTTCCCGTCGTGCTCGGCAATCAGGCAGGTATCGCCGAAATCACTCGCGAAAAGGAGGTAGAAGTAGGCCGAGTTCAGTTCCAGCGTACCGGCTGCCCGGACGAGATCCCACAGCGCTGCCCCATCGCCGTGGCGAGCGGCACGGAAACGGAGGGTGTCCTGATGAAGCGGGCGGATTGAAGGCATCAATATGTTGTCCAGGGTCAAACGGGGGATTGCTGCATACATGGAAAGTAGATCCATGAACGATCCCCGGCACCTGCCGGGGCGGTTTGACTACGATTCAGGGAGGGAACGGCAGGCCGACGACAAGCCCGGCGTTTGCACGACGATCCCGGCGCGTACCAGCCCTGTCGGGGGAACGGCGGATCTGCGTTGCCGTCACAGCGACGCGAAGCAGGGTGCGTTGTGCGATCTCGGAGACGGCGGGTGCACCACCGTCGTCGGTGTGCAGGCGAAGTTGGAAGTTTCGAGTGGTTCGACGCGCGATAGAAGCCATTGTCCGGCAAACCGGATTTGCACAGGAATAATGCTGGCAAACTAGTTTGCTGCAAATGAAACGGATTTTGATTATAGCATCGGTCCGTGACGGGCTCAAACTTCCCCATGCGCTTCGCGTATCGCGTGTCGCTTGGTTCGTCACCGTGACGGCCCGGACCGATGCAGGTCGAGTCCTTGCCATGGCAGGACGAGGTCTGCACACTCTGACGTTACCGCAGAACCGGAGGTGGCGTGCAACAGGATGCCGAAACCCTTCTTGCCCTCGTGACCGAGCTGGTGCGCGAGTTGCGGCCTGGATTCCGGGAATCCCCGACGCTCGACAGTGCGTTCGACCGGGAACTCGGCCTCGACAGCCTGGCTCGTGTGGAGTTGCTTGCCCGGGCAGAGCGGCGGTTCGCAGTCCGTTTTCCCGAAAGCGCATTGGAAGCGGCGACGCCGCGAGAGCTGCTGAAGGCCGTGTTCCAGTCACGCGGCGTCTCTGTCGAGCAGATCGAGTCGTCCCGGAGGGAGGCGGCGGTCGAGCGTGCGGAAGGATCTCCGGACCTCGCGGATTCTCTGATCGCTGTTCTCGACTGGCATGTGTCGCGGCATCCGCAACGTGAGCATGTGAGCTTCCTGCATCCGGATGGTGCGACCGAAGCCTTGCGCTACGGGGACTTGCAGTCCTCGTCCGGGAGCATTGCACGCGCGCTGGCTCGCGAGGGGGTGATGCCGGGACAGTGCGTGGCCTTGATGCTGCCGTCGGGACTGGATT
>JBJHDM010000057.1:0-19350 GCA_050486545.1 Rhodocyclaceae bacterium | reverse complement strand
AGCACCAAAACTCATCATCGGCGCCATGATGCGAAAACTCGCTCAAGTCGCCTTCGGCGTGCTCAAGTCCGGAAAACCATTCGATCCCTCACTTCATGGGGTTTGACGGGCGATAACAGTATCTACGACCTGAGCCGCCGCCAGTGCGATTGCCGTGGTCTGGCCAAACAGGCTGCTCGGCGCGAGCCAAGTTCATGGGATAATTGCGAATTGTCCTCAGCCCTGTTCATGCCGATGCATCCAGTCCTTCCCGACTTTTCGACCGGCCGTGTTCTCGTCGTCGGTGACGTGATGCTGGACCGTTACTGGCACGGTTCAACGAACCGGATCTCCCCCGAAGCGCCGGTGCCGATCGTCCGCGTCGAAGGGGATGAATTTCGGGCAGGCGGCGCCGGCAACGTGGCGCTCAATGCCGCTTCGCTGGGAACCGGGTCGGCGCTGATCGGTCTGGTCGGTCGTGACGAAGCGGCGACCCTCCTGCGCAACCGGCTGGAATCCGGTGGTGTGGCCTGTCATCTGCTGGAAGCCCCCCAGCACCCCACGATCACCAAGCTGCGCATCATCAGCCGCCACCAGCAACTGATCCGGCTCGACTTCGAGGAGAGCTTCGCCGTGCTCGAGTCGGCCGGCGTCGAAGGGGCGTTCGAGCGGATCCTCCCCGGCTACGGCGCGGTGGTCCTGTCCGACTACGGCAAGGGCACTTTGGCGCAGGTCGGCAGCCTGATCCGCGTCGCACGGGAACAAGGCGCGGCGATCGTCGTCGACCCCAAGGGAACGGATTTCGGCCGGTACTGCGGCGCGACCGTGATCACCCCGAACCTGGCCGAATTCGAAGCCGTGGTGGGACACTGCCCCGATGAGCAGACGCTGGTGGCCCGCGGCGAGGCCCTGCGCGAAGCACTGGACCTGGAGGCCCTGCTGATCACGCGCAGCGAGCGTGGCATGACGCTCCTGCAGCGCGGCCTGCCGACGCTGAACCTGCCCACCCGCGCCCGCGACGTGTTCGACGTCACCGGCGCGGGCGACACGGTCGTCGCGTTGCTCGGCGCCGGACTCGCCTGCGGCCTGACGCTGGCCGACGCTACCTCGCTGGCCAATGTGGCCGCCGGCATCGTCGTCGGCAAGCTCGGCACGGCCACCGTCAGCCTCGACGAACTTCGCAACGCAATCCCGGCCGGCCCAGCGGGCTAGCCGACCCGGCAAGGAACCATCATGATCATCGTCACCGGCGGTGCCGGCTTCATCGGCAGCAACCTCGTCCATGGACTGAACGCCCGCGGCATCGACGACATCCTCGTCGTCGACGACCTCTCGGACGGGCGCAAATGCCTGAATCTCGCCGATCTTCACATCCGTGACTACGCGGACAAGGACGACTTCCTGCGCCGCATCCAGGCCGGCGAGGACTTCGGACCGGTCGAGGCCGTGTTCCACGAAGGCGCGTGTTCGTCAACGACCGAGTGGGACGGCCGCTTCGTCATGGCGGTGAACTACGAATACACAAAGGCCCTGCTCGCCTGGTGCACGACACGGCGCATTCCGCTGATCTACGCGTCGTCCGCATCGGTCTACGGCATGGGGCCGGTCTTTCGCGAGTCGCGCGAGCACGAGCGCCCGCTGAACATGTACGCCTACTCGAAGTTCCTGTTCGACGCACACCTGCGCCCGCAGCTTTCCTCGATCGAAAGCCAGGTCGTGGGCCTGCGCTACTTCAACGTGTACGGCCCGCGCGAACAGCACAAGGGTGGCATGGCGAGCGTGGCCTTCCACTTCTTCAACCAGTTGCGCGAGAGCGGACGGGTGCGGCTGTTCGAGGGCTGCGACGGCTATGCCGCGGGCGAGCAACGGCGCGACTTCATCCACGTCGATGACGTCGTGGCGGTGAACCTGTGGCTGCTGGACAATCCTGGGGTCTCGGGAATCTTCAATCTCGGCACCGGCAAGGCGCAGAGCTTCAACGACGTCGCGCACGCGGCCATCGCCTGGAACGGGAGCGGGGAGATCGACTACATCGCGTTTCCCGAGACCCTCAAGGGTCGCTACCAAAGCTTCACCGAGGCGGACATGGGCGCATTGCGCGCGGCCGGCTGCACCCATGCGTTCGCACCGGTCGAAGTCGGTGTGCCCCGCTACCTAGACTGGCTGGCGCGGCGGGATTCGTGACGACGATGCGCCGGATCCTCGTGGTGGGCCCGTCCTGGGTCGGCGACATGGTCATGGCACAAAGCCTGTTCATGACCCTGAAGGCACGCGGAGAGTGCGAGATCGACGTGCTCGCCCCGGGCTGGTCGTTGCCGATCCTCGCCCGCATGCCCGAGGTAGACCGCGGCATCGCGATGCCGGTCGGGCATGGACAGCTGCAGCTCGGGGTGCGCTGGAACCTGGGACGGCAGCTTGCAACGGTCGGCTACGCACAGGCCATCGTCCTGCCCAACTCCCTCAAATCCGCCCTCATTCCCCTGTTCGCCGGCATTCCCGAGCGCACCGGCTTCCGGGGCGAGATGCGCTACGGCTTCATCAACGACATGCGCATGCTGAGCCGTCACCGGCTACCGATGACGGTCCAGCGCTTCGTCGCACTCGGACGCCCCGTAAACAAGCCGCTCCCCGACCCCCTTCCCCGCCCGCGGCTGCAGGCCGACCGCGACAACCAGGCGCGCCTGTACGAGCGTCTCGGGCTCGACCGCGAACGTCCCGCCGTCGCCTTCATGCCCGGTGCCGAATTCGGTCCCGCCAAACAATGGCCGCTGCACCATTTCGCCTCCCTTGCCGACGACCTCGTCCGGCGCGGCGATCAGGTCTGGATCCTCGGATCGGAAAAGGACCGTGCGGCCGGCGAGGTCATCGCCGCCGGTCGCGGCGAGCACGTAATGAACCTGTGCGGCCGGACCGAACTGGGGGATGCCGTCGACCTGCTCGCAGCCTGCCGCGCCGCGGTGACCAACGATTCCGGCCTCATGCACGTGGCCGCCGCCCTCGACCTTCCCCTGGTGGCGATCTACGGCTCGTCCTCCCCGGGACATACGCCACCGCTTTCCGACCGTGTCGCGATCCGTCATCTGGCCCTCGAGTGCTCGCCGTGCTTCAAGCGGGAATGCCCGCTGGGCCACACGGCCTGCCTGACCGGGATCACGCCCGAGAGCGTACGCGACGCCCTGGACGGGCTTTCGATCCGCTCCGCGGACCCGGCTGCGGACTGACAGGCCGGACCGATGCGGGTACTCGTCATCAAGACCTCATCGCTCGGCGACGTCATCCATACGCTGCCCGCGATCACGGACGCGGCGCGCGCGATCCCCGGTATCCGCTTCGACTGGGTCGTAGAGGAGAACTTCGCCGAGATCCCCCGCTGGCACCCGGCCGTCGACCGCGTCATCCCGGTGGCGATCCGGCGCTGGCGCAAGGCGGTGTTCCGGACCTGGGCGAGCGGCGAATGGCGGCGCTTCACGCGCGAACTGATCCAGTCGCACTACGATGCGGCGATCGATGCGCAAGGCCTGATCAAGAGCGCCTTGCTGACCCGCTATGCGACCACGCCGGTGCATGGACTGGACCGCAGCTCGGTGCGCGAGCCCCTGGCCAGCCGCTTCTACACGCACCGCCACCCGGTCGCCAAGGGGCGCCATGCGGTCGAGCGGGTGCGCGAGCTGTTCGCACGCGCACTGGGCTATCCGATCCCGAAGGATGCAGGCAGCTACGGGCTCGATCACGAGCTCGTGCTCCCCAACGCAGCGCGATCACCCGACCCTTACCTCGTCTTCCTGCATGGAACCACCTGGGAAACCAAGCACTGGCCCGAGCCCTACTGGCGCATCCTGGCCGAGCGTGCCGATGCGGCCGGCTGGGCGGTACGCCTGCCGTGGGGAAACGAAGCCGAGCGCGCGCGTGCCGAACGGCTGGCAGCCCATCTCCCGCGAATCGTCGTCCTGCCCCGCCTCGACCTCACCGGACTCGCCGCGCAACTATCCGGGGCCAGGGCCTGCGTGGCAGTCGATACCGGGCTCGGTCATCTCGCGGCTGCACTGGATGTCCCGACGGTTTCGCTGTTCGGCCCGACCAACCCCGCCCTCACCGGCACCTGGGGTTCGAACCAGATCCACCTGGCCTCTGACTTCGCCTGTGCACCGTGCCTGTCGAAGCTCTGCGGCTACCGCCCCACCGACGCGGACCGCGACCGCTTCGACCCCGAACGCGATCGGCCGCCGTGCTTCACCCGCGTTCCGCCGGAGAACGTGTGGACCGCCCTCACGCCGTGGCTCGCGAGCCCGGCGGCCGGCACGACCTCTTCATCGGAACCGCACTGATGCAGCTCGCCTTCTGCCTGTACAAGTATTTCCCTTACGGCGGGCTGCAACGCCAGTTCCTGCGCATCGCGCGTGTCTGCCGGGATCGCGGGCATTCGGTACGCATCTACATCCTGGACTGGGAAGGCGACGAACCGGAGGGCTTCGAACTGGTACGCGTACCCGTGACGGCCCTGGTGAATCACCGCCGCTATGCCAAGTTCACCGTATGGGTGCGGGACGACCTGGTCCGCCGTCCGGTCGATAGGGTCGTGGGCTTCAACAAGATGCCAGGGCTGGATGTCTACTATGCCGCCGATCCCTGCTTCGAGGAAAAGGCACGGACCCTGCGCAAGCCGCTCTACCGGCTCAGTCCACGATACCGCCACTTCTCGGCCTACGAGCGTGCCGTGTTCGGCTCCGGCGCGCACACCGAGATCCTGTCGATCTCGAAAGTCCAGCAAGCACTGTTCGTGAAGTACTACGGGACGAAGCCGGAGCGCTTTCATGCGATGCCTCCTGGCATCGCCCCGGATCGCCGCGCCCCGCCGAACGCGGGCGAGATCCGCGCCGCGTTCCGCGCGGAGTTCGGGCTCGGGGACACGGACCGGTTGCTCCTGCAGATCGGATCCGACTTTCCCCGCAAGGGTCTCGATCGCTCGATCGAGGCCCTGGGCGCCTTGCCCGAAGCCTTGAAGCGGCGCACTCGCCTGTTCGCGATCGGCGCCGACGATCCGGCTCCATTCCTGGATCGGGCCCGTGCACTGGGCATTGCCGACCGGGTCTGGATACCCGGGGGACGCACCGACGTTCCGCGCTTCCTGCTCGGTGCCGACGTGTTGCTGCACCCGGCCCGACACGAGAACACCGGGGGGGTCCTGCTCGAAGCGGTCGTCGCCGGGTTGCCCGTGCTGGCCACCGAGGCCTGTGGCTACGCGCACTACATTGTCGACGCGGATGCCGGCCGCATCGTCCCCGAACCGTTCGAGCAAGGCCTGATGAACGGCATCCTGGCCGAGATGCTGGCCGACGACGCAGCGCGGTCGCGCTGGCACGAGAATGCGCTGGCCTTCTCCGACACGGCCGATCTCTACAGCCTTCCCGAACGTGCGGCGGACGTCATCCTCGGAACGGAACCATGACCTTCGGCAGCGTCGACGAATCCCTGGTCGAAGAACCCTTCGCCACGCTCTGGGCGGGACAGGATCCGTTCGACGCGGCCTTCGCCCTCACCGGATCGGTGGTCCGACAGCTCGAAGGGCGACGGACGCTGCGCTTCGAAGTCGACCATCGCGGCTACTACGCGAAGCTGCACCGTGGAATCGGCTGGGTCGAGATTCTCGGGAACCTGCTTCGAGGGCGCCTTCCGGTGCTCGGCGCGACGGCCGAATACCGCGCGATCCGCGCCTTCCACGCGCTCGGACTCGACACGATGACGATCGCCGCTTACGGCGAGCGCGGTCGCGGCCCGGCACGCCGGCAGTCCTTCCTCGTCACCGAGGCGATCGAACCGGCCATCGATCTGGACCGCCTCACACGCACCTGGTCGAATGAACCGCCCTTGCCCGGGTTCAAGCACACATTGATCCTGGAGGTCGCACGAATCGCACGCACGATGCATGAAGGCGGCATCAACCACCGGGACTTCTATCTGTGCCACTTCCTGCTGCGGGAGGACGGTCAGGCGGATCCGAAAGCCCCACGGATCGCGGTCATCGACCTGCATCGCGCGCAGATCCGCCCGGACACCCCACGGCGCTGGCGCGACAAGGACCTTGCCGCGCTGTACTTCTCCGCGCTCGGAATCGGGCTGACGCGACGCGATCGCCTGCGCTTTCTACGCACCTATTTTCCGGGCTCCTTGCGTGAGACACTTCGTCGCGAGCGGCGCAGGTTGAGTGCCCTCGAGCGCGAAGCAGCCCGCCTGCTGCGCCGCTACGAACGCAAGTTCGCCCATCGACCGGACTTGCAGCGATGACCGCCTGGACCCTGACCCCCGAACTCACCGACGCGGAGGCAAGACGTCGCTTCGCCTCGCTCGACAGCGTGTTCGCGCTCGAAGGCCCGCTCGTCGCCAAGGACCCACTCAGCCGCGTGCTCCGCGTCGAGATCGCCGGGAAGCGCTATTACGTCAAACGCTACACCGGCGCCGGAAAGAACGTGATGCGGCGATGGTTCGGACGGCCCCGTGTCCGCGCCGAATGGGAGAATCTGCTGGCGTTCCGATCCTGGGGGATCCCGACGGCGACCATCGTCGGCTACGGCCTGGAGAGACGCCTGGGCGGTTTTGAGCGGGGGGCCATGATCACCGAGGAGATTCCGCACACGATGGATCTCGCTCGCATGGCCAAGGACAGAGATCCACGGCTCAAGGACGCGGACTGGGTCTTGAAGGTCTCGCGGCAGATCGCCGCGATCACCCGCATCATGCACGATCGTCATTTCGTGCACAACGACCTGAAATGGCGCAATCTCCTCGTCACCGAAGGCGCGGATCCGCAGGTCTTCCTGATCGACTGTCCGAGCGGCGAGACCTGGCAGGGCCCCTTTCTGCGCTACCGGATCATCAAGGACCTGGCCTGCCTCGACAAGGTCGCAAAATACCAGTTGTCGCGGACCCAGCGGCTGCGCTTTTATCATCAGTACACCGGACACCGCGGCCTGACCCCGGAAGACCGGACGAGGATCGGCAAGATCCTCGGGTTCTTCACCGGACGCGAATGAACAGGAGCCCACTCATGCAGGACAAGGAAGTCACCATTCTGGTGCCGAACTTCCGGACCCCGGATATCACCAAAATCTGCTTTCGCCTGCTCAGGCGTCACACCGATCCCGCACGTGCCCACGTCATCGCGATCGACAACGATTCGGGCGACGCTTCGGTGGAGTATCTGCGCACCCTGAAATGGATCGAGCTGATCGAGCGCAAGATCGACGACGACCCCCGCCCCGGCCTGTCGCATTCGCGTGCCCTGGACCTGGCGCTGGAACGGGTGCGAACGCCCTACGTGCTGTCGATCCACACCGACACCTTCGTGCGCCGCCCGGACTGGCTCGATGTACTCCTGGCCCCCTTCCGTGCGGACGAGAACGTTGCCGGAGTGGGGTCGTGGAAGCTCGAGTCCAAGACGCGCCTGCAGCTGTTCGGGCGGGCCCTCGAACAGGCCTGGAAGGTCGGCATGTATCGGCTGACCGGCCGCAAGTCCTGGCGTGATGTTCGTTTCGACCCCAGCCTGCACTACCTGCGCAGTCACTGTGCCATGTACCGGACCGACGTCATCCGCGCTCTCGGCACGGGATTCTCCGACGGCGATGCGGTGGCCGGAAGCGTCATGCACAAGAAGATGGTCGAGGCCGGCTACAACATGATCTTTCTCAGCTCGGAGGAGTTGGGCAGTTACGTCGACCACCTGAATCACGCGACGATGGTTCTGAACCCCGAACTGGGGAGCGGGCCGCGTTCGGTCCGGAGCGGGCACCGGAGGATTCGCGCCAAGCTGCGTGGATTCGATGCCCCCGGCATTCTCGCAGACGACAGCCTGGATGCCTGAACTCGCGCAACCATCGGGCACCCCACCAGTGCTCGACCGTGATGCGCTCTGCGCGGCCGGGCGCACGCCGCCCGTCCCCTTCCGGTTCGTGCTTCGGTCAGGAGTCGCGCTGCGTGCCGACGAGATCCTTCGCGTCCTGCCGGGCAAGCGGATTGTCGTCCGAACCACACTCGAAGGCCGAGCGGCACTGGCAAAGCTCTACATCGGGGAGGGCAGCGCAAGGCACTGGCAACGCGAGCGCAACGGCATCGAAGTTCTCACCGGAGCGGGGCTTCCGACCCCGAATCTGATCCTGGCCGAGTCTTTGGCGTCGGGCGGGGAGGTCATCCTCACCGAGTTTCTCGAAGACTCGAAGACGCTACGGCAGGATTGGCAAGCTCTCACCCGCCACACGCCGGGATCGGACGAATGCCTCGCCGTACTCGAACCCGCATTTGAGTTGCTTGGCCATCTGCATTTCCGAGGAATCACGCACGAGGACCTGCATCTGGGGAATTTCCTGCGACACGGCTCCGTAGTCCACGTCATCGACGGAGACACGATCCGCAAGCATTCCGACTCTCCTCTCCCTTTGGATTCCGCACGCGTTAACCTCGCGCTGCTCGTCGCCCAGTTGCCCATGGCATGGGATGAGGCCTTGCTGCCATTGCTGACGGCCTACCACCGGGGAAACCCCCACTGGCTTCCGGAACCCGGGGAGCTTGCCGGACCGATCGAGCGGGCGCGCGCGCGTCGACTCTCGGACTACCTCGGAAAGGTCGGGCGCGACTGCTCCCGATTCCGGGTCGATCGGAGGTTTGACAGGCTCCTCATCGTCGCCCGCGCCGACGAGGGCGCCCTGGGCCCCTTGACCGACGATCCCGACGCAGCCATCACAGCCGGCGATCGCCTCAAGAACGGGGGCACCTGTACCGTCGCACGCGTTCCAGGCAAGGAACGGGAATTCGTCATCAAGCGCTACAACCTCAAGAACTGGCGGCACGCGCTGTCCCGCCTGTGGCGCCCCAGCCGTGCCTGGCATTCCTGGGTCGAGGGGCATCGCCTGTGCCTGCTCGGAATCCCGACACCGCCTCCTTGCGCAGTGATCGAAGAGCGCCGCGGTCCGTTGCGCGGTCGTGCTTGGCTATTCACGGAACACTGCGCGGGTCTCAGCCTGGACAAACATCTGGACCCTGCAGCCGAGCCGCCCGAGCGTGAAGCGGAAGCGCTTCGGCGACTGTTCCGCACGCTGACCCGCGCACGGATCAGTCACGGCGACCTGAAGGCCAGCAATCTGATCTGGAGCAATGGCGAGCTGTATCTGATCGACCTTGACGCAATGCGACAACACCACAGCGCAGCCGCACATCGACGCGCCTGGGCGCGGGACCGCAACCGGCTCATGCGAAACTGGCCCCAGGGCAGCCCGCTACGTTGCTGGTTCGATTCCAATCTACCCCGGTAGCGAACGAATCAGCTCCCGATGCCCCCGTCGATCGATGGGGCGCCCCCCTGCTCTTCTGGAATCCCCTCTTCATCACGAAACTGCATCGCATGCAGCCGTGCATAATGCCCTCCTGCCGCGAGCAGTTCGGCGTGCCGGCCCCGCTCGACAATGCGTCCATGATCCATGACCATGATGACGTCGGCCTTCTCGATCGTCGACAGGCGGTGGGCGATCACTAGCGTTGTACGTCCCTTCATCACCTGGTCCAGAGCCGCCTGGATATGGCGCTCCGACTCGGTATCGAGCGCCGAAGTGGCTTCATCCAGGATCAGGATCGGTGCGTTCTTGAGCAGGGCGCGTGCGATGGCCAGTCGTTGCCGCTGCCCCCCCGAGAGGAGTACACCATTCTCGCCGACCAAAGTGTCGAAACCTTGCGGAAGGCGGTCGATGAATTCGCGGGCAAACGCTGCCTCGGCCGACTTCTCGATGTCTTCACGCGGTGCGCCGGCGAGATCGCCATAGGCGATGTTGTTGGCAACGGTGTCGTTGAACAGGATCACCTGCTGCGTGACCAGTGCGATGTGCTTGCGCAGATTGCGCAAAGTGTAGTCTTCGACATCGACGCCATCGATCAGAATCTGTCCTTCTTCATGATGATAGAAGCGTGGAACCAGATTCGCGAGCGTCGACTTGCCGCTCCCCGAACGGCCGACTAGCGCCACGATCTGCCCAGGCTCGATCGTGAAGCTGACTCCGTCCAGAACGCGATGCTCGGTTCCCGGATAGGCGAAACTCAGGTCCCGTACCTCGAGTCTCCCCTCGACGCGCTCGCGCTCGATCGTTCCGAGATCCACCTCCGGCGCCTCGTCGAGTTGTTCGAAGATGCTCTCTGCGCCAGCCAGCCCTTTCTGGATCGTCGCACTTACTTCCGAGATCTGCCGAATGGGCTTGGGCAGCAAACCGGCTGCGGTGACGTACGCGACCAGATCGCCCGCAGACGCGTCGCCGCGCAGCAACAACACCAGGAACAACAAGACTGCCATGGCCGAATAGGTGACGAGTTGCAACGACGGCGTGAACGTCGCTGAGGTCCGTACCATGCGCAGCTGCTTGCGCATGTTCTCCCCGGCCGCATGGCGGAAGCGTACCGACTCGTAGCCCTCACCACCGAAACTGCGCACCACCCGGTAGCCCTGTATGGTTTCGGACGCAACATGGGTCACATCGCCCATCGCCAACTGGATCGCCCGGCTGAGCCTGCGGAACTTGCGGCTCGCACTGTTCACCATCAGGCCGATCAACGGCATGATCGCCACCATCACGAGCGTAAGCTTCCAATTCATCCAAAGCAGGTAGCCAAACAGGAACGTGACGATCAGACCTTCGCGGACGACTGTCTTGATCGCATCCGTGGCAGCTCCGGTGACCATCGTCACGTTGTAGGTGATTCGCGAGAGCATGTGGCCGGAACTGTTGCGGTCGAAATAGACGTTCGGCAGACGCAGCAGGCTGTCGAACAAGTTGACGCGCAGATTGTTGACCAGCCCGAGCGAGACGCGGGCGAGAAAGTAGTTGCCGAGATACGAGCCGATCCCCTGCCACAGGGCGATCAATACGAGCAGGACCGGCATCCCGTACATGAGCTCGACTTCGCCAAGTAGCGGCATCACCACCGGCTCGCCTGCGATCGTACCGGTCAGCCCGTCGACAAAGTACTTCATCATTCCCGCGAGCATGGGCTGGGCAGACGCGAACATTACATAGCCGATGAGGCTGATCGCGAAGTAGCCGATGAATGGACGTACATAGCCCAGCAATCGGAAGTAAATCTTCAGCGATGACGGGGAGGCTTTGTCGGCTTGGCTCATGGACGTCGTGTGACCCGGGCAGCGGTCGCGGGATGTTACCATGCGCGGTTAAGGGCACAAGCGCGCCCATGTGACGCTAGGATGAGCAGACGGGCTCGGCAGGGCAGCAATTGATCGAACTCCAATACGAAGAATACCTGGCCTTGCGCGAGGGCGCCGAGGTGCTGCTCGAGGATTCCGGTCTCGAAAAGGTTCTCAGGCTTCCCGACGGCACATTCCTGAAGTTCTTCCGTCGCAAACGGGTCATTTCTTCGGCAGCCTGGTATCCCTATGCACAGCGCTTTGTGGACAACGCCGAGGAACTCGCTCGACGCGGCATCCCCTGCCCGAAGGTCATTCGCATCTTCCGCGTCCGAAAGGCCGCACTCGATGTGGTTCACTACTACCCGCTGGAAGGTTCCACATTGCGAGAGCTGCGCAGCCGTGGCCTGGATCCCGAAACCGAGGAGTCGCTCAAGCAGGCGTTCCTGCACTTCGTGGTGCGCCTGCACGACCTGGGCATCTACTTCCGCTCGCTTCACCTGGGTAATGTCGTACTGACTCCGGAAGGCGAACTCGGACTGATCGACATCTCCGATCTGAAGATGTATCGCCGTCCGCTCGGGCGCCTCCAACGCATCCGCAACCTGCGCCGCATCCAGGGCAAGCGTTGCGACCGGGACTGGTTGAACCCGCAGCAGATCCTCGACCTGTATCGGCACAAGAACCGAACATGAAGCACCGATCAGGAGCAGAAAAGCCCCCCGTCGTCGCTTCGGAACGTACCGGGCACACGACATGGCAATTCGCACGTGCGAATCTTCGTTACGTTTTCCGTGGCGGGCTGCGCCAGCCGGACGGGCATCTTCCTCCCGCAGACCATCCGGTCGCCGAGGATTTTGTCAGCGTCTGCGTTGCCGCCGCCAACGATTCCGCGGTCGACGACTACGTCCTGAATCGCCTGGAAGAACTCGGCATCCGGCACGTCCGCCTCGATTTCAGCTACGGCGATGCCGAGGGCCCTCCCGCCCGGCTGCTGGAGCGTTTGATCGAACGGCGAATGGCGGTCATGCTGCATCTGGTACAGCCATTCGAGGCCGCATCGTCCATGGGAACGTCAGCCGCACGAGACGAATGGGCGGCCTTCGTCCGAAACACCCTGGACCGGTTCGGTGACCGCATCGAACGCCTCGAGATCGGCTCGACGGTCAATCGAAAACGATGGGCGGGATACACGCTCGACGGGTTCCTCGATGCATGGTCGATCGCCCATGCAGAGGTCCGCAGCCGTGGCATCGTGCTTGCCGGTCCGAACATCACCGACTTCGAACCCCCTTACAACATCGGCATGCTCGCAATTCTCGCGCAGCGCGGCCAACTGCCCGATATCCATACCGACAATCTGTTCTCCGAGCGCTGCACCGAGCCGGAGCGGTTCGACCACAAGGTGCTCGGCCGCCGGATGGCCGCCTTGTTCAAGTTCAACCTCGTCAAGAAGGCGCGGATGCTGCAGCGAATCGGGCGGGACGTCGGCGTTGAACGCCTGCAGTCGCCCGCCGCATTCTGGACGCTTCCCCGCATCCAGCGCATGCTGCCGGACGTCGAGCAGAAGCAGGCCGACTACCTGGCCCGGTACATGGTTCTTTGTGCCGCGTCGGGCGCCCTCGAACGCGCCGGCTGGGGACCGCTGATCTGTCATCGCGAAGGGTTGATCGACAATGGCGCCCGCCCCTATCCCGTACTCGAGCGTATCACCCATTACAAGGAGCTCGAAGGAACGACTGCGGACTTCCGGATCCGCCCCGCTTTCGATGCCTACGCAGCCTTTGCCCGTTCGATTCCGGGGACCCGATACCAGGCCGCGCTGCAAAGCGGCCAGGGACTCGAAGTCCACGCGTTTCTCGCCCGGGAGCATGTGATGCATGCGATCTGGTGCATCAATGGCCGGGCGGTTCCGATGGCCGCTCTATACGCTCCGGAAGACCTCGCCAGCGCCCGTTGGATGTCCCGCGACGGACAACCTCTGGAACACCCCCCTACACTGGCCACCGAATCGCCGGTGTATGCGCGCTGGCCGGCAGATCATCCCGTTCGTCTCAAGCCACACTACAGCGGGGACATCTCGATCCGGATCCACCGGCATGGAGCCGGTATCCACCACTACTTCCGGGACGACCGCTGGCATGGTGCAGTCCGTGCGGCAGATCGTACGGAAGCTGAGTTGCTGATCGCGACACTTCGCCCCGAGAACCTTCGCCCCCCACCCAAGGCCGAGGCCTTGCGCCATGCGCGCAACGCGATCTGGACGATCGAGGACCCACGGACTCCCGGAGCGAGACTGGTGGTCAAGCAACCGGTCCGGTTCCGGATTCACAAGCGCCTGCTGGATCGCTTCAAGCCCTCGAAGGCACTGAGAAGCTGGAACGGGGCCAGCGAACTTCTACGCCGTGGGATTCGCACCGCCGAGCCGGTCGCATGGATCGAAGAGTATGCTGGCAAGGACCTGACCCGGAACTGGTACGTCTGCGAGCACGTGGAAGGCAGCCTGTCCGTCCGTTCGCTATTCACCGCTTATGCGAAGGGCGCACGCGAGCACGCCGGCATCACCCGCGAATCGGCCTTTACCCAACTCTCGGCGTTCCTGCTCCGGATGCACGCCCGTGGGGTGTTTTTCCGGGACCTGTCGGCAGGCAACATCCTTGTTCGCGCCACAGACCCGGAGCAGATCGAGTTCATCCTGATCGATACCGCACGCGCACGCTTCTTCGACCATGGCCTGCCGCTACGCATGCGCATCGCGGATCTGGTCCGGATCTGCAACAAGCTCGACGCTCCGGGGCGCGAGGCGTTCATGCAAAGGTATCTAAGCGTATTGGGGCGCCGGTTCGGGGTCATCGACCGGCTATCATTCCATTTGTATGATCTGAAGGTTCGAGCGAAGCGATGGCTCCGGAACGGTTGGCGAAGCGATCGAAACATGCCATGAGCGGACGACCCAAGCCGGGGTCGGAATCGCCACCTCGACCCGATAGAAATTGAACGAGAACCACCATGAGAACACTGCTGTTGGTCATGGATGAGCGTCGAGCCATTCTCGATTGGCTGTACGAATCCATCGCGAACAACCTCCCCGAATGCCGGATCCTGCGGTTGAGCAACGCACAGCAGGAGAACCTTGCGCGCTTTTTCCGGGACCATGATCCGTCGGGCTACGACCGCGTCGTGATCTTTTCGCGCCTCAAGCGACTCAAGGGTCAGGAGCGCGCATTGCGGCTGATCGATGGACTGATCTTCCTCGAGTACGACGTGTGGCAGAACTACATGCCCGAGAGCAAGTACTTCGGGCAGCACTCGCAGTTCTACCGCGCGATCCCCGGTTGCCGGGTGATTTCTTCCGGGCACCGGATCAGCGGTTTGCTTCGCGCAGAGGGAATCGACGGGCGCTTCGTCCCGAAGGGGTTCGACGATCGCGCGATCATCGATACTGGTAGCGAGCGGGACGTTTTCGCCGCTTTTCTCGGCAGCACCAAGAACCAGTTCTATGCGGCACGACGGCGCATGCTCGAAGCAATCGGCCGCGAGTTTCCCGTGCTCGTCACACGAACGGAATCGGGGGAGGCCTACGTCGAGATGCTGAACAGGATCCGGGTTTTCGTCAGCGCAGATTCGGGAATGTCGGAGTACATGCTCAAGAACTTCGAGGCGATGGGAGCCGGCTGCGTGCTGCTCGCGGAAGACCAGGGGGCGGAGGAGAACGAGGTACTCGGCTTCAGGGACATGGAGAACGTGGTCCTGTACCGTACCGCCACCGAAGCGGTGGAGAGACTGAAAATGCTGGAGGCGTCTCCAGATGTCTGCAACCGCATCGCCGAGGCCGGAAAGCAGCTGGCCCGCGAGCGCTTCGCGTTTTCCCGCATCGGCGGGCTGGTCGCCCAGGAAATCGTTCGCCCGATGCATCCGATCGGTCAACCCGCATTGCTCGACCGGGTCGTCGCGTCCATCAAGTATCCGTGGATGCTGCGCAGGTCGGCGTGAACCACATCCATAGTAGGCAATAAGATTCAGCATTCCTCCAGTCAATACGCACCCCTCGTACGCACCACAACCAAGAACGGGTGCCCGGCACAACAAACCATGTCATGACCAAGCATTCCACCAGTTACTGGCGACGACGAAAACGAGTATTTCTCAAGCACTGGCGCCCACACTGGTGCAGATTCAAGCTGGCCTGCCGCTGGTATTTTCGAAAGCCTGCCCCTCATCACGGGAGAGATCGAGAGTTGATCGTCTCGCTTACGTCCTATCCCCAGCGTTTCCCCACCCTACACTTGACCCTCAGGAGTCTCCTCACGCAAAGCGTCCGGCCGGACCGTCTTATCCTCTGGATCGCCGAAGCGGACCTGCCAGCCCTTCCGGAAACAGTTCGTTCGTTGGAGCACGAAGGACTCGATATTCGTGGTTGCGATGACCTGCGCTCATTCAAGAAAATTCTCCCGACACTTGCCGGTTATCCCGAAGCAGATATCGTCACCGCCGATGACGACTTGTATTTCTGGTCTGATTGGCTTCAAGAATTGCTGATTGCGTCACGTCGCTTTCCCGAGGATGTCGTGGCTCACCGTCTGCACAGGATCGCTTCCGATGAAAACGGGCTCCACCCCTACAGGGAGTGGACCAAGAAAACTCGGGATCAGACTCAAGACTGGCGCAACTTTGCTACAGGGGGCATGGGGGCACTCTATCCAGCAGGGAGCCTACACCCCGACGTCTTGAGGCAGGAAGTTTTCATGAAACTCTGTCCCGATGCCGACGACGTCTGGCTGTATTGGATGGTACGCCTCAATGGTAGATTCGCACGACATTCCGGCACCCGGCATGAACTTGTCAGTTGGCCCGAAAGCCAGGCCGAAAGCCTTTGGAAACGAAACCGAAATGGCAACGACGCGCAAATTGACGCGATGGTGAAAACGTATGGCCTTCCCTGACGCTCTGCACTCCAGTCATGGGCTTTCATGGAGAAGTGTGCGCCAAGGGTATCAACTTTCCTTTGCCTTGCTTGCTACGTTGTTTCCAGTAGTCTGGTTTCTCTCTCCCGATACGGCGAAGTGGCTAACCCGGGCACTGCTCCTGCTGTTCCTGGTGGGATTTGCGCTACGCGATCCGCCGATGCATCGGGATCGGGTGATCCAGTTGTGCGGGCTACTGGCCGTAGCCGTGGTTGCCGGCTATCTTTGGCAACGCGCCACGCTCCCCGAGGACCTGTTCACCGGATCGTCGGCGAAGAAGTATGTCTCGGCATTCTGCTTTTTCGTCGTTCTCGCCTACGGTACAAGGGCTTCCTACAAGCACCTCCCGTTCCTGCTCCTGTTCAGCGCCGCAGCGGGGTTGCTCATCCACCTTGCATGGTTCGCACCGGAGTCGCACTGGACTGCCGGTTGGCGCGGGACACGAGTGGACTTTGGATTCCGCAATGCGCAGCACACCGGGGTATTGTTCGCCACCGCACTGCTCGCCGGTGCGATTTTCCTGCCACGACTCCTGACCTCCTGCACACCCCGCGTGCGCATCCTGATCGCACCACTCGGCATCGCCTTCGTCATGCTGATGCTGTTCGGAACCCTGGTCACACAAGTGCGCGGGGCATGGCTGGGCCTGGTCGTTGCGGCCGTTGTCCTGTCATCGCTCGGAACGGTGTCGCTGCTGTTCGGACATCGTCTGACGCACAGGCAACGAATGAAACGCGGAGCAGCCGCAGGCATGGCGCTTGCGCTGGTCGTGTCGGGCCTGGTCTACCTCGAGGCCGACAAGCGGGTGGTCAAGCGCATCGCAAGCGAGTCGGTCAGCATCGAAGCGCTCGGACGGATGGCCCGCCTGGAGGAGATCCCCCTGACGAGCATCGGAGTGCGGGTCGCATCGTGGGCGGCCTCGCTCGAATGGATCGCCGAAAGGCCCATCTTCGGCTGGGGTGGGCGCTCGGCGTCTCGACTGATCAGGCATTCACCGCATTTCGACGAGCGCTTCAAGAGCCGGTTCGGACATCTTCACAACTCGTATCTCGAAACCCTGGTCACAGTCGGGGGCGCGGCCGTCGCCTGCATGGCCGGGGTCGTTCTGCTGGTCGGGTGGCGCGTGACGAGTGCCTGGCGCAACGGACGGATTCCGACCGATGTCTTCGTGTTCGCCTGGGCGTTCTTCGCCTTCTGGACAGTCGCGAACCTGTTCGAGTCGTACATCATGTACGACTCCGGCTTCTACCTGAACGCGCTGATCGGGGGCTTCGTCTATGCGTGGTGCTTGCGCGCCGATCCCGCCGCAACGCCGCTCAGTCGATCCTGAGCCCTGGCTTCGCGACCATCACGTCCTCCATCACCAGCACCTGCAGATCCGACCCGTAGAACATGTTCAGCGCATCGGAGGGGGAGCAGATCATCGGCTCGCCCCGGCGGTTGAGCGACGTGTTGAGGACGACGCCGTTGCCGGTGAGCTGCTCCAGCTCCTTCATCAGGTCGTAGTAGCGCGGATTGAACTCACGCCTGAGCACCTGGGCGCGGGCGGTACCGTCTTCGTGCACGACTTCGGGTACCCGCTCCTTCCAGCCTTCGGCGACCTCGAAGGTGAAGGTCATGAACGGTGCGGGATGGTCGGTGCCGAGCATTTGCGGGCCGACGGTGTCGAGCATGCTGGGGCAGAAGGGGCGCCAGCGCTCGCGGAACTTGATCTGCTCGTTGATGCGGTCGGCCACGCCCGGCACGCTGGGGCATCCAAGGATGGAGCGTCCGCCCAGGGCGCGTGGGCCGAACTCCATGCGGCCCTGGAACCAGGCGACCGGCTGGCCGTCGGCGAGGATCTGCGCGACGCGGCGCGGGATCTCGGCATCGCCGTCGGCGACGAGTTCCCACTGCGGCTTGGCCGGGTGGCGTGCGCAGGCCGCGATCACGTCTTCGTTGCTGTAGCGCGGCCCCAGGTAGACATGCTCCATCTTCTCGACCGGCACGCCGCGCTGCACCGACACGTAGGATGCAGCCCCGAGCGCAGTGCCGGAGTCGCCGGAGGCGGGCTGCACATACAATTCCTTGAGCTCGGGGCGAGCGATGATCTTCTGGTTGAGCTTGACGTTGAGCGCCCCTCCTCCGGCGAAGGCGAGCTTGCCGGTCTCGCGCAGGATGCCACCCAGGTAATGATCCATCATCTGCAGCGAGAGGTCCTCGAACAGCTTCTGCATGCTTGCGGCGTAGTGGACGTAGGGGTCGTCGGCGATGTCGCCTTCGCGCTTGGGGCCGAGCCAGTCGATGAGCTTGGGCGAGAAGTAGAAGCCCTTGCCCTTCTCCTTGTAACGACGGAAACCGATCACGTTGGCGTAGTCGGTGTTGATCACGAGTTCGCCGTTCTCGAATCTGGCCAGACGCGAGAAGTCGTAGCGCGTCGGGTCGCCATAGGGCGCCATGCCCATGACCTTGTACTCGCCGTCCAGCATCTCGAAGCCGAGGTATTCGGTGATCGCCCCGTAGAGGCCGCCGAGCGAATCCGGATCGTAGAACTCCTTGATCTTGTGGATCCTGCCGTTTTCACCGTAGCCGAAGAAGGTGGTGGCGTATTCGCCCTTGCCGTCGATGCCCATGATCGCGGTCTTCTCGGTGAAACCGGAGCAGTGGTAGGCGCTGGAGGCATGGGTGAGGTGGTGCTCGACCGGCACGATCTCGGTTTTCGATAGATCGAAACCGAGCTGCAGCAGACACCATTCGATACGCTTCTTGTAGCGATGAAAGCGGCGATTGCCCATGAGGATGGCGTCGAGCCCGCGGTCCGGCGCGTACCAGTAGCGCCTGGCGTAGTGCCAACGGGCCGGGCCGAACAGGCTGATCGGCGCGAACGGGATCGCCACCGCGGTGACGTCCTTGGGCTTGATGCTGGCGAAATCGAGGCAGAACTTAGCTGACTCGTAGGGCATCCGGTTCTTGGCGTGCTTGTCGCGCACGAATCGCTCCTCCTCGGCCGCCGCGACCAGCTTGCCGTCGATGTAGAGCGCCGCAGAAGGGTCGTGGGTGAGTGCGCCGGAAAGGCCGAGAACGGTCAGGGACAACGGGGTACCTCGCGTGAAGGGGTCAGGTTCACTGAAGGGGTCAGGTCAGGTCCTGGGGGGTCACTGGGGGGGTGGGGTTGTGGTTCGGAGGCTGATTCAAGATGGGACGCAGGGTGAACAGAACCCAGCCGGGATGTATTACAGAACCCCGCCCACAGCGGAA
>JBJHDM010000056.1:0-20472 GCA_050486545.1 Rhodocyclaceae bacterium | reverse complement strand
TCTGGGCGACCTGGCCGGCTTTTTCGAAGCAGCCGGGGTGGGGCTGTCGGATGGGCGTGCGTTCGGGATGCCGGGCTTTGTCCGCCTGAACTTCGGCTGCACGCGGGCCACGCTCGAAGAAGCGCTCACACGGATGCGACGGGCCTTGAAGGCGCGCTGACGCAACGAGCCCGCCAGGCTTCCGCCTGGCGGGCTCGTCACGAAAGAACCACGATTTTCCGAATCAGAACGGAATGTCGTCGTCGAAATCGTCGAATCCGCGTCCCTGCGCCGGGGCTTTCGACGGCTCCTGCGGACGCGAGGCCGGACGCGACGACGATTGCGGGGCGTCAAAACCGCCGGAGTCCTGGCGGGCCGGAGCGTCGCCCCCCATGCCCTGGCGGCTTCCGAGCATCTTCATCTCGTCGCCGCGGATCTCGGTCGTGTAGCGGTCCTGCCCGTCCTTGTCCTGCCACTTGCGGGTCTGCAGACGTCCCTCGACATACACCTGGCTGCCCTTGCGCAGGTACTGCGCGGCGATCTCGGCCAGACGCCCGAAAAACACTACGCGGTGCCATTCGGTCGCTTCGCGCCGTTCTCCCGTGGCCTTGTCCTTCCAGGTTTCGGTCGTCGCGATGCGGAGGTTGCAGATCGCGTCGCCCGATGGGGCATAGCGGGTTTCGGGGTCGGCGCCGAGGTTGCCGATCAGGATCACTTTATTGACGGATGCCATGCCTTTCTCCTGTTTTCGTTTCGTTATCCGGCCTGCACAGCGGCTTCGACCCTGCGCGGGGGCGGCGTCATCGTTGCGGCCAGCACGAGCCAGACGAGGGCGATCAGGGCGCAGACGACATTGACGGCCTCGCTGCCGAAATGCTGGGCCAGTAAGCCTCCGAGCATTCCGCCCAGAAACAGGCCCGCGGACTGCAGCGTATTGTACACACCCAGGGCCGTGCCCTTGGCGTCGGGACGGGCGATCTTGGAGATCCACGACGGCTGCGTTGCCTCGAGCACATTGAAGGCCACGAAGAACAGCATCAGCCACAGCCCCAGTCCGAGCAGGCTCTGCCCGAACAGCAACAGCCCCGCCTGAACCACGATCAGGATTATGATAGCGGCATTGAAGACGAATTTCATCCTGCCTCGCCGCTCCGCGATGATGATCGCGGGCACCATCACGATGAAGGACAGCAGCACCGCCGGCAGATAGACCTTCCAGTGCTCCACCAGGGGAAGGCCACCACTCGCAACCAGGGCCGCCGGGACCAGCACCCACATCGTCGTCTGGATCAGGTGCAGGGCGAACACCCCGAAGTTCAGGCGCATCAGTTGCCCGTCGCGGAACACCTCGGCAAAACTGCCGGCCGTCGGCCGGGGCACCTGGGGTGCGCTGGGCACGACCCACAGCACAACGAGGATCGAGCCTGCCGCAAGCACAGCGGTAAGCCAGAAGATCCCGTCCATCCCGATCGCCGCATAGAGCAGCGGCGCGCCGACCATCGACAGTGCGAACACGAATCCGATACTCGCTCCGATCATGGCCATGATCTTGGTGCGATGCTGGTCGCGGGTCAAATCGGCCGCCAGCGCGATGACGGCGGCCGAGATCGCACCGGCCCCCTGAAGGACGCGGCCGACGATGACCATGTGAATGCTTTCGGCCAGCGCGGCGACCACACTGCCGACGAAAAAGATCAACAGGCCCGCGACGATGACCGGCTTGCGCCCGAACCGGTCGGAGGCCGCACCGAACGCGATCTGCAGGAATGCCTGGGTCAGGCCGTACACCCCGATGGCCAGACCGACCAGGGTCAGGTTGTCCCCACCCGGCAGCGTATGCGCATGAACGGCGAATACGGGCAGGATCAGGAACAGGCCCAGCATGCGCAGGCCGAAGATCCCCGCCAGGCTGACGCCTGCCCGAAGCTCCGCCGACGTCATCGAATCGTGTTCTGAGGTGCCCATTCGCCTGGCGCAAGGTAGAAAAGCGGCATTCTATCAGGCTGCGGCGCATCGGCCGAAGCCCGGTTTGGCTTGCAGTCGGGTTCTCTCGTATAGTGATGTGTTGCCCCCAACGCCCCGCACGAGCCTCATGGAAGAGATCCGCATTCGCGGCGCACGCACGCACAACCTCAAGAACATCAGTCTCGAGTTGCCGCGAAACCGCCTGACCGTGATCACCGGCCTGTCCGGCTCCGGAAAATCCTCGCTTGCGTTCGATACCTTGTATGCCGAGGGGCAGCGGCGCTACGTTGAGTCCTTGTCCGCCTACGCCCGGCAGTTCCTGCAGTTGATGGAGAAGCCCGACGTCGACCTGATCGAAGGGTTGTCGCCGGCGATCTCGATCGAGCAGAAGGCCACCAGCCACAATCCGCGATCCACGGTGGGGACCGTCACCGAGATTCATGACTACCTGCGCCTGCTCTATGCCCGCGCCGGCACCCCCCATTGCCCCGATCACCCCGAACACCCACTCGAAGCCCAGACCGTTTCGCAGATGGTCGACCACGTCCTCGCGCTCGCCGAGGACACCCGACTGATGATCCTGGCACCCGTGGTGGCCGGACGAAAGGGCGAGCAGCACGACCTCTTCTCCGAGTTGCGGGCACAAGGTTTCGTGCGCGTGCGTGTCGACGGGCAGGTCTGCGAGCTCGACGCGCTGCCGGCGCTGGAGAAGGGTCGGCGTCACACGGTGGAGGTCGTCATCGACCGCCTGAAGGTGCGGGCCGATCAGCGTGGGCGGATCGCCGAGTCATTCGAGACGGCACTCACGCATTCCGACGGCCGGGCAATCGCGGTGGAAATCGACTCGGGAGCGGAGCACCTGTTCTCGGCCCGGTTCGCCTGTCCGGTGTGCAGCTATGCGCTGGCCGAACTCGAGCCGCGCCTGTTCTCCTTCAACAACCCGGCCGGGGCGTGTCCCAAGTGCGATGGGCTGGGGCAGGTCGAGTTCTTCGACCCCGCCCGTGTGGTCGCACATCCCGAACTTTCGCTGGCTTCGGGAGCGATTCGCGGCTGGGACCGGCGCAACCAGTTCTATTTCCAGATGCTGGCTAGCCTCGCAACTCACTACGACTTCGACGTGGAGACGCCATTCGGCGAATTGGCCCTCGAGGTGCAACAGGTGGTCCTGCACGGTTCGGGCAAGGAGAAGGTGGCCTTCCGCTACCTCTCCGACAACGGCCGCCCGGTCACGAAGGAACACCCGTTCGAGGGCATCCTTCCGAACCTCGAACGACGATTCCGGGAGACCGATTCGATCGCGGTCCGTGAAGAACTGGCCAAGTACCGGACCCATCGTCCATGCCCCGTGTGCGACGGCACCCGCCTGCGCACCGAAGCGCGCAACGTGCTGATTGGAAACCAGCCGATCCAGTTCGTGAGCGCCTTGCCGCTCGGCGAATGCAAGGCATTCTTCGACACGCTCGAACTGACCGGCCAGCGCGCACGCGTCGCCGAGAAGATCATGCGCGAGATCTCAAGCCGCCTGAGCTTCCTGATCAACGTCGGCCTCGACTATCTGTCGCTCGACCGCTCGGCCGATACGCTCTCGGGGGGCGAAGCCCAGCGCATCCGCCTTGCAAGCCAGATCGGCTCGGGGCTGACCGGCGTCATGTACGTACTCGACGAGCCGTCGATCGGCCTGCACCAGCGCGACAACGACCGTCTGCTCGGCACACTGCGCCAGTTGCGGGATCTGGGAAACACCGTGATCGTGGTCGAGCATGACGAAGATGCGATCCGCTCGGCCGACCATGTGGTCGACATGGGGCCCGGGGCGGGCGAGCATGGAGGGCAGATCGTGGCTCAGGGTACGCCCGATGCGGTCATCTCCAATCCTGCATCCCTGACCGGCGCCTACCTCTCCGGCACCCGCTCGATCCCACTTCCCGCTACGCGCAAGCGCCCCGATCCCGATCGGACAGTACGACTGGCAGGATGCACGGGCAACAATCTTCGCGACGTCGAACTGGTTCTGCCCTGCGGACTGTTCACCTGCGTCACGGGCGTTTCCGGGTCGGGAAAATCGACCTTGATCAACGATACGCTGTATACGGCGGCGGCACAGCACCTGTACCGCTCCAACACCGAACCGGCGCCCTATCGTTCGATCGACGGGCTGGACTTGTTCGACAAGGTCATCAATGTCGATCAGGCGCCGATCGGGCGCACGCCACGATCCAATCCGGCCACCTATACGGGCCTGTTCACGCCGATCCGCGAGTTGTTCGCAGGGGTTCCGGAGTCACGCACGCGCGGCTATGGCCCCGGCCGGTTCTCGTTCAACGTCAAGGGCGGTCGATGCGAGGCCTGTCAGGGTGACGGCCTGATCAAGGTGGAAATGCATTTCCTGCCCGACATGTACGTGCCCTGCGACGTCTGCCACGGAAAACGCTACAACCGCGAGACGCTGGAGATCCGCTACAAGGGCAAGACCATCATCGAGGTGCTCGAGATGACCGTCGAGCAGGCTCGCGCCTTCTTCGATGCGGTGCCTGCGATCGCACGCAAGCTCGAAACCTTGCTCGATGTGGGTCTCGGCTACATCCGCCTCGGACAGAGCGCCACGACGCTGTCGGGCGGCGAAGCGCAGCGGGTGAAGCTCGCGCTCGAGTTGTCGAAGCGCGACACCGGGCGGACGCTGTACATTCTCGACGAACCCACGACCGGTCTTCACTTCCACGACATCGAACTGTTGCTGGGGGTACTGCAGCGGCTTCGCGATCACGGCAACACGATCGTCGTCATCGAGCACAATCTGGACGTGATCAAGACCGCGGACTGGCTGGTGGACCTGGGTCCGGAAGGCGGCGACGGCGGCGGCCGCATCCTGTGCCAGGGGCCACCCGAGGTGATCGCCGCGAATCCGAGCAGCCATACGGGGCGCTATCTGTCTCGCCTGCTCGGAACGTCGCCGATGGCAAAGCCGCCGCGCACGGCCGCCCGAACCATGTCAGGAGAATGAAGGCGCGGGACTTTCGGGTAACATTCGGGAACATCCTGTCAGAATGCTTTTCCTGCAAAATGCGCGATTGCATCCCGACCATCCCCTCAGGAGCCCGACATGTCCGATGGCGCCGCCCCCTCTGATCCCGAAAAGCGCTTCCTGGATCGCATCGAACGGCGGGCACGCTTTCTGAAGCTGCTGTTCATCGCAGAGCTCGGGGTCTATCTGTCGCCCGACGAGTTGCAGCGCAAACGCACGATCGAGACGCTGGTGCGAATGACCGCGCGACAGAGCGAACTCCCCCACCTGAGGCCGGAAACGCTGAAACAGGCCTACGAAATCGTACAGAGCCATCTCGAAGCCATGCAGCGGGTCCTGCCCCACGACGTGCAGTACCGCAACCGGCTGCGCAGGCACTGGTAGGGCCTGCTCGCCTTCGCCCATGGCGGTCGCCAGTGCGTACGAGAACAGGCCTCGGGTTTCAGCCGTCGATGGCGTAGCGGCGCAGGGTCGCCAGACTGACCACCTCCAGTGCCGCACTGTGGCTCGCCGCCAGGACCACCGGCGGCGCACTGCCCGCCTCACAGGCCTCGAGCCATCGTGCCGCGCACAGGCACCAGCGATCGCCCGGTTTCAGTCCGGAAAAACGGAGTTCCGGCCTGGGTGTGCTCAAATCGTTGCCTCGTTCCTTCGAAAAGGACAGAAACGCCTCGGTCACCTTGACGCACACGACATGCCGCCCAAGATCCTCGGGCGACGTCTCGCAGCATCCTGTCCGAAAGAAGCCGGTGAGCGGCGCGTAGCTGCACGCCAGCAGCGGCCCGCCCAGCACATTGGTCCGTTCCTGTGTTCGGGTCCTGTCCACGGTCGTCTCCTCCATCGATCGGAGCCATGGCATCCGCTTCGGGCGACTTGTCCACCCCCCAGCGCCTCAACCGGGGTAACCGTCCGGATGCCCGGACTGCCAATGCCACGTATCCCTGCACATTTGATCAAGGCCGCGCTGTGCCCGCCACCCGAGGACATCCGCCGCTTTCGCGGGATCGGCCCAGCATTGGGCCACATCCCCCGGGCGTCTGCCCACGATCCGGTACGGCACCGGCCTGCCCGAGGCCCGTTCGAATTCCCGGACCACTTCGAGAACGCTGTACCCCCTCCCGGTTCCCAGATTGAAGCAACTCAGCGCCGGCAACCCGTCGAGTCGCTCCAGCGCGCACAGATGGCCCTCGGCAAGGTCCATCACATGGATATAGTCACGCACTCCCGTGCCGTCAACGGTCTCGTAGTCCCCACCGAACACCTGCAGTTCATCGAGCCTGCCGACGGCCACCTGGCTGACGTACGGCATCAGGTTGTTCGGAACCCCCGTGGGATCCTCGCCGATCGTGCCGCCCGGATGCGCACCGACCGGGTTGAAGTAGCGCAGCAGCGCAATCTTCCACCCCTCCGATGCCGCGGCGGCATCGGTCAGCACCTGTTCCATCATCAGCTTCGACCACCCGTAGGGATTGGTGGCACTGGTCGGTGCATCCTCGCGAATCGGCACGCTCTGCGGGTCGCCATAGACCGTGGCCGAAGAGCTGAACACGAGCTTGCGCACACCACACTCATCCATCACCGCCGCCAGTGCAAGCGTCCCGCAGACGTTGTTGTCGTAGTAGTAAAGCGGCTTGCGGACAGACTCCCCAACCGCCTTCAGTGCCGCAAAGTGAATGACGGCCTCGAACGCGTGCCTGCAAAAGACATCGGTCAGAAACCTGCGATCGCGAACGTCCCCGATGTGAATGCCGGAAAAACGCCTTCCGGTGAGTTCTTCGACACGATCCAGCGACGCCCGCTTGCTGTTGCACAGGTTGTCGACGACGACGACCTCGTATCCGGCTTCGAGCAGCACGGCGCAGGTATGCGAACCGATGAAGCCCGCGCCTCCCGTAACCAGTATGCGTGCCATGCCCACCCCTTGGCGTATATGCTCAGATGCGCTCTATGGTACATGCACATTCCCATCGCACACACGGTGTCGTCACCTTGTGTACGATGTGCGGAAACCGGACCGATAAACGAGGCGAACTCATGGTAGACAGAGGCGAAGACGGCAACCCGGATCCGCTCCGGATCGACAAGTGGTTATGGGCCGCGCGCTTCTTCAAGACACGCGGCCTTGCCGCCGAAGCCGTCGACGCCGGGCATGTGCGGATCAACGGGCAACGCGCGAAGCGCGCCAAGCCGGTACGCATCGACGACCGAATCGAGGTGATGCGTGGTGCTGAGCGAATCGAAGTGCGTGTGCGCGCGCTCTCCGATCGACGCGGGCCGGCACCGGTCGCACAGGCACTCTACGAGGAGACGGAGGAAAGCCGACAGGCCCGCGAGGCCGCCCGTACGCTGCGCCAGGCAGGATCGGCGTGGGCCGGGGACGCGGCGGCACGGCCGACCAAGCGCGACCGCCGCAAGCTCGACCGCTGGCGCGGAGGTGTTGGCGGTCCGGAGGACTGAACGGATCGCCCTTGACCTGTCCGTGCACACCCGCCCAGAATGGCGAAAAGGCCGCTTTCGCGGCCTTTTCTGAAACCCGACACCCCTGTCGATCAGGCGGCTTCGGCTTCCTTGGTGGTTTCCGGCTCGGCCACTTCGACCTCTTCCGGACGATCCATCAGTTCGACCAGCGCCATCGGTGCGTTGTCGCCGTCGCGGAAGCCGAACTTCAGGATCCGAAGGTAACCGCCATTGCGCGAGGCGTAACGCGGACCCAGTTCGTCGAAGATCTTGACGACCATCTCGCGATCGCGCAGTCGGTTGAACGCCAGACGGCGGTTCGACAGATTGGGCTTCTTGCCCAGCGTGATCAAGGGTTCGACGACACGGCGCAATTCCTTGGCCTTGGGCAGAGTCGTCTTGATGACCTCGTGACGCAGCAGCGAATTGGCCATGTTGCGAAACATCGCCTGGCGGTGGCTGCTCGTACGGTTCAGCTTGCGAAGACCGCTACGGTGACGCATTTTTCTTACCTCACTTCACTGCGACCCATCAACCGAGCTTTTCGAGCCCGGCCGGTGGCCAGTTTTCCAGTTTCATCCCGAGCGTCAACCCGCGAGTGGCCAACACTTCCTTGATCTCGTTGAGCGACTTGCGACCCAGATTCGGCGTCTTGAGCAACTCCGTTTCGGTTCGCTGGATCAGATCGCCGATGTAGTAGATGTTCTCGGCCTTCAGACAGTTCGCCGAACGAACCGTCAGTTCCAGATCATCGACCGGACGCAGCAGGACCGGATCGATCGTCTCGGTCACCGGCTTGACGACATCCGGCTCGGTCCCTTCCAGATCGGCAAACACCGAAAGCTGATCCATCAGCACGCGTGCCGCATAGCGGATCGCCTCTTCGGGATCCACCGCACCGTTGGTTTCGATGTCGATCACAAGGCGATCGAGGTCGGTACGCTGTTCGACCCGGGCGCTTTCGACCATGTAGCTCACGCGTCGCACGGGGCTGAACGACGCATCCAGCATGACCCGCCCGATGCTCTTGCTCTCCTCGCGCGCCGGACGCACGTTGGAGGGCTCGTAGCCACGACCTTCCTCGACCTTGATTTCCATGTCGAGCTTGCCGCCAGGGGCCAGATGGGCGATGACGTGATCGGGGTTGATGATCTCGACGTCGTGCCCGACCTCGATGTCGCCTGCCGTCACGAGCCCTTCGCCGGACTTCGAAAGCCGCAGCGTCGCCTCACCCCGATTGTGGATCTTGAGCACCACACCCTTGAGATTGAGCAGCACGTCGACGATGTCTTCGCGCACGCCGTCAAGCGTGGAATATTCGTGCAGCACGCCTTCGATGCTGACCTCGGTCGGGGCACAACCCGGCAGCGACGAAAGCAGGATGCGCCGCAGGGCATTGCCCAGCGTATGTCCGAAGCCTCGCTCGAACGGCTCCATGGTCACGCGGGCCTGAACCGGCGAAACGTTCTGGACATCGATGATGCGGGGTTTCAGCAGTGAATTGCTTTGCATCAGCAGTTCCTCGGGTGTTTTGTTCTTCAGGAAAACCGGTTAGCGGGAATACAGTTCCACGACCAGGTTCTCGTTGATCGTCGGCGGCAGCTCGGCGCGTTGCGGATATGCCTTGAACACACCCTTCCCGGCCTTCGCATCGACTTCGATCCACTCGGGGAAACCGCGCGAGGTCGCCGCTTCCAGGGCCGCCTTCACGCGAAGCTGACCGCGCGAACGCTCCGTCAGTTCGACCACGTCACCCGGGCGAACCACGTAGGACGGGATGTTCACACGGCGGCCATTGACCAGGATGCCGTTGTGACGAACCAATTGACGGGACTCGGCACGCGAAGCCCCGAAACCCATGCGGTAGACCACCGAGTCCAGGCGCCCCTCGAGCAACTGGAGCAGGTTCTCGCCGGTTTGACCGCGCCGACGATCGGCTTCTGCATAGACCTTGCGGAACTGCTTTTCGAGTACGCCGTACAGACGACGGATCTTCTGCTTCTCGCGCAGTTGCACGCCGTAACCGGACATGCGCTGCCCCGAGCGCTGACCGTGCTGACCGGGCGCATACGCGCGCCGCTCGATCGCACACTTGTCGGTGAAGCACTTCTCACCCTTGAGAAACAGCTTTTCGCCCTCGCGACGGCACTGACGGCACTTGGGATCCAGATTACGAGCCACGTCTAACTCCTTGTCAAATGCGCGCGGTCAGATACGACGCTTCTTGGGCGGACGGCAACCGTTGTGCGGGATCGGTGTGATGTCCGTGATACTGGAAATCTTGATACCGATTGCATTCAACGCACGGACGGCCGATTCGCGGCCGGGACCGGGCCCCTTGATGCGCACTTCGAGATTCTTGATGCCGCATTCCTGCGCGGCCTTGCCCGCCGCTTCTGCGGCCACCTGGGCCGCGAACGGGGTGCTCTTGCGCGAACCCTTGAAACCCGCCCCACCCGAGGTCGCCCAGGACAGGGCATTGCCTTGCCGGTCGGTGATCGTGATGATCGTGTTGTTGAAGCTCGCATGAACGTGAGCGATGCCTTCGGCAACGTTCTTCTTGACCTTCTTGCGAACCTTCGCAGCTGTCTTAGCCATTATTTACCCCTGTCACTTCTTCTTGCCGGCGATGGCCTTGCGCGGCCCCTTGCGCGTGCGTGCATTGGTCCTCGTGCGCTGACCGCGCAGCGGCAGGCCCCGACGGTGGCGAAAGCCGCGATAGCAGCCGAGATCCATCAGGCGCTTGATGTTCATCGTGACCTCACGACGAAGATCGCCCTCGACGATGAACTTGCCGACTTCTTCGCGCAACCGGTCCATGTCGGACTCGGTCAGATCCTTGACCTTTGCGGAGCGCGCAACGCCAGCCGTGTCGCAAATCAACTGCGCGCGGGTACGCCCGACTCCAAAGATGGCGGTCAGCGCAATCTCGGCATGCTTGTGATTGGGAATGTTTACCCCTGCAATACGGGCCATTCGTCTACCCCAAAAAGCGAAACATTAAATTTTAATTCGTGATGCGCAGAAGATCAACCCTGCCGCTGCTTGTGTCGCGGATCGCTGCAGATCACGCGGACCACCCCCTTGCGGCGGATGATCTTGCAGTGGCGGCAAAGTCGCTTCACCGATGCCTGAACTCTCATTTCCTTGCTCCTGTTTCTCGATTACTTCGTCCGGAACACGATCCGGGCCTTGGTCAGGTCGTAAGGCGTAAGCTGCACAGTGACCTTGTCACCGGGAAGAATCCGGATGTAGTGCATCCGCATCTTCCCTGAAATGTAGCCGAGCACGACATGGCCGTTTTCCAGCTTGACTCGAAACGTCGCATTGGGGAGGTTCTCGACGACCTCTCCCTGCATCTCGATGACATCTTCCTTAGCCATGCCTCACCTGGTCGGAAGTCCAGAACCTTTGAAATTGGCCTTTTTCAAAAGGCTCTCGTACTGATGGGACATGACGTGCGATTGCACCTGGTTCATGAAGTCCATCGTCACGACCACGATGATCAGCAAGGAGGTGCCGCCAAAGTAGAACGGAACGTTCCAGCGCAGGATCAGGAATTCCGGCAACAGGCACACCGCAGTAATGTAGACCGCACCGACCATCGTCAGCCGCGTCAGGATCTTGTCGATGTACCGCGCGGTCTGGTCGCCAGGACGAATCCCGGGAACGAACGCGCCGCTCTTCTTCAGATTGTCGGCCGTATCACGTGCGTTGAACACGAGCGCCGTGTAGAAAAAACAGAAGAAGATGATCGCCGCCGCATACAGCATCACGTAAATCGGCTGTCCCGGCGCAAGCGTCGAGGAAATATCCCGCAGCCAGGTCATCCCTTCCGACGCGCCGAACCACTGCCCCAGCGTCGCCGGGAACAGGATGATGCTCGAAGCGAAGATCGGCGGAATCACGCCAGCCATGTTCAGTTTCAAGGGCAAGTGCGAGCTCTGCCCACCGTACAGCTTGTTGCCGACCTGACGCTTCGCGTAATTGACCAGGATCTTGCGCTGTCCCCGCTCGACGAAGACCACGAAACCGGTCACCAGCACCACCAGCACGCAGATCACCAGCGAGGTGAAGGGATGCATCGCACCGGTGCGAACCAGTTCGAACAGCCCGCCGATTGCCGTCGGGAGCCCGGCGACGATCCCGGCAAAGATGATGAGCGAGATCCCGTTGCCGATACCGCGCTCGGTAATCTGCTCCCCAAGCCACATCAGGAACATCGTGCCAGTCACCAGCGTTGCCACGGTCACGAAACGGAACATCAGCCCCGGATCGAGCACGAGCCCGGGCTGGGTCTCCAACGCGATCGAAATCCCGACAGCCTGGGCAAGTGCGAGCACCAGGGTGCCGTAGCGCGTGTACTGCGTGATCTTGCGCCGGCCCGCCTCGCCTTCCTTCTTCAACTGCTCGAGCGCAGGAACCGCGACCGTCATCAGCTGCATGATGATCGATGCCGAAATGTACGGCATGATTCCCAGCGCGAAGATCGTGAATCGCGACAACGCACCGCCGGAGAACAGGTTGAACACCCCGAGGATGCCGCCTGCCTGCGACTGGAACAGCTCGGCGAGCCGTTCCGGGTCAATGCCGGGAACCGGAATGTGCGCACCGATCCGATAGACGATCAGCGCACCCAATACGAAAAGGATGCGCCGCTTCAGGTCACTGAACCGCCCGGTACTTCCCAGCGTGCCTGCCGTCTTGGCCACGTTCGCGTCCCTTGATTACTCGTCCGCGACGGAACCGCCCGCCGCCTCGATGGCTGCCCTGGCACCCTTGGTCGCACCGACGCCCCGAAGCGTCACCTTGCGGTTGATCGCGCCGGAAAGAATCACCTTGGCCGAAAGCGTATCGGCGGCCACGACCCCCGCCTGCATCAGCACCAGCAGGTCGATTTCGTCGACCGGCAACTTGTCGATCTCGCTCAAGCGGACCTCGGCATTGCGCGAGCCGGTCAGCGAAACGAATCCGCGCTTGGGCAGACGGCGCTGCAACGGCATCTGGCCGCCTTCGAAGCCGGTCTTGTGAAAACCGCCCGCGCGGGACTTCTGGCCCTTGTGACCGCGACCGCAGGTCTTGCCGAGCCCGGAACCGATTCCGCGCCCAACTCGCTTGGCCGCCTTCTTCGCCCCTTCCGCAGGCTTGATTGAATTCAGTTTCATTTCAACCCTCACACTTCACCAGGTACGAAACCTTGTTGATCATGCCCCGCACCTCGGGGGTATCCTGCAGCTCGACCGAATGGTTGAGCCGACGCAGGCCAAGGCCGCGTACGGTCGCGCGGTGCGACTGCTTGGTGCCGATCACGCTCTTGACGAGCGTAACCTTGATCTTCTTGTCGGACATGGCTTACCCCAGAATCTCTTCGACAGTCTTGCCGCGCTTGGCAGCGATCTCCGCCGGCGTGTTGATCGCGAGCAGGCCGTTGATCGTGGCACGAACGACGTTGTAGGGATTGGTCGAGCCGATGCACTTGCAGATCACGTCGGTCACACCCATCACTTCGAACACTGCGCGCATCGGACCGCCTGCGATGATGCCGGTTCCGCTCGGAGCGGGCTGCATGAGCACGCGCGAAGCGCCGTGATGGCCGATCACCGTGTGCTGAAGCGTGCCGTTCTTGAGGGAGACCTTGGTCAGCTTGCGCTTGGCCTCCTCCATCGCCTTCTGCACCGCGACGGGCACTTCACGGGACTTGCCCTTCCCCATTCCGATGCCGCCATCGCCATCACCGACAACGGTCAGCGCGGCAAAACCGAGGATACGACCACCCTTCACGACCTTGGTGACACGGTTGATCGCGACCATCTTCTCGCGAAGACCGTCGTCACGCTCCTCCGAGGCCGGCGACCGTCTGCTTTGTTGCTTAGCCATACAAATCCTCGCTTAGAACTTGAGTCCGCCTTCCCGGGCGGCCTCGGCCAGCGCCTGGACGCGACCGTGATAAAGGAATCCGGAACGATCGAAGGACACCGATTCCACACCGGCTCCTTTCGCACGCTCGGCGATCAGCTTGCCGACCAGCTCGGCGGCCTGCTTGTTGCCGCCATTCTTGACCTGCGCGCGAACATCCTTTTCGACCGTCGACGCCGAAGCCAGCACCTTCGAACCGCAGCCCGAAATGATCTGCGCATAGATGTGCGAATTCGAACGGAAGACCGTCAGGCGAACCGCCTTCAGCTCCGCGAGTTTGGCTCGGGTTTTGCGAGCACGACGCAGACGAACTTGTTTTTTGTTCATGACGAACCGCCCTTACTTCTTCTTCGTTTCCTTGAGCACGACCACCTCGTCCGAATAACGGACGCCCTTGCCCTTATAGGGCTCGGGCTGGCGGTAGGCCCGCACTTCGGCCGCAACCTGGCCAACCTGCTGCTTGTCGATCCCCTTGATCAGGATCTCCGTCTGGGTAGGCGTCTCGACCTTCACCCCGGCCGGCATCTGATGCACGACCGGATGAGAGAAGCCCAGCGTCAGGTTGAGCTGGTCGCCCTGGGCCTGCGCCCGGTAACCGACCCCCACGAGGTTGAGCTTGCGCTCGAAGCCCTTGCTCACCCCGGTGACCATATTGTTCAGCAACGCACGGACCGTTCCCGACATCGCGCGGGAGTTGGCCACGCCGTCGCGCGCCTTGCACACGAGGCTGTCGCCTTCACGCACGATGTCGACAGCATTGCCGAACACCTGCGTGAGCGAGCCCAGCGGGCCCTTCACAGTGACTTCTCCGGCACCGATGGTGACATCGACACCAGCGGGCACTGCAACCGGATTCTTCGCTACGCGAGACATGAGACCCCCTTACGCGACGTAACAGATGACTTCGCCGCCGACACGACCGGCGCGCGCCGCGCGATCGGTCATGACGCCGCGCGGGGTCGACACGATCGCCACACCCAGCCCGTTCATGACCTTGGGAAGCTTGTCGCTGCCCTTGTAGATGCGCAGCCCGGGACGACTCACGCGCTCGATGCGCTCGATGACAGGGCGGCCGGCATAGTACTTCAGCGCCACGTCGAGCTCGGCCTTGCCGCCGTTCTCGCGCACCGAATACCCGTCGATGTACCCTTCATCCTGCAGCACCTTCGCGATCGCGACCTTGAGCTTGGAGCACGGCATCGAAACACTTGCCTTTTGCGCCTGCTGGCCGTTGCGGATGCGCGTCAGCATATCGGCGATAGGATCGGACATACTCATTTCATTCTCTCCTTACCAGCTCGCCTTGGTCACGCCCGGCACTTCACCCCGGAACGCGAGATCACGCAGCTTGTTGCGGCACAGCCCGAACTTGCGGAACACACCGCGCGGACGACCCGTCAGCGCGCAACGATTGCGACCCCGCACCGGGCTCGCATTGCGCGGAATCTGCTGCAGCTTGAGCCTCGCGGCCATCCGTTCGTCGTCGGACAGACCGGAATCGTTGATCCGTGCGATCAGTTCGGCGCGCTTGGCGGCATACTTCGCCACCAACTTGCGGCGCTTTTCCTCGCGATTGATCAGAGCAAGTTTCGCCATAACACCCTCAGTTCTTGAACGGGAACTTGAACGCCGCGAGCAGCGCCTTCGCTTCCTGGTCCGTCTTGGCCGTCGTCGTGATGCTGATGTTCATCCCACGAAGCGCGTCGATCTTGTCGTACTCGATTTCAGGGAAGATGATCTGTTCCTTGACGCCGATGTTGTAGTTGCCGCGACCATCGAAGGCCTTGCCGGACACCCCGCGGAAGTCGCGGATCCGGGGAATCGCTACGGTGATCAGACGATCCAGAAACTCGTACATCCGGGGCCCGCGCAGCGTCACCATGCAACCGATCGGATAGCCGTCACGAATCTTGAAGCCGGCGATCGACTTGCGCGCCTTGGTCACGACCGGTTTCTGGCCCGCGATCTTGGCCATGTCGCCGACCGCGTTCTCGAGAATCTTCTTGTCGCCCACGGCTTCACCCACGCCCATGTTCAGCGTGATCTTCGTGATCCGTGGCACTTCCATCACGGACTTGTACCCGAACTGCTCGCGCAGCCCCGGAGCCACGGTTTCCTTGTAGTACTGTTGTAAGCGCGTCATTGCCACTCCTTACGCGTCGACGAGTTCGCCATTGGACTTGAAGAAGCGCACCTTGCGACCATCCTCAAGCACCTTGATCCCAACCCGATCGCCTTTCTGGGCGTTGGGATTGAACAGCGCCACGTTCGAGATATGGATCGGCATGGCCTTTTCGACGATCCCGCCGACTTCGCCCTTCATGGGATTGGGCCGCACGTGCTTCTTCACACGATTGATCCCCTCGACCACGACACGCTCGTCGTCGACACGGCGAAGCACCGTACCGCGACGGCCCTTGTCCTTGCCGGCAACCACGATGACCTCGTCACCTTTCCGGATCTTGTTCATTCCGCAAACTCCTCAGAGCACTTCCGGCGCAAGCGACACGATCTTCATGAACTTCTCGGTCCGCAACTCACGCGTGACCGGTCCGAAGATGCGCGTCCCGATGGGCTCGAGCTTGTTGTTCAGCAACACCGCGGCATTGCCGTCGAATTTCACGAGCGCTCCGTCAGGACGACGCACACCCTTGGCAGTACGGACCACCACGGCGTTATACACGTCACCCTTCTTGACACGCCCACGTGGCGCGGCATCCTTGACGGTGACCTTGACGACATCGCCGATTCCGGCATAACGCCGCTTCGAGCCGCCAAGCACCTTGATGCACATCACCGAACGCGCGCCGGAATTATCGGCCACGTCCAGCATGGACTGCATTTGAATCATGAATTTATCTCCAACTTACCCCGCCATCGCGGTCAGTCTTGGAACCCGTTCGGGTAGGGCGCTCCGGAGAGCAGAAACAAAGATTTCGGATTCTAGCAGCTTGACAGCAGTTTGCCAAGCTGCCGAACCCGGACGGCCATCTACATCAGATAATGCGAGCCTTTTCCAGTACCTGCGAAACGCGCCAGGCCTTGGTCTTCGAAATCGGACGGCACTCGACGATCTCGACCAGGTCTCCCGCTCCCGCAGTACTGTCCTCGTCATGCGCGTGGTACTTCGCGGTGCGCGTCATGATCTTTCCGTAGAGAGGGTGCTTGACGCGGCGCTCGACCAGTACGGTGACCGTCTTCTGCATCTTGTCGCTGACCACCCGCCCGACCAGGGCACGGCGGACCTTTTCAGTCGTTTCGCTCATTCTTGTCCCGCCTTTTCACGCAGAAGCGTACGGACGCGAGCGATATCGCGGCGCACCTTCCCGAGTTGGCTCGTATTGCCGAGCTGCTGCGTGGCCAGTTGCATGCGCAACGAAAACTGGGCCTTGAGCAGGTCGAGCAACTCTTTGTTCAATTCGCCAGCGCTCTTCGCGCGGAGTTCACTCGCTTTCATGTTCACCCCAAGTGGCGCAGTACGAACACCGTCTCGAACGGAAGCTTCGCGGCGGCAAGCCGGAACGCTTCGCGTGCGAGGGATTCGCTCACGCCATCCATTTCATACAGAACCTTGCCGGGCTGGATCTCGGCGACCCAGTACTCCGGATTGCCCTTACCCTTACCCATACGGACCTCGGCCGGCTTGGTCGAAATCGGCTTGTCCGGAAAGACCCGGATCCAGATCCGTCCGCCGCGCTTGATGTGCCGGGTCATCGCCCGACGCGCGGATTCGATCTGACGTGCGGTCAGACGACCTCGCCCGACTGCCTTGAGCCCGAATTCGCCGAAGCTGACCTTGGCACCGCGTGTCGCGATACCGGTGTTCCGGCCTTTCTGCTCCTTACGATACTTCCTTCTCGACGGCTGCAGCATCGTCTACTCCCGCTTTACTGGTACGCTTGCCGGCTTTGTCGGCATCGGTTTGTTCGGCACCGGCACGACGAGCGGGCCGCTTCGCGCCCCGGTTGTCGCCGGCATCATTGCGCGGCGCACGACGTCCCCGCCGCGCCTCGTTCTCACCCTCGACGGCGGCCGGCTTCTCATTGCGACCGAGCATCTCGCCCTTGTACACCCAGACCTTGATGCCGATGATCCCGTAGGTGGTTTTCGCTTCGGCCACGCCGTAGTCGATGTCCGCACGCAACGTGTGCAGCGGAACGCGGCCTTCGCGATACCATTCCGTCCGTGCGATCTCCGCACCGTTCAGACGACCTGCACTCATGATCTTGATGCCCTGGGCACCGAGGCGCATCGCATTCTGCATCGCACGCTTCATCGCGCGGCGGAACATGATGCGCTTCTCGAGCTGCTGGGCAATCGAATCGGCGATCAGTTGCGCATCGATCTCGGGCTTGCGGACCTCTTCGATGTTGACATGCACGGGAACGCCCATGATGCCCTGCAGGTCGCGCTTGAGCGCTTCGATGTCCTCGCCCTTCTTGCCGATGACCACACCGGGACGCGCACTGAACAGCGTGATCCGCGCATTCTTGGCCGGACGCTCGATGATGACGCGGCCGACGGACGCATGCCCGAGACGCTTCTTCAGGAAACTCCGGACCTTCAGGTCCTCGTGCAGCATCGAAGAGTAGTCGCCGGAAGCAGCGAACCAGCGCGACGTCCAGTCCCGCGTCACTGCCAGCCGAAAACCGGTCGGATGAATTTTCTGACCCATGTGTGCTCCTTATTCCCCGACGGTCACGAAGATGTGGCAGGTCGGCTTCAGGATACGGTTGCCCCGTCCCTTCGCGCGCGCCTGGAACCGCTTCAACGTCGTACCTTCCTCGACGCTGATCGACTTGATCTTGAGCGCATCGATGTCCGCGCCGTCATTGTGCTCGGCATTCGCGATCGCGGACTCGACCACCTTTCGGATGATCTGCGCACCCTTCTTCGGAGAAAAGGCGAGGATATTGATCGCCTGATCGACCGGCTTGCCCCGCACCTGGTCCGCCACCAGCCGCCCTTTCTGGGCAGACAGCCGGACGCCGCGGAGAATCGCTCTGGTTTCCATGTTCACTCCTTACCTCTTCGCCTTCTTGCTGGCGGCGTGACCCTTGAAGGTCCGCGTCAGCGCGAACTCGCCGAGCTTGTGACCGACCATGTTCTCGGAGATGAACACCGGTACGTGCTGGCGCCCGTTATGCACCGCGATCGTGAGCCCGACGAAGTCGGGCAGCACGGTGGAACGCCGGGACCAGGTCTTGATCGGACGCTTGTCGTTGCTCGAGCGCGCAGCATCGACCTTCTTCAGCAGGTGAGCGTCGACGAACGGGCCTTTTTTGATAGAACGTGCCATTTCTTACCCCTTAACGCTTGCGCCGGCGCTGAACGATCATCTTGTCGGTGCGCTTGTTGCTCCGGGTACGGAAGCCCTTGGCAGGCTGCCCCCACGGACTACGCGGCACACCACCTTCGCCGGTACGGCCTTCACCGCCGCCGTGCGGGTGATCGACCGGGTTCATCGCGACACCGCGAACCGTCGGACGGATACCACGCCAACGCGTCGCACCGGCCTTGCCGATCTTGCGCAGACCATGTTCGCCATTTCCCACCTCGCCGATGGTCGCTCGGCACTCCACATGCACCTTGCGAACCTCACCCGAACGAAGGCGCAGCTGCGCATACGAACCTTCGCGCGCAAGCAGCTGCACGGAAGACCCGGCCGCGCGCGCGATCTGGGCGCCCTTGCCCGGCATCAGCTCGACGCAGTGAATCGTGGAGCCGACCGGAATATTGCGGATCGGAAGCGTGTTTCCGGCCTTCACCGGCGCCTCGGAACCACTGCTGACCTGCTGGCCGACCTCGAGCCCCTTGGGCGCGATGATGTAGGCCCGCTCGCCGTCCGCATAGCAGATCAACGCGATGTTGGCCGAGCGATTGGGGTCGTACTCGATGCGTTCGACGCGCGCAGGAATGTTGTCCTTGTTGCGACGGAAGTCGACCACCCGGTAGTGCTGCTTGTGCCCACCACCCTGATGACGGACGGTAATCCGACCCTGGTTGTTGCGCCCGGCATTCTTCGTCTGCTTCTCGACGAGCGGCGCATACGGACGCCCCTTGTACAAATCGGCATTGACGACCTTGACCATCGCCCGACGGCCGGCAGAGGTAGGCTTGACTTTTACGATTGCCATGATTGCTTACTCCCCGGACGCGAAATTGATTTCCTGGCCCGGCTTGAGGCATACAAAGGCCTTCTTCCAGCCCTTGCGGCGCCCCATCATCTTTCCGAAGCGCTTCACCTTGCCCTTGACGTTCGCGATCTGGACCGACTCGACCTCCACCTTGAAGAGCAACTCGACCGCTGCCTTCACTTCGGGCTTCGTCGCGGCCGAATCGACCTTGAACACCACCTGCTCATTCTTGTCGGCGAGAAAGGTCGCCTTTTCGGAGATCTGGGGGGCGAGCAACACCTGCATCAGACGCTCCTGGCTGAATCCACTCATTGCCAGACCTCCTCCATCTTGGCCAGCGCACCCTTGGTGACCAGCACCTTCTGGAAATTCACCAGCGACACCGGATCCGCCTCCGAAACCTCCAGCACCAGCACCTGGTGCAGGTTACGGGAAGACAGAAACAGGTTCTCGTCAAACTGATCGGTGATCACGAGCACCGAATCCAGCCCCATCCCCTTGAGCTTCTGCGCAAGCAGGCGGGTCTTCGGCGCCTCGACACTGAAGTCCTCGACGATCGCAATCCGATCCTCACGCGCAAGCTGCGACAGGATCGCCGCGACACCGGCGCGGTACATCTTGCGATTGACCTTGTGGGAGAAGTTCTCGTCGGGCGAGCTCGGGAAAACCCGACCACCTCCACGCCAGATCGGGCTCGATGCCATCCCGGCACGCGCACGACCCGTACCCTTCTGCCGCCATGGCTTGCGGGTCGATTTCGCGATCTCCGCACGCCCTTTCTGGGCACGATTGCCCGAGCGCGCGTTCGCCATATAGGCGACCACCACCTGGTGGACGAGCGCCTCGTTGTACTCACGACCGAACAGCCTATCCGACGCTTCCAGCGTCGAGGCCTGTTCGCCGTTCTCGTTCAGGAGTTTCAGTTCCATTGCGCCCCCGCTCAGCTACCGGACTTGACCGCGGGACGGACGAATACGTCACCCCCCTTCGATCCCG
>JBJHDM010000055.1:0-20476 GCA_050486545.1 Rhodocyclaceae bacterium | reverse complement strand
GCCGACAGGTGCGACAACCAGAACTTGCTGCGCTCCGACATGCTCGTGCTCCCTGAGAAACGGAAGCCGAAGCATGCGGGCTCACACGGAGCTACGTAAGAATGGGGTTCGTGGAGCGCTTACGATCGAGCGTCATGTCCATTTCTGAGCTGCCTACGCGGCAGTGATCCGAGGCCGGGCGCTGGAAGTCCCTCGGGAGAGTTTCTGAGCTGCCTACGCGGCAGTGATCTCCGCATCAAATCCGCCTCATAATTCGAGTTATTTCTGAGCTGCCTACGCGGCAGTGATCGCGCTCGCGCCGCTCGACCAGCGGTCCTTTTAGTTTCTGAGCTGCCTACGCGGCAGTGATCGTACATGCACGAGCAGCAAGTGAATTCACAAATTTCTGAGCTGCCTACGCGGCAGTGATCGCGATGGGCCGCGCTGCTCGTCGCACGATCGATTTCTGAGCTGCCTACGCGGCAGTGATCGACCGCGCTGCGGAGCTCGGGTTGAGCTTCCATTTCTGAGCTGCCTACGCGGCAGTGATCAGCGTGGGTAAGTTCTTCCACAGATTCATCAATTTCTGAGCTGCCTACGCGGCAGTGATCTCTTCAAACGGCAGTTCGACCAAGTTTTCGTTTTTCTGAGCTGCCTACGCGGCAGTGATCGGTTCGCAGCCGCGCGATCGGCTGCTCATGTTTTTCTGAGCTGCCTACGCGGCAGTGATCTCCCCGGTGGCGTCTCGCAGCGTCGCGTAGCTTTTCTGAGCTGCCTACGCGGCAGTGATCTCGAGCAGGATCGGGAAGTCGCTCGTCGAGCTTTTCTGAGCTGCCTACGCGGCAGTGATCTTTATGAGCTTGCGAGTGATGACGCTGTGTCATTTCTGAGCTGCCTACGCGGCAGTGATCCGAACGGCCAACATCTGACAGCGAGTGCAGAATTTCTGAGCTGCCTACGCGGCAGTGATCCGCCACGTGGTCCGCATGTTCGGCGCTCAGATTTTCTGAGCTGCCTACGCGGCAGTGATCTGCGGAAATGCCGACCGCTTTACACTGTATCCTTTCTGAGCTGCCTACGCGGCAGTGATCACCCGGCGTGCCTGTCGTGAGGTAGATCATCCTTTCTGAGCTGCCTACGCGGCAGTGATCAACTGTTCCTGGATTATCTGCGTGATGATGAATTTCTGAGCTGCCTACGCGGCAGTGATCCTCTCTACGCCGCCCACGGCTACCGTGCATCATTTCTGAGCTGCCTACGCGGCAGTGATCCTGTCGCTGCACCCGAAACTGACGGCTGCGCTTTTCTGAGCTGCCTACGCGGCAGTGATCCTTACCGGCCGCCTCAAGACCCCGGTCGGCAATTTCTGAGCTGCCTACGCGGCAGTGATCCGTCTGCGCCGTGGTTTCGGCCTGGGACTCCATTTCTGAGCTGCCTACGCGGCAGTGATCGCGGCAGATTGTGAGTGAAGGGTAACGATAGATTTCTGAGCTGCCTACGCGGCAGTGATCCATGACCAACGGCACGAACGCAAGCGGGTACTTTTCTGAGCTGCCTACGCGGCAGTGATCGACGACGCCGAGCCAGCCGAGCGCGAGCAGAATTTCTGAGCTGCCTACGCGGCAGTGATCTGACCGGTTCTATTACCAGTACGCCGGGGAGTTTTCTGAGCTGCCTACGCGGCAGTGATCAACAGGTTATCGATGATCGAGAGGATCAAACATTTCTGAGCTGCCTACGCGGCAGTGATCAGGGTCCTCAGATGGCGCGCCTTGTTCGTAAGTTTCTGAGCTGCCTACGCGGCAGTGATCCTTGTAAGTCGCACGGTTACCGTCATCCATGATTTCTGAGCTGCCTACGCGGCAGTGATCTCCATTGCACGCAGGCGCTGTCGTCCCAGACTTTTCTGAGCTGCCTACGCGGCAGTGATCGAAGAACGAACCCCCGGTCGCGAATGCGTAAATTTCTGAGCTGCCTACGCGGCAGTGATCCGCAAGGCCCATGTTCTAGGAGTCCATCAAATTTTCTGAGCTGCCTACGCGGCAGTGATCGGTTTTTCTCGGATCTTCTCGCCAAGATCGTTTTTCTGAGCTGCCTACGCGGCAGTGATCGGGGTAGGGTGACAAAAACAAATTGACACCCATTTCTGAGCTGCCTACGCGGCAGTGATCGGGTTGCCAGAACTAGGAGCGGAAACCTACAATTTCTGAGCTGCCTACGCGGCAGTGATCGCGGGTTCGGCGGGGGGTGTGCCTCATCCATTTTTCTGAGCTGCCTACGCGGCAGTGATCGGTGGCGGTGATCCGCGCGCTCGACGGCACTTTTTCTGAGCTGCCTACGCGGCAGTGATCTTGCAGATGCGCAAGTTGCGCGCCACCATCGATTTCTGAGCTGCCTACGCGGCAGTGATCAAGGAACTGGCAAAGGAAGCATGGGGCAAGAATTTCTGAGCTGCCTACGCGGCAGTGATCATCGCAGAGGAAACCGGAATCGACCCGGAGACTTTCTGAGCTGCCTACGCGGCAGTGATCTTTTGATCCGGTGATGTCGGCGCTTTGCTCTTTTTCTGAGCTGCCTACGCGGCAGTGATCGCCAGCATCATCACCCGGCTGGAAGACATCAATTTCTGAGCTGCCTACGCGGCAGTGATCTGCGAGACCCGGGCGGCGGCGTCGCCGGTCATTTTCTGAGCTGCCTACGCGGCAGTGATCACCGAGGCAAGTTCAAGCCTGCCAACGGCTGATTTCTGAGCTGCCTACGCGGCAGTGATCGTGCGCAGCACCAACCGCGCCGCGATCCCGCATTTCTGAGCTGCCTACGCGGCAGTGATCCGAAATGTTTAGGCTTGAAGCGATACTTCACATTTCTGAGCTGCCTACGCGGCAGTGATCCAATGAACGATTCCAGCAACTGCCCGCCACCATTTCTGAGCTGCCTACGCGGCAGTGATCGCGAGGTATGCCACCTTCTTCTGCACCTTGGTTTTCTGAGCTGCCTACGCGGCAGTGATCAACTACACCGCCGAAGTCGTCAGGGTTGAAAATTTCTGAGCTGCCTACGCGGCAGTGATCCTGTTGCGGGCTTCGCTGACGGATGAGTTCAATTTCTGAGCTGCCTACGCGGCAGTGATCTGGCGATACCTTTAGTATTCGCATCGAGTATCTTTCTGAGCTGCCTACGCGGCAGTGATCGCGTGAGTGGGTTTGAGTGGGATTCGAACGTATTTCTGAGCTGCCTACGCGGCAGTGATCTGATCGGGATGGCAGTGCTGACGATCCACTACTTTCTGAGCTGCCTACGCGGCAGTGATCCCGTCTCGGCACGCTCGGACTCATCGAGGGCAATTTCTGAGCTGCCTACGCGGCAGTGATCGCCTATCTCGGGGTGATCGCGATGATTCGAAATTTCTGAGCTGCCTACGCGGCAGTGATCTGGCAACTCGTGCCACTTGGTCGGATCCTCGATTTCTGAGCTGCCTACGCGGCAGTGATCCTCATAGTGGGGGACAAGGGGCGTTCGATGTATTTCTGAGCTGCCTACGCGGCAGTGATCGTCTCCTCATTCGCCGCAGCGCGGAGAGTAAATTTCTGAGCTGCCTACGCGGCAGTGATCTACGGCGCCAAGGCGTTCAAGTGGGTCCGCAATTTCTGAGCTGCCTACGCGGCAGTGATCGGGATTGCGCTTTGTCAGGCGGGCAAAGTTCATTTCTGAGCTGCCTACGCGGCAGTGATCGAGATCGGCGTCAATCGGGATCGACGCATCGATTTCTGAGCTGCCTACGCGGCAGTGATCGAGGGCCGTCGTGCGATGTACGTGCTGGCCGATTTCTGAGCTGCCTACGCGGCAGTGATCGCGAACGAGCTGACCGAGGCCGAGCGGTCGCATTTCTGAGCTGCCTACGCGGCAGTGATCGTGCCGGTGCTGGACAACGTCTTGCGGGTGTTTTTCTGAGCTGCCTACGCGGCAGTGATCATTGCGCGCGCCCAGGTGGGCGGCGTTCTCGATTTCTGAGCTGCCTACGCGGCAGTGATCAGTGGATCGATGTAGTGCTGCTCGCCCTTGATTTTCTGAGCTGCCTACGCGGCAGTGATCTACGTCATACAACGCGTAACATCCTAATTGTTAAAGAAATCGGGCGCAAATGCGCCCGAATACCTAATTCACTCAGCGGCCCGTAACGCCCTGATTTTCAAGGGTTCGTAATGGGCGCTGAGAAAAGGGTCTAGAACCATGGAACGGTCGCGTTGGTGCCGAGGCCGTAGGTTCCGAAGGGGCCGGGTGTCGCAGTCGGCACCGGCCTCAAGTGCTCGATGAACAACTTGAATCGCTGGCCGGTGCTGCGGCTGGCGATTTCGACATAGGGCAGCTCCAGCACCTTCGCTGCACTGTCGGGTATCGCCGTTCGGGCCGCCTCAGCGTCGATCGACTTGCGGGCCATCAGACGACGGCGCAGGCGCTCCGGGCTGCTCTTGGCCTGAACGCGGCGCACGACGCGATGCAGCACCCCGGCCGGCACTGGCTGGACCGAGGTAATCGTGACGTGGTCGCGCATGCCTTGCACCCAGCCGAGCGCCATGAGCCGGTCCAGACTCGCGCTGTTGCCGTGAAGGCGCAGTCGCTGGCCGAGCGTTCGTTTGCTCTGGACGACTTCAGGGAAGCTGACGCCGATGTCTCGCCCGCCGTGATCGACCAGCCCGCGGTGCAGCTTCGCGAACAGGGCGTTCATCAGCGTCGTTGCCGGGAATTCCGGGTCTGGTAGCACGGTGATGTCGATGTAGTGGTCCATGCTCAGCCTGCCTCGCCAAAGACCCCGCCACGTACCAGGGTGGCGATGACGAAGTGTTGCTGTTCCACCGGCGGGGTCTGGTCCTTGATGATCCAACTGTCGAGCAGGTTGTAGAAGTCGAGCTTTTGTTTGGGCTGGCGATAGGCCTTGCCTTGGGTGGTGACGGAACCATACGGCTCCACGGCGATCGGTCCCATTTCGTCGGCGCCTTCGTACCAGGTGTCGATGGTGCGCAGGGCGTTGCCGATCTTCTGCGAATGGATGCCGGCGATGTCGTTGACGTGGTAGAGCGTCTTGCTCTTGTCGCCACGGCCTCGGTCGAGGATGAGCTCCTGCGACGGGAAGACTTCCTGCCCTGCGCCGATGCGGACGAAAGCGGTGACTTGCAGCAGCACGTGTTGCTGCCCAGCCAGGCCATCGGTGATCAGGCGGGCGAGGTCGTTTAGCGCGTCAGCGGCTTCCGAGGGGGCATCGAAGCTCCGCAGCGGGAGCGCCAGGGCGTCGAAGGTCCAGCTCTCCTGCGGGGCTCCGCTCACCAGATGGGCGATCCGCACTTCCACCTGCTCCGCGCCGATGCGGTTGCGCCACAGGAAACGGCCGTTGGCGAGGTTGAAGGCATAACGCCGGCCGAGTTCGCCGAAGCCCTGCGTGTCTGCGTAGCCGCGCACGGTATCGAGCAGCTTGTTCAGGTAGTCCGCGTCATTGCAGGCGGATGGCTTGCCGGTGCCGCCCAGCACCCGCAGGGTGAACACAACCTTCAGGGTGTCTGCGTCGCTGGGCAGTGTGGCGACGTCGACTGTCTGCAGGTTGGGGTTTTCGATTGCGGCGTCGAGCTTGGCGGCGTCCTGGTCCTTGGCCTTCAGCCGGTTGGAGATCGTGCCGCGCACGGACTTCTCGCGGATCGACACGGCGTGCCAGTCGTTTGTGGTGTCGCGCTGATCCCAGTTGCCGGCGTAGAACAGGGCGTCGGACGGATCGAGTTTGCGTTCGAAGGCGAGTACGGAAGCGGTCTTGAGTGTCATGGTCTGGATTCCTATTGATATGGGTTCGATGAGTTCAGGCGGATTGCAAGGATGCGAAGTCGTTGCGGCAGCGGTACAGGCCGGCGGCCGGGTCGGTGCTGGCGTACCAAAGGAGTTGCTCGGCGTTGTCCAGCCGGTGCGGGCTCACCCACTGGCCGATGGAGTACAGGCTTTCGACGAAACGGAAGGGCGTGTCGCGGTCGCGCGCGCTTTGTACTTCACCCGCGGGCAGTAGCTCGGACAGCGCACCGAAGCCGACCGGGATCGGCACGATCCAGCCCGGCCGTGGCTCGGGTTTCCACTCGACCTTTGCCGTTGTGGCGGATGCGCCATCGGATTCAGCGTCTGGCCGAACCGGCCGCCAGTTGAAGCGCGACAGGTCGAGCAGGGCATCCAGCGCGGTGGTCTCCGGTTCGGCTTCACGCAGTTGATCGAGACGTGCATGCAGCAGATCGTCCCGGCACACCAGCGCGAAGCCCGGCAGCCAGCGGCGACGCAGATGGCGGAAGCGGCGGCGAACGTCCTCGGCGTCGTTGCCGAAGCGCAACACCGCCGGGCGACTGCGCCAGTCGTGGTTGGGCAGTACACTGCCGCCCGCGATGCGCATGCCGGCCAGCTCAAAGGCGACGGTCTGGGCGATGGCATCGTGCGCGTGTTCGTCGAGTTCCACGAAGCCACCGCTGATGCCGAAGATCAGGGTGATCTCCATGTGCATGCGGCCTTCCTCGACGATGGCCGCGCTGCCGCCGTCCTTGTCCACTGGGTTGCGCGTCAGACGGAAGGCCTTCACATAACCGCCCTCGGTGACCTGTTCATCGAAGTCATGGCAGATCACGCCGACACTGTCGAAGGCAAGCGGCAAATCGTGCGCTTCCAGCTTGCGGGCGAGCGCCCACATCAGGCCAAGGAAGGCCGTCATCGAGGGGAAACCGTGGGTCAGCGGGCTGGAGATGGCGTTGGCGTTCTGCACGCGCAGGCGCGGCAGGATCAGCAGGCCGTCGCTATTGGGCAAGGTATTCATTGCACGGCCTCCCGAACCGGAACGTAGGTCGGCGCATCGCCCTGGATCCGCAGCGCGTGGAACTTACCAGCCCATGCCGTGTGGAGCAGCAACTCGTCGCGCCAGTGGCGGCCCTCGATATCGCCCAGTGGCAAGCTCTGCCCGAGTTCGTGGTTCAGCCAGTTGCCGAAGCGGCGACCGATTTCGGCGGGCCAGTCCATGCGTTGCCAAGCTGAGCGAAACTCAGTGTCAGTCTCGTCGTCGGTTTCCGCGCGCCTGGGGTCCAGCCAGAGCCGTTCGGCTTCGACCAGGCGGCAATCCGCATCGCGCGTCCAACCGGCCGGCAGGGTGGCTTGCAGGGGATGGGCGAAGTCGACCAGTTCGTCGATCAGTCGATCGAGCAGGGCATCCCGGCGGTTGCGGGTTTCCATGGTTGAGGGCGGGTCGCTCTCGAGGAAATCACGCAGGACGCGCACCGTGGCCCGCACCTCCCGAATCCCGCCGAACCGGGGGAAAACCGATTCGGTGAACAGCGGCGCCTTCAACGCACGCGTCTTCCACTTGGGTGGACGCGAGGCCAGCAGGTAGTTGTTGCCCCCGCGTTCGCTGTTCAACTGGCTGATGTTCTGCGGCTTGGTGCCGCCGAATTTCTGCACGGCGAGATCGGGATACTCGCGGTAGCCGGTGTCGTGGTCGCGTTGCGCGTAGCGTGCCTGTCGCGCGAGCTTGCCGGCCTCGCCGAAGCGGTCCTCGTTGACGGTCTGGAAGACGGCGTGGGCCAGCGCGCTCGAATACAGCGGCGCGAGCAGGTGGTACTGAGCGTCGTCGGCGGGGTCTTCACCCGCCAGCCAGTAGAGCTGCTTGGCCAAGGCGTGCGAACTCGGCGTGGCGTTGCGCGGGGCGGTGATGCCGGTGAACGCGGTCAGCCATTCGCCAGCCTGATCGGCGTCGTCACTGAGCGCGGCAAGCAGATCGGGGTCGCCGTCCTGCATCCACGCGAGCAGGGGGCGCCCTTCCAGCGGCAGTTTCAGGAGCTTGAAAACGTCCAGCGCGGCTGCGTTGCCGACCACATCACTGCTGAAATCCTGTCCCAAGACGTGGCTGCCGACTTCCCGGTGCGCGGGCAACTCGTGGGGGGCGCGGAAGAGGTTGGTGCCGCGGGCGTCGGGGTGGATGGGCTTGAGCGTGTGGGTGACGATCTGGATCTGTGCCACACGCCGTGCGGCGTCGGCCAGCCAGGTCTCGCGAGCATGCTGAGCAATCAACTCATCACGTTTCGGGTCGTCGGGCGGAAGCTTGTCCAGCTTGGCGTCGAGGCGCTCCTTGAGGAAGTGCTCGATCGTCTTGCGGAAAGCGGCCCGACGTTCGGGGGAAGTACTAGGCATGGGATTCTCACGTAGGTAAGAAGAACGTAGAATCCCCGGAGCAGTGCTCCGGGGAGTGGTGAGTCGTTGCGTTTCACCCTAATAAGGTCATGCGATGGTCAATCACATCTCGAACCTCCTTCCTGCGACAAGTCCCGTAGGTGGGGCCACCTTGCTTGGCTGTGGCGCTGCACGCCCCTTTGAGACTGCCATCTCTCAGGGGCATCTGAGATTTTTATCCTATTCATCGTTAGATGAGTTAGCAACAAAAGATCGTGCTTGTGAAGCGGAGTCTAAACTCTCTGCTAGACTTCCGCAACTGCAGAAATGCAGCTCAGAAATATTCGTCGCTCGATGCCTGAGCAACGTTAACTGCCGGATAGGCAGCAGCTACTGTGAAACCGTCAGCTTTGCTACATCGTTTCCGAGCCACAAACGATCAGTTGGTGCTTGACCATCACGCCACCAACCCGCGGGTGTTCGGCTCGGTGCTACGCGCTACTGACAAGGACGGTAGCGATCTCGATCTACTGGTCGACCCACTCCCCGGGGCGACGCTTTTCGATCTGGGTGAGTTACAGGAGGCGTTGGTCGAGTTACTTGGCATCCCAGTAGACGTGGTAACGCCGGGTGAGCTTCCGGTGCAGATTCGGCAGCGCGTGCTATCCGAGGCCCGACCCTTGTGACCTGGGATGCCCCTGCGGCGGCGGCACTGCTGTGCCTTCCCGACGGAAACCCAACCGTGTCGTCACCCATTAACGATTCCTTGTAAACCCCAGTGCTGGATGAAACCGCCAGCCCTGCGTGCTTTCGGGTAGCGTCACCGTCCCATAGCTCTTCCCGCACGCTTCCAGCGTCATGTCACGTTCCTCGGCGAGCGCGGCCAGCTCCGTCATGTAGTCGGTAACGCCCCACGGCGTCATGCGTGTGCCGGTCACCTGCGCATCGTCGATGCGGTGGTTCATGCCATCCTCGATCCTCACGTACAGCTTGCGATAGCGTTCCTCCGCGGGCGCGACGCGGTGGAGGGCGTAATCCTCGCCTTCCTCGTCGGGCAGCAGGACGACGTCCACCTTGGGTTTGGGGTCGTAGCGGAAGGGCTGTTGTTGGGGCAGGACTGCGGTCAGTGAGACACCGGGCCGCAGCCAGTGAGTCGTGGCATTGATCGCCGATTTCGGTTTTACCCCTTTCTTCAATCGATGTTCACTGATCACCTCGTTGCTTGACTGCGGGCGCATCTGGAACTGGATGCGGGCGTGCTCAAGATCCACTAGTCTCGCCGTCGGCTGCAGTGCTGCGTCCGGTTTGGGCAGGATGCGCGGGCGGGCATCGATGGCCTCGCGTTGTTCGGCTTCGAGCAAGTCCGCGAGCGAATGGGACTGCAGCTTGAAACGGGGCTCGTGCATCTCGAAGCCCGGCTTGCAGTAGGCTGGTTCACCGGGATGCTCGAAATGGCGCAGGTTGCTGTCCAGCACCACCATGTTGGGGGTGTCTACCGCGCCCGGACGGTGGCGGCGGATGCGGCCGGCGAGCTGGATCAGCGAGCGCATCGAGGACGGTTCGACCACTGCCCAGTCGTAATCGTGGTCGCGCCCGACCTCGGTGACCGGGCTACCGAGCACGATGAAAAGGTGATCTGCTTCCGGGTTGGTGTCGAGCCTGCTTCGGATCTCCGGCAACGCAAAGACGGCGTCGGGAGTGCGGCGGTTGAGCGCGGTGTCCAGGCGGTGCTCGATGGCCGAGCGGATCAGCAGTGGATATTGCGAGTGGTAGGTGCAGAGGTGTATCCGGGTGTCGTCCGGCGCGCCGAGGGCGTAGAGGGCCAGCGCGACGTCGACCAGCGGGTCGATGTTGGCCATGCGGATCAGGCCGAAGCTAACGCGCTTGCCGGATTGGGGGTCGATGGCGTGGTGCGCGGCGTGCAGGGTCAAGGCCGCTTCGCGCATGCTCGCCGCCATGGTGGGGCGCAGGACATCGTGCGCCTTGCCTGCGAGCGGAAGGGGCAGGAGTTCGGCGTGTCGCCGTGCGGCCTCCTTGGCGAGGCGCGCATGGCGGCGCTGGACGAACGCCAGTTGTTGACTGGCAAACGCATCGCCCTCGCCACAGTCATGCCGGGTCTGGTCGAACTCATCCACCCACATGCAGCAGACCTCGGGTGCAGCGCCGGGCCGTTCGCCGCGATTGCGCTGGAACCAGCGCCGCCCGTCGAGATAGGCTTCGAACAACCCTTGCACCAGTGCTGGCGGCAGGGTGGCGGAGGACAGCAGTACGCGGCTGCCGAGCAGGCCGGCCCAATGCACCAGGCGGCTAAGAGCGGGCAGGTCGTCGATGTCGAAGTCGTCGGGTTCATCCAGCACCAGGTCGCCGCTCATCAGGCGCAGCATCGGCGCGATCTGGCCGCCGCCGCGCTGGCTCTCAGTGGCCAGGGTGAGGTGGTCGATGGTGCACACGAGTAACGGCGCGGCGATCAGCGCGTGGATGCGCGGGTCGTGGGACAGGCGCTGCAGCAAGGGGTGAGCAGTGTTGCCCTCGAACACCACGCCCGCGTCCTCGGGCAGCAAGGCCTGGGTGGAAGCCGATCCGCTCTGCTCCGCGAGCTGTTCGTAGTGTTCGAACAGTTCGCGGTTGGCGGCACCCCCGACGCGGATCGCCAGCGCGTTGTCTGATAGCTGCAGTTCGTCGCGGAAGGCGCGGCCGGTCTGCAGCGTCAGGGTGCGCAGGCCGAGCGCGAAGGCGCAGCGCAGCCCGCGCGAGGGGTCGGCGAGTGCATTCATGATGCGGGCGTTGGCCAGCGTCTTGCCGCAGCCGGTGGAAGCCATGTTGACGATGAATGCGCCATGGCGGGCGGAGGCCTCGCGCATTGCCCCGGCGAGGTCGGCGGCGCGGTCCTGCCAGCGGAAGCGGGCGTCGGCGCTACGTTTGCGCAAGTCCTTGTGGCGGACAAGCCGTGGCAGGTGATGCTCGAAACCGGGGAGTGCATGGGCGACCATGCCGGCGTGCCGGGCGACGCCGAGCAGGTGTTCGTCGAGGGTCTGATTGACGGAGCCGGTCTTACGGTTGGTATTGGCGAACAGCGGATAGGCCGGGTTGAGGTCGCTGCGCGCGGCCGGATCGATGAGGCTGGAGTAGTGGTGATCCGCCAGCATCAGGCCAAGGCGACCGAGGTGCATCACGTACGGATCGTGCAGCCAGTCGCGCGCATCCGCGCTCTGCACGATTGGCAACAGCCGGCGTGCCACGCGTGCGCTGCGCTTGCGCCAGGCATCGGTTGTGACTGGAAGACCGTGGGGGAACATCCAGTACGGCTCGATCGCGCCCTGGTTCGCTTCGCCAGAAAGTTCGTTCCAGTTCGCATCCACCTTTTCCAGCAGATTCTCCAATTGGGCTGCGCTGAGATCGGTTACACGTGCCCCCAGCCACTTCCATTGCCCATTGGCATCCTTCGTCGGCATGAGCGGCAAACGGTGATGGGTCAGCACGAGCCACGCGACCGTCCGCGCAAGCGGGGGCAGGACGGTGAACGGCTTGCTGTCGCGCGCCTTGGGGTCGATCCCGTCCCGCAGCACGTGATCGATCCAGCTCTGGTCATCTTCCGCAGACGGGGCGATGAGCCGCTCCAGCCATTCGGCGTCGGTGCTGTTGCCGACGAATGCCTGGAACAGACGCAGTGATACCCACTCGTGGCGATACAGGTTGCGTGTGATGGGCCCTTTTGCGGTAAGCCTCTGCTGAAACGCGAGGCAGGCCTTGCCGAGGTCGTGCAGCAGCGCCGCGAGCGAGGCCAGCAGGTGGATGAGGGTAAGGCTGTGCCAGTCGTTCTCCGACTCGGTGCGCAGTACGTTGCGCCGCGTCATGTTGGTCGGCGTTGCGCCCCGTTCGTTGAACTGCCGCTCATCGCCGACGATCCACAGCAGCTCGCTGTGGTCCTTGCCGCGTATCCAGTGGCAGGCCACGGCGGTGTTCTTGCGTGCAGTCTTGCGCAGCAGGCGGTAGAGGGTTTCCAGCCCGGCCTGGGTGATGAGCGTCTGCCAGCTGCGATCGCCACGGCGTTCGGCGAATTGGTCGAGGATGCGCCGGGTTTCGGTGAGGGCGTTCTTGCTGCATTGGGAAATGAGCAGCACGTTCATGCGGCGTGCTTCCCGGTTTCAATGGCGATCGCCTTCAGGGTGTCGATCATGAAGTCCAGCGACTCGGCCTGGACCAGGGTTTCGATGCAGTTGTCGCGGAATTCCTGTTCGCTTTCGCCGCACATTGCCGAGACGAAGGCCTGTGGCAGGATCACTGCGTCCTTGACCAGGTCGGCAACGTCGAACACTAGCCCGCCGCGGCGCGTCTTGCCGTGCAGCACCGCCAAGCCGTGTGGCAGGCCGAGGACCCAGGTGGCGGTGGCGCCCAGCCCATAGGCGAGGTAGTTGCCGTGGTCGAGAAAACGGTTGGCCGGGTCGCCGCCGCTGCCGCCCTTGGCGCGGGTGAATGCGCCGTAGTCGGTGGCGTCACAGGCGAGCTTGAACAGGGTCTTGGTGAGGCGTGCTTCTTCGGTGAGCAGGGCGGTGTTGTCCGGTGCCGTGGTGATGGCGCGCCGGGAGGCTTCCAGTGCGGCTTCGAGCCGTTCGGGGGGTACGAGGAAATCCGCTTCCGCGAGTCGCCGGTTGTTGGTCCAGTGCGCCGCGATGCGAGTGAGCCGGGCCTGCTGGATGGCTTTGGCGGCGCTCAGCCGCAGCCCGTCGTCGAACCAGAAGCGCACCCAGGACTGCAGGTACTCGGTCGGACGGTACTCGCTCTGGGGCGAGAACCACGCTACTTCGAAGTCGACCTCGTTGGCGGTGAACAGCGGTGTGCCGCCACCACCGCAGAAACCCACCAGCACCCCGGCCTTGGCCAGCTCGCGCATGGCCGCCTGCGTGACCGAGGTGCCGGTGCCGAGCAGCAGCGTGGTGGTGTTGGCGATGGGGATGTTCCAGTACAGCGACTGCTTGCCTTCGTCGGTGACGTACTCGACGCGGCCACCGTTCACCAGGACCCGGCAATGTTCCAGATAGTACAGGTTCGCCCGCTTGGAGTGGAGGATGGTCTTGAGGTCTGAAGGCGAGATTGAATTCATGGGGGTCTATACGCAGCTGCAGAACAGGTTGGCAATCGAGATCACGGGCGGGTTGGAGGCGTCACGATAGGCGCCGCTAAATCAACGGTGTCGGTCGTAGAATGAGCCCCTCGATGGTTTGAAAACGAGTCTCGATCTTGTACAGGCGTTCGGTCCGGTTCATCGGCTGTCCCCCGGTCTGTGGATCCATGCGTCATGATCGGTCAGGGTAGGGTTTGCACGGAGGATGCGCAACCGTGGTGATCCGGGACCGTGATGTAGTTCACGCCCAGCGTGAGAGGCTTCCTGCAGCGTTCAGGGGAGATTTGTAGGACAAATCGCCGGGTTTTTGACTATCCCTGATGGATAGCAGGTGGTCAAAAAACCGTTGGACTTCCGCAACTTGCTGAATCCATGCATGTTTTGATGTGCGCGCGGTATGGGTTTACCTTGATTGCGGGGCGGTTTGCGTTTGGTTACCTTTCGCGCTGCAAACTTGGTTTGCTCGCTGCGTCACTCTACAAACGAAGGAGACCTCGATGAAAAAGACTCTGGGAACGGTACTGCTGGCTTCGACCATGGCGGTCGCCGCCCCTGCAGCCGCTGATTTCGACCGCGTACGCTGGCAGGTGCCGATGGCGTTCGCTTCTTCCCTGACCGCCCTGGGTGACACCATGCCGGTGGTGGCCGATATGCTGCGCGAGTCCAGCGGCGGCCGTGTGAACCTGCAGGTGTTCGAGCCGGGCGCGCTGATTCCGGCACTGAGCATTTTCGAGAACGTCAGCACGGGCAACGTGCCGGCGGGCTATTCGTGGATGGGCTACGAGTGGGGGCAGGTGCCGGTCTCCGCGCTGTTCGGCGCGACGCCGTTCGGGCTGGAGTCGTCCGAGTTCACCGCCTGGCTGTATTTCCATGGTGGGGATGCGCTGCTCAAGGAAGCCTTTGCGCCGCACAACGTCTATCCGATTTCCTGCGGTACGATCAGCCCCGAGGCGGCCGGTTGGTTCCGCGAGGAGATCACGTCGGTCGATCAGTTCAAGGGCATGAAGTTCCGCGCCGCGGGCGTCGGTGGCGAGATCATGGCCGAGTTCGGCAAGTCGGTGACGATGCTGCCGGGCGGTGAACTGTATCAGGCGCTGGAAACCGGGGTGCTCGATGGTACCGAGTTCTCGCTGCCGACCGTCGATGAGCAACTGGGATTCTTCCAGGTCGCCAAGTACTACGCGTTGCCGGGCTGGCACCAACCGTCCACGAACCAGTTCCTGTACGTGAACCTGGGCGAGTGGAACAAGCTCAACGCCCAGACTAAGGCGCTGATCGAGAATACCTGCATGGCTGCGAACATGTACGCGTTGTCGCGTGCCGAGGCGTTGCAGGGTGCGGTGCTGAAGCGCTTCCAGGAGCAGGGCGTGAACCTGATGCCGTACAGTGAAGAGATCCTGGGCGCGTTCAAGGAAGCGACCGATCGCGTGATGGAGCGCCGTTCGGCCAATGATCCGATGTGGGCCAAGGTCTATAACTCCATGAAGGAATTCCAGGCCGAGCATGCGGTGTGGAAGAAGTACGGCTATCTGCCGCGCGACTTCGACGCCAGCAAGTAAGTAAGTCTGGAGGGGCCGTACCAGGCGGTACGGCCCCGGTATTGCGCAAACCACGTGATGTCGGGGAATCATGGCTGAAATCAAACTCGATCTGGACAAGGTGGAGGAGGCGGTCACCCACGGGTCGACTGCGGTGCAGTATCCGCGCACCCTTCCGTCCGACATTCTCGAAGCCGTGGTCGTCTTCTTCGGCAAGGCGTTTTCCTGGATCTGGGTTCCGCTGGTGCTGCTGGTGGTGGGCAACGTGGTGCTGCGCTACGTTGTGGGCACCAACATCATCGCCCTCGAGGAACTGCAGTGGCATCTGTATGCCGCCGGCTTCATGATCGGGCTGGCCTTCTGTTTTATTCACGACGGCCACGTGCGCGTAGATGTGTTCGCGGAGCACTTCCAGCCCCGCACGCGGGCGCTCATCGAGATTCTCGGGACGGTGCTGCTGTTCCTGCCGTTCTGCTATTTCATCCTGAGCTATGCGTATCCCTTCGTGGAGCGCTCCTACCGCATGAACGAGATCTCTGCTGCGCCGGGCGGTCTGCCGATGCGGTGGATCATCAAGTCGTTCATCATTTATGCGTTCGCCCTGCTCGCGATGGCGGGACTGGCAAGGCTGATCCGGGCGTTTTCGCTGCTGACGGGCTTCCCCCGTGCGCGCAAACCCTGAGGTTGCCGATCGATAACCCCTGAAGACCGCCGCAGCGCGGCATCGAATAGTTCACCAGGACAGGAGCCGGTTCGTGTTCGAACAAAACGAAATTCTCGTCATCGCGATGCTGGCCAGCTTCATCGTGCTGATCTTCACCGGCTACCCGATCGCATGGCTGCTGTCGGGCATCGCGGTCGTCTTCAGTGTGCTGGCGATCTTCCTCGCCGAACATTTCGACTACGACACGTACTTCCTGACCGACTGGCGCATTTTCGGCGTCATCGTGCAGCGCATTTTCTCGATCATGAGCAACTGGGTGCTCGTGGCGCTGCCGATGTTCATCTTCATGGGTTTGATGCTCGAGCGATCGGGTATCGCGGAACGCCTGATGATGAGCTTCATCAAGCTGTTCGGCCGCTTTCGCGGCGGCCTTGGCGTAGCGGTCATCGTGATCGGCATCCTTCTTGCCGCGTCCACCGGCATCGTCGGTGCCTCGGTGGTGCTGCTGGCGATGCTGTCGATCCCGGTCATGCTGGAGCAGCGCTATTCACCGGCCTTTGCCAGCGGGGTGGTCGCCTCGGCCGGTACGCTGGGCATTCTCATCCCGCCGAGCATCATGCTCATCATCATGGCCGACCAGTTGTCGCTGTCGGTCGGCAACCTGTTCATGGGGGCGTTGATCCCGGGGGTCATGCTCGGGCTGCTTTACATCGCATACGTGATCATCGCCGCGATGGTCAATCCGAAGCTGGCCCAGCCGCCGCGCGACCTGCCGCCGGTCACGTGGAAGCTGGTGGGGGAGGTGCTGCTCGCGGTCATTCCGCCGTTGGGGCTCATTCTTGCCGTGCTCGGTTCGATCTTCTTCGGTATCGCGACCCCGACCGAAGCGGCAGGGGTCGGCGCGCTGGGCGCGACCCTCTTGGCGCTGACCAACCGCAAGCTGTCCTGGGCGGTGCTGAAGGACGTTTGCGAAAAGACGACGGTCACGTCCGCCTTCGTGTTCGGCATCTTCATCGGCGCGACCGCCTTCGCGGTGGTACTGCGCTCGCTGGGCGGCGACGAGTTCATCGCCGGCATGCTCAAGGGCATTCCGCTGCCCCCCGAGGGCATCGTCATCGTGATCCTGCTGATCGCGTTCCTGGCCGGGTTCTTCCTCGACTGGCTGGAGATCAGCCTGATCCTGCTGCCGCTGGTCGGTCCGGTCGTCGTCGCGCTGGGCTTCGATCCGATCTGGTTCGTCGTGCTCTTCGCGCTGTGTCTGCAGACCTCGTTCCTGACCCCGCCGGTGGGCTTTTCGCTGTTCTATCTCAAGGGGGTGGTGCCACCGCAGATCAAGACCAAGCATATCTACATGGGCGTGATCCCGTTCATCATGCTGCAGCTCCTCGCGGTCGCGATCGTCTTCATGTGGGAAGACCTGGTGCTATGGCTGCCGAAGGCGATGTACGGCTGACGTCGCCCGGCATTGCAATCGCATGAAAGCGTGACGGCCCGCATTTGCGGGCCGTCACGCTTCGTACGCTGCCGGGCGGTCAGGTGCGTCGGCGACGGTCTTCGCGAATCATCGCCGCGCCGCGCTCGGCGATCATGATCGTCGGCGAGCTGGTGTTGCCCGACGTGATCGTCGGCATGATCGACGCGTCGACCACGCGCAGGCCGTCCATGCCGCGTACGCGCAGGCGACTGTCCACGACCGCCGAGTCGTCGTCGGCAGTGCCCATCTTGCAGGTCCCGACCGGGTGGAAGATCGTCGTGCCGATGTTGCCCGCTGCGACCGCCAGATCCTCGTCGCTCTCGAACCCCGGACCGGGCAGGTGTTCGACCGGCCGGTACGGTGCCAGTGCCGCCTGCGAGGCAATGCGGCGCGTGAGCCGGATCGCCCGTGCCGCCTTGGCGCGGTCGGCATCGCTCGAGAGGTAGCACGGAGCGATGCGTGGGGCACTGGCCGGGTCGAGGTCGCGGATCTTCATCCAGCCGCGCGACTTCGGTCGCAGGTCGCATACGCTCGCGGTGAAGGCCGGGAAGGTGTGGAGCGGGTCGCCGAACTTGTCCAGCGACAGTGGCTGCACGTGGTACTCGAGGTCCGGCGTGGCTTCGTCCGGCGTGGAGTGTGCGAACAGGCCGAGCTGGCTCGGCGCCATCGTCAGCGGGCCGCGCCGCAGCAGCAGGTACTCCAGGCCCATCATCGCCTTGCCCCACAGGCTGTTGGCCTGCTGGTTGAGCGTCTTGATGCCCTCCACCTTGAACACGCTGCGCAGCTGCAGGTGATCCTGCAGGTTGTTGCCGACGCCGGGCAGGGCGTGGGCGACGTCGATGCCCAGCTCCTGCAGGAAGCCGGCCTCGCCGATCCCGGAGCGCTGCAGGATCGCGGGTGAACCCAGCGAGCCGGCGGTGAGCACGGTCTCGATGCGGCTTCGGGCGATGCAGTGCTGGCCGTCCACGCGGAACTCGATGCCCCGGACGCTGCGTCCTTCGAGCACGAGCCGGTCGCTCAGCGCATGGGTGACGATCTTGAGGTTGGGCCGGTTCAGCGCCGGACGGAGGAAAGCCTTGGAGGCGTTCCAGCGCACGCCGCGTTTCTGGTTGACCTCGAACTGGCTGCTGCCGAAGTTGTTGCCGCCGTTGAAATCCGGGGTGGCCGGGATGCCGGCCTGCTCCGCAGCCTCGACGAAGCGGTCGAGGATGTCCCAGCGCAGGCGCTGCTGCTCCACGCGCCATTCGTTGCCCGCGCCGTGCAGTTCGCTCGCGCCACGCCAGTGGTCTTCGCTCGCCTTGAACATCGGCAGCACCTTGCTCCACGACCAGTCGGCGTCGCCGGTCAGGCTGGCCCACTCGTCGTAGTCGCGGGCCTGGCCGCGCATGTAGATCATAGCGTTGATCGACGTGCTGCCGCCCAGCCCCTTGCCGCGCGCGTAGATGATCGAGCGGCCGTTCAGGCCCGGTTCCGCTTCGGTCCGGTAACACCAGTCGGTGCGCGGATTGTTGATGCAGAACAGGTAGCCGACCGGGATGTGGATCCAGATCCAGTCGTCCTTGCCGCCGGCCTCGAGCAGCAGCACCGAGACGTCCGGATCGGCCGACAGGCGGTTGGCCAGCACGCAGCCGGCCGCACCGGCGCCAACGATGACGTAGTCGAACTCGCCGAAATCCTTCATGTCTTGCGTGGCCCCCGCGATCACTGGTTCACCGGCATGACGAACTCGGGACCCTTGGAGCCGCTGTCGGGCCAGCGCTGCATGACGCTCTTGTAGCGCGTGTAGAAGCGCACGCCTTCCTCGCCGTAGCTGTGATGGTCGCCGAACAGGCTCTGCTTCCAGCCGCCGAACGAATGCCAGGCCATCGGCACCGGGATGGGCACGTTGATGCCGACCATGCCGACGCGGATCGCCTGCACGAAGGCCTGGGCCGTACGCCCGTCGCGCGTGAAGCACGCGACGCCGTTGCCGTAGGGGTGGTCGTTGATCAGCTCGACCGCTTCGGCGAAGGTCTTCACGCGCACGACGCACAGTACCGGGCCGAAGATCTCGTCGTGGTGGATGCTCATCGCGGGGGTGACGTGGTCGAACAGCGTCGCGCCGAGGAAGAAGCCGTTCTCGCGGCCGGGCACCGTCAGGCCGCGCCCGTCGAGCACCAGGGTCGCCCCCTCGCGCACGCCGGCGTCGATATAGCCCTCGATGCGGTCCTTGGCCGCAGCGGTGACGATCGGCCCCATGTCGGCGCCGGGCGCCTCGCCGTCGTTGACGTTGAGTCGGGTTGCACGAACGCGCACGCGTTCGACCAGATCGTCGGCGATGTCGCCGACCGCCACCGCGACCGAGATCGCCATGCAGCGCTCGCCGGCCGAGCCGTAGGCTGAACCGATCAGCGCATCGGCCGCCTGGTCGAGGTCGGCGTCGGGCATGACCACCATGTGGTTCTTGGCGCCGCCCAGCGCCTGGGCGCGCTTGCCGTTCTTCGCGGCAGTCTCGTAGATGTAGCGGGCGATCGGGGTCGAGCCGACGAAGCTCACCGCCTGCACGTCCGGGTGGGCGAGCAGGCCGTCGACCGCGACCTTGTCGCCTTGCAGGACGTTGAATACGCCGTCCGGCAGGCCCGCCTCGCGGAACAGTTCCGCGGCGAGCAGCGATGGCGACGGGTCGCGTTCGGAGGGCTTCAGGATGAAGCTGTTGCCGCAGGCGATCGCGATCGGCGCCATCCACATCGGCACCATGAACGGGAAGTTGAACGGCGTGATGCCGGCGGTGACGCCCAGCGGCATACGCTGGCTCCAGTTGCTGATGCCGCCGCCGACGTTGTCCGAGTACTGGCCCTTGAGCAGTTGCGGGATGCCGCAGGCGAATTCGATGACCTCGAGGCCGCGCTGGACCTCGCCCTGCGCGTCCGGGAAGGTCTTGCCATGCTCGCGCGTGATCAGCCGGGCCAGATCCTTGGCGTGGCGATCGACCAGTTCCTGCATGCGGAACAGCACGCGGGCGCGGCGCTGCGGGGTCGTCGCGGCCCAGGCAGGGAAGGCTTCGCGCGCGGCCGCCACGGCTGCATCGACCTCGGCTTCCGAGGCGAGGGCGACCTTGCGCGCCACGCTGCCGAGGGCGGGGTCGAAGACGTCGGACTCGCGTCCGCCCGTCCCTTCGACGAACTGTCCGCCGATCCAGTGTCCGATGCGTGCAGGGGCTTCGGTGTAAGTCTTGCTCATATCACTTTCCTCGTAGTCTCCAGGGTTGGGTCGACGACATTCCATTGGCGGGGGTCATCCGATCATGAACTTATAGCCGTCGAGGCGAATGGGGTCCAATGAGAATTTCTTGATCCGGATATAATCATGGCTAATATCGGAGTGGGGGTGTTCCATGGATCACGCGAGCCTTCGCGCCTTCGTCACCGTGGCCCGGGAGGGCAACCTCACCCGTGCGGCCGAGCGGCTCTTCCTGACCCAACCGGCGCTCAGCCTGCAGGTCAAGAAGCTCCAGGCGGAGATCGGTGTGACCCTCTTCGAACGCACCC
>JBJHDM010000054.1:0-21631 GCA_050486545.1 Rhodocyclaceae bacterium | reverse complement strand
GGCCTCCAGGACCAAGGGTGGATACGGCGTCCGGCGACTCACTCCCACCGAAGAGCGACTTCAGCGGGAGTGAGTGAATAATACAAGGGTGGATTCGCGCCGAAGGCGCAATCCACCGATGTGCGGGCCGGGCGCAACACGCGCAGGCAATTGCCATGGATGTCGGGCGGGCCCCGCGAAGGCACGGCCTTCGCGCGACCGGAACGAAAGGACTACTCGGTACGGTGCGCAGCCGCCAGGTAGTCGTGACTGCGCATCTCGACGAGGCGGCTTACCGTACGAACGAACTCCTGGGCGTTGTGGCCCTCCGTATAGAGTTCATGCGCCGGCACATCGGCACTCAGGATGAGATTGACGCGGTGGTCGTACAGCACGTCGACCAGCCAGGTGAACCGGCGCGCTTCGGAAGCCTGAGCAGCCGACATGCGGGGTACGCCCGAAAGCAGCACCGTATGATGTTCGCGCGCGATTTCGAGATAGTCGTTCTGGGAACGCGGTCCACCGCACAAGGTCTCGAAGCTGAACCAGATCACGCCCGGAGCCATGGCCACAACGGGCAGCGAGCGCCCCAGGATCTCGATGGTGCCTGCCTCCGGGTCCGACGCGGCCAAGCGGCGGAAATCCTCGCGCAGCTTCGCCGCCGCGGCATTTCCGTCAGGTGTGAGATAGATCTCCATCTGCTCAAGCGAGCGCAGCCGGTAATCGGTGCCGTCGTCGATCTCGACGACGTCGAAGCGGTCCTTGAGCATACGGATCGTGGGCAGAAAATTGATCCGCTGCAGGCCGTTGGGGTACAGGCCGTCCGGCGGATAGTTCGACGTCATCACGAAGATCACGCCGCGTGCGAGCAGCGACTCGAGCAAGCGGCCGAGGATCATCGCGTCTGCGATGTCGGACACGTGGAACTCGTCGAAGCAGAGCAGGCGTGCCTCGCGGGCAATCCGGTCCGCCACCTTCTGCAACGGATCGACTTCGTTCTTGTGATTGCGCAGGTCGTTGTGAACGTCCTGCATGAAGGCATGGAAATGCACGCGACGCTTGCGCCGATACGGCACGGCGTCGAAGAAGCAGTCCATCAGAAAGCTCTTGCCCCGTCCGACGCCACCCCAGAAATAGACGCTGCGCGGCGTTCGCGGGCGCAGCAGCAGCTTGCGCAGCGCGCCCCGCCGCGCAGCCTTGAAGCCGATCAGGTCGGTGTACAGAAGTTGCAAGCGCATCGCCGCGGCCTGTTGTGCAGGATCCGCGCTGAACCCGCGCGCCCGCAGCTGCGCCTCATAGGCTTCGATCATCCCGTATTCGGGAACGTTGAGGGCTCGATGGGGCATGGGATTCGGTCCGCGCCGACCGGGCACGACGCCCGGCCAGCGGATTCGCGGATCAGAAATGCAACGGGCGCTTGTCGACCGCCAGGGCGGCCTCATGCACGACTTCGGACATGGTCGGATGTGCGTGGCAGATCCGCGCCAGGTCCTCGCTGCTCGCGGCGAACTCCATCGCCACCACCGCCTCGGCGATGATCTCGGAAGCGTTCGCACCGACGACGTGCACGCCCAGGATCCGATCGGTCTCGGCATCGGCGAGCATCTTCACGAAACCCTCCGGCGCTCCCATGCCCATCGCACGGCCATTGAACGCGAAGGGAATCTTGCCGGCACGGTAAGCCACCCCGGCCTTCTTGAGCTGCTGCTCGGTCTGTCCGACCCAGGCGATCTCGGGACTCGTGTAGATGACCCATGGTACGGTGTTGAAGTCGCAGTGACCGGCCTGGCCTGCCATCATCTCGGCCACCATGACGGCCTCTTCCATCGCCTTGTGGGCGAGCATCGGTCCGCGCACGACATCGCCGATCGCCCAGACGCCGGACAGGTTGGTGCGACAGTGACCGTCAACCTCGACCATGCCCCGCTCGTTGAGCTGGAGCCCGACCGCTTCGGCGTTGAGACCGTCGGTGTTCGGCACACGGCCGACCGAGACGATGAGACGGTCGGCATCGAGCTTCTGCGCATTCCCGTCCTTGTCCTGATAGGCGATCGAAACCCCCTTCTTGCCGACCTTGACTTCGCCGATCGTGCAGCCGAGGCGGATGTCGAGCCCCTGCTTGATGAAGAGCTTGAGCGCCTCCTTGGCCACATCGACATCGGCCAGCGAAAGGAACTCCGGCAAGGCTTCCAGCACGGTCACTTCCGCCCCGAGCCGGCGCCACACCGAACCCATCTCCAGCCCGATCACGCCGGCGCCGATGACCGCCAGCTTCTTCGGTACCGCGGTCAGATCCAGCGCACCGGCGTTGTCGCAGACGATCTTGTTGTCGACCGGGATGCCGGGCAGATGGCGCGCCTTGGAGCCGGTCGCCACGACGACCTGGCGGGCGATCACGGTCTCATCGCCGACCTGCACCTTCCAGCGGTCGCCGTCCGGTCCGACGAAGCTGCCGTGGCCGTTGAGCAGGGTCACCTTGTTCTTGCGGAACAAGCCCTTGATGCCCCCGGTGAGCTGGTCGACGATGCCGTTCTTGCGCGCGATCATCTTCGGAACATCGATTTTCGGCGTACCGACGGCGATGCCCTGCGATTCGAAACCGTGGGCGGCCTCCTCGAACAGATGCGAAGTGTGCAACAGGGCCTTGGACGGAATGCAGCCGACGTTCAGGCAGGTGCCGCCAAGCCGCGGTTCGCCCTTGGGGTCGGCATAGGGATTGGATTCGCAGCAGGCGGTCTTGAATCCGAGCTGGGCCGCGCGGATCGCTGCGACATAGCCGCCGGGGCCGCCGCCGATGACGAGTACGTCGAATTCTTTGGACATGTGGTTTCTCCGTAGCGGATGAGGCCCTCGCGAAGCCGGTCGATGCGAATCGCCCCGGCTGCACGAAGGTTGGCGCGGGACGAATCCGGGAACGGACCCACCCCTTTGCGCCGGCCGGGTCTCTCAGACGTCGAGGATCAGGCGCGCAGGATCTTCCAGCGCTTCCTTCATCGTCACCAGGCCAAGCACCGCCTCGCGACCGTCGATGATGCGGTGATCGTAGGACAGGGCCAGGTAGTTGATCGGCCGGATCACGATCTGGCCGTTCTCGACCACCGGACGGTCCTTGGTGGCATGGATGCCGAGAATCGCGGACTGCGGCGGATTGATGATCGGCGTCGACAGCATCGAGCCGAACACGCCACCGTTGGAGATCGAGAACGTACCGCCGGTCAGCTCCTCCATCGAGAGCTTGCCGTCCTTGGCCTTGGCTCCGAACTCGGCGATCTTTTTCTCGATGTCGGCGATCGACATCTGGTCGGCATCGCGCACGATCGGAACGACCAGTCCGCGCGGCGAACCCACTGCAATCCCGATGTCGATGTAGCCGTGGTACACGATGTCGTTGCCGTCGACCGAGGCGTTCAGGATCGGGAAGCGCTTGAGCGCGGCGACCGCAGCCTTGACGAAGAATCCCATGAAGCCCAGGCGCACGCCGTGCGCCTTTTCGAACTTGTCGCCGTACTGCTTGCGCAGTGCCATGATCGGCGCCATGTTGACTTCGTTGAACGTGGTCAGTATCGCGTTCTCGTTCTTCGACTGGATCAGCCGTTCGGCGATGCGGGCCCGCAGCCGGGTCATCGGCACGCGCTCTTCGGGTCGGTCGCCTTCGAAGGCGACGGCCGGAGCCACCGGCGTGGCCGCCTTCGGACTCGCAGCGACGGCGTCTTCCTTGGTCACGCGGCCACCACGCCCGGTTCCGGACACGTCCGACGCCGCGACGCCCTTCTCTTCGAGAATCTTGCGCGCGGCCGGACTGGCCGCGCCGGCGGCGGCCGAAGATGTCCCGGTCGCTGCCGGAGCACCGTCGGCCGGAACGGGTTCGGAGACCTTCGCCGCGCTGGCGGCGGCCTTCGCCTCGGTATCGATCTGTGCGATCAGTTCGCCCGACGTGACGGTGTCTCCGTCCTTCTTGATGATCTGGACCAGGACGCCATCGGCGGGGGCCGGCGTCTCGAGCACGACCTTGTCGGTTTCGATGTCGATCAGGTTCTCGTCGCGCGAGACCGCATCGCCTTCCTTCTTGTGCCAGGAAACCAGCGTCGCCTCGGACACCGATTCGGACAGTTGGGGTACCTTGACTTCAATCAGCATGGAACTATCTCTCCCTCTTCTCGAGAATCCGATCGGAACGCTCAGTCCCTGAGCGGCCCGAATGCGTTTTCAATGACTTCTTTTTGCTGCTGGTTGTGCTTGGCGTAGTAGCCGACCGCGGGCGACGCCGCCGCCGGCCGGCTGACCAGCAGCAGCTTGCGCTTCGATCCGAGCACGTTGGCAAGGTGCTGGCGCGAAGCCAGCCAGTACCACGCACCCTGGTTGCGCGGTTCCTCCTGGCACCACACGACCTCCTTCGCCGCCGGGAACCGGTCGACCGCTTCCGCGAAGGCCTCGGCCGGGAACGGGTAGAACTGCTCGATCCGTACGATGGCCGTATCCTTGATGCCCTTGTCACGACGATACGCAAGCAGTTCGTAATAGATCTTGCCCTGACACAGCACGATGCGCTTGACCTTCTTCGGTTCGAGGTTCTCGGTTTCCCCGATGACGGTCTGGAAACGTCCGGAAGCCACTTCCTCGAGGGAGGACACGGCTTCCTTGTGGCGCAACAAAGACTTCGGCGTAATGATCACCAGTGGTTTGCGCACCTTGCGGATCATCTGGCGGCGCAGCAGGTGGAAGATCTGCGACGGCGTCGTCGGCACGCAGACCTGCCAGTTCTGTTCGGCCGCCATGTTCATGAAACGCTCGACGCGGGCGGAGGAGTGCTCGGGACCCTGTCCCTCGTAGCCGTGGGGCAGCATCAGCGTCAGCCCGCACAACCGCCCCCACTTCGCTTCGCCCGAGCTGATGAACTGGTCGAGCACGACCTGGGCGCCGTTCACGAAATCCCCGAACTGCGCCTCCCACACCACGAGCTGGTTCGGCTCGGCCGTCGCATAGCCGTACTCGAACGCGAGCACCGCTTCCTCGGACAGGACCGAGTCGTAGATGTGGAAACCGCCCTGACCGTCCTGGATGTGCTTGAGCGGGACGTAGATGCCGTGATCCCACTTCTCGCGCTTCTGGTCGTGGAGGACGGCATGACGGTGGAAGAAGGTGCCGCGACCCACGTCCTCGCCGGACACTCGCACGCCGTATCCCTGCGCGACGAGACTGGCGTAGGCGAGGTTCTCGCCCATCCCCCAGTCGAGCTGCAGTTCTCCGCGGCCCATCGCCGCCCGATCGTCGATGATCTTCTTCACTCGGGAATGCAGCGCAAAGCCCTCGGGAAGCGTCGTCAGCCGCTCCGACAGGCGACGTGCCTCCTGGAGCGGAATCGCGGTATCCGCGTCGTCCGTGTAGGGCTGCCCGATGAACGGGCTCCAGTCGACCGCGTACTTGCTGGAATGCCCGGACAGCACGGGGTTGTAAAGCAGCTCGCCACGGTCCAGGTGCTCGCGGTACTCGCGGATCATCTGTTCCGGCTCTTCGGGGGCCAGGGTGCCTTCGGCCACGAGCCGGTCGGCATAAATCTGGCGCGTACCCGGATGCTTTGCGATCTTGCGATACATCAGCGGCTGGGTCACCATCGGCTCGTCCTGCTCGTTGTGGCCAAGCTTGCGGAAGCAGATGATGTCGACGACGACGTCCTTCTTGAATTCGTTGCGAAATTCCACGGCCAGCGCGGTGACCAGCGCGACGGCTTCGGGATCGTCCCCATTGACGTGGAAGATCGGCGCTTCGACCATCTTGAAGATGTCGGTGCAGTACAACGACGAACGGTAGTCGCGCGGATCCGAGGTAGTGAAGCCGATCTGGTTGTTCACGACGATGTGCACCGTACCGCCCGTGCCGTAGCCACGGGTCTGCGAGAAGTTGAGCATCTCCTGGTTGACACCCTGTCCGGCCACCGCCGCGTCGCCGTGGATGAGCACGCCGAGCACCTCGCGCTTGGCCGTATCCTCCCGGCGTACCTGGCGTGCATAGACCGAGCCGGCCACCACCGGATTGATGATTTCCAGGTGCGACGGGTTGAATGACAGCGTCAGGTGAACCGGGCCACCCGGGCTCATGACGTCGCTGGAGAAGCCCATGTGGTACTTGACGTCTCCCGCCGAGAGATCGGAGGCTGCCTTGCCCTCGAACTCCGAGAACAGCATGGAAGGCGACTTTCCGAGCGTGTTGACGAGCACGTTGAGCCGGCCCCGGTGCGCCATGCCGATGACGATCTCCTGCGCGCCGAGGCTGCCGCCTACGCGGATGATCTCGTCCATCGCCGCGATCATGGACTCGCCGCCCTCCAGCGAGAAGCGCTTCTGGCCCACGTACCGGGTGTGCAGGTAGCGCTCCAGCGACTCGGCCGCGGTGACCCGCTCGAGGATGCGCTTCTTCATCTCGACGGAGAAGCGCGGGGTTGCACGAATGCTCTCCAGGCGGCTCTGGATCCAGCGCTTCTGGCTGATGTCCGACATGTACATGTACTCGGACCCGATCGACCCGCAATAGGTCTGGCGCAAGGCCTCGAGAATCTCGCGCAGCGTCGCGTGCTCGGTCGAGAAGCCGTGGAAGGAGCCGACGTTGAAGCTCTTGTTCAGGTCGGCTTCGGTGAAGCCGTAGTACGAGGGCTCGAGTTCGGCGATCTCCGGCCGCTCGGTGCGCTTGAGCGGATCGAGATTCGCCCAGCGGTTGCCGAGGAAGCGATAGGCGTTGATCAGTTGCAGCGTGCTGACCTGACGCTTGTCGTCGCCTCCGCTCGGTGCGGTCCGCACCCTGCCCTGACGGGCCATCTGGGCGAAGGCTTCCACGACCGGGCTATGGGCGACATCGCGCATGGCCGCGCCCGCCTGGGCCTGCAGCCGGTCGAAGTACTCGCGCCAGGCATCGGACACCGATGCCGGATCGGCAAGGTAGTTCTCGTACAGCTCCTCCACGAACGGTGCGTTGGCACCGAACAGATAGGAGGTCGATCGTTGCTCTTTCATCATGGTTGTGCCACCTGTCGGGGTGTAACGTTCATTGAAGCAAACGGACGCGCAAATCGCCCGAAACGGAGATCGAAGGAAAAACGGGATGATCACACCAGGCGATCATCCCGCGGCGTTCATGGCCGGGAAGCGACTCCTTCCATCTCCTGGTCGGCTTACTGCCGCTCGGCGAGGGAAGGAACGTTCCGACGCGCCGCGCCCACGTAAAGCTGCCGCGGACGGCCGATCTTGTACTCGGGATCGGTGATCATCTCTTCCCACTGCGTGATCCAGCCGACCGTACGTGCAAGCGCGAAGATGCAGGTAAACATCGAGGTCGGGATCCCCAGGGCCTTCTGCACGATGCCCGAGTAGAAATCGACGTTCGGATAGAGCTTCTTCTGCACGAAGTACTCGTCCTCGAGCGCGATCTTCTCGAGTTCCATCGCCAGCTTGAACAGACGGTCGTTCTCCAGGCCCAGTTCACCGAGCACGTCATGGCAGATCTTGCGCATCAGCTTGGCGCGCGGGTCGAAGTTCTTGTAGACGCGGTGACCGAAGCCCATCAGCTTGAAGCTGTCGTTCTTGTCCTTGGCCCGTGCGATGTATTCGCCGACACGCGAGACGTCGCCAATCTCTTCGAGCATGTTCAGGCAGGCTTCGTTCGCGCCGCCGTGCGCCGGCCCCCACAGGCAGGCGATGCCGGCCGAGATGCACGCGAACGGATTCGCGCCGGAGGAACCGGCCAGGCGCACCGTCGAGGTCGAGGCGTTCTGCTCGTGATCCGCATGCAGCGTGAAGATCGTGTCGAGCGCGCGCACCAGCACCGGGTTGGGTTTGTACTCCTCGCACGGCGAGCCGAACATCATGTGCATGAAGTTCGCCGTGTAGTCGAGGTCGTTGCGCGGGTACATGAACGGTTGACCGGCGTTGTACTTGTAGGCCATCGCAACGATCGTCGGCAGTTTGGCGATCAGGCGGTTGACCGAGATCCCGCGATGCTCGGCGTCGGAGAAGTCCATCGCCTCGTGATAGAAGGCCGATAGCGCGCCGACCACGCCGACCATGACCGCCATCGGATGTGCATCGCGCCGGAAGCCCGAGTAGAACTTGGTGATCTGGTCGTGCAGCATCGTGTGGTTCTTGATCGTGCTCTCGAACTCGGTCTTCTGCGCCACGTTCGGCAGCTCGCCGTTCTTGAGCAGGTAGGCCACCTCGAGGAAGTTGCACTGCTCGGCAAGTTGCTCGATCGGGTAGCCGCGGTACAGCAGTTCGCCCTTGTCACCGTCGATGAAGGTGATCGACGACTTGCAACTCGCAGTCGAGAGGAAGCCCGAATCGTAGGTGAACAGGCCCGTCTTGGCGCCCAGCGTGCGAATGTCGATGACATCGTTGCCGTGCGTGCCGGTCATGACCGGAAACTCGAAGGTCTTGCCATCGATGCTCAGCGTTGCGGTGCGTTCAGTGCTCATAGGTCGTCCCTTTTTATCTCGCCCTCAGGCGCTACTCTCACTGTGATGATCGCGCTGCTGCGTCAGGATTCCCGCAGCAGCGCAATGATTTCCTTCCATCGTTCCCGTTCGCACGGCTGGCTGCCATTGACCATCGCCCAGAGCTCGTGATCCTCGCAGCGTAGCAGGTCGTCCAGGTCCGCCAGTTGCTCGTCGTCCAGACGATCGAACTGCCGTTGCAGGAAGCGCGCGAAGACAAGGTCGAGCTCGAGCAGAGCCCGACGACATTGCCAGCGTACGCGCCCCCGGTCGATGCTCATACGGCCCGCGCCACCATCATGTCCTTGATCTTGCCGATCGCCCGCGTCGGGTTCAGCCCCTTCGGGCAGACATCGACGCAGTTCATGATCGAATGGCAACGGAACAGCCGGTACGGATCCTCGAGGTTGTCGAGGCGCTCGTTGGTCGCCTCGTCGCGCGTGTCGGCGAGGAAGCGATACGCCGCCAGCAACCCGGCCGGACCGACGAACTTGTCCGGATTCCACCAGAACGACGGACACGACGTGGAACAGCACGCACACAGGATGCACTCGTACAGGCCATCGAGTTCCTCGCGGTCCTCGGGCGACTGCAGCCGTTCTCGCTCCGGCGGCGGGTTGTCGTTCACCAGGTAAGGCTTGATCGAGTGGTACTGCTTGAAGAACTGCGTCATGTCGACGATCAGGTCGCGGATCACCGGCAGGCCGGGCAGCGGACGCAAGACGACCGGCTGCGGGATCTTGTCGATGTCGGTCAGGCACGCCAGGCCGTTCTTGCCGTTGATGTTCATCGCGTCCGAGCCGCATACGCCTTCGCGGCACGAACGGCGGAAGGACAGCGTGTCGTCCTTGCCCTTGAGCCGGACCAGCGCGTCGAGCAGCTTCTTGTCGGAGGCCTCCAGCTCGACCGAGATGTCCTGCATGTAGGGCTTTTCGTCCTTGTCCGGATCGTAGCGGTAGATCTTGAATTGAATGGTGCGCTTGCTCATTTGTTGAATTCTCCGACGCTCAGTAGGTGCGCTTGGCCAATGCGATGGCCTGGGTGTCCTCGTTCAGCGGATTGAGGTTGACCGGCTTGTAGTCGAGCCGGTTGCCTTCGCTGTACCACAGGGTGTGCTTGAGCCACTCCGCGTCGTTGCGGCCGTTCGGGAACTCCGCCGTATCCGGCGCATCGTCACGGACGTGCGCACCGCGGGATTCCTTGCGCGCCTCGGCAGATACCATCGTCGCCTTGGCCACCTCGACCAGGTTGTCGAGTTCAAGGGCTTCGACCCGTGCGGTATTCCAGACCTTGGACTTGTCGCCGATCTGGGTGCGGCCATTGCGCTCGGCCACTTCGAGAATCTTCTGGACCCCTTCCTTGAGCAGGCCGTCGAAGCGGAACACGCCGGCATGCTTCTGCATCGTGCGGCGCATTTCGAGCCCGACGTCGAACACGTTCTCGCCATCGGTCTGCGATTCGAGACGGGAGATCCGAGCGAGCGAGAAATCCGCCGCATCGGCAGGCAAGGGCTGAAGCTGCAGGTTGCCGCTGCGAATGTCCTCGACGACCGTCTCTCCGGCCGACTTGCCGAATACCAGCAGGTCGAGCAGGGAGTTGGTGCCGAGGCGGTTCGCGCCATGCACCGACGCGCACGCACACTCGCCGGCGGCATAGAAACCGGCCACTGCGGCATTCGGATCGCCGTCCTTCGGCACGACGACCTGGCCCTTGTAGTTCGTCGGAATGCCGCCCATCTGATAGTGACAGGTCGGCACGACGGGAATCGGCTCCTTGATCGGGTCGACGCCGGCGAACTGGATAGCGATCTCGCGGATGCCGGGCAGGCGCTTCATGATCGTCTCGGGCGCGAGGTGCGTGATGTCGAGCAGCACGTAGTCCTTGTCCGGTCCGCAGCCGCGACCTTCGTTGATCTCGGTGGTCATCGCGCGCGAGACGACGTCGCGCGAGGCCAGATCCTTGAGGTTCGGCGCATAGCGCTCCATGAAGCGCTCACCCGACGCGTTCCTGAGGATGCCGCCTTCGCCACGTACGCCTTCGGTGATCAGCACCCCCGCACCGGCCACGCCGGTCGGATGGAATTGCCAGAATTCCATGTCCTCGAGCGGAATGCCGGCACGCGCCGCCATGCCGGGACCGTCTCCGGTGTTGATGAAGGCATTGGTCGAGCTGTGATAGATGCGCCCGGCCCCACCGGTCGCGAAGATCGTCGCCTTGGCGTGGAAGATCGCGACCTCGCCGGTCTCCATCTCCAGGGCGGTGACGCCGAGCACGTTGCCCTGCGCGTCCCGGATCAGGTCGAGCGCGATCCACTCCACGAAGAACTGGGTGTTGGCGCGCACGTTGCGCTGATACAGTGCATGCAGCATCGCATGGCCGGTGCGGTCGGCCGCAGCGCACGAGCGCGACACGGGCGTCTGTCCGTAGTTCTGCGAGTGCCCGCCAAACGGGCGCTGATAGATCTTGCCATTGTCGAGGCGGTCGAACGGCATGCCGTAGTGCTCGAGTTCGACAACGACCTCGTTGGCCTTGCGGCACATGAACTCGATCGCATCCTGGTCGCCCAGCCAGTCCGACCCCTTGACGGTGTCGTACATGTGCCAGTGCCAGTTGTCTTCGGTCGAGTTGCCGAGCGAGGCGGCTACCCCCCCCTGGGCGGCGACGGTGTGCGAGCGCGTCGGAAACACCTTGGTCAGCACGGCGGTCTTCATGCCGGCCTCGGCCAATTGCAGCGCCGCACGCAGCCCGGCTCCGCCGGCGCCGACGATGACGGCATCGAAAATACGCTTGGATACGCTCACGCTCAAAGCCTCCAAAGAATCTGGGCCGCCCAGCCGGCGTAACCGACGAGCAGGAAGAGAACGACGAGATGGAGCGTCAGACGCACGCCCGTCGGCTTGATGTAGTCCATGAAGATGTCGCGCACACCGATCCAGGCGTGATAGAACACCGCCAGAAAGAACAGGAAGGTGAGAAAGCGCATCAACCCGCCCGCGAACAGGCCGGACCACGCCTCGTAGCTCATCTCCGGCAGCGCCAGCGCGCAGACTGCGAAGACGACGGAATAGAGCACCATGTAAACGGCGGTCGCGCGCTGCGCGATCCAGTCGCGCAAGCCGTAGTGCGCGCCGACGACGATTCGCTTCACCATAGCATCACCCCGATCACGGCGGTCAGCACGAGACTGACGATGAGTACGACGCGCGAGCTCTTGCGCGCGGGTTCCAGATCGCCGCCGATGTGCAGGTCGAGCAGCAGGAAGCGGATGCCGGCACAGAAGTGGTGCAGGTAGGCCCACAACAGGCCGAACAGGATCAGCTTGATGAACCAGTTCGAGACGATCGATTGATAGACCGCGAAGGATTCGGGCGAACCGAGGCTGCGATCGAACAGGAACAGCAGGAACGGCAGCAGCAGAAACAGCCCGGCCCCGCTGACGCGATGGAGAATCGAAACGATCCCCGGCAAAGGCAAGCGGATCTCGTGCAGCGCCAGGAATTTGGGCCGCCGCTTGCGCGCTGTGGCTTCAGACATGGTTTTATACACCCCTCAAGTTGCGGCACGTTCGTGCCGCGGTTCTCCCAAAGCAAACCAACCAACTATTATAAACGCGCCCCGGTTTCCGATTGCCGATTCCGGTCCGGGCTTTTTTCTTTCATTCAGTTCAATTCGTTCAGATAGAAGTGCTCGTCGGTCAGATACAGTCCCCGACGCCACTCGACCGGCCTGTCTCCGTAGGTGTAGGTCACCCGCTCGACCGAAAGCAGCGGTTTGCCTTCGGGCACCTTCAGGATCTCGCTCACCGATCGGTCCGCGGCCACCGCACGAATGCGTTCCTGCGCGCGGATCATGCGCAAGCCGAACTGGGTCTCGAACAGACTGTAGAGGGATCCGCTCCAGGACTGGAGCATCTCGAGGGTCAAGCCCTTGAAGGTTTCGCCGGGCAGGTAGATCTCGTCGACGACGACCGGCTTGCGCGCGAATCTCAGCAAACGGCGCACGATGATGATCGGATCACCCTGCTCGATGCCAAGCATGCGCGAGGCTTCCTGCCCTGCCTTGGCACGCCAGCATTCGAGCGGCAGACTCTCGGGATGGACGAGCTCGCCATCCATCGGCACGAGGCGCAGGAACCGGAACAATGCGCGGGGATCGTTGTGCGAGGCAACATAGGTCCCCTTCCCCTGCTTGCGGACCAGCAGGTTGTCCGCCGCCAGTTCATCGACCGCCTTGCGCACGGTCCCCTGGGAGACGTTGAACCGGGCGGCCAGTTCCTGCTCGCTCGGAATCACCTGGCCCGGCAGCCATTCCCCGGCCTCAAGTGCCTGAATCATCAGGCCCTTGATCTGCCGATAGAGCGGACTGAAAGTCGGCGAATCCTGTATCATGGCGCTATTTCAGCACAAAATTCCTGACGCGTCCATCGTTCGTCTTTTGTCTTATATAAGACAGATGACATGATTTGACAGAAGGGGAACAAACTCCTACCATCTTGCGGCCCCGGCCTATCAGTTCCAGACGGTTTTCGCCGCGCTGCCGCATGGGAGGAGCATCCTGACCCATTTTGTTTGTGCTTATCGCTATTGAGGGAGTATTCACATGAGCAAGTCCCCCGTACGCGTAGCCGTGACCGGCGCGGCCGGCCAGATCGGTTACAGCCTCCTGTTCCGGATCGCCAGCGGTGAAATGCTGGGCAAGGATCAGCCCGTCATCCTCCAGTTGCTCGATCTGCCGCAAGCGCAGAAGGCCGTCCAGGGTGTCATGATGGAACTCGAGGACTGCGCGTTTCCGCTGCTCGCCGGGATGATCGCGACCGACGACCCCAATGTCGCGTTCAAGGACGCCCAGGTCGCCCTGCTCGTCGGCGCACGCCCGCGCGGCCCCGGCATGGAGCGCAAGGACCTGCTGACCGAGAACGCCAAGATCTTCACCGTCCAGGGCGCCGCGATCGGCCAGTACGCCGATCCCGACTGCAAGATCCTGGTCGTCGGCAATCCGTGCAACACCAACGCCCTCATCGCCCGCACGGTCGGCGCCCGGTTCGGGCGCGTACCGGCCCGCAACTTCACCGCGATGCTGCGCCTGGACCACAACCGCGCGCTGTCGCAACTTGCCGCCAAGAGCGGCCGTGACGTGTCGAGCCTGAAGAAGCTCGTCGTCTGGGGCAATCACTCGCCGACGATGTATGCCGACTACCGCTTCTGCGAGTCCAATGGCGACAACGTGAAGTCGCTGATCAACGACGACGCATGGAACCGCGACGTGTTCCTGCCGACCGTCGGCAAGCGCGGCGCCGCCATCATCGAGGCGCGCGGGCTTTCGTCGGCCGCCTCGGCCGCCAACGCGGCCATCGACCACATCCACGACTGGTGGCTCGGATCGAACGGCGAATGGGTCACGATGGGCGTTCCGTCCGACGGTTCGTACGGCATCCCGGAAGGCATCACCTACGGCTTCCCGTGCACGACCGAAAACGGCGAGTACAAGATCATCCAGGGCCTCGAGATCGACGCGTTCTCGCGCGAGCGCATGAACGTGACGCTGAACGAACTGCTCGAAGAGCGGGACGGCGTAAAGGACCTGCTGGGCTGATCCGCCTCAAGTCCAACAGCCTCCAGGGAGCGCACGGTTCGTCCGTGCGCTTTTTTTTGCCTGGACCGTGCTCGGCAACCGGGGATGCCCGGCGTTACACTCCCCCTGCCATTCCGAAACCGAACACGAGATCGTGCCTATGACGACCCTCCTGCACCCTGACCGCATCCTGTTCGAAGGCGAGAGGGCCTTCCCGGTCCTTCCGCCCGTAGACCACTATGCCGGCTCGGAAAAGACGATTCGCAAGGCGCTGGCGCTCCAGCACGAACTGGGGCCGCTGTTCGACCTGACCTGCGACTGCGAGGATGGCGCGCCGGCAGGCGCCGAGGCCGAGCACGCGGCAATGGTGGCCGACGTCATTGTCGGCCCGGAGAATCATTTCGGACGGGTGGGCGTGAGAATCCACGACATCACGCATCCGCACTGGGAGCGCGATCTCGAGATCATTCTCGGACTCGCGGCGGCACGCCCCGCATTCGTCACGCTCCCGAAGGTCCGTTCGGCCGCGGATGCGCGCATCCAGATCGAGGCCGTGCGAGCGATCGAGGCCACAGCCGTCGTCCACACGCCGATCCCCGTGCATGTGCTGATCGAGACACACGGCGCATTGCGCGAAGTCTGGAAGATCGCCGCGCTCGAAGGCGTGGAGTCGCTCGACTTCGGGCTGATGGATTTCGTTTCCGCCCACCACGGGGCCGTCCCGGCGAGCGCCATGAAGAGCCCGGGCCAGTTCACCCACCCGCTGATCGTTCGCGCGAAGGCCGAAATCGCCTCCGCCGCCCTGGCCAACGGGGTCGTCCCGTCGCACAACGTCACGACGGAACTGAACGACCGGTCGGTGATCCGGCAGGACGCCGGACGTGCACGAAACGAATTCGGGTTTCTGAGGATGTGGAGCATCCACCCCAACCAGATCGAACCGATTGTCGAGGCGATGCGCCCGGACTTCTCCGAGGTCGCGGAAGCGGCGGAGATCCTGATTGTCGCGCAGGATGCCTGCTGGGGTCCGATCCGTCACACCGGACGCCTGCACGATCGCGCTTCGTACCGCTACTACTGGGAGCTGCTCAAGCGCGCCCACGCGACCGGTATGTCCCTTCCCGAACCGGCCGCAACACGATTCTTCGCGACGGAAGACTGATTCCCGCTACAAGAACACTGCAATCCCCTACGCAACACGCGCAGGGCGGCTTCGCGCAGCAAGCCGCCAATCGACGCCCGGCGCTCGTCGCCGCATGCGGGCATCGGGGCCGGGACTCGCGAGAACCCTGCTTACTTGTGGCGGAAGCGGATGCGGGCCTTGGTCAGATCATAAGGAGACAACTCGAGGCTCACACGGTCACCCGCGAGCACGCGAATCCGATGCTTGCGCATCTTGCCCGACGCGTAGGCGGCGACTTCCATGCCATTCTCGAGCGTCACCTTGAAGCGGGTATCGGGCAGAACCTCGTTGACCACGCCTTCCATTTCCAATAGTTCTTCCTTCGCCATAATTTCTCCAGATCGTGTGAATCCGTCGGACCGGTCGCGGGACACCGCGACGCTTCGGATGCACTTGCATCGAGGCCATGGGCACTGTCACGCACCGGACACGGAACCTCGAGGCAGGTTGGTTTGACCGAAAACTACGAGGCCAACCCGGGAACATGCGGACGTTCGCCCAGTGGCGCCGCATGAGTGAAAGGACGGATACGCCAAGGCAGACGATCGCCGCAGCGCGATGCAGGCTGTCTCATCATCCCGTCCGCCGAACGGGACAAACGGCAGCCTCTCGAAAAATTCAATCAATTGATTATACACTAGCGGCAGCCCCGACCGAATAACCCTGAATTGACCGCAGGCAAAAAGCGCCACGTAACAGCCTATTCCCTATAATGTCCGGATGACCGGGACCACACCTTTTCCACCCGAATGCACGGTTCTCTTTGCCGATCTGGTCGGCAGCACGCAGCTCTACGAGCGTGTTGGCGACAGTTCGGCCTTCGAACTCGTGGACCGATGTCTCAAGGAGTTGAACAGGGCGGTCGAAGGACGCGGCGGACAGGTCGTCAAGCACACCGGTGACGGCCTCATGGCGATCTTCGCCCAGGCCGACCAGGCGGCCGACGCGGCGGTATGCATGCATCAGGCCCTGCGCGAGCTGCCGTCCGCACCCGGGCAGCGGCTGGCCGTCCGCATCGGCTTTCACTCCGGCTCGGTCATCTCGAGTAGCGGAGACGTCTTCGGCGAAACCGTCAACTTCGCCGCCCGCCTGGTCGAACTGGCCTCACCCGGCAGAGCTCTGACCACCGTCGAAACCTATCAACATCTGACGCCGGAATGGAAAGAGGTGCTGCACGCGCTGGCGCCTCGTGTCCTGCGCGGCGCGTCGCGCCCCGTGGAAATCTACGAACTCAAGTGTGAAGCGATGGGCGACGTCACGGTCCTGCAGACCGGGCAGTTCGACCTCGACGAGGAACACGAGCTGCGGCTTTACCTGAACGAACAGACCATCATCCTCAACAACACGCATCCGGTCGCCCGGATCGGGCGGGATGCGGCGGCGGACCTGCGCATCGGCGACAGCCGGGCCTCGCGCCGCCACGCCGAGATCGAACTCCGGGGCGACAAGTTCGTACTGGTCGATCGGAGCAGCAATGGCACCTACGTTGCGATGGACGGCGAGCGCGAATTCCTGCTCTCCCGTGAAGAGATCGTCCTACGTGGTCGCGGCCATATCGCACTGGGCGGAAGCTGCAGCGATAATCCTTTCGCCATCAGCTTCGTCTGTATCTGAGGCCATGCCGACGAACCCTCTCCCAAGGCACGACATGCAGGACGACACGCTGAGCACGCCGGACATCCTGATCCACCAGATTCTTCGCCCCCGCATCCTCGAATGCCCACCCGACCTGGCCTTGTTCGAGGCCGCCAGCCGCATGAACGCAGAGCGGGTCAGCTCGATCCTGGTCGTGGAGCACGACGAGGCGATCGGCATCTGGACCGAGCGGGACGCCCTGGCGGTCGACTTCACGGATCCAGCGTCCTTCAGCCGCCCGATCCGCGAAGCCATGAGCACGCCGGTCCGAACCGTCTCCAGCGGCCTGAGCCTGCAGGAGCTTTCCCTGCGCTTTCGTGAAGACCACCTGCGCCACTACCTCGTCGTCGACGCGCAAGGCCGGCGCTGCGGGATCGTCTCGCAGACCGACGTGATCCTCAACCAGGGCATCGAGCACTATCTGAAGCTGCGTACGGTCGCCTCCATCGTCAAGGACGGTCTCGACCCGCTGCCCCACGACGCCCATCTTTCGGCCGCGACGCAACAGATGCGGACGAACGGCTCCGATGCCGTCGTGATCGGCTATCCGGACGGGAGCTACGGCATTCTCACCGAGCGGGACGTCACCCGCCTCGTCGCAAGCCGTTCGGCCCAGCGACCGGTCGGCGAGCTGGCCTCGAGACCGCTCATCACCGTTTCCCGGGACGCCAGTCTCTATCGCGTGCGCTGCCTGCTGTCCGACCACGGCGTGCGCCATATCGGAGTCGCCGACCCGGACGGCACGCTGATCGATCTGGTGAGCTTCAGCGACATTCTCACGGGAATGGAGCTCGTCTATGTGCACGAGCTGCAGCACGCCCTTCGCGAACGCGACCTGGCGCTCAACACGTCGCAGCGCAACCTGCATCTGGCCGAGCGCGTGATCGAGAGCTCGCTCGAAGGGATCATGATCACCGACGAGCACGCGAACATCGTTTCGGTCAACCCGGCCTTCACGCGCCTGACAGGCTATACCCCGGAAGAAGTCATCGGCCGGAACCCTTCCCTGCTCAGTTCGGGCCGCCACGAGCCCGAGTTCTACGCGAACATGTGGAAACAACTCCGGGCAGAAGGCCACTGGCAGGGCGAGGTGTGGAATCGCCGCAAGGACGGGGCCTTCTATCCGGAGCTGCTGACCATCACCGCGATCACCGATCGCGACGGACGGCTCACCAACTATGCCGCCCTGTTCTCCGACATCAGCGCGCTCAAGGAGAGCGAAGAGCAGATTCGGCATCTCGCCTATTTCGACCCGCTGACGGGCCTTCCGAATCGGCGACTGCTCGAAGACCGTCTCCAGGTCGCCATTGCCCATGCCCACCGCAACCGCGGACGGGTCGCGGTGATGTTCGTCGACCTCGACCGTTTCAAGCGGGTCAACGACACACTTGGCCATGCCGTCGGGGACCGGATGCTCATCGAGGTCGCCAGACGGCTGCGTGAATCCCTCCGTGAGGACGACACCGTGGCCCGTATGGGCGGCGACGAGTTCCTCATCGTGCTCAGCGACCTGGGCGGGCCGGACGACACGGCGCATACCGCCTCGCGACTGATCGAGGCGCTGCGGGATCCCGTCCGCATCGGCGATCACGAACTCATCATCACGACCAGCATCGGCATCAGCATCTATCCGGACGACACCGACGATGCGACGACGCTGATCAAGAATGCGGACATCGCCATGTACCGCGCCAAGGACGAGGGGCGGAACAGTTTCCAGCTCTACCAGCCGGCCATGAACGCCCGTTCACTCGAGCATCTGGCTCTCGAAACCGCAATGCACCGTGCGCTGGAACGCAAGGAGTTCGTCCTCCACTTCCAGCCACTCGTGCGGGCCGCCGACCGGAAGCTCGTCGCGGCCGAGGCATTGATCCGCTGGAATCACCCCGACCTGGGTATGGTACAGCCGGGCGATTTCATCTCGCTCGCCGAGGAAACCGGCCTCATCGTCCCGATCGGGGAATGGGTGCTGCGAGAGGCCTGCACCCATCATAGCCGCTGGCGGAACGTAGGTCTGGGAGATCTTCGCCTGCACGTGAATATCTCGGTCAACCAGTTCCGGAACGAGCACTTCGTGGACACCGTCGCACGGGTCCTCGCCGACAGCGGGATGCCACCGGAGAAGCTGATCCTCGAGCTGACCGAAAGCATGTTGCTCGACGACAGCAGGGAAAGTCTCAAGGTACTGGAAGACCTGCGCGCGCTCGGCATCCGGCTCGCACTCGACGACTTCGGAACCGGCTATTCCTCGCTGGCCTATCTCAAGCGCTTCCCCATCGACGAACTCAAGATCGACCGCCTGTTCATTCGCGATATCGACCGCCAGCCGCGCGACGCGGCCATCACGGCAGCCATCATTTCGCTGGCGCACAGCCTCGGATTACGCGTCGTCGCAGAAGGGGTCGAAACGTCCACACAGGCACGACAACTGGTCAAGAACGCCTGCGACGTACTCCAGGGATTTCACTTCGGCGCCCCCATGCCCGCCGAGACGTTTCCGCCCGCAATGAAGCGCTGACCGTCCCGTCGGCCCGCCAAGAAACAAGCGCCCCTGCCGGTCGATCCGGTCAGGGGCGCTCTCTTCTAGCGGAGCTGCGAAGACTCAGGCTCGCTTCGCTCCTGTCTCCTCCATCACATTCAGACTTCGACCGTGTCGGCCACGCTACGGAACTCTTCGATCTGATCGAAGTTCATGTAGCGGTAGATATCGGCGGCCTTCTTGTTCACCACTTCGACCTGCGCCATGTATTCGGCCACGGTCGGGATCTTGCCCATCAGCGCGCACACCGCGGCCAGTTCGGCCGAGCCCAGATAGACGCGGGTGTCGATGCCGAGGCGGTTCGGGAAATTGCGCGTCGAGGTCGACATCGCGGTGCTGCCCTTGCGGATCTGCGCCTGGTTGCCCATGCACAGCGAGCAGCCCGGCATCTCCATGCGGGCGCCGGACTTGCCGAGCACGCCGTAGTAGCCTTCCTCGTTGAGGATCATGGCGTCCATCTTCGTGGGCGGGGCGATCCACAAACGGGTCGGGATGTCGGACTGGCCATCGAGCACCTTGCCCGCAGCGCGGAAGTGGCCGATGTTGGTCATGCACGAGCCGATGAAAACTTCGTCGATCTTGTCGCCGGCGACTTCGGAGAGCAGCTTGACGTCGTCCGGGTCATTCGGGCAGGCGACGATGGGTTCCTTGACGTCGGCCAGATCGATCTCGATCACGGCGGCGTATTCGGCATCGGCGTCGGCCTTGAGCAGCTCCGGCTTGGCGATCCAGGCTTCCATGGCCTTGATGCGGCGGCCCAGGGTGCGCTTGTCTTCGTAGCCGTTGGCGATCATCCACTTCATCAGGGTGATGTTCGAGCGCATGTACTCGATGATCGGCTCTTTATCCAGGTGCACCGAGCAGGCGGCGGCGGAACGTTCGGCGGCGGCGTCGGAGAGCTCGAAGGCCTGTTCCACCTTGAGGTCCGGCAGTCCTTCGATTTCCAGCACGCGACCGGAGAAGATGTTCTTCTTGCCCTTCTTCTCGACGGTGAGCAGGCCCTGCTTGATGGCGTAGTAGGGGATGGCGTTGACCAGGTCACGCAGGGTGACGCCGGGCTGCAGCGTGCCCTTGAAACGCACCAGCACGGATTCCGGCATGTCCAGCGGCATCACGCCGGTGGCGGCGGCGAAGGCGACCAGACCGGAGCCGGCCGGGAAGGAGATGCCGATCGGGAAGCGGGTGTGGCTGTCGCCGCCGGTGCCGACGGTGTCCGGCAGCAGCAGGCGGTTGAGCCAGGAGTGGATGACGCCGTCGCCCGGGCGCAGGCTGACGCCGCCGCGGGTGGAGATGAAGGACGGCAGCTCGCGGTGCATGCGCACGTCGACCAGCTTCGGGTAGGCCGCGGTGTGGCAGAAGGACTGCATCACCAGGTCGGCGGAGAAGCCGAGGCAGGCGAGGTCCTTCAGTTCGTCGCGGGTCATCGGGCCGGTGGTGTCCTGGCTGCCGACGGTGGTCATCTTGGGTTCGCAGTAGGTGCCCGGACGGATGCCCTGACCTTCCGGCAGACCGCAGGCGCGACCGACCATCTTCTGCGCCAGCGAGAAGCCCTTGCCGGTGTCGGCCGGGTTCTGCGGCAGGCGGAACAGGGTGGAGGGCGGCAGGCCCAGCGCTTCACGCGCCTTGGCGGTGAGGCCGCGACCGATGATCAGCGGAATGCGGCCACCGGCGCGCACTTCGTCGAGGATCACCAGGGTCTTGAGCTGGCTCTCGGCGATCACGGCGCCGTTCTTCAGCGCGCTGACCTTGCCGGAGGCCTGATCGACCTTCAGCTCGATCTCGTCGCCCATGTCCATCTGGCCGGCGTCGATCTCGATCGGCAGTGCGCCAGCGTCTTCCATGGTGTTGAAGAAGATCGGGGCGATCTTGGAGCCCAGGCACACGCCGCCGAAGCGCTTGTTCGGCACGAAGGGGATGTCTTCGCCGGTGAACCACAGCACCGAGTTGGTGGCGGACTTGCGCGAGGAACCGGTACCGACCACGTCACCGACGTAGGCCACCAGGTTGCCCTTGGCGCGCAGTTCTTCGAGGAACTTGACCGGGCCACGCACGCCCGGCTCTTCCGGGGTAATGCCCGGACGCGGGTTCTTCAGCATGGCCAGCGCGTGCAGCGGGATGTCGGGGCGGGACCAGGCGTCCGGCGCGGGGGACAGGTCGTCGGTGTTGGTTTCGCCCGTGACCTTGAACACGGTGAGCTTCTGCGAAGCCGGCACTTCCGGGCGGCTGGTGAACCACTCGGCGTCGGCCC
>JBJHDM010000053.1:0-21692 GCA_050486545.1 Rhodocyclaceae bacterium | reverse complement strand
TCTGGTACAACGTGCTTGCGCTGTCCCGGTTGTTTCGCGGCGACACCGAGGGCGCGCTCGACTCCGCCCGTATGTCCTTGAAGATCCGTCCGCTCTGGCATTCCTCGATGCAGACCATGGCCGCCTGCTGTGCGCAACTGGGCCGCGAGGACGAGGCCCGCGAATGGCGCATTCGCCTGTCCGGGCTTGCCCCCGCACCGGGTGATGCCCTGCGACCGATGTGGCAGCGCAATCCGGACTGGGCCGCACGCATGCGGGCCTGGCTCACCGACTGAGCACAAGACCGGCTACATGCTCTCGATTCTGAACACCAACCGAGCGAAAGGGTGTTCAGATTGGCGTAAGGCAAGCGCCCGCGAACGGAGCACAATGACGGTCACGGGTGTCTGCGTGGAGCGCGGTTCCGCACTCCGCAGGTGTGAAGGTGCGCGCCTCCCGCCAGCGTACGGTCGGAACGATCGCCCGACCCGGGGGTGCGCACATAGCAGCCGGGGTAACGGCCGGCCACCCGTGCCCCTCGTCGTGGCCGGCCCTCACCGGCGGGCAATGCGCAGCCATGCGCCGTCACGCACGACCGCGCCGGTTCGCCCCAGCCGGGCGAGGGTGCGGTACAAGGCCTCGTGCGTGACCGCGAGTTCGACCGCCAGGGACTTGAGGCCCGAGGCGATGTGCACGCAGCCGTCGACGCCTTCGCTCTCGATGAAGTGGATCAGGCGGGCGTCGACGCCGCGCAGCGACAGGCGCTCGCAGCGCGCGCGCAGGCGGCGGACCTCGCCGCCCAGCATGGTGATCCAGCGCAGCGCGAACGCGGCATCCTGCATGAGCGCTGCCCGAACCTGTTCCAGCGGCAGCGCCACCGCCTCGCCCGGGCGGGTCACGCGTGCATCGCAATGGTAGCGATCGGCCTGGAGGCTGGCCTCGGCGACGAAACCGTGGCCGACGCGCTGCAGGACCACCGGCTCGCCACGCTCCCCGGCACGCTCCAGGACCACCTCGCCGCGCCGCACGAAGTACATGAATCGGGGAGGCTGTCCCTGGCGGAACAGCCGCTCGGTGCGCCGCAACGGCACCGCAGCAGTCGTCGCGCGCAGCGCCGGAGGGAGCAGCGCGTCCAGTGCATCGGTCTGCGAGTCGGTCATCGGCGGCATCCGGTCGTATGATCGTGATCATAACGTGGGGCGCGGCTCGTGCACGAGAATGGACGTCAGACCATCACTCGCTGCTTTCGGGAGCGCTGCCATGCCGTCGACCCTTCGACACGTGATCCCCTTTTCGTTGATGCTGCTCGCGGTCGCCCTGCCGTCGGCTGCGCAGCACGACCCCGCCCGCCACGCCGCGCACTCGCCCTATGCCGGGATGCAGGCTCGCGAGATCAAATCGTTGTCACCGGCCGACCTCGAGGAACTGCGCCGTGGCGGCGGCTGGGGTCTGGCGCTGCCGGCAGAACTCAACGGAGTGCCGGGTCCGGCCCACCTGCTGGAACTGAAGGACGACATTCCGCTGCGTCCCGAGCAGGTCGAGCGCGTCCAGGGCCTGTACGACACCATGCGCAGCGAGGCCGTTCCGACCGGCGAACGCCTGATCGCGGCCGAGGCGGCAATCGAGCGCGCGTTCGCATCAGGCGAGGTCGACGACGCCTCGCTGCGGACGCTGCTGGCCGAAGCCGAGGCGGCGCGCACCGCCCTGCGCTTCATCCACCTGTCGCAGCACCTGCGCACGGTCGAACTGCTCGAACCCCGGCAGGTCGCGCGCTACAACGTGCTGCGCGGCTACGCCGACGATCCCTGCGCGAACATCCCCGAAGGTCACAACCCCGAGATGTACCGCCGCCACATGGGTTGCGACTGACGCCGGTCCCACGCGTACCGACTCGGCCCGGAGGGAAGGCATCACCGCGACCGGATGCCCGGCGCGGGCGGTTGCGGACGCTCGGCAGTCCGGGATAATGCGGAGGCATGAGCCTCCAGACCGAATTCGATGATGCTCGGCGATCCCGGTAACCCCAGCGGGTCATCCGACCGCGGCCGCCGGGCCGGCGCCTGGACGACGCGCTTCGCGTTGCTCGCCATGCTGTGGTGGGTATTGAGCGATGGCGACGGTGGCTGGGGATTCGGCCTACCGCTCGCAGCGCTGGCAGCGAGCGCAAGCCTGTGGCTCACGCCGCCCGGCCGCCATTGGATGCGGCTGCAGCATCTCACACCCTTCGTCGCATGGTTTCTGCTCCAGTCGCTGCTCGCGGGCTGGGACGTGGCCCGCCGCATCCTGAGTCCAACGCTGCCGCTGCACCCGGCCCTGCTGCGCGTGCCGCTCGCGCTGCCCGCGGGCGCACCGACCTGGTGGCTGATGGTGACCTTGAGCCTGCTGCCGGGCACGCTGAGCGTACGTCTGGACGGACGCACACTCGAACTGCACTGTCTCGATGCGCAATCCGACGTTGCCGAAAGCGTGGATGCAGCCCAGCGCAGGCTCGCACGCCTGTTCGGCCATCCGCCGCCCACGGAGGCTGCAGGATGAATAGCGTGCTGGGTATGGTTGCGGTCGTGCTGCTGGCCTCGCTTGCGCTGGGGCTCGTGCGCATCTGGCGCGGGCCGGGGCTCGCCGACCGCATGCTCGCCGCACAGCTTTTCGGCACCACCGGGGTGGCACTGCTGCTCGTGCTCGCGCAGGCGCAGGGCCTGGCCGCGCTGCGCGACGTCGCGCTGGTGCTCGCACTGCTGGCACTGCTCGCGGTGGTCGCCTTCGTCGCCCGCGCCTGGCGCGGTGCCGGCGAAGAGACCGCGCCGCCGGAGGACGACGATGACGGCGATTGAGTTCCTGCAATCGGTGCTGCTCCTCACCGGCGCAGCCTTCTTCGTCGTCGGCACCGTCGGCTTGCTGCGCCTGCCCGACGTCTATACCCGCATCCATGCGCTGACCAAGGCCGACAACCTGGGCCTGGGGCTCATCGTGCTCGGGCTGTTGCCCGGTGCCGACTCCGCCGCGGCGGTCGTCAAGCTGTTGCTGGTTTGGGGGCTCGCGCTGGTCGCGAGCGCAACCGCCGGCTACCTTGTGGCGCGCGCGGCGCGACGCCGCAACGTCAAACCCTGGTCGGCCGGCGACGACCGGGCGGCACGCTGACATGCCCTGGCTCGACGCACTGCTCGGTCTGACGCTGATCGCGACCGCGGCGATGGCGCTGGCGTCGGGCTCGCTGTTTCGCGCCGTGGTGATGTTCATCGTGTTCGGACTGCTGATGGCACTGGCGTGGGTGCGCCTGGAAGCGCCCGACATCGCCCTTGCGGTGGCGGCGATCGGCGCCGGACTGACCGGCGTGCTGCTGCTCGACACGATCGGCTATCTGCGCCGCCGCCGTGCCACAAGCGGCGGGGACGGGGGAGGCGCACGACGATGAGACACCCGCTGTCTGCCGCCATCCTGTGCGTTGCGGTCGCACTGGCGCTCGCGTGGGCGCTGATCGAGCGCCCCGCACCACCGGTCGACCTGCCCGAGCTGGCGGCTGCAGCGCTGGCGGCCAGTGGCGTCGACCACCCGGTTACGGCCGTGCTGCTCGACTGGCGTGCACTCGACACGCTGCTCGAGGTCGCGGTGCTGCTCGTAGCGGTGCTCGTCGCCCGCGCACTACGCCAGGCCCAGCCCGACAGTCCAGACCGCATGGGGCTCGAGAATCCGCTATTGCACGGGGTCATGGGAGGACTGCTGCCGCTGATGCTGCTGGTCGCCGGCTACCTGCTCTGGGCCGGCGCAGACCGTCCCGGCGGGGCCTTCCAGGCCGGCGCGGTGCTGGCGGCTGCGGGCGTGCTGCTTCGCCTGGCCGGCGTCGCACTCCCCGGACGGTCCGCGCCGGGTTGGCTGCGCGCCGGGCTGGCGCTGGGCACGGCGGTGTTCGTCGCGGTCGGAACGCTGGCACTGCCGATGGGCTTGCCCTGGCTCGCCTATCCTCCGGAACTGGCCGGAGGGCTGATCCTGGTGGTCGAAGTCGCATTGACGCTGTCGATCGCACTCGCACTGCTGAGCCTGTTCCGGCTCGCGCCGCCGTATCCCGACAAGCTCGACGAAGGGGCCGAGGACGGCGCCCCCAGGAGCGACGGGACGCAGGGCGGAGCACGGCAATGAGTCCCGCGGCGCTGTTCTCCTGGGTCGGTGTGATGTTGTGTGCGCTGGGCCTGTTCGGGTTCGTCGTACACCGCCATCTGTTGCGCCGCCTGCTCGCCTTCAACATCCTCGGCAGCGGCTGCTTTCTGGTACTTGTCGGACTCGCGCAGGACGGGCGCGGTCCCGACCCGGTTCCGCACGCACTGGTGCTGACCGGCATCGTCGTCGCAGTCGCCTCGACCGCACTGGCGCTGGTGATCTTCCGGCGCTGGTACCGCATCAGCGGCGAAGCGAACCTGCCGGAGGATGTATGAGTCCGGGGCAGATTCTGCCCTGGCTGCTCATCGTGCCGCTGGCGACGGCGCTGGCGACGGTAGTCGTTCCGGCACGTTGGCGCCGGGCGGCGAGCCTGCCCGCACTCGTCGTGCTACCGGTGCTGGCGATGGCGCTGCTGTCCGCCCTGGTCGCGCACGGATCACAGGCGTACGCCCTGGGCGGTCACGCCACGCCGCTGGGGATCTCGCTGTTCGTCGACGGCCCGGCAGCCTTCCTGATCCTGCTGACCGCGATGATCGGCGCGGCCTGCGGCGCCCACGCCGCAGCCAGTCTGCGCGGCCAGGCGGCCGAAGCCCATTTCTGGCCACTGGTCTGGTTCCTGTGGGCGGCACTGAATGCGATCTGGCTGTCTGCCGACCTGTTCAACCAGTATGTCGGGATCGAGTTGCTGGGCCTGGCCGCGGTCGGCCTCGTCGCGCTCAAGGGCAGTGCCGAGGCGCTGGCCGCCGCGATGCGCTACCTGCTTGCAGCCTTGCTCGGCTCGCTCGCGTGGCTGTTGGGCGTCGCGCTGCTGTACGGCACCTACGGCACGCTCGCACTGGCGGACATTCAGGCGCTGGCCGCCCCCGGGGCAACCACCACCGTCGCCCTGGCACTGATGACGCTGGGCATGCTGCTCAAGACAGCCCTGTTTCCGCTGCATGCCTGGTTGCCACCGGCACACGCAGGGGCCCTGCCGCCGGTCAGCGCACTGTTGTCGGCCCTCGTGATCAAGGCCTCGTTCTTCATCCTGTTGCGCCTGTGGTTCACGCTCGGTCCGGATACGACGGCGGTCGCACTGGCATGGGTGCTCGGCCTGCTCGGGACCGGCGCCGTGTTCTGGGGCGGCTGGATGGCGTGGCGACAGACACAGCTCAAGCATCTGGTCGCCTATTCGACCGTCGCCCAGATCGGCTACCTGTTCCTGTTCTTTCCGCTCGCCACCGCAACGGCACCGCTGGCGGCGGGGCTGGCCTGGGACGGCACGATGCTGATGCTCGCCTCGCACGCGCTGGCCAAGGCCGCAATGTTTCTCGCCGCGGGCAACCTCGTGCTCGCGATGGGCAGTCCGCGCATCGTCGACCTGTGCGGAATCGGCCGCTTTCGGCCCTTGTCGCTGCTCGGCTTCGGCCTCGCGGGCGTGAGCATCATGGGCCTGCCGCCCAGCGGCGGGTTCACCGCCAAGTGGCTGCTGCTGCAAAGCGCGTTGGCGAGCGGGCAATGGGGGTGGATTGCCGTGCTCGTGCTCGGGGGGCTGCTGAGCGCGGCCTACGTGTTCAAGGTCTTTCGCCATTCCTTTGTCGAAGGTCCGAAGCGCGACCCTTTCGAGTCACCCCCGCTCGTGCTCGAGCTCGCCGCCCTCGCGCTTGCACTTGCCGCAATCGCCATCGGCCTGGCCGCACACGCACCGCTGTCATGGTTGCGCCTCGGCACCGCTTTCGGAGCCCCGGGCTGATGGACTGGAACGCATGGCTCCCGCTGATGGTCGTCGGCACCTCGCTGGTGGCCGCACTCGGCATCTTCCTGCTCCGGGAAGAGCGACACGCCCTGCGCAGCGCCTTCAACCTGGCCGCAGCCGCGATCAAGCTCGGCCTGGTGGCCTGGATCGCGGTCGGCGTCCTCGACGACCTTCACTTCGAAACCCGCTACGTCGTCGTCGACGGCGTACATTTCATCCTGCGCGCCGATGCGCTGGGCATCCTGTTCGCAAGCCTGTCGTCGGTGCTGTGGCTGTTTACGACGATCTACGCGATCGGCTACCTCGAGAATGCCCCCAACCGCAGCCGATTCTTCGGCTTCTTCAGCCTGTGCGTGGCCAGCACGGTCGGCATCGCCCTGGCCGGAAACCTGTTTACGTTCTTCCTCTTCTACGAGTTGCTGACCTTGTCGACCTACCCGCTGGTCGTGCATCGCGGCACCGCCACGGCCTTGCGTGCGGGCCGGGTCTACCTGGCCTATACGCTGGGCGGGGGCGCCGTGCTGCTGCTCGGCGTAGCCGGTCTGCATGCGCTGGCGGGCGACATCGAGTTCGCGGCCGGTGCCGGCCTGCGGGGGCTCGATGAGGCCCACCACCCCGCGCTGGCCGCGCTTTTCGTGCTGCTCGTCACCGGCCTCGGGGTCAAGGCCGCACTGGTGCCGCTGCATTCGTGGCTGCCCACCGCAATGGTCGCACCGGCTCCGGTCAGCGCATTGCTGCATGCGGTGGCGGTGGTCAAGGCCGGCGCATTCGGGATCGTGCGCGTCGTCTATGACGTCTACGGCATCGAGTTCGCATGGTCGCTGGGGCTGCTCGACCCGCTCCTGCTGATCGCCTGCGCGACGATCCTGTACGGCTCGATCCGTGCGCTTACGCAGACCGACCTCAAGCGCCGCCTGGCCTTCTCGACGGTGAGCCAGGTATCCTACATCGTGCTTGGCACCGCGCTGTTCGGGCCGGTCGGCACCGCCGGCGGGCTGGTCCATCTGCTGCACCAGGGCCTGATGAAGATTACGCTGTTCTTCTGCGCCGGCAACTACGCCGAGACGTTGGGCGTGCATCGCATCGACGAACTCGACGGTGCCGGACGGCGCATGCCCGCGACCAGCGTCGCCTTCACGATCGGGGCCTTCGGCATGATCGGCATCCCGCCGCTGGCGGGCTTCGTGACCAAGTGGTACCTCGGGATCGGCGCGATCGAGGCGGGCATGGCCTGGGTCATCGGCGTGCTGGTCGCGAGCAGCCTGCTCAACGCGGCCTACTTCCTGCCGATCCTGCATCGCATCTGGTTCCGCGAGCGCAATGCACCCTGGCCCGACGAGCGCTTCACGACCCATCGCGACACGCACCCGTGGCTGCTGCTGCCGACACTGGCCACGGCGGCCTTCAGCGTCGCGGCCGGACTGTTTGCGGCGACCCCGTATTCGCCGCTGTACTGGGCCGAGGTCGTCGTGCTGCGGGAGTATCTCCCATGAACGAACTCATCGATGCCTTCGGACTGCTCCTCGCACCCACCGCCCCGCTGCTGATGCTGGCGATGTGGTGCGTGCCGGCCTGGCGACCGCGGGTCGCGTGCTGGCTGCCGTGGGCCGCGGCACCGGCGTTGCTCGTCGCGCTGGGCGGTACGCCCGGTACGGTCCTGCGGCTGGACGGAGTGCTGTTCGGCGTGGCGCTCGGCTTCGACGAGCTGAACCGCGTGTTTCTCGCCTTCACGGCGATGCTGTGGCTTGGGGCGGGCCTTCATGCACGCGGCCACCTAGCCTGCGATGCGCGCGCCGAATCGTTCCGCCTGCTGTGGCTCGCGACGATGGCCGGCAACTTCGGGCTCATCGTTGCGCTGGATGTCGCGAGCTTCTATACGAGCTTCGCACTGATGACCTTCGCGGCCTACGGGCTGGTCATTCACGCCCGAAGCGCCGAGGCACTGCGGGCCGGACGCGTGTATCTGACGATGGCCGTCCTCGGCGAGGCCTTGATCCTCACCGGACTGCTGCTGGCAGCGAGCGAAACGGCCACCCCCCTGTTGCCGACCCTGCCCGAGCTCGCCGCGGCCACCGCCGAATCGGCACGACGCGATCTCATCGTCGCCTGCCTGTTCCTGGGTTTCGGCATCAAGGCGGGCCTGCCGTTGCTGCACCTGTGGCTTCCGCTCGCCCATCCGGTCGCACCGATTCCGGCCAGCGCGGTGCTCTCCGGTGCGATGATCAAGGCCGGCGTGCTCGGCTGGCTCACGACGCTGCCCTTGGGGCTGGCCGCGCTGCCGGGCTGGAGCGTCGCAATGATGCTCGCGGGTCTGGTCGCCATGCTCGGCGCAGCGGCGATCGGCGTGTGCCAGCGGACCCCCAAGACCGTGCTGGCCTACTCGAGCATCGCGCAGATGGGCTTCATCACCGTCGGGGTGGGCGCCGGCCTGCACGATCCCGCGCTGTGGACGTTGCTCGCATCGGCCGTGGCGCTGTACGCGCTGCACCACGGCCTGGCAAAGGGGGCGCTGTTCCTGGGCGTGGGCATCGCCCGCCATGCGGATCGACACCGACGCTCGATCTGGCTGTGGGGCCTGCTCGCACTGCCGGGCCTGTCACTGGCCGGGGTTCTGGGCAGCGGCGTGCTCGCCAAGCTCACGCTCAAGCACGCCCTGGCCGGCGACACGCTCCCTGCCTGGTGGGCGCTGCTTCCCGGCCTGCTCGCCCTCGCCGCGATCGGCACGACGCTGCTCGTCGCACGCACGCTGTGGCTGATGCGCGCAGCCGATCCCGCTGCGCCCGCGAGTCGCTCGGAATGGTGGGGCTGGGCGCTGCTGCTCGCCGCGGGCGCCCTGGCGACGCTTGCGCTGCCGATCCTGGGTGTGGACGCGAGGTCGCCGGCGGCCATGGTCGATCTGGTCGAGCTTGCCTGGCCGGTAGCGGCAGGCATCCTCATCGCGTCGTTCGCCGCCCGCCGTCTCGATCCCCTGTCGATTCCGGCCGGCGATGTACTGGCCTTTGTGGTCCGGCTCGGCGACCTGGCCGCTCGGGCCGGCCGCCGCATCGTCGCGTCGGTGCGCATACCGACGCTACTGGTGCACACCGGCACCGCATTCGCCGAGCACCTGCGTAGGCTGCGCGAGAAAGCCACTGCCGAACCACTGTTGCGGCGTGAGGCCGCACTCGTGTTCGTCGCGCTGCTCGTCCTGATGCTGCTCGTCGTCCTGGCGACGGACGCTACCTGAAGTGGATGCTGCCGATCCCGAACAGACCGAGCAGCCCGATGACGATCAGATACAGGGCGACGATGTAGTTCAGCAGCTTGGGAATGATCAGGATCAGGATGCCGGCGACGAGAGCGAGCAGGGGCGCGAGGCTGATCGACAGATTCATATCGGTTCCTTCCGTTGCGGATACAGGGTGAACGCGATTCGAGGCGTTCCAAGAGTTGATGCGGACGAGAATCGTTTTGCAATAGCTTACAACTTCACACCGGGCGGTGTGACAAGATGATTCCGACTGATCGACATCCGCCTCGAGGTTGTCGATTGTCCAGCCGGGCGGTCATTCCCGGCCCATGCCGTCAAACCGTCATGCGACGGTAGCGAAACGACCCACGCATCAGCGGTCTGCAATTCCGACCCATCCTAGAGGAGGAAACGCACATGCTGAACAAATTGCTTGCACTCATCGCCGCAGCAGGCCTCCTGATCTCCGTTTCCGGATGCAACACCTTCGCAGGCGCCGGCCAGGACATCCAGCGAGGAGGCGAGAAAATCGAAGAAACGGCCCGCGACGTCCAGAAGAGATATTGACGGTCCGGTCGGCTGGACTCGGGAACGGCTTCAGTTGCCGATCGCTGTTCGGAAACTGAAGCCGTGCCCTTTCGTTTCACAATCGGAAGCGAAAATGCATGAGGAGAACAACAATGAAACCGCTCAAGCGAATTTTCTCGATCGTCCTGATTGCCTGCTTCGTCAATGTCACCTTGATCCAGACCGCACAGGCCACCCTGATCACGACCGAACAGGTTGCCCGCATTGCCGCTGCCGAACGGGGCGACTCGCCCCACGAGCGGCTGGCCGGCTTTCTTGCCCGCGGCGACGTTCAGGCCGAACTCGAACGCCTGGGCGTCAGCCCGGAGCACGCCCACGCACGCATCGCCGCGCTGACCGACGAGGAGGCGACCCTGCTCGCCCAACAGGTCGATCATGCCCCTGCCGGAGGCATCATCGGTGCGATCCTGCTCGTGTTTTTCGTACTGCTCATTACCGACATTCTCGGATTCACCAAGGTGTTTCCATTCACGCGTTCGGTCAAGTGAAGGTCGATACACGGCGGCCTGTCGGATCGTGCGGAGGCGGTATTTCCTGATTGCGGGCCTTGCGCTCGGACTGTCTTCTGCCGGCCTGGGCGGATGCGCGGTCCAGGCCGGGCGGCTCCTTGGTGGGCCGCCCGACGACCTTCCGCGTTACGCCGAACTGGCGAGCACCCCATTCTTCGCGGACGAGGAGTACTACTGCGGCCCGGCCGCGCTGGCAGCCGCCCTGGGTGCCGCCGGGGTTCACGTCGACCCGGACACCCTGGCCGATGACGTGTTTCTGCCGGGGCGCGAGGGTTCGCTCCAGCTCGAGATGCTCGCCGGAGCCCGTCGCCACGGTGCGGTCGCAACGGTGATTCCGGGTTCCCTCGAAGCAATCCTGCGCGAGATCGACGGCGGACAGCCGGTGGTCGTGCTGCAGAACCTCGGGTTGTCCTGGGCACCATCCTGGCATTACGCAGTCGTCATCGGGTACGATCTCGATCGCCGTCATCTGCTCCTGCGCTCCGGACCGATCGAACGCCAGGCGCTAGCGATCCGGACGTTCGAACATACCTGGAAGCGTGGCAACCACTGGGCATTCGTCGTCCTGCCTCCGGGACGCCTGCCCGTGACCGCCGAGGAACGCGAGGCGACGCACGCCCTCGTCGCATTCGAACGTTCGGCCGAGCCGGCGCAGGCCGAGCTGGCCTATGCCACCGCCCTGAAGCGCTGGCCCGACAGTCTCACTCTTGCGATGGGACTGGGCAACACGCAGTACGCGATGGGCGACCTGGCAGCAGCACTCGAGACCTTCGACCAGGCGGCACGACGCCATCGCTCCCCTGCCGCCTACCACAATCTGGCGATCGTACTCCTCGAACAGGGCCAGTGCGATGCCGCACGTGCGGCCGCGCTGCAGGGACTCGAGCCGGGAGGACCGCTCGAAGACATGCTGCGCGATACGCTCGACCGGATCGATGCCGCCCGCTCCGCAACGGCTGCGAGCACGTTCTCATGTTCGCGTGGCTGACGGCCTTGCACGTTGCTGGATACCCACCCCGACAAGAATCATCACCAGCCCGATCCAGGTCGCAGGCAGGATCGCCTCGCCGAGGATCGTGCCGATGAACACGAGCGACAGGAACGGCGACAGGAAGATGAGGTTGCCGACCCGGCTCACGTGCGTGGCCCGACGCATTGCGGCCAGCCACAGCATGAAGGTCACGCCCATTTCGAACAGGCCGACGTAGAGGGCGCCGGCCAGGCCCCGCCATCCCGGGATCGACACGCCGCCCTCTAACCACAGCACGACCCAGACCAGCGGTGTCCCCAGCGCAAAGCACAGGAACAGGGTAACCGCGGCGGGTGCGGTCGCACGGGTGTTGAGAATCCAGTACAGCGCCCACAGCACGGTGCTCGAGAGCGCAAGCGCCACGCCCAACCCGCTGTCGAACTGCAGCGCCAGCACCTCGCCACGGGTCGCAATGACGACCGCGCCGGCGTAGCCGATCAGCAAGGCGAGCAGGTCGCGGCCCCCGAGCTTTTGGCGAAGCAGCGGCACGGCGAGCACCGACATCGTCAACGCCCAAGTGTAGTTCAGCGCCTGCGCCTGCTGGGCCGGCAGCAGGTCGTAGGCACGAAACAGCACGAGATAATAGCAACAGGGATTGAGGGCGCCGAGCGACAAATAGTAGAAAGGGCGCGCACGCAGTGCATCCCGAACCTCGGGCCAGCGTCCCTGTGCGCTCACGAAGACCGCCAGTACGACGGACGACACCAGTCCGGCCCAGGCGAGCAACTGGGTCGGCGTCATCACCTGGAGGGACAGCTTGAAGGCCGTGGCCACGGTCGACCACAGCATCACCGCTGCGAGACCGAGAAGCATCGCCTTTCGTTGATCGGTTTCGTGCATTGTCAGGGGCGAGTCGGCATCCGGCACGACGAAAAGTCGAAGCCTAACGCGAATCGTATCGATCGGCGCGACCTGGCACCGCTGCACGCGAAACGATCAGCGTGACGTGAAGCGCCCGATCCGCTCCGGCAGGTCGCGAAGCAGACGGCCAGCGGATGCGAACTGCTCGCGCAGCAGGTGCCAGTCCGCTGCGCGCCGCCGCACATCGAGACAGCGCAGCAGGCGGGTCTTGAGGGCATCGTCCTGGCGGTCGAGCATTGCGGCCCACAGCACGTCCTCGACGTTGTAGGTGCGCCCTTCGAGCAGGCACACCGGAATCGCCTCCTCGATCGGGACCCCGAGGTCGGCCGCAACGGCCTCGACCGCGGCGCGAATCTGGGTCGCCTTCGCGCTGTCCGGACGCTCCAGATCGTACGGCGGCTGCCATTCGGCCGCCGGCCGCAGGCGGTCGATGTGACTCACCACAACGAGCAGCGGAGGCGGTCGGCGTTCGGGATGTGCAGCGAGAAACGCCCGTAGCACGTCGAGGCATTCGCGCTCGCTACCACGGTCGGCGCGCATCGCATTGCTTACCCACAGGATGAGATCGGCCGAGAGTGCGGCTTCGTGCATGCGCTTGCGGTCGAAGCGCACCGAATCGCACCCGGGGCTGTCGAACACCAGCGCCCGCGCCAGTCCCTCCCGCTCCAGGATGAACGGGGCGAGTACCTGCGTCGTCCCGGGCAAGGCATCGGTTGGCGCGGCCAGCCTTCCGAACAGCGCATTGACGAGGCTGGACTTGCCCGCATTGATGCGTCCCAGGATGAGGATGCGCAGGGGTTCCTCCGTTTCCCCCTCCGCACGGTCGGCCGCATCGAGGTCGGCCGACGAGGATGGGGTTGGCGAGATCGCCGGCTTCTCGTCGTCGAGCGGCAGCCGCCCGCTGTACAGGTCGATCGCGTAGTAGCCGACCTTGCGCACGTAGGCGTGCAGGAACCAGCGGTGCAGTTCGGTTCTGGCCAGGCCGAAACTGCGGCTGCGGAGGTGTCGCCAGGCTTCCCCGATCAGCGCATCGAGCGGGTTCACGACCAGTCGGCCGGCCCGGTACAGGTCGAAGGCGCGTTCGGCGGTGGATTTCCAGCGACCGACCCGCAACAGATCGCCGATCGTCAAACGATGGCTGAACGGGACATTGCCGGCAATGTCGTGTCGCAGGTCACGGCTGGCACGCTCGATGATCAGCAGTGCATGCGGGACGGTCAGTTCGAGTACCGGGCGCTCGACATCCGGGTGATAGGCGTGCGCAACCGTCTCCAGGGTGCGCCGACCAAGGACGAGCATGCGCGCGCCGTCCTCGAGCGGCCAGTCCTGCGGTTCGCACGTTTCGGCCAGTGCTTCGACTTGCATCCACACGGATTCTGCCGCGGGCGGCCAGTCTGGATTCGGTTCGGTCGCGGCCTCCCCCAGCAGCTTGCGGTCGCGATGCACGAGCCAGCGCTCGAGCACGAATCCGGTCGCCACGCAGCCAGCCATCGCGAGCAGCCAGAACAGCCGGTCCGGCCGCTGCCACAACCACAGCAGGCCAAAGCCGAATACCGCCGCGACGGGCAGAATCAGCAATGCGAGTGCGAACACGCGCAGGGGGTCGATCGGACCGAAGCGGGTCTTCATCCACCTTTTCCGCGAAAACGTTCGGCAAGGATTTCTGTACCGTGCGCGAGCCCGTCCGCGTAGATGCTGCGCAGCGCGTCCGCATCCACCTTGAGGCCGTCCCGGCGACGCGAGAAATAGTATACGGCGGCCTTGCCCAGCGCATAGGTCATGGCGCCACTGGAACTCGCACCCCATGCCGCCCCGACGGTCTGGCCCCAGAACGGAATGACCTTGGCCACGGTTCGGCCAAGCATGCGGCCAAGATAGCTGCCGGCGATCCCGGCTCCGAGCAGGCCGAAGAACTCGGCCACCATGCGCCGATCCCAGCACTGTCCGAACAGCCTTGCCAGCGTGTGCAGCAGCTTGGCCTGCACGGCCGTCACCGCGACCAGATCGACGACCGGCATCGCACCGAGCCCGGCGGCGACCGTCGCGTAGCCCACGATATGGGGATGGGCGGCACGCACATAGACTTCGCGCACGCCCGCATCGCCCACGAGTTGCTGCCGAAGGCCCAGCGGTGCCAGCGATTCGATCGCATCCCACAGGGCCGGCAGGCCGTAGTCGATGGGCGCATAGCCGTCTTCGGGAAGCGTGAGGTCGATGGCGACGCTGCGCACCGGACCGGAACCCGGGATCCGTTCCAGCATTTCCCGTTGCTTCCACAGCGAGCGGCGCAGATCGACCGGAACCGCGTCGGGCAACGGATCCTCGTCATAAGGCCAGGGTAAGAGATGCCCCATACCCGGTGGATATCGCTCGTGCAAGGCGGTGTGCACGATCAGCAGCGGCCAGTCGGGGTGGCGTCGGCGCACTGCATGCAGAACGTCGAACACCTCTTGCTGCTCCGCGTCGGCCACCTTCATGACCACAACCAGAAGGTGCGCCCGCGATTCACAGAAACGCACGTCCTCGTCTGGGTCGTATGCGCGCTCGCCCAGTCCCCGCGTATCGAGAAACTGCACGATTGGTGCTTCGGTGGGAAAGTCGAAGATCCGGGAACTGCGCGTGCACGGCTGGAAGCCGTTTCCGATCACGGCCGCCTCGCTCCCGGTCAAGGCACGAATGATCGAGGTCTTTCCCGCCTGCGTCTTGCCGAGCAGCCACAACACCGGAACCGGCATCCGGCTCCTGGCCTCGCGCAAACTTTCCCGCAGGGCCGCTTCATCGACATGGGGATCGAGCAGCACGGACCGGAGCTGCTTCCAGTACGCTGCCCAGCTAGACGGAGTACGCAGGCTCAAGTCCGACAGTCTCCTCGCGCCGCAGCGGTCCTAATCCGGCCTGGTTTCCGAGTCCTCGATTCCGTTGGCCGCGACCTCGGCGTCCTTTTCGGAGGATCCGGATTCGGCATTGTTACGCGTGGTCGTGTCGCGAACGGCCTGCACCGCGCTGATTCCGGCCTCCTTGATCCGGGAAGCCGCTTCCACGGTCGCATCGTAGATCTTGCGCGCCGCCTCTTCCGCGGCTTCCTTCGCATCGCGCACCGGTTCTTCGCCATTCCTCGACTGCGCAACCGCCGGGGCGGGTTCCGCGGCTTCGTCCCCTGCTCCGGGCGTTTCCTGCCTGGCCGAAGCGGACGGATCTCCGGCGAGTTGGATACGTCCGGAAATCGGGGATCCAGGATCCGATCGATCCGCATCGGGGAGTTTCTGCTTGGTGGATTCGTGCGTGGTGGAATCGGGAACCGCAGTCGCCTGTGCGGACTTGTCGGCTGCACAAGCGGTGATCAACAGACCAAGCGTAGCGGCCAGCACGACCGCGACCGTATTCATTCCGGCCTTCCCTGTGTAAAGTTTGGTACGAATGCTTCTAAACTATCTTCTTGACAGGAAAAAGCAAGGCAAGTTCGCTTCAATGCAACACGGTGTTGCACAAAACCAACAACCGGCCAATAAAAAGGCCCGGTCGTGCCGGGCCCATTCAGCGCAAACCCACGAAGGGGCTTACTTGACGCGGTTCTTGTACTCGTCGGTACGGGTGTCGATCTCGATCTTGTCGCCGATCTCCACGAACGCCGGCACCATCAGTTCGAATCCGGTTCCAATCTTCGCAGGCTTGAGCACCTTACCCGATGTGTCGCCCTTGACGGCCGGTTCGGTGTAGGTGACTTCGCGCACCACCGAATTGGGCAGCTCGACCGAAATCGCCTTGCCGTTGTAGAACACGACTTCGCATGCCAGCCCGTCTTCGAGGTACTTGAGCGCGTCGGTCATGTTCTCGGCCTCGACCTCGTACTGGTTGTATTCTTCGTCCATGAAGACATACATCGGGTCGGAGAAGTACGAATAGGTGACTTCCTTGCGGTCGAGGATGACGATCTCGAACTTGTCGTCGGCCTTGTACACCAGTTCCGAGGCGGCGCCCGTCAGCAGGTTCTTGAGTTTCATCTTCACGACCGCGGCATTGCGGCCGGACTTGTTGTAGTCGGCCTTCTGCACCACGAGCGGGTCGTTGCCCACCATGATGACGTTGCCGGAGCGGAGTTCCTGTGCGGTTTTCATGCGGCTTCCTGGTGTCACGAATGTGACGAACGGTTTGATAAACCGCTTATTTTACCTCTTGTTGTGCAAATCTTGCCAGTACCGAAGCCAGCTCCTCGGACTGCGCAATGCGCTCACACCAATTGCTTGCGTGCCGGTCGAGCACCGGCAAGGCCGCGGCGAACGCCGGCCATGCCGCAGCGGGTGATTCCTCGCCGTTCCACGCCCGCCAGAAACGCCGGAGCGCCGAAGCAGCATCGGGATCGAGGGCGTCGCAGTACCCATCCATGAACGCCTCGAGCTTGACGCGATGCGCGTCGAGTTCCTGCGCGTAGATCTGCCACACGAAAGGCCGTGCCGCCCACTGCGCCCGCACGAAGGAATCCTCCCCCCGCACGAAGTTCACATCACAGCTCCATAACAGGCGGTCGTAGCCGGCCTGGTCGGTGAACGGGCGAACCATCACGGTCAATCCTTCCCGCTCGATGCGGCTTCCTGCCGACAGGGTCGATCGGCCGAAGTAGCGGGCGACGTCGGTTACGATGCGCCCCTCGGGTACGAGCAGCAAGACCGGACCGGATTCCCGTGACCACCGTTCCATCAGTTCCGGCAAGTCCGCCTGCCCATACGCGAACAGCGAAACCAGCAGCGTGTCGGCGGGCATCGTGCCCAGTCCGAGTTGTGCGAGGAATCGACCTCGCGCCCCTTCCTCGCGGCGGTAGCGGTCGCGCTCTGAGAGCAGCCCGCGTTCGCGCAGCAACCCACCGGTCTGCGCGGAAAATCCGGGAAGGAAGAATCGCTTGACGAGCGGCAGGCGCGGATGGGGCGAAGCCAGGAGATGGCAACCGGCAACCCAGGCTTCGGCCGACAGGTACTCGAGATTGATCCACAGCGGGCGCGGGTCGCAGCGGGCCATCGCCTCGACATAGGCCTCGGGCGGATCGCAGGCGAAGGCCTCGATCACCACCCGTGCCGGCACGACGTCGGGGAACAGCTCGATCCAGGGATGGACTTCCACGGCATCGATCCGCCACGGCGGATCGCATTCCATCGCTTGCGGGCACAACCGACCGAAGGCCGCGGGATCGTCCACCCACAAGCGGACGCGAAAGCCATGCTCGTGCGCAAGCGATCGGGCCAATCGCCAGCACACGCCGATATCGCCGAAGTTATCCACAACCCGGCAGAAAATGTCCCAGCGCTCGGCTGCCACGCAATGGGTCATCGCCACATCGGCCTCATTCCATTCCTCACGCGAGCGCTTGCGGCAGATCCGCCAGTCGTCGAAGGTCGTCCGCCTCCATCCAGCGCCACATCCCCATGGCCAGGTCCTCCGCAAGCTGCAGGCCCCCGATCCGTGAGCGATGCAGGGCCTCGACACGGTTTCCCGCCGCAGCGATCATCCGCTTGACCTGATGGTACTTGCCTTCGGTCACGGTCAGCCGGAGCGTGTGCGTACCGGTCGATTCGCAGGCGAACGCACGGAGCTCCTCCGGCTCGTCGTGCAGACGGACCCCCTCGAGCAGCCGCATCACGATGTCGTCCGCGAGGGGATGACGCACGCTTACCTCGTAGGTTTTCGGGATCCGCTTCTTGCCCGAGCTCCACTGGTGGATGAACTGTCCGTCGTCGGATAGCAGGATCAGACCGGTGGTGTCGTGGTCGAGTCGGCCGACGCACTGGACGCCCCGCCGCACCAGTTGCGGCGGAAGCAGCGAGAAGAGGGATGGATGATGTTGCGGGCGGTGCGAACACTCGCACGCACCGGGCTTGTGCATCATCAGATAGGCCTGTTCGCGGTAGCGCCAGATCTCGCCATCGACTTCGAACTCGAGTCCGACCGGATCGAGTTCGGCAAACGGGTCTTCGAGCATCTCTCCGGCGATCCGCAACGCACCAGAGCGGATGAGCGCCCGGCATTCCTTGCGGCTTCCGAAACCTTGGGACTGGAGTATGCGTTCGATCTTCATGGCCGGATGGTACCGTGAGCCGGCATGGTCGGGCACGATCGAACAATGAGGAAAACCCGTGCCCGAGTTGTGGACAACCTGGCCTTGATGCATGAAACGAAAAACCGGCCACAATCCGCGCACAACGAATCACGGACTTGTCTACGCGGTTTCCAACAGATCAAGGGCCTGATCGCACGGAGAAAAACAGGCTTATCCCCAGAAAATCGCAGGCTATCTTTATGGTTGTTGTTTAAGTAAACCTTGTCTACAGAACCGATTCATCCTCTTTCGGCGGCACCGAATCAGTCGTTGGGTTGGCCTTCGAAGCAGGGTAGACTGCCTGGCAAAGAAGTGGAGTCGCGCTTGAAGTTCGAGCATCTGGTCGTTGTCAATGAACCTGCCAATCCCCTGATCCCGGACCTGTCGCGGGAGCAGCTGTGGTTCGGCCTGTTGTGTCGTGCCGAGGATCCGCGACCCTTTCTGCCGGGTCTGGATACCTGCCGCATCCTCGAGCGCGAGGAGCACTCGCTGGTACGCGAGCTGCGTTTTGGATCGACCGTGATTCGGGATCGGGTCACGCTGGTGCCGATGGATTCGGTGGTGTTCGAGTCCGAGCGGACCGAGGAGCATGCGGGCGGTACGCTCACGATCCGCATCGAGGAACCCAACCCCGACGAGCTGGTGTTGCGCTTCGTCTATCGGACGACGCTTCCGGAAGCCGGAAGTGGCTCCGAAGGGATGGTGGCCGAGTTCGTCAAGGCGGCCTACCACGAGTCGGACATCGATACGGTCCGCATGATCCGCAGGATTGCGGAATCGGGACGGATTCAGTAGGCTGCCGCCCTCGTCGTGATCGTGACCCCATGCAGTCGGGTCTCGCTTTTATTTTGGAAGACAGTCCGTATGTGGTTCAGGAATCTGCAGCTCTACCGTTTGCCCGTACGCTGGAATGCGAGTGCCGAGGCGATGGCGGAACAACTCGCCCGCCGGCGCTTTCAGCCTTGTAGCAGCCAGGACATGGAATCGCGGGGCTGGGTCTCGCCGGTGGGCGATGACACCCTCGTGCACGCAGTGGGCGGTCATTGGCTGATCGCGCTGGGGGTGGAGAATCGCCTGCTGCCGGCAGCCGTCGTTCGCCAGGAGGCCGACGAACGGGCCGAAGAGATCGCGCTGCAGCAAGGCTACAAGCCGGGTCGCAAGCAGATGCGGGAATTGCGCGAGGAGGTTGCGCGGGAACTGATGCCGCGGGCGTTTACGCGGCGGCGACGGGTCCATGCGTGGATCGATCCGGAAGGCGGGTGGCTGGGCATCGACGCGCCGAGCCAGGCGCGCGCGGAGGACGTTCTGGAAACCTTGCGCCAGACCCTGGATGTCCTGCCGCTGGCCTTGCTGCGCACCGAACGCTCGCCGGCGTCCGCGATGGCCGACTGGCTTGCCTCCGGGGAAGCGCCGGCAGGTTTCACGATCGACCAGGATTGCGAGTTGCGCGCGGTCGGTGACGAACGCGCGGCGGTTCGCTATGTGCGGCACTCGCTCGAAGGCGACGAGGTTCGTGGCCATCTGCAGGCCGGGAAGATGCCGACCCGGCTTGCGTTGACCTGGGATGACCGCGTGAGCTTCATCCTGACCGAGAAACTCGAGGTCAAGCGGCTGGATTTTCTCGACGTCGTCAAGGAGGAACTCGAGGAATCCGGCGCGGAGGACGCCCGGGCGTTGTTCGACTCGGGCTTCGCGCTGATGACCGGCGAACTGCGCCGCCTTCTGCCCGGACTCGTCGAGGCGCTGGGCGGCGAGATCGAGGCGGGGGAAGTGACCGAGGTTGCGGCCGCGGCATAGCAGCCTGTCGGACTTGAGGCGAATCCGGGCACGCGCGGGCTCGTTGCGGGATTCAGACGACCCGGGCGTCCCGCAGGGCCTGGAAGGCGTCGGACGAGATACCGAGCAATTCCTCGAGCACGGCCTCGGTATGCTCGCCCAGCAGCGGGGGGGCATGGCGGTACGTGACCGGGGTGTCGGACAGGCGGATCGGGCTGGCGACCTGCGGGATCGGGCCGACTTCGGGATGATCGATCTCGACACGCAGGCCGCGGTGACGCACCTGCGGGTCGTCGAAGACCTCGGCCAGCGTATTGATCGGGCCACACGGCACGCCGACCTCCTCGAGCGCGGCAATCCATTCGGCCGTGGTACGCCGGATCGTGAGCTTGTTGAGCAGCGGGATGAGGGTGTCGCGATGCTGCACCCGCGCCTGGTTGGTCGCGAAGCGCGGATCGGAAGCGAGCTCGGGCTGCCCCGCGACGTCGCAGAAGCGGCCGAACTGGCCGTCGTTGCCGACAGTGAGAATCATGTAGCCGTCGTCGGTGGGGAAATCCTGGTACGGCACGATGTTGGGGTGGGCGTTGCCGAGCCGACCGGGAGATTGACCCGAGGTGAGGTAGTTCATCGCCTGGTTGGCGAGGCAGGCGACCTGCACGTCGAGCAGCGCGAGATCGATGTACTGGCCTTGGCCGGTATGCTCACGTGCGGCGAGTGCGGCCTGCACGGCATTGGCGGCGTAGAGGCCGGTGAGGATGTCGGTCAGCGCGACGCCGACCTTCATCGGCCCGCCGCCCGGCTCGTCGTCGGGCCGCCCGGTAATGCTCATCAGTCCGCCCAGCCCCTGGATCAGGAAATCGTAGCCGGCGCGCGCGGCATAGGGGCCGTCCTGGCCGAAACCGGTGATCGAGCAGTACACCAGGCGGGGATTGACTGCCTGCAGGGACGCGTAGTCGAGCCCGTAGCGGGTCAGGCCGTCCTTCTTGAAGTTTTCGATCACGACGTCGCATTTCCCCGCCAGGTCGCGCAGCAGCTTCTGCCCTTCGGGCAGAGTCATGTCCACGGTGATCGAGCGTTTGTTGCGATTGGCGCACAGGAAGTACGATGCGACCGGCGTGTCCGCGCCATCGGCGTCCTTCAGGAACGGCGGACCCCAGCCGCGCGTGTCGTCGCCGGCGCCGGGGCGCTCGACCTTGATCACGTCGGCCCCGAGGTCGGCGAGGATCTGGCTGGCCCAGGGGCCGGCCAGGATCCTCGACAGATCGAGAACGCGGATGTGGGAGAGCGCTCCGGGCATCGACGACAATCCGCTCAGTTCGCGAACGCGGCGATGTCGGTGATCGCGCGGCCGAGGATCAGTGCGTGGATGTCGTGCGTACCTTCGTAGGTGTTGACCACTTCCAGGTTCACCAGATGGCGGGCGACGCAGAACTCGTCGGAGATGCCGTTGCCGCCGAGCATGTCGCGCGCGGTGCGGGCGATGTCGAGCGCCTTGCCGCAGGAGTTGCGCTTCATGATCGAGGTCACCTCGACCGGGGCGTTGCCCTCGTCCTTCATGCGCCCGAGGCGCAGGCAGCCCTGCAGACCGAGGCTGATGTCGGTGAGCATGTCGGCGAGCTTCTTCTGGATGAGCTGGTTCGCGGCCAGCGGGCGGCCGAACTGCTTGCGGTCAAGCGTGTACTGGCGGGCCGTCTCGAAGCAGGCCTCGGCGGCACCGAGCGCACCCCAGGCGATCCCGTAGCGGGCCG
>JBJHDM010000052.1:0-21849 GCA_050486545.1 Rhodocyclaceae bacterium | reverse complement strand
GGCAACATCGAAAAACACCGGGGAGTCCCCCGAATCCGAATTTCCATTCATGGCAGCACCTTCACGGAGCTTGCACGCGATTCGTGGTCAGTTCCAGGCTGGCCACGGCAGCTTGCCATCGACCTGGAACGACTCGATGGCGAACTCGAACACCTGGTCGATCCGGACCGCATGAAACCGGACCCGCGCCCCGGTCAGCTCACACAGCCACGCCTGCTGGAAGCTCGGCTCGCCGACGGCGAGGGCGACGGGCCTGAACAGCGCGACGTTGATCCCGCATTCGGGATCGCGGGCCGATACGAACTCGAAGGCCTCGACACCGAGTTCCCGCATTCGGGAGCCGAGTTCCTGGGTCGGGCCGTAGTCGGAGCGATGCGCGAGCACCTGCCGATGTGTGTTGAACGGCCACGCCTGCAGGCGCAACCCCTGGTCGGTCCGATACGCGGCACCGAACAGCGTATGCTGGGTGTCGAGCTTGCGCGGGGGCGGAACGGCCATCCCATGCCAGAACACGAAACGGTAATAGGCCGCCTCCGCCAGTACGGTGCGTGTCTGCTGCGAACCGTAGAACAGGCTCGGCTCGGTGCGCCTTCCGAAGCGCGACCCGTGCTTCAGCGGCGGGTAGCGAAAAGGCGTCGCGAGCAGGTAGTGAAAACGCTCGGTGCCTTTGCGCAGCGGCGGCTTGGTCCGCTCGAGCAGCTCTTCAAGCACAGCCTGACGGGCGAGCGAACCGACCAGCTGGTTGGTCGCGACCTGCTCCTGGCTCTCGACCAGACGCAGCACGGTCCCCGACAGCACCGCCAGTTCTGCCGCTTCCAGGCAGCCGGCCCAGTCGATCAGTCGTGGCTTGCTTCGTGAATCAAGGGACATGACGAAAACACTAGACCTTTCCCCGCATCGCGTCGAGGTACTCGACGACACCGAGCAGTCCCTGAACGCGCCGGACCTGCTCGGCCGGGACCCCGCCGGTATGCAGGTTCTCGGTGTGCAGCCAGTGCCGCATGCTCGCCTGATCCCCGCCCATCAGCACGTACAGCGCCCGATAGCAACGGACGAACAGCAAGGCAAGCTCACCCGCCTTGCTGTCCGGATCGATGCGGCCACGGCTGATCGCCGAGCGATCCTTGCCGATGATCGCCCCCAGATCCGACTGATTGAGCCCCAGTTGCCGCCCGGCATTCACGAATGCCTCCGCCAGGACCGCCGCGTTGTCGGTGTCTCGTGCAATCGCCAGACTCATTGCCTTCCCCACTCCACGCTTCGCTATTTATGCACATTATAGCTTTCAGTTGTCGATATTGCACAACAGAACCCGGAAGCACATTCGAGCACGGATCGCAAGACAGCGTGTCGCAGCCGTCCTCCTCCCGTCTTGCGGGGTCGAGCGTGGATGAACCGATAACGTGGATGGAAAGGAAATGGTCTGCAGGAGCGCAGAACCAATGAAAAAAGGGACCGAAGTCCCTTTTTTCAACGGCTTACGGAATTCTGCCGAACTCCGCAGCAGTGCATCTGGAGCGGGAAACGAGTCTCGAACTCGCGACCTCAACCTTGGCAAGGTTGCGCTCTACCAACTGAGCTATTCCCGCATTGTTCTGGAGGCGCGACTCGGAATCGAACCGGGGTACACGGCTTTGCAGGCCGCTGCATAACCACTCTGCCATCGCGCCGGACACACCCCGATCGAAGCCAACGGCACCGACCGGCTCGAAGTGACCATGAGCCACTTCGATGAAACTGGAGCGGGAAACGAGTCTCGAACTCGCGACCTCAACCTTGGCAAGGTTGCGCTCTACCAACTGAGCTATTCCCGCTTGGGAGACCGCCATTATAGTTTCCGAACGATGGGTGTCAACCCGCCTTTCCGGCCTTGCTCCGCTCATGCGCGGACATCGTCGGAACGGCACGGCGCAGGTAGTACCCCATGGACCAAAGCGTCAGCGCAGCCGCGATGTAGATCAGCACCGTACCGAACCACTGCACGTTGATGAAGAGGATCGGATCGTGGTACAGCAGCAGCGGAATGGCCGTCATCTGGGCGGCCGTCTTGAACTTCCCGATCGTGGCGACCGCAACGCTCGCAGACTGTCCGACCCGTGCCATCCATTCCCGAAGGGCCGAAATCGTGATCTCGCGTCCGATCATGACGACCGCGATGATCGCATCGAGGCGCGACAGTTGCACGAGCAGGATCAGGGCGGCGGCAACCATGAGCTTGTCCGCGACCGGGTCGAGAAAGGCGCCGAACTCGGAGGTCTGGCCCAGGGTGCGCGCAAGATAGCCGTCGAACCAATCTGTGATCGCAGCCACCAGAAAGATGGCCGTCGCGCTGACGTTCTTCACCGTGGGCCCGAGCAAGCCGTCCGGCAGATAGAAGACGCCGACGAACAGCGGAATCAGCGCAATCCGGGCCCAGGTGAGCGAATTTGGAATATTCAATGGCATCAGTCGGCCTGACCTGTGGCGGGGTTGGAACATGGGCTGCTTCGCGGGTCGCGGCAGTCTCCGGGCACGCGCTTGCCGGGGAACGATCGGGAGGAAGGAGCGGACTGCGGCTGCCGTCCATCCGATTCCCGTCGCTGCGGGGCACGCGCCATCGACCCGGGGTCAATGCAAGGCATTGTATATCTGTTCCGCCAGTTTTCGGCTGATGCCGTCGACCCGGCACAGATCCTCGACCGTCGCCGCGCGTACGCCATCGATGCCCCCGAAGGTGGCCAGCAGATTCCTGCGGCGCGTCGCACCCACGCCCGGGATTTCTTCGATCCGGGATCCGAGCCGGGACCGCGCCCGGCGGGCACGGTGACCGGTAATCGCGAAACGATGGGCCTCGTCGCGGATTTCCTGGACCAGATGGAGAGCCGGATGCTCGGGCGCGAGATGCAGGGGCGCCCGTCCGTCGGCGAAGATCAGGCTCTCCAGACCGGGCTTGCGCCCTTCTCCCTTGGCCACGCCGATCATCGCAACGGATTCCAGTCCCACCTCGACCAGGGTTTCGTGGGCGGCGCTGACCTGCCCCCTGCCCCCATCGATGAGAACGAGATCGGGGCAGACCCCCTCACCGGCCGCAACCTTGCCGTATCGGCGCTGCAGCACCTGACGCATCGCCGCATAGTCGTCACCGCCGGTGATGCCGGCGATGTTGAAGCGGCGGTACTCCGCATTCTTCATCGCACCGTTCTCGCAGACCACGCACGATGCCACCGTCGCTTCGCCCATCGTATGGCTGATGTCGAAGCACTCGATCCGGCGCGGGAGCTCGGGAAGGTCGAGCGCCTCGCGCAGCGCGTCGAGGCGCGCTTCGACGCGCCCCGTGTCGCGCAGCCGGGCCTGGATCGCCAGCCGGGCGTTGTTCGCGGCCATCTCGACCCAGGCCTTCTCGGCCTTGAGTCGTGGCGCGGAGACGGCACACGGTTGCCGTCCCTCGGTCAGCTCGGCCATCGATGCGCGAACCGGCTCCTGCGGCACGTCAATCAGAAGGCGGGCCGGGACGGCATGATCCCGATAGTGCTGCTCGACAAACGCGAGCACCGCATCGAGCGCACCACAGCCTGCCGGGGCGCTCGGAAACTGCGGCCGGTCGCCGAGATGACGCCCGCCGCGGATCATCGCAAGGTTGACGCAGACCAGCCCACCCTCTTCGACCGCGGAGACCACGTCCACGTCCTCGTCCTTGCGACTGTCGACGAACTGCCGGTGCAGCACGGCCTGCAGCGCCCGGATCCGGTCGCGACAGGTGGCCGCCTCCTCGAACGCAAGGCGCGTCGCGGCGTCGTGCATGCGTTTGGTCAGGTCATCGATCACCTCGCTTGCACGGCCTTCGAGAAAGCGGGAGGCGAGCCGCACGTCGGCCGCATAGGCATCGCGCTCGATCAAGCCGACACACGGCGCGGTGCAGCGCTTGATCTGATGGAGCAGGCAGGGGCGCGACCGGTTCTGGTAGACCGCATTCTCGCAGGTGCGAAGACGGAAGGTCTTCTGCAGCAACTGGATGCTCTCACGCACCGCCCACGCGTTCGGGAAAGGCCCGAAATAGCGCGCACCTTTCGCAAAAGCCCCGCGATGATAGGCGATGCGCGGAAACGCATCCCCGGACAGGCAGATGTACGGATACGACTTGTCGTCGCGGAACAGGATGTTGTAGCGCGGCGCCAGGCTCTTGATGAGGTTGTTCTCTAGCAGCAGCGCCTCGGCTTCGGATCGGGTCGGCGTGACATCCACCCGCTCGATCTGCGAGACCATCATTGCGATGCGCGGACTGGCCTGCGTGCGCTGGAAATAGCTCGACACCCGGCGCTTGAGATTCTTCGCCTTGCCGACGTAGAGCACGCGCTCGTCCGCCCCGATCATGCGGTAGACCCCGGGTTCCTCCGGAACCGTCCGCAAGAAGGCCTTCGCTTCGAACTTCACTCCCGGCGCAGACATCGACTTCCTCGCCCCCGATGCGCCGTTCAGGCGCCTCCGGCAACGATCTCGAGCACGCGCGTGCGGGCCTCCCGGTATCGCGGGTCGATTTCGAGCGAATAGGGATCCGTGTGGCGTGGCCGCGGTCGTAGTGCCTGGATCCGCGCGGCCTGTTCGGCGCTCACCTGGGGCGCCCAGCGGTCGAGCAGTTCGGCGGCCAGATCGGGGCGGTTGCACACGAGCACCATGTCGCAGCCGGCGGCCGCGGCCGCCCGCGCCCGGGCGACGATGTCACCGGCAACCGCGGCCCCCTCCATGGTGAGATCGTCACTGAAGAGGACGCCGCCGAACCCCAGCCGTCCGCGGAGAATCTCCTGCAGCCAGAATGCCGAGAATCCCGCTGGATTCGGATCGATCGCCTCGAAGATGACATGGGCGGGCATCACGCCGGACAGTTGCCGGCCAATCCGGTGGCGATAGGGTGCGATGTCCTCCTCCCACACCGCATCGAAGTCGCGCGAATCGACCGGGATCTCGAGATGGGAGTCGGCCTCGACGAATCCATGGCCGGGAAAATGCTTGCCGACACACCCCATTCCGGCCTCTTTCATCCCCACGACCAGCGCCGCCGCCAGCGAGGCGACGACCGACGCATCCCGGTGGAAGGAGCGGTCACCGATGACCCGGCTCACCCCGTAGTCGAGATCCAGCACCGGCGTGAAACTCAGATCCACCCCGTGCGCGAGGAGTTCGGCAGCGAGCACCAGTCCCACGCTGCGTGCCGCCTCCAGGCCGGCGACGTGATCGTCCTCCCACAGGCGACCGAGAACGCCCATTGCCGGCAGGCGGGTAAAGCCGTCCGCCCGGAAGCGCTGCACCCGTCCGCCCTCGTGATCGACGGCGACGATCAGCGCCGGATCGCGGAGCCGATGGATCTCGGCGGTCAGTGCGGACAGTTGATCGCCATCGCTGAAATTGCGCGTGAACAGGATCACCCCGCCCACGAGTGGGTCGCAGAGCCGCTCGCGCTCCTCATCGGTCATCTGCGTTCCGGCGAGGTCGAGCATGACCGGGCCGAGCGGCATCGCAAGCGCAGCGGCCGGTCGTTCGGAAATCGCTTCAGCGCTCATGTCGTTCGATCAGGGCGAAGGCCACGACGTATTCCTCCTCGTCGCTCAGGCTGAGATGGGCTGCGAGTCCGTGTTCGTTCATATAGCGTTCCAGGAGCTCTGCGTAGCGATACAGGGGCTTGCCCTGCGGATCGTGACCGACGGACAGTGCATGCAGCGTGGCCGGAACCGCGACGCCGGTCCCGAGCGCCTTGCCGAACGCCTCCTTGGCCGCGAAGCGCTTGGCCAGAAAACGGGCCGGGTCGCGGCTGCCGTCGAATTCGGTGCGTTCGGCCACGCCCAGGATACGCTCGGCGAAACGGACGCCGTGCCGGTCGAGCGAGCGGGCGATTCTCGCGATCCGGACAATGTCCGTCCCGATGCCGTGAATCATCGTGGCACGCTCACTGCGGCATCCCTGCAGCTTCCCGCATCAGGCGCTTCATCTCGCGAACCGCCTCGCGCAGGCCCGAGAACACCGACCGGCTCACGATCGAATGTCCGATGTGCAACTCGCGCACCCCGGGCAGGCGCGCGATAGGCTGTACGTTGTAGTAGTTGAGGGCATGGCCGGCATTGAACCGCATTCCCAGTTCGCGAACCACCTCCCCCGCCCGACGCACTTTGTCGAGCTCGATCCGTACTTCCGCGCTTTCGGCATCGCGTCCGGAGGCATGGAACGCATGGGCGTAGGGACCGGTGTGGATCTCGCAGACGCGCGCGCCGACCCTGGCCGCGGCCTCGATCTGATCGAGATCCGTATCGATGAACACGCTGGTCACGATTCCGGCTTCGGCCAGGCGCGCGACGATGTCGCGCAAACGCGCCTCCTGCGAGCGCACGTCGAGCCCCCCCTCGGTCGTCACCTCCTGACGACCCTCCGGCACGAGCATCGCCATCTCCGGACGCAGATCGCAGGCGATCGCGACCATCTCGTCGGTCGCGGCCATCTCGAGGTTGAGCTTGATCTGGGTGAGTTCGCGCAGCTTGCGCACATCGGCATCCTGGATATGCCGGCGATCCTCCCGCAGATGGACGGTGATCCCGTCCGCACCGCCCAGGTGCGCTTCGACGGCCGCCCATACCGGATCCGGCTCCCAGGTGCGGCGGGCCTGACGCAGGGTCGCCACATGGTCGATATTCACTCCAAGTTCGATCACAGCTCCTGCAACTCCTTGAGAACCCGGCGGGACTGCAGCGGCTGTCCCCCGAGGTAGTGATTGATCAGCGTGCGCAGCAACCGCTTGCTTTGCGCAACGGTCTCGCCGCGCCCGAAATCGTCGTTCGCCATGTCGATCAGGCTCTGCCCGCTGATCCCCGGCAGATCCGGGGACAGCGCTTCGGATGCGTGCACCGGACCCTTCTCGATTATATAGACGTAGTGTCCGGCCGGATCGATCGCGGCCCCGCTTTCGGCTTCGTTCTCGAGCCCTACCCCGTAGCCCAGTTCCCGCAGCAGGGCCAGCTCAAAGCGCCGCAACACGGGCGATGGCGTGCTGCCGGCGGCAAGCGCGTGCAAGGCGTCGGCATACGCCTCGAACAACCGCGGATGGGCATCCTCGCGGGCAGAGAGGCGTACGAGCAACTCGTTGAGATAGTAGCCGCACAGCAGTCCCCGGCCGGTGAGCAGGGGCAGGCCACCCTGCCACTCCGCGCGAACCAGCGTCTTGACCTCGCCACCGCCAGACCAGTCGACGGTCAGCGGCTGGAAGGCCATCAGGACCCCGCGCACGGCCGAATGCGGTCGCCGCGCACCTTTGGCGACGAGCGCGACGCGCCCATGATCGCGGGAAAACAGCTCGACGATCAGGCTCGTCTCACGCCACGGATAGCTGTGGAGGACGAAACAGGGCTGCTGGTCGATGCGCTGCTTCTGGCTCACGAAGCCCCCGGTTGCGGACTATTCGTAACCAAGGCTCTTGAGTGCGCGCTCGTCGTCCGCCCAGCCGCTCTTGACCTTGACCCAGACCTCTAGATAGACCTTGGCATCGAAGAGCTTCTCGAGTTCGACGCGCGCTTCCGAGGAGATCCGCTTCAGTTGCTCCCCGCCCTTGCCGATGACGATGCCCTTGTGGCTGGCACGGTCCACGATCACCGCGGCGAAAATCCGGCGCAGGTTCCCTTCGGTCTCGAACTTCTCGATTTCCACCGTCATGCCGTAGGGCAACTCGTCGCCGAGCAGCCGGAAAAGCTTCTCGCGCAGGAACTCCGAGGCCAGGAAGCGCTCGCTGCGATCGGTGATGTCGTCGGGATCGAACATCGGCGCCCCGAGCGGCAGCAAGAGCCTGGCGGCGGCGATCAGTTCAGGGACGTGGGTACCCTTCTCCGCACTGAGCGGAACGATTTCCTCGGACGGATAAACCTCGCTCATCTGTGCGATGAACGGCAACAGCCGCGTCTTGTCCGCCAGGCGGTCGACCTTGTTGATCACCAGCACCACTTTCGCGTCGCGTGGAAGCACTTCGACGACGCGCCGGTCCTCGTCGCCGAACCGCCCTGCCTCGACGACCAGGAAAACGACATCGACCTCGGCGAGCGCCTGCGTCACCGCGCGATTCATGGTCCGGTTCAGGGCGTTGCGATGGCGGGTCTGGAAACCGGGGGTGTCGACGAACACGAACTGCGCATCGACTTCGGTCAGGATGCCGGTCACGCGATGACGCGTCGTCTGCGCCTTGCGCGAGACGATGCTGATCTTCTGCCCGATAAGGCGATTGAGCAGCGTCGACTTGCCGACGTTCGGGCGTCCGACGATCGCGACGAATCCGGTACGGTACGCGTCGTCCGCCGCGCAAGCACCCTGTTCCGTATCGCTCGTCATGTCTTCTCCAGGGACTCCAGCGCCACCTGGGCCGCTTCCTGCTCGGCTGCCCGTCGGCTCGCCCCGCGGCCGGTGGCACGCAGTTCGAAGGCTTCGACCACGCATTGCACCTCGAATTCCTGTGCATGCGCTTCGCCGCGGATCTCGACGGTGACGTAGGCCGGAAGCGGCAGCTTGCGGGCCTGGAGATATTCCTGCAGCGCCGTCTTTGGATCCTTGCGGGCGATTCCGGGATCGATCTCCTCGACCAGCGGCTGGTACAGCCGGGCGACGACCGACCGGGCCGTCTCGAACCCGCCGTCCAGATGAACGGCAGCGAACACCGCTTCGAGTGCATCGGCAAGGATCGACGGGCGCCGGAAGCCCCCGCTCTTGAGTTCTCCTTCACCGAGTCGCAGCTCTTCTCCCAGGTCCAGGCCGAGGGCTACGCGATGCAGGCCTTCCTGACGAACCAGCGACGCGCGCAGGCGCGACAGCTCGCCTTCCCGCATCTGCCCGAAGCGCTCGTAGAGCACCATCGCGATGACGCAGTTGAGGATGCTGTCCCCCAGGAACTCGAGGCGTTCGTTGTTGGGCTGACCGAAGCTGCGATGCGTGAGCGCCTGTTCCAGCAGCGCCCGATCGCGAAAGACGTACCCCAGCCTGCGCTGCAGGCGATCCAGCCCTGCACCCACTAGCGGTTCGCCGTGGTCGCGGAAAAGTCGAACAGCAGGCTCACATTGCCGGCAATCGGCACCTTTCTCGAGTAATGGACCTCGACGATCACCTTGCCGCCCTGCTTGTAGATATCCAGATCCGTCCCGGTGATCGTGACGATGTCATCGATATGGGCGCGGCGATCGAAGCTGCGGCGCAGTTCGGTCATGGTCGCGCCGCCGTCGCCCTCCTGCGCGATGACCGTGATGTTCCGTTTGACGGCGAAATACTCGTTGACCGCAGGCACTGCCCGGAATCCGATCAGCAGCACGAATGCCAGCAAGCCGCCGACGATGAGCAAGCCGATGAGGCTGAGGCCCTGCTGCCCGTTTCGCGTACGCATGCAATCCCCTCTCAATTGAACCCCCCAATTCGCTTCATGTCGCTGAAATTGAACCAGATGAAGAACGCTCTCCCGACGATGTTGCCGTCCGGCACGAAGCCCCACACCCGGCTGTCGCTGCTCGCGTCACGATTGTCACCCATGACGAAGTAGTGACCCTCCGGCACGACACAGGTCACGCCCGACGTAGTATAGGTGCAGTTCTGACGGTAGGGGAAATCCATGACCTGCGGGATGAACGGGGGGATTTCCTTCTCGATCAGCACCGCGTGCGAGATTTCGCCGAGGGTCTCGTCATATTGAGGCGAGTAGTAGAGCCGATCGGGATGGAGATAGTCCTCGCGGGCGACCAGCTCGATCGTTTCGCCGTTGATGCGCAAGCGCTTGTCATGATACTCCACCCGATCCCCGGGCAGGCCGACAACCCGCTTGATGTAGTCGAGCGACGGATCGGCGGGATAGCGGAATACCATGACGTCGCCACGCTGCGGATCATTGACGTTGACGACCTTCTTGTTCACGATCGGCAGGCGGATCCCGTAGGTCCATTTGTTGACAAGGATGAAATCGCCGACGACGAGCGTCGGGATCATCGATCCGGACGGAATCTTGAACGGCTCGATGACGAACGAGCGCAGCACGAACACGATCAGGATGACCGGAAAGAAGCTGGCGCCATACTCGACCCACACCGGCGCAGGTGCGCCAGGCTCGCGCTTCTTGCGGGCATGGAAGTAGTCGAAGAACCAGAGCACACCGGTTGCGACCAGCAGCACGAACAGGATCAGAGCGAAATTCACCGGGTCTCCATTTCGGTTAATCGACGTTGCGGAAGGACTACTTCCCTTCGTCGGTGCGCAGGACCGCCAGGAACGCCTCCTGGGGAATCTCCACGTTGCCCACCTGCTTCATGCGCTTCTTGCCTTCTTTCTGCTTCTCCAGCAGCTTGCGTTTGCGCGTGATGTCCCCGCCGTAACACTTGGCGAGCACGTTCTTGCGCAAGGCCTTGATCGTTTCGCGCGCGATGATGTGCGATCCGATCGCCGCCTGCACGGCGACATCGAACATCTGCCGCGGAATGAGCTGACGCAGCTTTGCGGCGAGCTCGCGCCCGCGGTACTGCGCGCTTGCCCGGTGCACGATCACGGACAGCGCATCGACCTTCTCGCCCCCCACGAGGAGGTCGAGCTTGACGAGGTCGGCCGTTCGGTACTCCTTGAACTCGTAATCGAGCGAAGCATAGCCGCGGGAAACGGACTTGAGCCGGTCGAAGAAGTCCATCACGACCTCGTTCATCGGCATGTCGTAGATCAGCTGGACCTGCCGTCCGTGATAGCGCATGTCGACCTGGGCACCCCGCTTCTGGTTGCACAGCGTGATGACCGGTCCGACGTAGTCCTGCGGCATGAAGATCGTGGCCCGGATGATCGGTTCGCGGATCTCGGCAACCTTGGAGAGATCCGGCAACTTGGCCGGATTCTCGATGCGGAGGATCTCTCCGCTGTTCATGACGACCTCGTAGACGACCGTCGGCGCGGTCGTGATGAGATCCATGTCGAACTCGCGCTCGAGCCGCTCCTGGACGATGTCCATGTGCAGCATGCCGAGAAAGCCGCAACGAAAGCCGAAGCCCAGCGCTTGCGAGACTTCGGGCTCGAACCGCAGCGAGGCATCGTTGAGCCGGAGCTTCTCGAGCGATTCGCGCAGCTGATCGTATTCGCTCGACTCCACGGGATAGAGCCCGGCGAACACCTGCGGCTTGATCTCGCGGAAGCCCGGCAGCGGCTCGGACGCCGGTCGCGTCGCCAGCGTGACCGTATCACCGACCTTGGCGGCCTCCAGTTCCTTGATCCCGGCGATGACGAATCCAACCTCGCCGGCCGAGAGCTGTGTGCGCTGAACCGAACGCGGCGTGAAGACCCCGACCTGGTCGCACGGATACTGCGCACCGTTGGACATCAGCAGGATCCGGTCCTTCGGACGCAACACACCGTCGACCACGCGCACCAGCATCACCACGCCGACATAGTTGTCGAACCAGGAATCGATGATCAGCGCCTTCAGCGGCGCGGACGGATCGCCCTTGGGGGGTGGCACGCGGTGCACCACCGTCTCCAGCACCTCCTCGATACCCAGCCCGGTCTTGGCCGAACACAGGACGGCTTCGGAAGCATCGACGCCGATGACATCCTCGATCTCCTTGCGGGCGGACTCCGGATCGGCGGCCGGCAGGTCGATCTTGTTGAGTACAGGAACGACCTCGACATCCTGTTCGATTGCCGTGTAGCAGTTCGCGACGGTCTGTGCTTCGACACCCTGGGAAGCGTCCACGACGAGCAACGCACCTTCGCAGGCCGACAGCGAGCGGCTCACCTCGTAGGAGAAATCGACGTGACCCGGCGTATCGATGAGGTTGAGGTTGTAGACCTGTCCATCCTTCGCCCGGTACTCAAGTGCCGCAGTCTGCGCCTTGATCGTGATGCCCCGTTCGCGCTCGATATCCATCGAGTCCAGGACCTGTTCCTCCATCTCGCGATCGGACAGTCCGCCGCAAAAATGGATCAGACGATCGGCCAGCGTGGACTTGCCGTGATCGATATGCGCAATGATCGAGAAGTTTCGGATGTGTTGCATCGGACAACAAAAAAAGGGTGACTTCGGTCCGGGATCCCCGTCGACTCGCGACGCCGGCTTGAGCGACCCATCGGAATGCGGATCAAGCCCGGCGAAACTGGCGGGAAAAACCGGCCCTGCACCCGGTGGAAAAGGTCGAGCCTGTCAGGAACCGATCGACACGACCGGTCCTAAGGTGCGGATTCTAGCGGAAAACCGGTGCAATGGGCACGAATGGCCGCTTCGTCCAGGTGGTGGTGGCACAGTTCCACCTCCCCTGCGAGAACCACCGGAACCCATTCGTTCCACCGCTCCTCGAGTACCGGGTCCTCGTCCACGTCGACGACGCGAACGCTCCAGCCGAGTTCCAGCGCGATCGGCTCCAGCGCTTCGACCAGTTCATGGCACAGATGACACCATTCGCGGCTCAGGACCGTCAGCTCGCGCCCTGCCTTCATTCTCCCACCCGCAGGCTGACGAACAGGGTGCTCGCATCACGGCCCACCAGCAGGGTCACCGCCTGCCCCTCGTCCATGCCATCGACCAGCGCTTCGAAGGCCGAAACCGACTCCGGACGCACCTGACGCCCTGCAGAGACGACCGCCACGATCCGGTCACCGGGACGGATGCCGGCCCGTGCGGCCGATCCTTCGGCACGCTCGACCCGAAGCCCTTCGCCATCTCCCGCATCGGCTCCAGCCGGCGCAAGAACCAATCCGAGCCGGTTCGGCACAGCTTCCTTCGGGGCCTCGTGGCGGGAAACGGGTCGATCGCCCTCCTCCCATTCGCCAAGGGTCACCGACAACTCGACACGCTTGCCGTCACGCATCACCCCCATCACCGCCGGACTTCCTGGCCGCCCCTGGGCGACGATCCGGGGCAATTCCCGCGAACTGACGACGCGCTTGCCGTCGAAATCCACGATCACGTCGCCCAGTTCCACCCCGGCACGGGCGGCCGGCCCTTCGGGGTCGATGGAACTCACCAGCGCCCCTTCCGGACGCTCCAGGCCGAAGGTTTCGGCCAGCGCGCGCGTGACCTCCTGAATGCCGACGCCGATGCGCCCCCGACGGACGCGTCCCGAATCGCGAAGCTGTCGTTGCACGTCCATCGCAACGTCGATCGGGATCGCGAACGACAGCCCCATGAATCCGCCGGTCTGGCTGTAGATCTGAGAGTTGATCCCGACAACCTCGCCGCGCAGGTTGAACAAGGGGCCGCCGGAATTTCCGGGATTGATCGCAACGTCGGTCTGGATGAACGGGACGAAATTCTCGTCCGGCAGGCTGCGCCCCTTGGCACTGACGATCCCCGCAGTGACCGTGTGTTCGAAACCGAACGGCGACCCGATCGCGAGCACCCATTCGCCGACCTTGAGCTGTTCCGGATCGCCCATCACGACGGCGGGCAGTCCTGTGGCCTCGATCCGGATCAGGGCGACGTCGGTCCGGGCATCCGTCCCGATTACGGTCGCTGTGAACTCGCGCTTGTCGGCCAGGCGTACCAGGATCTCCTTCGCATCCTCGACGACGTGGGCGTTGGTCAGGATATAACCGTCCTCGCTGATGATGAACCCCGACCCGAGGGAGCGGCTTTCACGCTCTCCACCCGGAAAATCGGGGCCCCGGGGAATGAAACGCCGGAAGAACTCGAACATCGGATCGTTCTCGTCGATGCCCGGGAACGGAAACGGGTGCGGCCGTGCCGACTGGGTCGTGCTGATATTGACGACCGTCGCCCCCTGGCGCTCCACCAGGGTGGTGAAATCCGGCAGTGCCGCCACTGCCGTGCTCGACACCGAAGCGGCTAGCACGCAGGCGAACAGCAGCACCGAAAACAGGTTTCTGGATCCAATCATGACGACGTTCCGGATTCGAGGGGGCACGGCCCCTCATCTCTGACAAGTTCGATCTTCAAGGCACCGCGCCAGCGGCGGCTGCGGTGAAGCCCGCGATGGACGGCGAAAGCCCCTCCGACGCCGAGGAGCGCACCGACCAGTGCGAACAGATCCTCCGCTCCGGGGGTCGCCAGCAGATGCCCGACTCCCGCTCCGGCCAGCAACAGGACGGCCCCCAGGCCATAGCTGGCCAGCGCCCCAAGCAGGGGCGCGCCATCCTGCATGACGACCCGGACCCGGTCGCCCACGGCCACTCCGATCGGATCGGGCACGCTGAAAACCTCGGTCGGAGGCTTGATGGCATAGGCGATCTTGACCGAACGGCAACCACCCGGCTCGTCGCAGCGTCCGCACCCATCCTGCCGGTCGCTCACCCGAACCCACGCCCGGCCTTGCTCGACGCGAACGACAACGGCCTTTGCCTCGATCATCTGCCCGGCTCGATCCCGTCCCCGAGCCGCTCGAGCGCACGAAGCGGCACTTCGCCCAGCGCCGTGACGAGGTGGCCATCGACGGCACGCCGATAGATGTTGATCGCACCGTTCGCCAGCGCGCCCATCTCCTCCGGCATGCCGTCGGGATCGACCGGTTCGATGAACACCGAGATCGCCGCAAGCCCGTCGCTGAACACGAGATGAAGAATCGACCCGCGATCGCGTCCGAGCGGACGCCGGACCACGGACTTCAACGCATAGCCCGGCAAGGGTGCGGTCAGTTCCCAACCGCTGTCACGCAGGCCCAGTTCGTCACCGTGGGCGTTGATGACCCGCCACTCGGCATCCTTGCGGTAGGTCGGCTTGAGCAGATCGGTATCGATCGCCCCACCGATCTTCACGTCGCTGAACGCGAATTGCTCGATGATCCCGCCATCCTCATCGATCGTCCGGGCCTTGAGCAACAGGCCCGACGCGACATCCGCCCAGAGCATGTGGCCGTAACGCAGATCGTCACGCGGCTCCAGCACGATCAACTGTGTGTCGAGGCCGGCCACCCGGCTGACCTCCCCCAGGCTGATGCGATAACTCTCGGCAAGCGCGACATAGGAGGCCGGAAGACGTGCCGGAAAGCCGCGCTGACCGCCCGCACGATCGATGATGATGGTCTTCTGGTCGGGAAGCACGCAACGCACTTCATTGTTGGAACGAATCACCTCGCGAGGACTGCCATCCAGTACCTCGAGACGCTCCTGCTCGCCGCCCGCATCGACGAGGTGGGTGATGCGCGAAGTTTCGAAATGCTTGCCCGACTGGTAGATGAAGGTTCCGGTGTAGTTGAGCCGCTGAGCGGCCGATGCGATCTTGCCCAACCAAAGCACCGGATCGGAGGGCCGCTCCTCGGCAACCGCTTGAGCGGGCGCACCCAGGATGCAGCAGGCCAGCAGCGCGATGAAACCTCTCATCGGCGCAGATCCCCCCGCGATTCGGAGACGGTCCGCACGTATTGCACGGCACCGGGAATCGGTCCTCCACCGCTCATCGACTGATGGACGAACACGAATTTTCGATGCGCATCGTCGCGCTCCAGAGACGCCACCGGAGCCTGCGCCCGCACCGACGCGAGTTCCACTGCCTGAGCCGGCTGCGCGATGACCACGTTCTGGGCAACCGGCTCCGACGGGGAATAGAGTGAGAAGGCGACCAGGCCCACGGCTGCCACGCCCATCACCGAGGCTGCCAGCGGCATGACCTTGCCCCACGCGCCCGTCGCATTCGCCGCGCTGTCGCCGCGCACCGGAGCGAGCACGGTCGGCTCCTCCCGGATGCGCTCCATGACCCGTGCCGAAAGATCGCCCGGACTGCCCGTCTCCCCGCGCAATGCGTCCCCGATCAGGCAGTAGGCGTTCCAGCGGGATTGCAGGACCGGGTCACGTTTCATCGCATCGAATACCGGCCGGGCCGACGCTTCGTCCAGGTCACCGTCCAGAAGCGCGGAAAGTTCGTCTTTCATGAGCACCACCTACCAACGTTTGTCAGGGGCCGTGTCCAGCAACGGCCGCAATCGTTCCGATATTGCCTCACGCGCCCGGAAGATCCGGGAACGGACCGTCCCGATCGGACAGTCCATGATATTGGCGATCTCCTCGTAGCTGAGACCTTCCAGCTCTCGGAGCATGATCGCTGTTCGAAGTTCCTCCGGAAGCTCGGCCATCGCCATCTCGACGGTCTCTCCGATCTGGCGGGTCATCAGCAAGCGCTCCGGCGTATTGATGTCCCGCAACTGGTCGCCTTCCTCGAAGGTCTCCGCCTCGGTCGAATCGAATCCCGTGGAAGTCGGCGCACGCCGACCCTGGGACACCAGATAGTTCTTCGCCGTATTGATTCCGATCCGGTACAGCCACGTGTAAAAGGCACTATCTCCACGAAACGAACCCAAGGCTCGATACGCCTTGATGAACGTCTCCTGCGCGACATCCTCGACTTCAGCCGGATCGCGGATCAAACGTGACAACAGCCTGCTCAGCTTCCGCTGGTACTTTGACACCAGCAGGCCGAAGGCTTCCTTGTCTCCACGCTGTACACGCTCGACAAGCAGTTGATCAGTTTCGCGATCACTCATGAACGGGGTCGCTTCTCTCGGTAATGGGGCACAAAACCGTAGAAGTATAACGACCCCGCATGAGGACGGCAAAGCCAGCCATTCCCGGCGGTCTCCGAGCACGAGCACCCGGGCCTGCACCCGGAGACGGCCCTAGCCAAAGGACACGGCACAAGGGGAATAGTTCATACGACGAAAGGGGAATTCACGGGCAGCTTTCCGCAACAGGCGTTCACCCCACGACAACGCCTTTGGAAGGCAACGTCCGTGCTATGCTCCGCAACGAAAAGCGGCGCGAGGCTTACTTCATTGTCCAGACAATACGATGTTCTCATCCTCGGCAGCGGTGCAGCGGGTCAATCGCTTGCGCTGCGCCTTGCCGATCATCGGCGGGTAGCCCTCGTCACCAAGCGCTCGATGGCCGACAGTGCCAGCGCCTGGGCGCAGGGCGGGATCGCTGCCGTACTCGATGCGACCGACAGCGTCGAAGCACACATCCAGGATACCTTCACGGCGGGCGCCGGACTGTGCGACCCGCACGCCACGCGCTTCGTCGTGGAACACGGGAAACAGGCGATCCAGTGGCTCATCGACCGCGGCGTCGTCTTTACGCGTGAGGACCGCTCGACCATGGGATATCACCTCACGCGCGAAGGGGGGCACTCGCACCGCCGGATCATTCATGCGGCCGACGCAACCGGCGCCGCGGTGCAGGCCACCCTCACCGAGCAGGTCTGCGCGCATCCCAATATCGACGTACTCGAGCAGCACATCGCCGTGGACCTGATCCTGGGCGAGAAGGTCGGCCGCTCCGATGAAGGTTGTCTGGGCGCCTACGTGCTGGATATCGAACGGGACAAGGTGGTCACCGTCAGTGCGCGTGACACGGTCATTGCGACCGGGGGCGCCGGAAAGGCCTACCTGTTCACGACGAATCCGGACGTCGCCACGGGCGACGGCATCGCGATGGCCTGGCGTGCGGGATGCCGCGTGGCCAACATGGAGTTCATCCAGTTCCATCCGACCTGTCTGTTCCATCCGCACGCCAAGTCCTTCCTGATCACCGAGGCCGTACGCGGCGAAGGCGGCATCCTCAGACTGCCCGACGGCACCCGATTCATGCCCGAGCACGACGCCCGGGCCGAGCTCGCACCGCGCGACGTGGTCGCACGCGCGATCGACTTCGAGATGAAGAAGCGTGGTCTGGACTGCGTGTTCCTCGACATCAGCCACAAGCCCGCCGACTGGTTGCGCGAGCACTTCCCGAACATCCATACGCGCTGTCTCGAACTCGGCATCGACATGACCCGCGAACCGATCCCGGTCGTCCCGGCCGCGCACTACACCTGCGGGGGCATCGTCACCGACCTGTCGGCCCGGACCGACGTTCCCGGCCTGTATTGCGTCGGAGAAGCCGCCTTCACCGGGCTCCATGGTGCAAACCGGCTCGCCAGCAATTCGCTGCTGGAATGCCTCGTGTTCGGGGAATCGGCCGCCGCCGACATTCTCTCTCACCCGAAAACGATCGTACCGACACTCCCCCCCTGGGACGAAAGTCGCGTCACCGATGCGGACGAGGAAGTCGTCATCACGCACAACTGGGCGGAATTGCGCCGCTGCATGTGGGATTACGTCGGCATCGTGCGTACCACCAAGCGTCTTCGCCGGGCACAGCACCGGATCCGCCTGCTCGCCCGCGAGATCCACGAGTTCTATTCGAATTTCCGCGTGAGCAACGACCTGATCGAGTTGCGCAACCTCGTGGTGACCGCCGACCTGATCGTACGCTGCGCGCTCAAGCGCAAGGAAAGCCGGGGACTTCACTCCTCTCCCGACTACCCCGATCTGCTGCCCACCCCACGAAACACCGTGTTGCGCCCATCCGGACGGCGTCGTCACCGAGCATCCCGTACATCACCCACCGGCTCCTCCCCGGAATGACGCATCCACACGCGCAGCGTGCGCCAGTCATCCGGCGCCATGCCGTCGGACAGCAACATTCTCGCGCCACGGCGGGCGCGTCCTGAATCTTCCAGCCACTGGATCCAAACCGCCCAGCCGAAATCGGTCGAGGTGGGGAGCAGAGTCGCCGTTCGGATTCCGTCCGTATCCTCCAGATGGACCCTTCCCCGTTCTTCGAGCCGCAGTACGGTGCCGGCGATTCCGAGTTCCGCGCGAATCGCGAGCGCCGCCGACAGGCCGATTGCGAGCAGAAGGAACAGAACCCATGCCGGATGCATGGAGAGATGCAAAAACGCGATCGCCGCGATGGCATGGATCGCGGCGATCAGTACGACGAGGCGAGCCGATGGCTTCAGCGCAATTCGCGCGGGCCATCGCATCGGGATGCCGATGCCGCCGAGGACTCGGTCAGACCCGACGGAACGCCAGGGTTCCGTTCGTGCCGCCGAATCCGAAGTTGTTCTTCAGGGCGACGTCGATCTTCATGTCCCGGGCGACGTTGGCACAATAGTCCAGATCGCACTCGGGATCCTGCTCGAAGATATTGATTGTGGGTGGCGACACCTGATGATGGACCGCGAGCACGGTAAACACCGACTCGAGTCCGCCCGCACCACCGAGCAGATGACCGGTCATCGACTTCGTCGAATTGACCACGAGCTTGCGCGCATGGTCGTCTCCGAACGCGAGCTTGATCGCGTCGGTCTCGTTCTTGTCGCCAAGCGGAGTCGAGGTGCCATGGGCATTGAGATACTGGACCTGCTCGCGATCGACCGCGGCATTGTTCATCGCATTGAGCATGCTTCGCCGCGGGCCGTCGGTGTCGGGTGCCGTCATGTGGAAGGCATCTCCGCTCATGCCGAAACCCGCCAGTTCCGCGTAGATGCGAGCACCACGCCGGACCGCATGTTCGTACTCCTCGAGCACCATCACGCCGGCGCCCTCGCCCAACACGAAGCCGTCGCGATCCTTGTCCCACGGACGGCTGGCCGTTTGCGGGTCGTCATTGCGCGTCGACAGGGCCTTGGCCGCACCGAAGCCGCCGATGGCCAGCGGTGTCACCGACGACTCGGCACCCCCGCACACCATCACGTCGGCATCGCCGTACTCGATCGTACGCGCACCCATCCCGATTGCGTGCAGGCCGGTGGTGCACGCGGTCACGACCGCAAGGTTGGGACCCTTCAACCCGTACATGATCGACAGGTTGCCGGCGATCATGTTGATGATGGTGCCGGGAATGAAGAATGGCGAAACCTTGCGATGACCCGCGCGCAGGAAATCGTCATGGGTCGACTCGATCATCGGCAGACCGCCGATGCCCGAGCCGATGTTCACACCGATGCGTTCGGCATTCGATTCGGTGACTTCGAGACCCGAATCGCGGAACGCCTGAATGCCGGCGGCCAGCCCGTAGTGAATGAAGACATCCATCCTCCGGGCTTCCTTCGGCGAAAGGTATTCGCCGACGTCGAAGCCCTTCACTTCACCGGCGATCTGGACCGGGAAGGCGGATGCATCGAAACGCGTAATTCTGTCGATACCGGAACGGCCATTGACGATGTTGTCCCAGGCTTCCGGAATGGTGTTCCCGACTGGGGAAATGACGCCCAGACCGGTAATGACGACTCTGCGACGGGTCAATGTTCGCTCCGGTAGTCTCTCTGGTTACTTCTTGAGGTGGGCGTTGACGTAGTCGATCGCCTGCTGGACCGTCGTGATCTTCTCGGCCTCCTCGTCGGGAATCTCGCACTCGAACTCTTCCTCGAGCGCCATCACGAGTTCGACCGTATCCAGCGAATCTGCACCCAGGTCATCGACGAACGAAGACTCGTTCTTGATCTCCGACTCGTTCACGCCAAGTTGCTCGGCAACGATCTTCTTGACGCGTTGTTCGATGTTCTCCATGAAGAGACTCCTTCCCTGAAATATAGAGATATGTAAAAAAGCCGGCGTATTCTACCAAAAACGCCGGAAACTGCTCGCAACTCTATTCGGTTCACGACATGTACATGCCGCCATTCACATGCAGCGTCGTACCGGTAATATAGCCGGCCGCAGGCGAGGCGAGAAATGCAACCGCCGCAGCGATCTCTTCCGGTTGCCCCAGGCGCCCCAGCGCGATCTGTCCGAGCAGGGCATCGCGCGCCGTTTCGGGCAAGGCCCTGGTCATGTCGGTATCGATGAATCCGGGTGCCACGCAATTCACGGTGATGTTGCGGCTGCCCAGTTCACGCGCCAGCGCGCGGGTCATTCCCGCCACCCCCGCCTTGGCCGCCGCATAGTTCGCCTGCCCCGGGTTTCCGGAACTTGCGACCACCGAGGTGACGTTGATGATGCGTCCGCCCCGTGCCTTCATCATGCCGCGCATGACGAGTTTCGACATGCGAAAGACCGCCTTGAGATTGGTGTCGATCACCGCATCCCATTCCTCGTCCTTCATCCGCATCGCGATATTGTCGCGGGTGATGCCGGCATTGTTCACGAGAATCGCCACCGCACCGAAGCGCTGCTCGATGTCCCCGACGACGGCTTCGCAAGCCGCGGCATCGGTCACGTTCAGCGCCATGCCACACCCTTTCACGCCCACCTCTTCGAGGGTCTTGCCGATCTCGTCCGCACCGCCGGCCGAGGTCGCCGTCCCGACCACCGTGGCGCCCAGACGTCCGAGTTCGACCGCAATCGAGCGCCCGATTCCCCGGGAGGCCCCGGTCACCAGCGCAATCCGTCCTTCAAGCAGGCTCATCGATTCTCCCCCGTCGTCGCAATGGTTTCATCCAGACTGGCTGCATCATGGAGCGCACCGCACTGCAGGTTTCTGGCGATCCGCTTGTTCATGCCGGCAAGCACCTTGCCCGGCCCGCATTCGAAGACATGCGACACGCCGCGCGCCTCGATCGCCTGGATCGATTCGATCCAGCGTACCGGCGAGAACGCCTGGCGGACCAGCGCGTCGCGAATGCCGTCGGCGGTTTCGCAGACCGTCACATCCACGTTGTTGAGGACCGGGATCGACGGCTTCACGATCTCGATCCCGGCGAGGCGTTCGGCCAGACGCTCGGCTGCCGGTTTCATGAGCGCGCAGTGGAACGGGGCGCTGACGGGCAATGCCATCGCACGCTTGGCCCCGCGCGTCTTCGCCAGCTCGATTGCCCGCTCGACGGCGGCTTTCGCACCGGCAATGACGATCTGGCCCGGCGCATTCAGGTTGGCCGCTTCGACGACCTCTCCCTCAGCCGCTTCGACACAAACCTCCCGCACCGCATCGACCTCGAGGCCGAGCAAGGCGGCCATCGCCCCCTCCCCGGCCGGGACCGCTTCCTGCATCGCCTGCGCCCGGAATCGGACCAGCGGAACGGCATCCGTGAAACGCAGCGCACCTGCAACGACCAGGGCCGAATACTCGCCCAGGCTGTGACCGGCCACCACCTTTGGCAGGGCGCCACCAGCCGCCGTCCACGCGCGATAG
>JBJHDM010000051.1:0-22208 GCA_050486545.1 Rhodocyclaceae bacterium | reverse complement strand
TACGACACGGCCTCCAGGACCAAGGGTGGATACGGCGTCCGGCGACTCACTCCCACCGAAGAGCGACTTCAGCGGGAGTGAGTGAATAATACAAGGGTGGATTCGCGCCGAAGGCGCAATCCACCAAGGTGCGGGACGTAGCGCCGATTGGCGGCTTGCTTCGCGAAGCCGCCCTACGCCGGTCGCATGAGCCGGCGCGGATCCCCGGCGTAGGGTGGATTCGCGCCGAAGGCGCAATCCACCAAAGTGCTACGCGTTTTGCGACCGCGATTGCCCTCAGCCGGAGAGCCGTTCCTGGTGCTTGCCGCCGAGGCCGAGATAGGTCTCGATGACCCGCGGATCGTGGGCCAGTTCGCTGGCCGGCCCTTCCATGGCGACCTCTCCGGTTTCGAGCACGTAGGCGTAGTCGGCCACCTGCAGGGCCGCGCGGGCGTTCTGCTCGACGAGCAGGATCGACACCCCGCGGCTGCGCAGCTCGGAGATGATGCGAAAGATCTCGCGCACGATCAGCGGCGCGAGCCCGAGGCTGGGCTCGTCGAGCATCAACAGCCGCGGCTTGGCCATCAGGGCGCGCCCCACCGCGAGCATCTGGCGCTCGCCCCCGGAGAGCGTTCCGGCCAATTGGGTCCGACGCTCCTTCAGGCGCGGAAACAGCGCGTACACCTCTTCCATTGTCTGCCCATGATCACGCTTGCCGGTACGGTAGCGCTGGAAGGCACCGAGCACGAGGTTGTCCTCGACGCTGAGCTCGCCAAACAGATTGCGCTTCTCCGGCACCAGATTCATCCCGCGCGCCACCATCTGCTCGATCTCGGGCACGGCCTCGACCTGCCCGTCGAACTCGATCCGCCCCGTCGAAGGCAACACCCCCATGATCGCCGAGAGCATCGTGGTCTTGCCCGCGCCGTTGGGACCGATCACGGTCACGATCTGCCCTTCGCTCACCTTGAGGTTGGCGTTGAGCAGCGCGCCGACCTTGCCGTAGGACACGCACAGGTCCTTGACGTCGAGTACGATCTTTCCATCCATCATTCGTCCACCCCACCGAGATAGGCCTCGAGCACCTTCGGATCCTGCTGCACCTGCTCGGGCAGCCCCTCGGAGATCTTCTCGCCGAATTCCATCACGACGATGCGATCGACCAGGCCCATCACGAAGTCCATGTCGTGCTCGACCAGCAAGATGCCCATCCCTTCGCCACGCAGCTTCCTGAGCAGATCGGCGAGAGCCTGCTTTTCCTTGTAGCGCAGCCCCGCCGCTGGTTCGTCGAGCAACAGCAGGCACGGGTCGGATGCGAGCGCACGGGCGATCTCCACGATGCGCTGCTGGCCCAGCGCCAGGCTGCCGGCCTCGTCGAACATGTGTTCGCCCAGCCCGACCCGCTCGATCTGGCGCGCGGCCTCCGCGAGCAGGCGGGCTTCCTCGGCACGTTCGAGCCGACCGGCGGCGCGCAGCACGCCGCTCGAACCGCGAAGGTGCGCGCCGATCGCGACGTTTTCCAATACGCTCATGGTCGGCATCAAGCGCACATGCTGGAAGGTACGACTCATTCCCATGCGGGCGATCTCGCGCGAGCTTTGCCCGGTGATCACCTGGCCCATGAACCGGACCTCGCCGGAAGTCGGTACGTCGACCCCCGAGATCTGGTTGAACATCGTGCTCTTGCCCGCACCGTTGGGTCCGATCAACGCGAGAATCTCGCCCGCGCTCACCGACAGGCTGAGCCGGTTGCAGGCGACCAGTCCGCCGAATTTGCGGGTGACTTCCTTTGCTTCGAGCAACAGGTCCCCCGGTTGGGCCAGGTCACGCTTGGGCAGGGGTTCGGCGGCCGCGTCGATCTGGCGCCTTGCCACCCGCACGGGCACCACGCGCCCGACCAGCGAGACGATGATCGGCCACAGTCCGTCGCGCGCCTTGTGCAGGATCAGCACCATGAGAGCGCCGAAGAAGATGACTTCGTAATTGCCGCTCTGACCGAAGACCAGCGGCAGAACGTCCTGCAGCCAGTGCTTGAGCACGGTGATGACCCCGGCCCCAACGAGGGCGCCCCAGACGTGTCCCGCACCGCCGACGACGGCCATGAAGAGGTACTCGATCCCCATGTGGAGACCGAACGGGGTCGGATTGACGAAGCGCTGCATGTGGATGTACAGCCATCCGGACATGCACGCGAGCAGCGAGGCGATGACGAAGATCACCATCCGCGATCGCGCGGTATTGACCCCCATCGCCTCGGCCATGACCATGCCGCCCTTGAGGGCGCGGATCGCACGGCCTTCGCGCGAGTCGAGCAGGTTCTGGCTGGCGATCACCGCCAGCAGCACGACCGCCCAGATCAGGTAGAAGATCTGGTCGACCTGGCGCAGCTCGTAGCCGAAGATCGCGATCGGGGGGATGCCGCCAAAGCCGGTATGGCCCCCAAGCACCTGCATCGTGCCGAACAGGAAGTACAGCGCGATCCCCCAGGCAATGGTGCCCAGCGGCAGGTAGTGGCCGGAGAGCTTGAGCGTGAAGGAGCCGATCAGGAAGGCCAGCACCCCCGTGAACGCCAGTGCGGCCAGCAATGACAGCCACGGCGACCAGCCGAGCCACGCAAGCCAGGCCGGCAGGTCACTGGCCGTGGTCAGCAATGCGGTCGTATAGGCGGCGATCCCGACGAAGGCGGCCTGTCCGAAACTCGTCAGCCCCCCCACCCCGGTCAGCAGCACCAGCCCGATGGCGACCATCGCGTACAGGCCGATATAGTTCAGCAAGGTAATATAGAAAGGTTTCAGCGCCATCGGGGCGATCACGAGCAACGCGACCAGCACGCCCATCAGGACACGTGGAGAAAGCTCGAACTTCATTCCTCTTCCTCCATGTGGTGGGTCGTGAGCGAGCGCCAGATCAGCACCGGAATGACCAGGGAGAACACGATGACTTCCTTGTAGGCACTGGCCCAGAACGAGCTGAAGGCTTCGAGCAGGCCGACCATGAGCGCGCCGGCCGCCGCGATCGGGTAACTCGCCAGGCCGCCGATGATCGCTCCGACGAAGCCCTTGAGCCCGATCAGGAAGCCGGTGTCGTAGTAGATGGTGGTGATCGGGCTGATCAGCACCCCGGAGAGCACACCGATCAAGGCGGCGAGGAAGAAGGTCAGCTTGCCCGCGAGCGAGGGCGAGATCCCCATCAGGCGTGCGCCGTTGCGATTGATCGCGGTCGCACGCAAGGCCTTGCCGTAGATCGTGCGGCCGAAGAACAGCGCGAGTGCGACGATCAGCACCAGCGAAGAGAGCACCACCCAGATCGACTGCCCGCTGATGAACATCGGACCGACCTCGAACCGCGCCATCGAGAAGGGTGAGGTCCGGTAGCCTTCCGCACCGAAGAACACCAGCCCGAGACCGACCATCGCCACGTGCGCCGCGACCGAAAGGATCAGCAGGACGAGCACGGGCGCTTCGGCGATCGGCTGGTACACGATCCGGTACATCATCGGTCCCATCGGTACGACGATGAGCACCGTCAGCAGCACCTGCACGGCAAGGGGCAGATCCTTCAGGGGCATCGACCACACCATCGCCAGCAGCGCCAGCGGGTAGAGGACGTTGATCGCACCGATCCCGGCGAGCTTCTTCATCTGGCCACTGCGCGCTGCCTGGAAACCGTCGAGCGCAGCCACCACCACCCCCGCGCCGATCAGCAGCCACAGCGTGGCCGGGAAGATGTTGTTCTCGATCATCGCCAACGTCAGCGCACCGTACGCGACGAATTCCCCCTGCGGGATGAAGATCACCCGGGTCACCGCGAACACGAGCACCAGCGCCAATGCCAGCAAGGCATAGATCGCGCCGTTCGTGATCCCGTCCTGACCCAGGATCAGAGCAATCTGAAAATCCATGGACGAACCCCCACCCTCACCATCGGCCCCAGTGCCGCGGTGCGGTCATTCTCTTTTCAATAACTTCCGGACGGCGGGGGCCGCAGCCCCCGCCTGCAAGACACTGCTTACTGAGCCAGCTTCCACGTACCGTTGACGATCTGGACCATGACGCGAGCACGCTGATCGAGACCCAGGTGGTCGGTCGGACTCATGTTGAAGATGCCATGCGCCCCCGCGACCTCACTGACGTTCTCGAGTGCATGCCGCAGCGCGGAACGGAACTCGGCCGTCCCCGGCTGAGCCACCTTCAGCGCCTCGGGCACCGCCGCCTCCAGAAGCAGTCCGGAATCCCACGCGTGCGCCCCGAAGGTCGACACGCTGCCCGGACCATGCGCGGCCTCATAGGCCTGGATGTATGCGAGCGCGCTCGCCTTGACCGGGTTGTCGTCCGGCAACTGTGCCGCGACCAGGACAGGGCCGGCCGGCAGGAAGGTGCCTTCACAGTCGCGCCCGCACACGCGCAGGAAGTCGTTGTTGGCAACGCCGTGGGTCTGGTAGATCTTGCCGTTGAAGCCGCGCTCGACCAGCGTCTTCTGCGGCAAGGCCGCCGGCGTACCGGCACCGGCGATCAGCACCGCATCCGGTCGTGCCGACATGATCTGCAGGATCTGTCCGGTCACCGAGGTATCGGTGCGGTTGTAGCGCTGGTTGCTGACGATATTGATGCCACGTGCCTCTGCGATGGTGCGGAACTGCTGCCACCAGCCTTCGCCATAGGCGTCGGCGAAGCCGATGAAGCCGACGGTCTTGACGTTGTTGGCGGCCATGTGGCCGACGATTGCGGTCGCCATGTGCTGGTCGTTCTGCGGCGTCTTGAAGACCCAGCGGCGCTTGTCGTCGACCGGATCGACGATGGCGCTCGAAGCGGCCCACGAGATCATCGGCGTCTGTGATTCGGCTGCAACGTCGATCATGGCAAGCGAGTTCGGGGTCGTCGTCGATCCGAGCACGACGTCCACCCGATCCTGCTGGACGAAGCGGCGGATGTTGGTCACCGCGTGCGTCGTGTCGGACGCATCGTCGAGAACGATATAGTTGATTCTCTGGCCCGCGATTTCCTTGGGCATCAGATCCACCGTATTGCGTTCCGGAATGCCGAGCGACGCGGCCGGACCCGTGGCCGATACGGTGACGCCGACGGTGATCTGCGCATGCGCGCCGGCGGCAAAGGCAAGGCCGATGGCGGCCAGTAGGGCGTTTCTGAGCTTCATTGTGTCTCCTCCTCGTGGTTATCGAGTGACCGGTCCTGGAGTTGTTCCGGTCACGTGCTACAAATATACAATAGTTGGCCCTTCCAACAGTATCAGATTCTTTCGATTACCATGGCAATTCCTTGGCCGACACCGATGCACATCGTCGCAAGGCCGTATCGACCCCCGCTACGTTCGAGCTGACGCAAGGTCGTGAGTACCAGCCGTGCACCCGATGCGCCGAGCGGATGCCCCAATGCGATCGCCCCGCCGTTCGGATTGACCTGAGCGGCATCGTCCGGCAAGCCGAGCAGCCGCAGGACCGCCAGGGCCTGGGCAGCAAACGCCTCGTTCAACTCGATGACATCGATACGGTCGAGCGCGAGTCCGGTCTGTTGCAGGACGCGTTGCGTAGCAGGCGCCGGTCCGATGCCCATGATACGGGGCTCGACCCCAACCGTCGCCATTGCGACGATGCGAGCCCTCGGCCTCAGGCCATGCCGCTTCGCCGCAGTCTCGTTGGCGATCAGCAGCGCCACCGAACCGTCGTTGGTGCCCGAGGCATTGCCCGCCGTCACCGTGCCATCGGGACGCACCACGCCCTTGAGCTTCGCAAGGGCTTCGAGCGAGGTCTCCCGCGGGTGCTCGTCGGCCGCCACGACGAGGGCCGGTCCCTTCTTCTGCGCAATCTCGACGGGAATCAGTTCATCGTCATAGAACCCCGTCGCGCGGGCCGCCGCGCAGCGTTGCTGGCTGCGCAGTGCAAAGGCGTCCTGGTCCTCGCGCGACACCTTGAACTGCTCAGCGACGTTCTCGGCGGTCTCGGGCATCGAATCGATGCCGTAGCGCGCCTTCATCACCGGATTGACGAAGCGCCAGCCGATGGTCGTATCCTCGATCCGGGCAGCGCGCGAGAACGGGCTGTCCGCCTTTGCCAGAACGAAGGGCGCGCGACTCATGCTCTCCACCCCGCCGGCGATCATCAGCGACGCCTCGCCGGCCTTGATCGCACGCGCCGCGGTGCCGATCGCGTCCATGCCGGAACCGCACAGACGATTGATCGTCGACCCGGGCACATCGACCGGCAGCCCCGCCAGCAATCCTGCCATGCGCGCGACATCGCGGTTGTCTTCTCCGGCCTGATTCGCACAGCCGTAGTAAATGTCGTCGACCGCCGCCCAGTCGACCCCGGTGTTGCGCGCCATGAGCGCCTTGATCGGCAATGAAGCCAGATCGTCGGTACGAACGGCCGACAACCCGCCAGCGTACCGCCCGATCGGGGTCCGGATTCCATCACAGATATACACTTCCTGATTCACGATTCGTACCACCTCCCCTTGCCGACTTTCGATCATTGCCCTTCCAACTCGCGATTCGCACCCACGCTGGCGAGCGACCGGCGTGCCACGCCGCCCGGCACAACCCGCTGCAGCTTCGCGGCGTCGGCCGCCAGGCCGACGACCCCATTCAAGAAGATCCGCGTCACCACCGGCCCCATGTCGTCGTACGACAACGGCCCGTCCGACCGCAACCAGGTGAAGGTCCAGTTGATCATCCCGAACAGTATCATCGCCACGGGCTTGTCGAGGTTTCTTCTGCTCAAGCCGGGCTCGACCTGCTCGATGACCGCAGCAAAGGCGGCAACCACTCGCCGCTCCTTGCCCGCGACTGCTTCATACTGCTCCGCCTGCAGGAACTTGACGTCCTGGATCAGCACCATGTGCTGGTTCTGCGAGTGTGCATACTCCTGCATGAAGTTGCGGATCAGATACTCGAGATGGACCGGCGGAGGCAGCTTCATCGCCTGGACACTCGCGACGACGGCCAGCAACTGGTCCATGTAGCTGTCCGCGACATCGAACAGGATGTGCTCCTTGTCGCGATAGTAGTGATACAGCAGGGGCTTCGAGATCCCGCAGGTCTTCGCGAGCTGGGCCATCGAGGCGTTGTGGAAGCCTCGCTCGGCGAACAGCTTCGCTGCCGCCTCCAGGATGGCCGCTCGCTGCAGTTCGAAGGTCGGCGCCTTTCCTCTCGCCATGCTCAGTCCGATCCGCCACGAGGCTTTGCGCAAACGGGCATCTTCATCTTCCTCCCTGTTCTCACCGCTCGTCGAACGAGATCACGACCCGCTCGGTGAGCGGATGGGCCTGGCACGTCAACACGTAGCCGTCGTCGATGTCCGCCTGTTCGAGCGTGTGGTTCTCGTCCATGCGCACGCGCCCTTCGAGCACCTTCGCACGGCAGGTGCAGCAGACGCCACCCTTGCACGAGTAGGGCAGGTCCATGCCGGCCGCGAGGGCAACATCGAGAATCGAGGGGTCCTCCGCACGAAACGCCATGTCTCGCCGCAAGCCGTCCGCGATGAGGGTGACCGTGGCCTCGGAAGCATCGCCCGGCTCGGCATGGTGCTCGGGAACCGCGCCCGGTATGCCGAAGCGCTCGAGGTGGATCCTTTCCGCGGCCACCCCGGCCTCGCGCAATGCCGCCTCGACCTCGTCGATCATCGCACCGGGGCCGCAGACGAATGCCGTATCGATCGTATCCGCGGGAATCAGGGTGTCGACCAGCGCCGTAACCTTCGCACGATCCAGACGACCGTTGAACAGCGGCACATCCTGCTCTTCGCGCGAGAACAGCCCGTAGAACACGAAGCGCGTCATGTAACGGTTCTTCAGGTCCTCGAGGGCTTCACCGAACATCACGGAGGCCTGGCGGCGGTTGCCATAGATGAGGGTGAAGCGGCTGAGCGGTTCGCGCCGGAGCGTAGTACGGATCAGCGACAGGATGGGGGTGATGCCGCTGCCTGCGGCGAAGGCGACGTAATGCATGCGATGTGCGGGATCGAGCGGCGTGTGGAAGCGCCCTTCGGGCGTCATGACGTCGATCCGGTCCCCGGACCGAAGGTGCTCGTTCGCCCAATTCGAGAACCGGCCCGCCGGGACCCGCTTGATCGCCACCCGCAGTTCGCCATCGTCGACGCCACTGCAGATCGAATACGAACGGCGCAGCTCCTCCCCATCCAGAACGGTCCTCAAGGTCAGGTGCTGCCCCTGCACGAAGCGGTACTCCTCGGCGAGGTCGGGCGGAACATTGAAGGACAGGCTCACTGCATCCGGCGTTTCGCGACGGACTTGGCCAATCGTGAGCGTGTGAAACTTCGCGGTCATCGTCCAGAAACTCCCGTTCTCTCGATCATGCGTTCAGATCGGCTTGAAGTATTCGAAGGGCTCGAGGCAGCTGCGACAGCGGTACAAGGCCTTGCACGCGGTCGAACCGAACTCGGAGAGCCGGATCGTATCGTCCGACCCGCAACGGGGGCACGGAAGCGGGCGCCGGACGAACTGCAGCGTTCGCGCCCCCGTGTCGGCCGCACACCGGCCCGGCGGAACGATTCCGTAAGCCCGCAGCTTGTCCTTCGCCGAGGCGCCGATCCAGTCCGTGGTCCAGGCCGGCGACAGGCGCGTTTCGACCTCCACGCTGCGAGCGCCGGCCTGCAGCAAGGCACTGCGGATATCGTCCGCGATCGCCTCGGTCGCCGGACACCCGGAATAGGTCGGCGTGACCACGATGTGCAATGCCCCTTCAGCGTCGGCGGAGACATCACGCACGATGCCCAGTTCGGTGACCGAGATCACCGGGATCTCCGGATCCGGAACCGTCTCGAGGACCTTCCAGGCCTGGTCGGATGTCAGCATCGGTCTTCCGGCCTCACCATTTCGCGCCGGGGTAGGTACGCTGCAGCGTCTGCATCTGCGCGAGGAGATGACCCAGGTGCTCACTATGCCGGCCGAACCTGCCTAGCGAACGGAACGGCGTTCGTGCAGGTACGATCAGCGTCGCCTCGTTCAGCACGGGAACCACGAGCGCCTCCCACTCGCCTTCCAGATCGCTCCAGTCCGGCCCCGGAACGTCGAGTCGCCGATCACTGGAGTCGGTCGAGAAGAACTCGGCCGTGTAGGGCCACAGGTAGTCCAGGGCCTGCTGCGTACGGAGATGCGATTCCTCCGTTCCGTCGCCGAGCCGCAGCACCCAGTCCGCGGCATGGCGCAGATGGTATCGGGCTTCCTTGATCGAGCGGGTCGCGATGCCAGCCAGTTCGGCATCGGACGATCCTGCCAGCCGGTCGAGCAGTGGCACCTGGAAGGCACTGAACAGAAAATTGCGCACCACGGTGCGCGCGAAATCGTGATTGGGAAGCTCGCACAACGTCAGGTTGCGATACTGGTGGTCGACGCGCAGGAACGCGAGCGCATCTTCGTCACGACCCGCGCCTTCGAGCCTGCCCGCATGTGTCAGCAGCATGCGCGCCTGGCCGATCAGGTCGAGCGCCATGTTCGCCAGCGCCATGTCCTCCTCGAGGACCGGAGCATGGCCGCACCATTCCGACAGCCGCTGTCCGAGGATCAGCGCGTTGTCGCCGAGGCGCAGTACGTAGTCGATATGTTCCGGGCTTGCCGCCATCATTTCTCCCGAAGGGCGCCGTTGCTCCGGCAGCCCCATATGCCGCCGCTCACATGTGGTTCACTTCGTCCGGCAATCGGTAGAAGGTCGGATGCCGGTAGATCTTGTCCTCGGCCGGATCGAACAGCTCGGGCTTGGCGTCCGGGTCCGAGGCGACGATGTCCTCGCCGCGCACCACCCAGATGCTCACGCCCTCCATGCGGCGGGTATAGACATCGCGTGCCATCTGCAGCGCCATGCGCGCATCCGGTGCATGCACGCTGCCACAGTGCTTGTGATCGAGACCGTTACGGCTGCGGATGAAGACTTCCCACAGCGGCCACTCCTTGCGTTCCATCGCGTCACACCCCCTTGCTTCGTCAGGCCGCAGTGGCCGTTCGGTCCGCTTGCTTGCGCGCGTACGCCATCGCCGCCTCGCGCACCCAAGCCCCGTTTGCCCAGGCCTTCCTGCGCGCGGCCAGACGATCGACATTGCACTGCCCGTGCCCGTTGAGAACGCTCCGGAACTCGTTCCAGTCGATCGTTCCGAAGTCGTAATGCCCACGCGCTTCGTTCCACTGCAGATCGGGATCCGGGACCGTGACACCGAGCACCGCGGCCTGCCGAACCGTCGCGTCGACGAACTTCTGGCGAAGGTCATCGTTGGAGATACGCTTGATCCCCCACCGCGCGCTCTGTCCGGAATGCGTGGATTCGCTGTCGTGCGGCCCGAACATCATCAGCGATGGCCACCACCAGCGATTGACCGCGTCCTGCACCATTTCACGCTGCTCGGGTGTGCCCTGCATCATCTGCAGCAGGGCATCGAAACCCTGACGCTGATGGAAGGACTCCTCCTTGCACACGCGCACCATCGCCCGTGCATACGGACCGTAGGAGCATTTGCACAGTGGAATCTGGTTCATGATCGCGGCACCGTCGACAAGCCAGCCGATCACGCCGACATCGGCCCACGTCAGGGTCGGGTAGTTGAAGATCGAGCTGTACTTGGCACGGCCCGAGAGCAAGGCCTCGGTCAGCTCGTCGCGCGAAACCCCCAGCGTTTCAGCCGCTGCGTAGAGATACAGGCCGTGCCCGCCCTCGTCCTGGACCTTGGCAAGCAGGATCGCCTTGCGCTTGAGCGTGGGCGCACGCGTGATCCAGTTGCCTTCGGGAAGCATCCCGACGATCTCCGAGTGGGCGTGCTGGCTGATCTGGCGGATCAAGGTCCTGCGGTAGGCCTCGGGCATCCAGTCCTTGGGTTCGATGAACCCGCCCGCATCGATCTTCGCATCGAACTCGGCCTGGTAGGCTGGATTTTCCACCGGCGGCACCTCGCCGCCGTGGTCGGGCTTTCCGTCCGGAACGTCGAGCGCCTGCGTGTACATTCGCTTCTCCTTGCATCCCTCGGGGCGGGCTTGGCCCACCCCGAGGGTTTCATTCGCGCGGGCGACGGTCCAGGACCCGCTTCGCCTTGCCGATGGTCACCCGCTCGATCGAGAACGGCTCGCCGACGATCACCGACGCGCTGACCCCGATCAGGCTCTTGATGTGATGCTGCAACTCCTTGCCGAGGGCCTGCTTCTGCTCGGGATGACGTCCGACGTCGGCTTCCGCGTTGATCTCGACCTTGACCGTGAGCGTGTCGAGATGTCCCTGCTTGTCCACCTCCAGCAGGTAGTGCGGCGCGAGTTTCGGGATCTTGCAGATGAGTTCCTCGATCTGCGTCGGAAACACGTTTACGCCGCGGATGATCAGCATGTCGTCGGACCGCCCGGTGATCTTGGCCATGCGCCGCATGCTGCGCGCGGTCGGCGCCATTAGGCGGGTGAGATCGCGCGTTCGGTAGCGTACGATCGGCATCGCCTCCTTGGTGAGCGACGTAAACACCAGCTCCCCTTCCGATCCGTCGGGCAGCACCTCACCGGTCACGGGGTCGATGATCTCGGGGTAGAAATGGTCCTCCCAGATCACGAGACCGTCCTTGGTTTCGATGCATTCGTTGGCCACTCCCGGGCCGATCACCTCGGACAGTCCGTAGATGTCCACCGCATCCATGCCGGAGCGCTCCTGCATGGCCAGGCGCATCGCCTCGGTCCACGGCTCGGCGCCGAAGATGCCCACCTTGAGCGAAGTCGTCTTCGGGTCGATGCCCATGCGCTCCATCTCGTCGAGGATGGTGAGCATGTACGAGGGGGTGACCATGATGATGTCGGGCTTGAAGTCCTGGATCAGCTGAACCTGCTTCTCGGTCTGTCCCCCCGACATCGGGATCACCGTACAACCCAGCTTCTCGGCACCGTAATGGGCGCCGAGCCCACCGGTGAACAGGCCGTAGCCGTAGGCCACGTGCACCATGTCGCCGGCACGTCCGCCCGCCGCCCGGATCGACCGCGCCATGACCGTGGCCCAGGTATCGATGTCGCGCAGCGTGTAGCCGACCACGGTAGGTTTGCCGGTCGTTCCGGAAGAGGCATGCACGCGCGCGACCTTCTCGCGCGGCACCGCGAACATCCCGAACGGATAGTTGTCGCGCAGGTCGGTTTTGGTCGTAAACGGAAACTTGGCGAGATCCGCAAGCGACTTCAGGTCGTCCGGATGCACGCCCTTCTGGTCGAAAGCCCTGCGGTAGTGCGGCACGTTCTCGTACGCATGCCGAAGACTCCACTGCAGCCGTTCGAGCTGCAATGCACGCAGTTCGCCCTCGCTCGCCTGCTCGATCGGCTCCAAATCACCCGGTACGGGCGCTCTTACTGGCATTTCCTGTCTCCTCCATTTCCCGGCACCGGCTGTTTGCGCCTTCGTACCGGGGTCCATTCACGTTATCGAAACCCGATTCATAACTCGACCACCGTGCGGCCTTTCAAACGGTACGAATTGCCGCGCAGGACGGCAATCAGCTCCCCGTTCTGATTGACGACGGAAATGTCGTATACGCCGGTCCGTCCCGAAAGGGCCACCTCCCGACCTTCCGCGGTCAGCACGTCACCCGGCCGAGCCGGCGCGAGAAAGTCGACGCTGATCCCCTGCGCGACCGTCTGTTCGTTGTAGCTGTTGCACGAGTAGGCAAATGCCGAATCGGCCAGCGTGGTGATGAAGCCTCCGTGGCAGATCCGCAAGCCATTGACCATGCTTTCGCGCACGGTCATCGAAAGCCGCGCATAGCCCGGCCCGATCTCCTCGAGCACCATGCCCAGGCAATGGGACGCGTTGTCCGCGGCGAACATGACCTCGCCAACCCGTTCGGCAAGGCTCTGGGGGTCGAGACCGGCGCAGCGGTCCCGGTATTCCGCTTCACTCATGGAAGCTCTCTCCGTTAAAGGCCTTTCTTTGTATGAGCGGCGAGACGCGATACCGCTCCTCGCCGTAGTGGTCGTGCAAGTTGGCGAGCACGCGAGCGACGAAAGCGACGTCGAGTGCATCGGCCCATTCCAGCGGGCCCTTCGGATAGTTCGTGCCGAAACGCATCGCCGTATCGATGTCGTGGGCCGAACCGATGCCCTGCAATACCGCATCGGCCGCTTCGTTGGCCAGCATCGCCACCGTACGCAAGGCGACCATGCCGGCCAGGTCGTCGACACGCGTCACCGCCAACCCGGCCTGCTGCAAGGTTCCGACCACCCCACTGAAGGCACCGGCTCCGCACTGGTCCGCATGCGCGAGCACGATCCGCCCGGTGTCCGCGAAGTCCAGGCACAGGTCGAACAGCACCAGGTGCGGGACGCTCTCTTCGAACGCCCGGCGCGTGGCCGTGCGGCCATCCGACAACTCCAGCCGCGCCGGACCGATCCGGATCCAGCCGTGTCCCGGCCCCGCGGCAATCCCCTCGCCCTGCGTGCGGCGTACGTCGATGCCGGCCTCCTCGAGACGTCCGATGAGCGGGGCCGCCACCCCCAGATCGCCGACCACCGTGACCGTGGTCTCGGCCTTCTGGTCGGCCTCAGCCTGCGGCTCGGGACGAACCGCCCCGTGCGTATAGTCGTAGAACCCGCGCCCGCTCTTGCGACCAAAACGTCCCGCATCGACAAGCTCGCGCTGCAGCAGGCTGGGCGTGTAGCGGCGGTCGCCGAAACAGGCGTCGAACACGGAGCAGGTGACCGCGAAGTTCACATCCAGGCCGATCAGGTCCATGAGTTCGAACGGCCCCATCGGGAACCCGCAGCAGTCGCGCAGGATCGCATCGACGGTCTGCGCCCGGCTTCCCTGCTCGCCGATCACCCGCAAGGCTTCTCCGTAGTATGGGCGCGCAACGCGATTGACGATGAACCCCGGGGTCGATCGGGCATGGACCGGCACCTTGCCCCATGCGCGGGCGGTGGCATGGAGCGTATCGGCGACCTCCCGGTCCGTTGCAAGTCCGGAAATCACCTCGACCAGCTTCATGCGTGGCGCGGGATTGAAGAAATGCATGCCCGCCAGCCGCTCCGGTCGCGCCAGCACCGAGCCGATCGCAGTGATCGACAGCGATGAGGTATTGGTTGCGAGAATCGCGTCGGGCCCAAGCATGGCCTCGAGGGTGCGGAAGAGTTCCTGCTTGACTGCGAGATCCTCGACGATCGCCTCGATCGCCAGCCCGGCATCCTGCGCCTCGTCCAGGCGCGCAACCGGTACGATCCGCTCCAGCACCGCGGCCGCTTCGGCCTCGCCGAGCCGACCCTTGCCGACGAGGAAGCGCAGATCCGCCTCGATCGCGGCACGCCCCTTTTCCGGCGCATCGGCCCGCGAATCGTACAGGTAGACGGGATGACCCGAAACCGCCGCGACGTGGGCGATGCCACTACCCATTGCCCCGGCGCCTACGACCAGTATCTTGATCTCGGAGGCAAGCGGCGACATGGCTCAGTCCCCCATGAAGCGCGGCGCGCGCTTTTCCATGAAGGCGGCAACACCCTCACGATAGTCGTTCGACTGCCCGCACACCGTCATCATGTTGCGCTCGAGTTCGAGCTGCTGCTCGAAACCATGGGTCGAACTCGCCCAGATCGCTTTCTTCGTCTGCGTATAGCCGAAGGTCGGACCCTGCGCGAGTTGTCCTGCGACTTCCTGCACCGTCGGCATCAGCGCGTCGTCGTCGACACATTTCCAGATCAGCCCCCATTGCTCGGCGAGTTCGGCCGGCAGCTTATCGCCCAGCAGGGCCAGGCCCAGCGCCCGGGCCGGTCCGAGCAGTCGCGGAAGGATCCACGTCCCTCCCGTATCGGGAATCAGGCCGAGCTTGCAGAAAGACTGGATGAAACTGGCCGATCGGGCCGCGAACACCAGGTCGCAGGCCAGCGCGAGGTTGGCCCCCGCCCCGGCGGCGACGCCATTGACCGCGGCGATGACCGGCATCTCGAGATTGCGCAGGCTCATCACCAGCGGTTTGTAGTTCTTCTCGACCGATGCCCCCAGGTCGATCGCCGCTTCGCCCGGGGCGACACTGCGATCCGACAGATCCTGACCGGCACAGAAGCCGCGCCCGGCGCCGGTGATGACGAGCACACGCACTGTGCCCTCGGCACGTCCGGCCCGTACGAGGTCGAGCGCATTGCGCACTTCCTCGTGCATCCGGTCGTTGAAGCTGTTGAGCCGGTCCGGTCGATTCAGCGTCAAGGTGGCAACGCCATTCGCGACGTCCAGCCGAATGGTTTCGAAACTCACTGTCCGGTTCTCCTCCAGGGCCGTATTCGGGGCGATCCCCGTGGCCAGCTTGCATTCCCGGGCCCCATGCGCCATCTTCTGAATATCGTGGCTCGACCCGTCGGACCGCTACAGTCTGCACCGTTCAAGGTTTGACCGACCGGTCAATCAATAGTAGCCTTGATCAACATCAAGAGACAAGCACTTTTTCCGGACTTCGGGCTGCAAGGAAGCCGAATCTGTGCTAGCCCAACCCCGACAATCCCAAGGAGAGACTCCATGACGCAACCGCTGTTCGAGAAGCACCGGACCGTCCTCGACACTGCCATCCAGGCGCTGCGCGAGCGCGGCTACTGGACCCCGTATCCGGAGATGCCGAGTCCGAAAATCTACGGGGAAACCGCCGAGGCCGACGGCAAGGCGGCGGTAGAGGCCCGCTTCGGACGTGATTTCCCGCTCGACCTGCCGGGTTGCAACGGTCACGTCGCCACCGAACGCTCGCCGTACGGGGTCGAGCTGGAAATCCGTTATCCGTCATGCTCCGTCTCCGCTCTGCTCGATGCCGCCGAGAGCGCCCGGGATGGCTGGCAGAAGCTCGGCCCGCAAGGGCGCGTCGGCGTCTGCCTGGAGATTCTCGACCGCCTGAACAAGCGCAGCTTCGAGATCGCCCATGCCGTCATGCTGACGACCGGCCAGGGCTGGATGATGGCCTTTCAGGCAGGCGGACCGCATGCGCAGGACCGCGGCCTGGAGGCGGTCGCCTGCGCCTGGGAGGAGATGTCGCGCATTCCCGCCGAAGCGGTCTGGGAGAAACCCCAGGGCAAGAACCCCCCGCTGCGGATGAAGAAGCATTTCGAGATCGTCGGGCGCGGTGTGGCCCTGGTGATTGGATGCGGCACCTTCCCGACCTGGAACACCTATCCCGGACTCTTCGCAGCCCTGGCGACCGGGAACCCGGTCATCGTCAAACCGCACAATAATGCGGTCCTGCCGGCCGCTATCACGGTGGCGGTCGCACGGGAAGTTCTCTCCGAACAGGGCCTGAATCCCGATGTGGTCAGCCTGGCCCTGTTCGAACGCAACGAAGATACGCAGGCGCTGGCCACCCATCCGGCCGTCCGCTCGATCGACTTCACCGGCAGCAGCACTTTCGGCCACTGGCTGATGGACCATGCCCGACAGGCCCAGGTCTATGCCGAACTGGCCGGGGTCAACAACCTGGTCATCGAGTCGACCGGCGATTACAAGGGGATGCTGCGCAATCTCGCGTTCTCCCTGTGTCTCTATTCGGGGCAGATGTGCACGACGACTCAGGCCATCCTCGTCCCCGCCGGCGGTATCGATACCGATCAGGGCCACAAGTCCTTCGACGACGTCGCGGCCGACCTGGGAGCGTCGATCGAAAAACTCCTGGCCGACGTCAACGTCGCCACCGCCGTGCTCGGTGCGATCCAGTCCCCGGACACGCTGCGCCGAATCGGCGAGGCCGAGCAATACGGTCGAGTCGTCCTGGCCTCGCGAAAGATCGACCATCCGCAATTCCCGAACGCCGAGGTCCGATCCCCGGTCCTGATCGCCTGCGATGCCGCCGACGAGAAGAGCTTCATGGAAGAGCGGTTCGGGCCGATCTCCTTCGTCGTGAAGGCACCGGACGCCGACACGGCGATCGCGCTGTCCGAGCGGATCGTGAAGGAGCGCGGCGCACTGACCGTGGGCGTGCATTCCACGCGGCAGGACATCCTCGACGCGATGAACGAGGCCTGCTGCCGTGCCGGCGTCGCACTGTCGATCAACCTCACCAGCAGCGTGTACGTGAACCAGTCCGCAGGCTTTTCCGACTATCATGGCGTCGGCATGAATCCGGCCGCCAACGCGGCCTATACGGACGCGGCCTTCGTCGCGAACCGCTTCCGGGTGGTGCAGCGGCGCTACCACATCGAATAGAGCGGAAAAGCCCACGATGCCTTGTTACGAGATCGACGGGCTCAGGCCCGTCATCCACCCCAGCGCCTACGTCCACCCCGATGCCGTGCTGATCGGGGACGTCATCATCGGCCCGCGCTGCTATGTCGCCCCGCTCGCCTCGCTGCGCGGCGACTTCGGCCGCATCGTCCTGGAGGAAGGCTCCAACGTCCAGGATACCTGCGTGATGCACGGCTTTCCGGGCCTGGACACGATCGTCGAGGCCGAAGGCCACATCGGGCATGGCGCCGTCCTGCACTGCTGCCACGTCGGGCGCAACGCACTGGTCGGCATGAACGCCGTCGTCATGGATCGCGCCCGGGTCGGCGAATCGGCCGTCATCGCAGCCTGTGCGTTCGTGAAGGCGGGAATGGAGATCCCGCCGCGCATGCTCGCCGCCGGCGTACCGGCAAAGGTGATGCGCGAGCTGACCGAACAGGAGATGAGCTGGAAGGTGGACGGCACCCGCTGCTACCACGACCTCACCCGGCGTAGCCTGGCCACTCTCAAGCCCTGCACCCCGCTGACGGAAATCGATCGCGGGCGCGAACGATTCCGGTTCGACGGCATCCTGCCGCTGATCGACGTGAAACGGGAGAATCCTCCGGCATGAACCGCCCCGACAACCCTGAATCGCTGTCCGGGACACCCTCGGCGCAAGGCTCGCGGACCCGTGTCGAAGCCGCACTGAATGCGCTGCGCATCACGGCCGAAATCGTCGAGTTCGGCGAATCGACCCGTACGAGCGCGGAAGCCGCGGCGGCCATCGGATGCGACGTCGCACAGATCGCGAAATCCATCGTGTTCCGGGGCCGGCAATCCGATCGCTGCGTGCTCGTGATCGCCAGCGGAGCCGATCGCATCGACGAAAAGAAACTGCGCACGCAACTGGGCGAGCCGATCGCAAAGGCCGATGCACGATTCGTGCGCGAACGCACCGGCTTTGCAATCGGCGGTGTCGCACCGATCGGCCACCTCGGCCCGGTAACGATCCTGGTCGATCGCGCGCTCTGGGACCTGGACCCGATCTGGGCGGCCGCCGGGACGCCTCGTGCCGTTTTCCGGCTCAGCGCGGACGCCCTGCACCACATCCCCGGTATCCGCATCGCGGATATCCGGATGGACTAGGACCTGTTCTCATATGCCATGGCGGTCGTGCTCGTACGAGAACTGGCCCCAGCCTATTTGCGGAATCGGGCGAGCAAGGCGCCCATCTCGTCAGAAGCACGCCCCTTGAGACGGCTCTCGAGAAAGCCGAGGACCCGCTCGGCGAACGGGCCGGCCATGCCGGCATCGATCCCGAGCGACTGGAAATGCCCACCCAGGCGCGCCGCAGCCTCGAGATCGCCGCGAGCGATGTTGCGGAAGACCTGGTCGAGCGCGCCGAAAAAGCCGTCCCCCCCTTCCGGAGAAAGCTTCATCCATTCCCCACCCTCGGGAAGCACTTCCAGGACCTCGTGAAAAATCCCCGGGGAAACCTGATCGCGAATCAGATACAGCAGCGCCCCGATTCCACCTTTGGCCTGCCGCTCGTTCACCTTGAGCTCATTGGTCAGTTGCCGTACCAGTTCCATGCTGTCCTCCCGTTCCGGATTCCTCGATCAAGGGCATGCTTCACCTGATTTCATTCTTGCATCCCCGGCACTGGGCTGCAACGTTCGGCACCGTTCGTCGCCCGCAACGGACCGCAAGGCGGACAAGAAAGCCCGAATGCAATCGATCCGTTGCATCGACCCGCGGCACATGCTAAATGGCAATACGATACAGCCCAATAACTGCCGCTTGGCATACACGTATCACCATCAGATCAGACCGGGACCACCCGGCCGACCGGAGGAGACTTCATGAACACCTGGATCAGCCGCGCCAAGGATCGCACTCGATCGACGCTGTGCGCCCTCGCACTCGCCGTCGCCATCCTTCCCGCTACCGCAACCGCCCAGAATGCCGAGATCGTCATCGGACAGTCCGTGGTCCTGTCGGGCCCGATGGCGGCCAACGGCATTCTGTACGCACAAGGCATCGGGCTGCATTTCGATGCCGTCAATGCACACGGCGGCATCGCCGGGCGCAAGCTGCGCCTGGTCATCGAAGACGACGCCTACAACGCCGACCGCTGCAAGGAGAACACCCGGCAGTTCCTCGACCGCGAGGGCGTCGTAGCCCTCCTCGGCTATGCCGGAACGGGCAATACGATGGCCTGCGCTCCGCTTGCCGCGGAAGCCGGTGTGCCGATGGTCGCGCCGCTGACCGGAGCCCCTGAGCTTCGCGACGACAACGGTCGTTATCTGTTCCATGTTCGGGCCAGTTACGTCGACGAGATGAAACAGATGGTCCAGCACCTGACTACGGTCGGCGTGCGAAACATCGCGATCGCGTACCAGGACGACCCCTTCGGTCGCTCGGGCCTGCGAAGCGCCGAGCTTGCACTTTCGGCGTTCGACCTCACCCCGGTCGCGGTCGGAACGATCACCGCCGGAAGCTACGATGCGACCCATGCGGCGGCCGAGGTTGCTGCGGCAGGTCCGGCCGCCGTAATCCTCGCCTCGGCGGGAACGGCGTCGGTCAACTTTATCCGTGCCTATCACGAGACCGGACGAACCGCTCAGTTCTTCGGCCTGTCGGTCGTGAGCAGCAACCAGCTCGTGGACGAACTCGGCGATCTGGCCGACGGCGTCGTGATCTCCCAGGTGGTCCCGCCTCCCACGTCGCGCGCCCTGCAGATCGTGCGGGATTTCCAGCGCGATATCGCGACGACGGGGAAAGAGGTCGAAATGAACCACACGACGCTGGAAGGCTACATCGCCGCTCGGGTCCTTGTGGAGGCGATCCGGCGGGCAGGGACAGCGGTTGACGCGGAGGCGATCGTGAGCGGGCTCGAGAGTCTGAAGCGGTACGATGTCGGGGGATTCGAAGTGGATTTCGGGCCCGACCGACGCGAAGGTTCGCAGTACGTCGAACTGTCCATGGTGCGCGCGACCGGCCGCTTCGTTCAGTAGCGAACGCATGGGGCCGAGCATGCGGCCGGACGCGTAGCTGCGACCGGCGGTGACGGGCGCTCGAGGATGCGCCTGTTGTGGCAAAGTAGCGTATTGCATTCCGAGAGCTTTGCGCCTGCCCGATGAGACCGACCCGCGCCCGAATCGAACTCGCGGCCCTTCGCCACAACTACCTTCTGGCCAAACGGCGTCATGGCGCACGGGCACTGGCGGTGATCAAGGCCAATGCCTACGGTCACGGAGCAGTGCCGTGTGCGCGTGCGCTGGCTCACGATGCCGACGGGTTCGCGGTCGCGATCATGGAAGAGGCTCTTGCGCTGCGCGAGGCCGGGATCCGCCACCCCATTCTCGTCTTGGAGGGCGTGTTCGAGGCGCGCGAACTCGCGGCCGTCGCGAAGCACGACCTATGGATCGTGGCCCACCACGCCGACCAGTTGCGGATGATCGAGAGCGCAACGGTTTCCGCCCCGCTCACGGTCTGGCTCAAGCTCAACAGCGGCATGAATCGCGCCGGATTCGATCCGGGCGCATTCGTCGCGGCCTGGCAGCGACTGCGCGATTGCGGCAGGGTCGGGGAAATCGTGCTGATGACCCACCTTGCCCGCGCCGACGAACCGCACGTGATCACGACGACCGAGCAGTTGTCCGTGTTCGATTCGGTCACCGGGCACCTGCCCGGCCCCCGCAGCCTGACCAACTCGGCGGGCGTACTCGGCTGGCCTGCCGCCTTCCGCGACTGGGCACGCCCGGGCATCATGCTCTACGGTGCGGATCCGATGCCGGGAGAACCGAACGGGCTGCGACCAGTCATGACGCTGGAAAGCCGCATCGTCGCGGTACGGGAGGTGCCGGCAGGCAGCGCGATCGGCTATGGCGCGCGCTTCGTCACCGAGCGTCCGACCCGGATCGGGCTGGTTGCCATGGGATACGCCGACGGGTACCCGCGCAGCACTCCCGATGGGACCCCTGTGGCGGTCGACGGCATTCGCACCCGCCTGATCGGCCGCGTGTCGATGGACATGTTGACGGTCGACCTTACCGACCTGCCCGGGTCTGGGCCGGAAAGCCCCGTCGAGCTCTGGGGGACGAACATCCCGGTGAATCGTGTTGCCGAGGCGGTTGGAACCATCGCCTACGAACTGCTGTGCAACGTCAAGCGGGTCCGCTTCGAGTACGAGAGCGATCCGACCGCTCTACAGTCACCGCCAGGAGCATAGGGCGCGTTTGCGTTCGCCTTCGCTCGCGATCGAGGGCTCTGGCCTCCGGGGAATTCTTGTTCTGGCTCAAGGAGCCGCTGCAGATCCGGTCCTACGATGCGGCTTTCAAACCGTTTCCCCGCGAGGTTACCTCCATGAGTCAGACGCCGGCATTCAACGATGCGGTCTATCCCTTCGACGCACGCGGCGTAGCCAAGCGCTTTCGTCATGCGGCCATTTTCGGCGCCCTGGAGTCCCTTCAGGACGGCGAGACGATGCGTTTCGTCAACGACCACGATCCGATTCCGCTGCTCGGACAGATCCAGCAGCGCTACGGCACGCAGGTCGGAATCAGCTACGTGGCCCGTGAGCCGGGCAACATCGTGATCGACTTCAGCATTCAGCTCACGCCGCGCGAGAGCGCGCCGGCCGCGCCTGCAGCACCGGCCCAGCAGGGCGGAGGGTGTGGCGGCGGTGGGGGCGGTTGCGGCTGCGCAGGGCAGTAATCGAACCCGGGGCGCCGGAACAGGCGCCCCGCGACGCTTACCAGCGCAGGACGAGCCTGGATCCGCCCTGCGGCTTCAGTTCGACCCACTGCTCGAGAGTGCGCCCCTCGAACTGCGCGACTACCCGGTACCGGCCGGATACCGGAACATCGACCAGCCCGATCGGACCGCAGGTTCGCTCTACCCCGAGACCTTTGAGCGGGTCGTCGATGCGGACCGGGATGCCGGCGAGATAGGCGCCGTCGGCACGCGCGAACAGGATCAACAGCGCGTGCGCCTTCTCCAGCGCCAGCATGCGCGACGATTCGTCGGCACCGATTCCCCCGCATGCAAGGGTAATGCGTTCTTTCGTGTCAGGCTCGGAAGCCATTGCA
>JBJHDM010000050.1:0-23134 GCA_050486545.1 Rhodocyclaceae bacterium | reverse complement strand
GCTGGTCGTGGGTCACGACGATCCGGGCGTCGGCGCCGGGGCGTGCGATATGAATGTCTGCCCTGCGGATTGCGGGAATGCCGTCTCCGTCGTCGACGGGCCGGATGCGCAGGCATTGCGATGCCGCCTCGGATCCGGCCCCGGGTGATCGAATCTCCACCCGCAAAGGTTGTCCGACTGCGGAGACGCCGATTACCTCCCCGAGCACGACCGCCTGGGCAACGGAGGTGAAGGCCGACATCGCGATGCATGCAAACACCAGCCCCGGAACCCGGAGAAGCTGAAGCGTGCGGTGTGCACAGGAAGGTCGGCGTCGAATCATCGTAGAGGCGGATCGGTCAATTCGCACATGATTGTAAAGAAAGTCGCCCGTAAACGCTCGGAATATGACGATATTCGGGGCGCCAGAATGGCTCTGTGCGTGATCTTTCGCATAGACGCCGTCCGAATTGCCGTCTCCGGGGCGTGTCGGTCCGGGCGGCGGCGCCTGCATGTCCGTCCGATTGGCGGTATGATCATCCATTCCATACGTTACCGTACGCTTCAGTAACATGCCACTTTCCGACCCCAAGCGTCCGCGCGAAAAAGTCCATACGCGCCGCATCGTCGTCGAAGGCTATCGCCGCGACGATGGCTGCCTGGAACTCGATGCCATGCTGGAGGACGTCAAGGACGTGGATTATCCGCTGGCGTCCGGCTTGCGCGCGGCCGGCGACCCCGTGCATCGCATGCGTGTGCGGATCACGCTCGATGCCGCGTTCAATATCACGGATGCGGAAGCCTGTTCCGACCGGGTTCCCTATCCTGGGGGGTGCGATCTCATCGGTCCGGCCTACCGTCGATTGATCGGACTCAATCTGCTGCGCGGATTTCGACAGACCGTGGGCGAGATGTTCGCCGATGTGCGCGGGTGCACCCATCTCACGGAGATGCTGCTGAGCCTGCCTACGGCGGCCATCCAGACCTATGCGACCTTTCAGCGCGACAACGCGGATGGGGGCGACAAGCCGTTTCAGCTCGATCGTTGCCATGCGCTCGAGACGTCGTCGGAAACGGTTCGCCGCTACTACCCACGTTGGTACCGGAGTCGCACCGACGATTCGTAAGCGTGGCCGGTGCGTGCGGCCCTCGAACAAGGGCGAGGAGGTGTGAATCATGCGACGGCGATCGAACGAAGGGGCACGATGGTGTCTCGCCCTATGCGTCGCGCTCGTGGCCGGAGCGCTATGGACCTCCGGCGCGGCTGCACGCGGCGGACTCGCCTACGTGGTGCCGGTCCAGCCGGAACCCGCTTCCGGGTTTGCGCAGCGCCCGCAATGGCGGGGAGTGCGGTTCGCGGTCGCCGCGGCCAACCCGCTGGCAACCGACGCGGGCGATCAGGTGTTGCGCGCGGGGGGCTCCGCAGTCGATGCGGCCATTGCCGTTCAGATGGTTCTCACCCTGGTGGAGCCGCAGTCGAGTGGGATCGGCGGAGGCGCCTTCCTGCTGCATTTCGACGGTCAGGACGTGACCGCCTGGGACGGACGGGAAACGGCGCCCTCGACGGCGCACGAGGGCCTGTTCCTCGAACCGTCCGGAGAGCCGCTGGCGTTCATGGATGCCGTCGAGAGCGGCCTTTCGGTCGGCGTGCCGGGGGTCGTCGCCATGCTCGAGCGGGTCCATCGGAAGTATGGAAAACTGCCGTGGGAGACGCTCTTCGCTCCGGCGATCCGGCTGGCCGAGCAGGGCTTTCCCATCAGCCCCAGGCTGCATGCGTTGCTCGATGGTGACGAGGCGCTACGCAGGAATCCGGCTGCCGCCCGGTACTTTTATGATGATGCCGGTCAGGCGCTCCCGATCGGGCATGTGCTGCGCAACCCGGCCCTGGCCGAGATCCTCCGGAGAATCTCCCGGCAAGGCGGCGAGGCGTTCTACGTCGGGCCGATCGCCCGCGATCTGGTCGATCGTGTGCGTCATCATCCCGTGCGGCCGGGCCTGATCGACGAGGCCGACCTGGCAGCCTACGAACCGATCCGGCGCGAGGCGATCTGTACCGCCTGGCAGCTGTGGCGGGTATGCGGTTTTCCGCCCCCGTCGTCGGGCCACCTGACGGTGATGCAGATCCTGGGCATCCTTGAACAGGGGGGTGGGGTGGCCGAACCGCTGGACGACGGTCTTCCTGGAGCCGATTGGTTGCACCGCTTCATCGAGGCCTCGAGGCTGGCGTTCGCGGATCGTGCACGCTACATCGCCGATCCGGATTTCGTGGATGCGCCGGGAGGAGACTGGGAGGCGATGCTCGATCCCGCCTACCTCGATCGACGCGCCCGACTGATCGGCCCCCGCAGCATGGGCGCCGCGCCGCCAGGGCGGCCCGGCGCGGTGGCCGGGGTGCGTGCCAGCCAGACCGTCCAGCCGGAGTCCGGGACCAGCCATATCAGCATCGTCGACGCCGAGGGAAATGCGCTGGCGATGACGACGACGATCGAGTCGGCGTTTGGCGCGCGGATCCTTGCCGATGGTGGAACGGGCCTGCCGGGAGGCTATCTGCTGAACAACGAGCTGACGGATTTCTCGTTCGCACCACGAAGCGACAACGGCGATCCGGTCGCCAATCGAGTCGAGCCGGGCAAGCGGCCGCGCTCGAGCATGAGTCCGACGCTGGTCTTCGAGCGCGACAGCGGGAGATTCGTCGCAAGTCTCGGATCGCCCGGCGGGGCGGCGATCATCCACTACACCGCCCGCACGCTGATCGCGATGCTCGAATGGGGCCTGGATGCGCAGCATGCCCTTGGGCTTCCCCATGCGGTCACTTTCGGCGGCCCGGTGTTTCTCGAGGCCGACCGCTTTCCGCGAACGACGATCCAGGCGCTCGAGGCGGGCGGGCATGACGTGCGCGAGCGCGACCTGACCAGCGGCGTTCAGGTGATCCGGCGCGGTGAAGACGGATTCTTCGGCGGGGCCGACCCGCGTCGCGAGGGCATCGTGATGGGTGAATGAGGTATACGGCTTGCCGAGCCGTCGATATTGCAGTGCGAGAAAACGGTTATAATTGACCGTTCTCAAGGCGGTGCCCGTGGTGTTTCGGATGGCGTCTCGAGGCGAGCCGGGCCGATTCGATGGCCGGCGGCGGCATTTGCCGGATGAGGGAGCCGGCATGTGTCGCGGAGTGAATCTCCGAAGCGTCCCACCAACCAGTTTGCGGCCGAACCCGTCGCCGCAACTTCGATCGAAGGGCAATCATGAAGATTCATGAGTACCAGGCAAAAGAAATACTGAGAAAGTTCGGTGTCGTCACGCCGAAGGGCAAGGCGTGCTTCTCCGTCGACGAGGCGGTCAAGGCGGCCGAGGAACTCGGCGGCAGCGTGTGGGTGGTCAAGGCCCAGATCCACGCAGGCGGTCGGGGCAAGGGCGGTGGCGTCAAGGTCGCCAAGTCGCTGCACGAGGTTCAGGCCCGTGCCGGCGAGATCCTGGGCATGCAGCTCGTGACGCACCAGACCGGTCCGGAGGGACAACTCGTTCGCCGCCTGCTGATCGAGGAAGGCGCGGACATCCGGAAAGAATACTACGTTGCGGCGCTGACCGACCGTGCCACCCAGAAGGTCGCGATGATGGCCTCGTCCGAGGGAGGCATGGATATCGAGGAAGTCGCTGCGAAGACCCCCGAGAAGATCATCAAGGTTTTCGTCGACCCGCTGGCCGGCCTCACCGACGCACAGGCGAACGAACTGGCCCGTGGCATCGGCGTGCCCGAAGCGTCCCTGGCGCAGGCCGTCGACACGCTCAAGAAGCTCTATACGTGCTACATGGAGACGGACGCTTCGCTGGCCGAGATCAACCCGCTGATCCTCGAAGGCAACGGCAACATCAAGGCGCTCGACGCGAAGTTCAACTTCGACTCGAATGCGCTGTACCGTCATCCCGAGATCGTCGAGTACCGTGACCTGGACGAAGAGGACCCGGACGAACTCGAAGCCTCCAAGTTCGATCTCGCCTACATCAGTCTCGATGGCAACATCGGCTGCCTGGTCAACGGCGCCGGCCTGGCCATGGCGACGATGGACACGATCAAGCTCTTCGGTGCCGAGCCGGCCAACTTCCTGGATGTCGGCGGTGGCGCCACGACCGAGAAGGTCACCGAGGCCTTCAAGATCATGCTCAAGAACCCCAAGGTGAAGGGCATCCTGGTGAACATCTTCGGCGGCATCATGCGTTGCGACACGATCGCCGAAGGCGTGGTCACGGCCGCGCGCGAAGTGCATCTCTCCGTTCCGCTGGTGGTGCGCATGAAGGGCACCAACGAGGAGATCGGCAAGAAGATCCTGGCCGAATCCGGCCTGCCGATCATCTCGGCCGACACCATGGCGGAAGCCGCAACCAAGATCGTCGCTGCGGTCCAGTAAGGAGAGTCCGAATGTCCATCCTGATCAACAAAGACACCAAAGTCATCACCCAGGGCATTACCGGCAAGACCGGGATGTTCCACACCTCGAAGTGCCGCGAATACGCCAACGGCGCGAACTGCTTCGTCGCCGGCGTGAACCCGAAGAAGGCGGGTGAAGAGTTCGAGGGCATTCCGATCTATGCCAGCGTGAAGGAAGCCAAGGAGGCCCAGGGCGCGACGGTTTCCGTCATCTACGTTCCGCCCGCCGGGGCCGCCGCTGCGATCTGGGAGGCGTGCGAGGCCGACCTGGACCTGGTGATCTGCATCACCGAGGGTATCCCTGTGCGCGACATGCTCGTCGTGCGCAACAAGATGAAGCAGAAGGTGGCCAAAGGCGGCAAGGAAACGCTGCTGCTGGGCCCGAACTGCCCGGGCCTGATCACGCCCGACGAGATCAAGATCGGCATCATGCCGGGCCACATCCACCGCAAGGGCCGCATTGGCGTGGTTTCCCGCTCCGGCACCCTGACCTACGAGGCGGTCGCACAGCTCACCGAGATCGGCCTGGGGCAATCTTCTGCGGTCGGCATCGGCGGCGACCCGATCAACGGTCTCAAGCACATCGACGTGATGAAGATGTTCAACGACGATCCGGATACCGATGCGGTCATCATGATCGGCGAGATCGGCGGGCCCGACGAGGCCGAGGCCGCTTTGTGGTGCAAGGAGAACATGAAGAAGCCGGTGGTCGGCTTCATCGCAGGCGTCACCGCACCGGCCGGCAAGCGCATGGGCCACGCCGGTGCGCTGATCTCCGGGGGTGCCGACACGGCCGACGCCAAGCTCGCCATCATGGAAGAGTGCGGTTTCACCGTGACCCGTGATCCGTCGGAGATGGGCAAACTGCTCAAGGGACTGATCTGATCCGCTTTCGGTTTGCCTCGGGCATCCATGCAAGAGCGCCGGCCGGTCCGGCGCTTTTGCGTTTCGGGAGGGAACGGAATGCGGCGCTACAATGGAAGCGGGTGCGCTCGCGCATGATGGATTCCTCTGGAGACTCGAATGACGATCTATCTGACCGAACGGGACGTGACCGGACTGCTGGACATGAAGACGGTGATCACCGCCGTCGAGGAGGTCATGGCCGCCCATGCGCGCGGAGAGGTCGTGGACTATCCGAGGCAACGTGTGCGCCTGCCCGGCTCGATCACGCACCTGCTCCAGGGTGGCGTCCCCGGTGCGAATCTTTCGGGGTTCAAGGTCTACACCTCTTCCGGAGGCCGCGCCCGCTTCTGGGTGCACCTGTTCGATGCGACGAGCGGCGATCCGGTGGCGGTGATCGAAGCCGATCGCCTCGGCATGATGCGAACCGGTGCGGCTGGTGGAATCGCAGCGAAATGGCTGGCGCGCGATGATGCACGGGTCGCGGGTGTCTTCGGTGCCGGATGGCAGGCCGAAGGGCAGATCCTGGCCTTGTGCGCGGTTCGTGCCATGGAGCGGATCAAGGTATTCGCGCGTGATCGCGGGCGTCTGACCGCGTTCTGCTCGCGCATGGCCGAGGTTACCGGTGTTCCGGTCGAGCCGGTTGCCGGTGCCGAAGAAATTGTCCGCGGCTCCGATATCGTGGTCACCGTCACGACCTCGCCGAAGCCGCTGTTCGACGCCGAATGGCTGGAGCCGGGAATGCACATCAATGCGGCGGGTTCGAACAGCCTTGCACGACAGGAACTGTCCGAGGCGGCCGTGCGCCGGGCCGACGTCATTTGTGTCGATTCCCGGGAGACGGCCCTTCGCGAGGCAGGCGACCTCCTCCCGCTGCTCGAGAAGGGACGCACGCACTCCGGACGCTGGGTGGAACTCGGCGAGGTGATTGCCGGGATCCGGCCGGGACGCACCTCCTCCGCCCAGATCACCTTGTTCGAGTCGCAGGGGATGGCGATTCAGGACATTGCCGTCGCCTCCGGGTTGCTGGCGCTCGCGCAACAGCGGGGCGTCACCGGCACTGCACTGCCCTACTGAGAGGGGATGAACATGGAACAAGGCGACGTCGATCCCGCGCCCGTTCGGGTCGAATGTGCGACGCGCAGCGACGTCGGCCGGGTGCGGGCACGCAACGAGGACGTGGCCGAGATCGATGCGCTGCGGCGATGGGCGATCCTTGCCGACGGCATGGGCGGCTACCGGGGAGGGGACGTCGCTGCGCGGATCAGCGTTGACGCGGTTCATAACCGGCTTGCACTGGAGTATCGGCCGGGGTGGCGCGACGAAGAGGCGCGGCAGACCCTGATCGCCGGGGCGCGCGACGCGAACCGCGAAGTCTTTCGGACCAGCCAGGAGACCCCCGGCCTCGTCGGCATGGGCAGCACGCTGCTTGCCGTCGTATTCCTCGAGAAAAGCCTCATGAGTGCCCATGTTGGGGATTCGCGCCTCTACCGCAAGCGCAATGCGGTGCTTGAACGGCTTACGCGCGATCACACGGTCTTGCAGGAGCAACTCGATGACGGCATGATAGACGAAGAAGACGTGCGGGTCGCTGCCCTCAAGGGCATGCTCACCCGCGGGATCGGAGTCAGCTATGCGCTGACGCCCGATGTGGGATCGTACGAGGCCTGCCCGGGCGACCTGTATCTGCTTTGTTCCGACGGGCTCACCGACATGCTCGGCGACGACGAGATCGCGGAACTGCTCGACGAGGGCTGCCCGGTCGAGGTCCTTGCCGAACGGCTGGTGGCGAAGGCGAACCTGCGGGGCGGGCGCGACAACATCTCGGTGGTTGTCGTGCGCGTGGTCGGATGACTGGTTGCGGATGGCGGTGATTCGGCCGCTGTCCATTTGGACGGAACGATTGCAATGCCCAAGTTGATCCTCAGCATGGACGGCCTGGTCCTGAAGGAAATTCCTCTGGACAAGGAGCGCATCACGATCGGGCGCAAGCCGAACAACGACGTGCAGATCGACAATCTGGCGATCAGCGGACAGCACGCGGCGATCACCACGTTGCTTCAGGACGCCTTTCTCGAAGACCTGAACAGCACCAACGGCACTTACGTGAACGGACAGCCGATCAAGAAGCACGTGCTGCGGCCCAACGACATCATCGAACTCGGCAAGTATCGGCTGAAGTTCCTTGGCGACGACGTGCAGCCGGCACTGGCTGCATCGGATTTCGTCGATACGGCCGCACTCGGGGTCATGGTCTCGCCGCCTGAGCCGGACTTCACGATCACACAGGGAACCGGCAAGGCGAATGCCGACACGCGTACGCAGATCCTGTCGCCGGAGTTGCGCGAGTCCGCGCTGAAATCCGCCGAGGAGGCGGTTTCATCGAGCCAGACCGGTGTGGTGCAGGTGCTCAGCGGGCCCAATGCGGGCCGGGAGCTGGTGCTCAACAAGTCGCTGACCTCGCTTGGCAAGCCGGGTCATCAGGTCGCGGTCATCACGCGTCGCCCGCACGGCTATTTCATCACGCACGTCGAGGGTGCCGAATTTCCGCGTCTCAACGGCCAACCTCTCGATGCCCAGGCGCACAGCCTCAAGGATCATGACATCCTGGAGATCGCGGGCGTCAAGATGGAGTTCTTTCTTCGCGGCTGATGCAGGACCGGCGTGAGCTAGTGCACGTCGCAAACGGCCGTCCGGTGGTAGCCTGACAACGGTATCCGGCGGGAGGTCCGTCGTGTTTCTTCGACGAAGCAAGCCGGACGGTTGCGATCCGGCAAGCAGATCGACAGGCACTTTCATTTGACCACGGAGCAGCGCCGCAAAAGACCCACGAACATGAAGCTAAAGGTCCTTGGCTGCAGTGGCGGAATCGGTGGGCACCGTGCGCGGACCACGTCCTTTCTCGTCGATGACGACGTGCTCGTGGACTGTGGCACGGGGGTGGGCGATCTTGCGTTCGAAGATCTGCTGCGCATCGACCACGTCTTCCTCACCCATGCGCATATGGACCATATCGCGTCGATGCCGCTGCTCGTCGATTCGGTCGGCGAAGTGCGGAATCTGCCGCTGACGATCCATGCGACCGTCGAAACCATCCGGATCCTGCGCTCGCACGTATTCAACTGGCTCGTCTGGCCGGATTTCACGGCCATTCCGGACCGCAAGCATCCGTTCCTGCATTTCCAGCCACTGTCGGTCGGCGAACCGGTCCATCTGGGAAGCCGGACCATCGTGGCCCTGCCCGCGCATCACACCGTGCCGGCGGTGGGATACTGCCTCGACAGTGGAAACGCCAAGCTTGTCTATACGGGTGACACGGCCTACTGTCCGGAGTTGATCGCGGCGATCAATCGGCTGGGCGGGTTGGACCACCTCATCGTGGAAACGGCGTTCCCGAACGAGCAGCATGGTCTGGCACTGGCGTCGCGACATCTTTGCCCGAGCATGCTGATCGCGATGCTCGACGAGATCGAGGTCTCGCCCCAGGTGTACATCAGCCACCTCAAACCGGGCCTGGATCGCCGTATCATGGCGCAGGTTCAGGCCTACGCGGGACCCCTGCGCGTTCGTGCCCTGGAGCAGGGCGAGACGATCGGATTCTGAGTCACGGATTCGGTCGGGTGGACGCGGGCATACGGAACACTTCGGAGTAGCGATGAGCGAGACACTCAAGGCAAAGCCCGGAGCGAGCGACGTTGTCGGTCGCCTCGCATTCTTCAAGGGCTTGCAGGCGATCACCACGCGGATTCACGCCGCGCAGGAGATCGACGACATCATTTTCGAACTCTCCCCGGACATCTGCCGCCTGTTCGGTGCCGAGCGTCTGAGTATTTACTCGGTCGACGATTCGGCCGACCTGCTCGTGGCGCGGGTCAAGACGGGGCTGGCCGCCTTCCAGAGCCTTCAGCTCCCCATCGACGAAAAGAGCATCAGCGGGTATGTCGCGTTGACGCGCCACCCGCTGAACATCATGGACGTGTACGACGACGATGTGCTGAAGGCGATCTCCCCCGAACTGGCGTTTCGCAAGGACCTGGACGAGGCTTCCGGGTTCCGTTGCCGGGAGATGCTCGTCGCCCCGATCGTCGGTCCGGACAGTGGCCGGCTGTACGGGGTGGTGCAGCTCATCAACAATGCGGCCGGCGGACCCTTTCCGCAGGTGATGGAGGAGGGAGTCCTCGGCCTTGCGCAGACGCTCGCGGTGGCCTTTGCCAAGCGCAGCGAAGCGCCGGCCGCACTGCGTTCCCGCTTCGATGCGCTGGTCGCCGACGGCCGCATCAGTGCGCAGGAACTGGCCGAGGCGACGCGGATCGCCCGCGAGAACGAAACCACGGTGGAGGCCGTCCTCACCGGGAACCTCAAACTGACCCTGGCGGAGATCGGCGAAGCCGCCGCGCGCTTCTACAACGTTCCCTACGAGCCGTTCCGCCAGGACCGGATCAAGCAGGTCGACCTGCTGCGCAACATCAAGCGCGAGTACGTCGAGCAGAATCACTGGATTCCGCTCGAGGAAACCTCCGAAGGAATCGTCATTCTCTCGACCGACCCCGAGCACACCCGGGCCTCGCGCATTGCGCACAACGTCTTTCCAAGGGCTCGTCTCACCTTTCGGGTGACGACCCGAAGCGAGTTCGAGGAGACGGTCAACCAGTTTTTCGAGCCGGCGCTCGATACCGGATCGGTGTCCGACCTGCTCTCCGACATGGTCGAGGAGGAGCTGGAGTCCTCGATTGCCGACGATGTCACCGCTGCCGCGGACAACGAACTGGTCAAGCTGGTCAATCGCATCATCATCGACGCCTATCGGCAGGGGGCGTCGGATATTCATATCGAGCCCCGACCGGGCAAGGAGAAGACCCTGATCCGTTTCCGCAAGGACGGAACGCTGGTGCCCTACATCAAAGTGCCGGCAAGCTATCGCAGTCCGCTGGTGACCCGGATCAAGATCATGTGCGACCTCGACATCTCCGAGCGACGCAAGCCCCAGGACGGCAAGATCAAGTTTCGCAAGTATGCGCCGCTCGACATCGAGTTGCGGGTGGCTACCGTGCCGACGGCCGGAGGCATGGAAGATGTCGTGATGCGTCTGCTGTCGAGCGGCGAGCCGTTGCCGCTCGACCAGCTCGGGCTGACCGCGCGAAATCTCGATCGCCTCAAGGACACGATCTCCAAGCCCTACGGGATTTTCTTCGTTTGCGGGCCGACCGGCTCCGGCAAGACGACCACGCTGCACTCGATCCTGGGCCATATCAACACGCCGGAAACCAAGATCTGGACGGCCGAAGACCCGGTCGAAATCACCCAGCCGGGATTGCGTCAGGTCCAGGTGAACCGCAAGGCGGGGCTGGACTTCGCAACGATGATGCGGGCGTTCTTGCGCGCCGATCCGGACGTGATCATGGTCGGCGAGATGCGTGACGAGGAGACCGTATCGATCGGCATCGAGGCCTCCCTGACCGGGCACCTGGTCTTCTCGACCCTGCACACCAACAGCGCGCCCGAGTCGGTCGTCCGCCTGCTCGACATGGGCATGGATCCGTTCAATTTCGCCGACGCCCTGCTTGGGGTGCTGGCCCAGCGGCTGGCCAAGCGCCTGTGCCTGAAGTGCCGGCAGGCCTATCACCCGGACGAGGACGAGATCCGCAGACTCTTGCATGCGTATTGCGAGGACATGCATCGCACGCCCGAATTTCTCGCCGACCCGGAGGCTGCGGCCGAGACTGTGCTCGCCGAATGGCGATCGCGCCATGGCGACGAGAAGGGGCGCTTCACCCTTTATCGTCCCGTGGGCTGTCCCGAATGCAACGAAGGCTACAAGGGCCGAGTCGGGCTTCACGAACTGATGCCAGGATCGGACGAGCTGAAGCGGCTCATCCAGGAGCGTGCCCGCGTGAGCGAGCTGCTCACCTGTGCGCTGGCGCAGGGGATGCGCACCTTGCGTCAGGACGGCATCGAAAAGGTGCTGGCCGGGATCACCGACATGAACCAGGTCCGCAAGGTCTGCGTTCGCTGAATCCGGACGGGTACACCGACCCTCCGCACGGCGTAGAATCGGAGCCGACCGACCGACCGACAGGAGCTTCCTCGATGTATCGTATTGCCCCCAGCCTTCTCTCCGCGGATTTTTCCCGCCTCGGCCAGGAGGTTCGCGACGTGATCGCGGCCGGCGCCGACTGGATCCACTTCGACGTGATGGACAACCATTATGTCCCGAACCTGACCATCGGCCCGCTGGTGTGCGAGGCGATCCGGCCGCACACCAATGCGCCGATCGACGTGCACCTCATGGTCAAGCCGGTCGACCGCATCATCCCCGACTTCGCGAAGGCCGGTGCGAATGTCATCACCTTTCATCCCGAAGCCTCCGAGCACGTGGACCGCAGCCTCGGACTGATCCGCGAGGCCGGGTGCCAGGCCGGGCTCGTGTTCAACCCGGCCACCCCGCTGCATTACCTGGACCACGTTCTGGACAAGCTCGACCTGGTCCTGCTGATGAGCGTCAACCCTGGCTTCGGGGGGCAGAAGTTCATCCCCGAGACCCTCGCCAAGCTGCGTGCGGCCCGTGCGAAGCTCGATGCCTACGAGGCGCAAAGCGGCCGCCGGATCCTGCTCGAGATCGATGGTGGCGTGAAGGTCGACAACATCGCCGAGATCGCCCGTGCCGGCGCGGATACCTTCGTGGCCGGATCCGCCGTGTTCGGTGCGGCTTCGGAGTCCGACCCCAATCGCTACGACAGCGTGATCGCCGCCCTGCGCGCCGCGCTCGAGTCGGCGCAGCGATGAGCGTGGAGCCCTTTCGCGTCCGTGCGGTCCTGTTCGACCTGGATGGGACCTTGCTCGATACGATCCACGACCTGGGCGAGGCGGCCAACCGGATGCTCGCCGAACTGGCCCGCCCGCAACGTTCGATCGAGGAAATCCGCAGTTTCGTCGGCAAGGGGATCCCGCATCTCGTCCTGCGTTGCATGACGGAAGGCAGCGAGGCCTCCGAAGCGGAAATCGCAACTGCGGTCGAGGTCTTCCGCCGGCACTACGCAGCCGTCAACGGAAGCCGCACGCGCGTCTACCCCGGGGTGATCGACACGCTCGAAGGGTTGCGGGAACGGGGACTGGGGCTGGCCGTCGTCACCAACAAGGCCGAGGCGTTCACTCGCCCGCTGCTCGATCGCATGGGGCTGGCGGACTACTTCGCCGCCATCGTGTGCGGCGACACGCTCACCGTGCGAAAGCCCGATCCCGCGGTGCTGCGCCACGCCTGCGCGCTCCTCGGCACCGAGCCCGCGCATGCGCTCATGATCGGCGATTCCATCAACGACGCCGGCGCCGCACGCGCCGCCGGGATGCCGGTCCTGCTCGTGACATACGGGTATAGCGAAGGGCAACCGGTGGACACCATCGAATGCGATGGGCTACTATCGAGCGCAACGGAATCGCTGGCCCGCATCGCTGCGGCCTGAGCGCCTCCAGCCATCAATACGTCCACATGGTGCGGAGCATCGTGATTCATACGGAACGGGTATCGAACGGGGAACTCATCGGAATCGCTGCGGATTCGGTCCGTTGGCGCCGTTGGCGTTCCTGGCCTGTGGGCCGCTAAGACATCGATCGACCCAGCGGGGGTCGCCGTACCCGCGCAATCCCTTTCCGAATCCGTCCGTGCCTGTGGAGTTCTCATGCTCGAGCAAGAATTCAACGACCTTGCCGCCCAAGGTTACAACCGTATCCCGGTAACGCTTGAAACGTTCGCCGACCTCGATACGCCGCTGTCCATCTACCTGAAACTCGCCAACGACCCGTGGAGCTACCTGCTCGAGTCCGTGCAGGGCGGGGAGCGTTTCGGGCGCTACTCGATGATCGGCCTGGCGGCGACCACGCGGATCGAGGTCTACGGCCGCTCGGCGCTGCTGCTGACCGGGAACCGGCTCGTGGAGCGCCGGGACTACGGCGACCCGCTGAACTATGTCGCCGAGTTCATGGCGCGCATCAAGGTCCCGCCGCGCGACGGCCTGCCGCGCTTCGCCGGCGGCCTGGTCGGTTGCTTCGGCTACGACACCGTGCGCTACATCGAGCCGCGGCTGGCCGCGACCGAGAAGAGCGATGCGCTGGGTACGCCGGACATCGTCCTGTTGCTTTCCGAGGAAATCGCGATCGTCGACAACCTGTCGGGCAAGCTGACCCTGGTCGTGTATGCGGAGCCGGAAGTCCCCGGCGCACTCAAGCGCGCCAGGAAGCGCCTGCGCGAACTGCTTGCCCGCCTGCGTGCACCGGTCCAGATCCCCGCCGACTCACAGGTCGTGCCGCAGTCCGAGGTCTCCAGCTTCGGCGAGGAGGCCTTCAAGGAGGCGGTGCGCCGCGCCAAGCAGTACATCGTCGATGGCGACATCATGCAGGTGGTGCTCTCGCAAAGGATGAGCAAGCCCTATGGGGCCAGCCCGCTGGCCTTGTACCGGGCGATCCGCACGCTCAACCCCTCGCCCTACATGTTCTATTTCAACTTCGAGGACTTTCACGTCGTCGGCGCCTCGCCCGAGATCCTCGTGCGCCTCGATGACGACGGCGGGGGGCGTCGCGTCACCGTCCGACCCATCGCCGGCACCCGCAAACGCGGTGCGAGTCCGGCCGAAGACCTCGCGCTGGAGCAGGACCTCCTTGCCGACGAGAAGGAGCGGGCCGAGCATCTGCAGTTGCTCGACCTGGGCCGCAACGATGCCGGGCGGGTCGCCGAAACGGGCTCGGTGCGGGTGACCGAACGGTTCACGATCGAACGCTACTCGCACGTGATGCATATCGTGTCGAACGTCGAGGGGCGGTTGAAGGATGGGCTCAATGCGCTGGCCGTGCTGCGCGCCACGTTTCCCGCAGGCACCGTGTCCGGCGCGCCGAAGGTGCGCGCCATGGAGATCATCGACGAACTCGAGCCGGTCAAGCGTGGCATCTACGCAGGCGCAGCCGGATATATCGGTTTTCACGGCGACATGGATCTGGCGATTGCGATTCGCACGGCCGTGATCCAGGACGGCCAGATCCATGTCCAGGCCGGTGCCGGGATCGTTGCCGATTCCGACCCGGAAGCGGAATGGCAGGAGACGCGCAGCAAGGCTCGGGCCATGCTGCGGGCCGCGGAAATGGCCGAGTCGGGACTCGATACCCGCATCGACTGAAGAAACGCCAACCACGACGAGAGAGACCGGACGCGTGTCCGGCAAGGAGACCGGAATGGAGATGAACGACGATACCCACGTGTTCTACCGCAATCCCTTCTCGCACTACCCGGTGGTCTCGAAGGGCGAGGGGCCGTATCTCTATGACGAGAAAGGCAAGCGTTACCTCGATGCGTGCGGCGGGGCGATCGTCTCGGCGCTGGGGCACGGCGTTCCCGAGATCGTCGACGCCCTGAAGGCGCAGCTCGACAGCGTCGAGTTCGCGCACACCAGCCAGTTTACGAACACCGCACAGGAAGAGCTGGCCAAGCTGCTCGCCGACCGCTCGCCCGGCGGGCTCAATCACGTGTATTTCGTGTCGGGTGGCTCCGAAGCGGTCGAATCGGCGATGAAGCTTGCCCGCGGCTACTGGGTGCAGATGGGCCGCCCGGACAAGTGGATGGTGATCGGTCGCGAGCAGAGCTACCACGGCAACACCCTCGGGGCACTCGCGGCCGGCGGCAACCGCTGGCGCCGGGCGATCTACGAGCCGATGCTGTTCAAGGCGCCGCGTGTCGTGCCCTGTTCGTGCTACCGCTGTCCGTTCGACAAGGATCCGGCGCACTGCTCGATCGAGTGTGCGGACGATCTCGAACGGGCGATCCTCGAGGCGGGTCCGGAAAATGTCGCGGCCTTCATCGCCGAGCCGATCGTCGGTGCCACGGCCGGTGCGCTGGTGCCGCACGAGCATTACTTCCGGCGCATCCGCGAGATCTGCGACAAGTACGACGTGCTGTTCATCGCCGACGAGGTGATGACCGGGATGGGGCGCTGCGGCTCGTGGTTCGCGATCCGCCAGTTCGGCGTGGTGCCGGACATGATCTGCCTGGCCAAGGGCCTCGCGGCGGGTTTCGTGCCGATCGGGGCGACCCTGGTGCACGACCGGATCGTCGACACCTTCAGCAACCGCCGCCACATCTTCCAGCATGGTCACACCTATATGGGTCATCCGCTGGCCGCCGCCGCGGGGGTCGCGGTCATCCGCTACATGGAGCAGCACAAGCTCGTCGAGCGCAGCCGCAAGTATGGCGAGGAACTGCTCGCACGCTTGAAGAAGGCCCTTCACGAGCATCCGAACGTCGGTGACATCCGCGGCAAGGGGCTGTTCGTCGGAATCGAGTTCGTCGCCGACCGGGCGACCAAGGTGCCGTTCGAGCCCGAGCTGACCTTCCATCGGGTACTGCGCGACATCGCATTCCGCAACGGGCTCATCGTCTATCCGATGGGTGGAACGATCGATGGACGGCGAGGCGATCATGTGCTGATTGCGCCGCCGTTCATCATCACCCGGCCGCAGATGGGCCGCCTCGTCGATCTGCTCGTCAAGTCGATCAATGCGGCAGTGGCAGTCGTTCAACCCAAGAGTACGGCATGAGCGCCCTGGGCGAACGCGAACCCGTCACGATCACGGTCGCACCGAACGGCGCGCGCCGGCTCAAGACCGATCATCGCGCGATTCCGCTCACGCCGACCGAGATTGCCGCCGAAGCGCGCGCCTGCCGCGAGGCCGGCGCAGCAATCCTGCACCTTCACGTGCGGGACGAGGACGGACGCCACAGCCTCGATCCCGGGCGTTACCGGGAAGCCATCGCGGCGGTGCGGGAAGTCTCCGACATCGTCGTGCAGCCAACCACCGAACGGGTCGGGATCTTCTCCCCGGCCGACATGATGGCGGTCTTCCGCGCCTTGCGCCCGGAAATGATGACCTTCAACCTCGAGGAGTTGCTGGATCCGGACGATGCAGGCCAGCAGAAGCAGGTCCGGGAGTTCCTCGCAGAGGTCGGCGAGGCGGGGACCGTCCCGCAGTACATCGTCTATACGCCCGAGCAGGTCGAGCGGCTGCGGCGATGGTGGGAAGACGGATGGCTGCCGCAGGCGCGGCCCTTCATCCTCGTCGTGCTTGGGCGCTATGCGGGATCGATCAGCCGACCCATGGATGTGCTCGGCTACCTGCCACGGATCCCGGGCGAGTGGCGCTGGGGGCTGTGTGCGTTCGGTGCGCCCGAACTCGCCTGCGTCGTGCAGGCCGCCCTGGCGGGCGGGCATTGCCGCGTCGGATTCGAGAACAACCTCGTTGCGGCCGACGGCACGCCGCTGTCCGGCAATGCCGAACAGGTCGGGCGCCTGGCCCGCATCCTGAACGAACTGGGGATGCCGCTGGCGAGCCCCGACGATACAAGAACGCTTTTCGGTCTCGCAACCGACCGCCCTCCAGCGCTCGGGTGAACGGGACCAGGAACGGAAGAACGCCATGCTGCTGATGATCGACAACTACGATTGAGCGCCATAGAGTGCCGCTGAGTTCCGGGGTGCATATCTAACGCGTTGAATTTCAATGGTTGATAGTCTGGAGAGTTCTGTCGTTGTCTAGACCAAGCCACTGCAAAAGTGTATAATCATGTGAGTAACGATTCCCCTGGAGGGCGTTATACACATGGCTCTCAATCTCCTCACAGTACGCAAGATCGAGACGGCGCAAGCCAAGCCCAAGGCCTACACGCTCAGGGATGGCGGCAGCCTATTCCTGCGCATACAGCCGAATGGAAGCAAGCTCTGGTGGTATCGGTATCGCCTGGGTAACGCCGCGCAGGTCTACTCGATTGGTCCGTTCCCCAAGGTGACTCTGGAGGCTGCACGACAGGAGCGAGATTGGGCGCGCAATCTGATTCGCGAGGGGCGTGATCCGATCCTGGAGAAGCGGGTCAAGATCGCCAACCAAGTCGAGCAGAACGAGCACACCGTCGAGGAAGTTGCCCGCAGGTGGATGGCGAGCAACGTGCATTGGAGCGACTATTACGCCGGCCAGGTGAAGACCTATCTTGAGAAGGACGTGTTTCCCAAGCTCGGCAAGCTGCCGATCGGCGCGATCAAGGCATCTCACCTGCGGCCCATCATCCAAGGGGTGGTTGATCGCGGCGCTCCTACGGTGGCGATCTTGATCCGGCAGTGGAGTGGTCAGCTCTTCGCATACGCATCGGGAGAAGGGCTTTGCGAAAACGACCCGACTGCGTTGCTGAAGCGATCAGTGAAGCGGCCGAGGGTTCGGCACAACCCGCCGCTGTCGTGGCAGGACATCCCGAAGTTCTTGAACAGCGTGGACGATGCGGGCTACCGGACTACCGTGATCGCGCTGCGGCTGATGGCGCTGACGTTTGTCCGCACGGCCGAGCTGCGCAAGGCGTACTGGTCTGAGTTCGATCTGGACAATGCCATCTGGACGGTTCCCGAAGGGCGCATGAAGATGCGCCAGCCTCACATCGTTCCGCTCTCGAAGCAGGCGATCGTGCTGTTGAAGGAACTCCACACGCTGACTGGTGGTGGCAAGGTGCTGTTCCCCAGCTATCGGAAGCCGGGAGAAGTGATGTCCGCCACGACGCTCAACAAGGTGTTGGAGCGCATGGGCTACGGTGGTCAGTTCTCGTCGCATGGCTTCCGCTCGACGGCGACGACGCTGCTCGGATTGTTGAGCTATCCCGAGAATCGGGTCGACCTGCAACTGGCGCACTCGAAGCGGAAGAAGGATTCCTCACGCGCGCCGTATGACCACACGAAGTACATCGCCTCGCGGGCGATCATCATGCAGGACTGGGCTGACATCCTGGATGCGCTGGCTCGCGGCGATTCGATGAGCGGGGTCATGGAAACCTTCGGCCCGCTGTCCAAGCGGCGCAGGGCACTGCTGAAAGCCATCGAGCGCGAGTGATGCCCGCGGGGTGCGTTCAGGACAGCGAGCGCGCGCGTCGAACGAATCTCGCCCGTGAGCCTGCCAGCGAAAGATCAGGGCGAAGCAGATAGGCCATTACGATGGCCGGTGCGCCGGCCAGCGGCCGCACGGCGATGCCTCGGCGCAGGTAGCCCGCCAGTCTCGTGGCAGGCGCAATGGCGATCCCGTACCCAGCGGCAACCAGCGTCATCGCCACGTCGAATGTCTCCACCGTTTGCTCTCGCTCTTGCAGCGCGTTATCGAACACGCGCTGTACGGTCATGCGCCATGGTTCATCGGCCGTGGACTGCGAGCAGATCAAGGGCTGCTTGAGCACTTCCTGGCACGGCACTTCACGGTAGGCGAGCAGGTGGGAGCGCTTGGCAAGGGCGACCGCCAGCGTGTCATGCCACAGCGGCTCGCATATCCAGCCAGGCCACTGCCAGGCAGCCGCAGACAGGGCGAAGTCGAAGCCGTCGCCCCGCAGCTCCGCGCCTCGACCGGGATCTGTCCATCCGGCCAGAACGGCATGAGTCTCCGGCTCTTCGGCACGCTGCAGGGGGTCGCCTCAGAAAACGGAAAATAAAGCACGCTAAGCCGGTTGCAGCGGTCGTAGCGGCCTGAACTTGCCCGCGCCGATCTTGGCGCTGCTGCGCCAGAGGTAATCGCCGGTGAGGTTGATGTGCTCCCAACCGAGCGGCGACAGGTACTGCAACAGCGCGTCATCAACGGCATGGCCGTTGCCACGCAGCGCGTGCGCAGCCCGTTCCAGATAGACCGTGTTCCACAACACGACGGCAGCCGTTACCAGATTGAGGCCGCTAGCCCGGTAGCGCTGCTGCTCGAAACTGCGGTCGCGGATTTCACCCAGGCGGTTGAAAAACACTGCCCTGGCCAGCGCATTGCGCGCCTCGCCCTTGTTCAGGCCGGCATGCACGCGGCGGCGCAGTTCCACGCTTTGCAGCCAGTCCAGGATGAACAGCGTGCGCTCGATGCGGCCCAGCTCGCGGAGCGCCACGGCCAGGCCGTTCTGGCGTGGGTAGCTGCCGAGCTTTCGGAGCATCAGGGAGGCCGTCACCGTGCCCTGCTTGATCGAGGTGGCCAGCCGCAGGATTTCGTCCCAATGGGCGCGGACGTGCTTGATGTTGAGCGTGCCGCCGATCATGGGTTTCAGCGCGTCATAGGCGGCGTCGCCCTTCGGGATGTAGAGCTTGGTGTCGCCCAGGTCGCGGATGCGCGGCGCGAAGCGGAAGCCCAGGAGGTGCATCAGGGCGAAGACGTGATCGGTGAAGCCCGCCGTGTCGGTGTAATGCTCCTCGATCCGCAAGTCGGACTCGTGGTACAGCAGGCCGTCGAGCACGTAGGTCGAATCGCGCACGCCGACGTTCACGACCTTGGTGTTAACGGCGGTTCATTCCCGCACAAATCCGGCGTCAACGCCCCTCGAAGCACGCCGTCACCGTCGTGTCGTGTGCCGAGATCAAAGCGTTGGGGGCCGGTGGTGAGGGGCGTTGGAAGGCGCCCGTAGGGCGACTGGAAACGCCCCTCACCACGGCGCGCCGGAGGCGGGCGGCCGGGATGTTCGTGCAATCGGGAGGGAGGGCGTTGGGCGCCCGGGTGGCCGATGCGCGCACAATCGGGATCGGCCTGTGGCAACGCAGGCGCGACACCGGCTCAAACCGCCAAGTCATCCCCAGTGTCGCGCCCCACACCCGCGCAAGCCTGCGCGGTCGTTGCGCCCGTAGTCTTTCACGAAGTGGGCGCTGGCGTCGAGTCTCCCACCGGCCCCAGGGCCCATGGAGTCGACCGGACGACGCTATCTCTGTGCCGCATGCCGCGCGGCGGTGCTGATCTGCAGCCACTGTGACCGGGGGCAGCGCTACTGCGCCGCCGGTTGCGCTCAGCGCGCCCGCGCGGCCTCGCTGCGGGCAGCCGGCGCGCGCTACCAGGCGAGCTTCCCGGGGCGCCTGACGCACGCCCAACGCCAGCGCCGCTACCGCGCGCGACGCCAGGAAGTGACGCATCAGGGTTCTCCACCGCCGGCCCCGCCTGTTGAAGTAAGGACCGCGCCGACCGTGCCCGAATCCGTGCCCGAGTCCGTACCGTCCGCGAGCGGGCAGTGCCACCTGTGCCACCGCGCACTGTCCCCGTTCGTGCGTCAGGACTTCCTGCACTCGTCGGTTCGGCGCCCTTGCCCCCGATCCGAACGGAGTCCGCCCCGCCATGGCCCTGTCCCCTGAACACGAGGCGCAGATCCTGCGCTACTACCACGCCGAGCGCTGGCGCATCGGCACCATCGCCGCGCAGCTCGGGCTGCACCGCGACACCGTCGCGCGCGTGCTCGCCCAGGCCGGCCTGCCCCGGCACGGCTCCGTGCAGCGCGCCTCGGCGATCGACCCCTATCTGCCCTTCCTCCACGAGACGCTCGCGCAGTTTCCGCGCCTCACCGCCGCGCGGCTCTACGACATGGTGCGCGCACGCGGTTACCCCGGGCGCCCCGATCACTTCCGCCACCTCATCGCCCGCCACCGCCCGCGCCCGAGCGCCGAGGCCTACCTGCGGCTACGCACCCTGCCCGGCGAGCAGGCCCAGGTCGACTGGGGGCACTTCGGGCACCTGACGATCGGGCGCGCGCGCCGTCCGCTGATGGCCTTCGTCATGGTGCTGTCGTGGTCGCGCCAGATCTATCTGCGCTTCTTCCTCGATGCGCGCATGGAGAACTTCCTGCGCGGCCACGTCGGCGCCTTCGAGTGCTGGGGCGCGGTGCCGCGCATCGCCCTCTACGACAATCTGAAGAGCGCGGTGCTCGAGCGTTGCGGCAACGCGATCCGCTTCCACCCGACCCTGCTCGCGCTCGCCGGCCACTACCGCTTCGAGCCGCGCCCGGTGGCGGTGGCGCGTGGCAACGAGAAGGGGCGCGTCGAGCGCGCGATCCGCTACGTGCGCGAGGCCTTCTTCGCCGGATGCGCCTTCGCCGATCTGGACGACCTGAACGCGCAGGCCCAGGCCTGGTGCGAGGGCGCCGCCGGCGCGCGGCGCTGCCCCGAGGACGCCTCGATGACGGTGGCCGAGGCCTTTGCGGCCGAGCGCGAGCGCCTGCTCGCGCGGCCCCAGGCGCCGTTCCCGACCGACGAGCTGCGCGCGGTGTCGGCGGGCAAGACCCCGTACGTGCGCTTCGACCTGAACGACTACTCGATCCCCCACACCCATGTACGGCGCCCCCTCACCGTGTGCGCCGACCCGCTGCGGGTGCGCATCCTCGACGGCGAGGACGTCATCGCCACCCACGCGCGCAGCTACGACCGCCGCCAGCAGATCGAGTCTGCCGCGCACCTCGAGGCGCTCGTCGCGCACAAGCACGCGGCCCGCGCCCACCGCGCCACCGACCGCCTGACGGCGGCCGTGCCCACCTGCCAGGCGCTGCTCGCCCAGGCCGCCGAGCGCGGTGAGCCGCTCGGGCGCACCACGCGCGCGCTCACCGACCTGCTCGACCGCTACGGCGCGGACGAACTGGGCGCCGCCGTCGACGAGGCGCTCGCGCGCGGCGTGCCGCATCCCAACGCGGTACGCCTGGCGCTCGAGCGCCGGCGCGAGGCGCCCCCGCCGCTGGGCGTGCCGCTGCCCGCGCATCTGAAGACGCGCGACGTCACCGTGCGCGCCCACCCCTTGGCCGGCTACGACCGCCTGCTGGAGGACGACCATGACGACGCCTGAATCGCTGCTCGCGCGCGCCCGTGCGCTGCAACTGCACGGGGTGGTGAGCCACTGGGCCGAGTGCGCCCAGGCCCCGTGGATCGCCCCGCTCATCGAGTGGGAGGAGACCGAGCGCGCCCGACGCTCACTCGAGCGCCGGCTGCGCTGCGCGCACATCGGCCGCTTCAAGCCGCTGGCCGACTTCGACTGGCGCTGGCCCGAGCAGTGCGACCAGGCCGCCATCGCAGAGCTGATGACGCTCGCCTTCCTCGAGACCGCCACCAACGCCATCCTGGTCGGCCCCTCGGGGCTCGGGAAGACCACGATCGCGCAGAACATCGCCCACCAGGCGGTGCTGCGCGGACAGACCGTGCTCTTCACCACCGCCGGTCAGCTCCTGGGCGAGTTGGCCGCGCTCGACTCCGACTCCGCGCTGCGCCGCCGCCTGCGCCACTACGCCAGCCCCACGCTGCTGGTGATCGACGAGGTCGGCTATCTCTCCTACTCGAACCGCCACGCCGATCTGCTCTTCGAGCTCATCAGCCGCCGTCACGAGAAAAAGAGCACCCTCATCACCACCAACAAGTCCTTCGCCGAGTGGTCCGAGGTGTTCCCCAACGCCGCCTGCGTGGTCGCGCTCATCGACCGCCTGGTCCATCACGCCGAGATCATCGCCCTCAAGGGCCAGTCCTGGCGCCACAAGGAAGCCCAGGAGCGCGCCGCCACCAACGCCCGCAAACGCAAATCCGCACGGAGCTCCGAATGAAGACCTACCACCCGCCGTCCGGGCTGCAGCGCGGGCTCGAACTGCTCATCGACGCCGCATGGACGCCCGAACAGGCCCGGGCCGTGATCGAGCTGCTCGACGATCTGCGCGAGCGCATCTGGGCGCATTACCAACTCGTGCTGCTCGAGCACTACCGCCAGGATCACCTCACCCAGGCCGAGCTGCCGTTCGACGATCCGTCGTTCTGATCGACCCGCGCTGCCCCGCGAGAACGAGGGCCGATTCGCGCGGCCCTCGTCCCGTTTACGGCTCCGACGGCGCCCGCTCGACGCCGCCGATTAACGACGCCAGATTTGTGCGGATTCGGGCAGCCGGCAACACCTTGGTGTGAAATGGCGCGTACTGGTCAGAAATGTGGGTGTAGAACGTCCGCCCTGGGCTGCTCCCGTATTTCGGGTTGATGTGGCCGGTGCTCTCGGCCTTGCTGCCGGTGCGGAAGTTCTGGC
>JBJHDM010000049.1:0-23177 GCA_050486545.1 Rhodocyclaceae bacterium | reverse complement strand
CACCTTACCCGGATTCATGAGCCCTTTCGGGTCGAGCGCATGCTTGAGCGTGCGCATCAGCTCGAGCTCGATCTCCGGCTTGTAGCGGCGGACTTCTTCGCGCTTGAGCTGCCCCAGGCCGTGTTCGGCCGAGATCGACCCTCCGAGTTCGGCGACCAGATCGTGCACCACGCGATTGACCTCCGGCGTCCGCTCGATGAACGCCTGGTTGTCGAGGGCATCCGCCTTGGACAGGTTGTAATGCAGGTTACCGTCGCCGATGTGGCCGAATGCGATGATGCGCGTATCCGGCCAGCGCGCGAGCAGTGCCGCATGCGCCCGTTCCAGGAACTCCGGGATCCGGCTCACCGGGACCGAGACGTCGTGCTTGATGCTGACCCCTTCGACGCGCTGTGCCTCGGAAACATTCTCGCGCAAGGCCCACAGGGACGCAGACTGCGCAAGGCTGCCGGCAATGACGGCGTCACGAGCGATGCCCGACTCGAAGGCAGCACCCAGTTCACGTTCGAGCAACGCGCCCAGGTCGGCATCTTCGACGGTGTCCGAGAGTTCGATCAGGACCGACCACTCGCTCTCCCCGTCCAACGGAGCGCGGGCGCCCGGAACATGCTTGAGCACCAGTGCGAGCGCATCCCGGCCAACGATCTCGAAGGCCGTGACCCGGTCCCCGCAACCCGTCTGCAAGGCATTGAGCAGGGCCACTGCGGCATCCGGGCCAGCCACGTCGACCCAGGCCGTGGCCCGCACACGCGGGCGGGGGAAGAGCTTGAGGACGGCCGCCGTGATGATCCCCAGCGTGCCTTCGGCACCGATGAACAAGTGCTTCAGGTCGTAACCGGTGTTGTTCTTGCGCAGGCCGTTCAGCCCCTCCCAGATGCGCCCGTCGGGCAGGACCACTTCGACGCCCAGTACGAGCTCACGCGTGTTCCCGTAGCGCAGCACCTGCACCCCGCCCGCGTTGGTCGACAAGTTGCCGCCGATCTCGCAGCTGCCTTCGGCGGCCAAGGAGAGCGGAAAGAGCCGATCGATCCCGGCCGCCGCTTCCTGCGCGGCTGCAAGCGTGCAGCCGGCCTCGACCACCATCGTGTTGTTGGCCGCATCGAGTGCGCGAACGCGATTCAGTCGCGACAGGTTGATGACGATCGAGCGGCCATCCGCAAGCGGGGTCGCGCCCCCGCACAGACCGGTATTGCCGCCCTGGGGAACGATCGCAACCCCTTCATCGCCACACACCCGCACCAGTGCGGCGACCTCATCGACGCTGCCGGGATGGACCACGGCGAGCGCCTCGCCGGTATAGCGGCCCCGCCAGTCCGTGAGATACGGTGCCTTGTCCACGATCGCGCTCGCAACCCGGTCCGCACCCGAGATCGCCGCAAGTTGCTCGATGAATGATCGATCGGAAACCATGCCTTCTATTCCATATGGAGCGTTTGCCGCAACAAGGAGCGCACGCGTTCGACGGAGGCTTCGCCCTCCCCGATCGCCTCGTCGGCGCGATCGAACTCCATCATGTTCAGATGCGCGACCCTGGGCGAGATCAACACGTCCGCCGGCTCCCCGGCCAGGCGGCTGCGCGCGATGCGCATCTGCATGATGTTGATGCTCGAGGTGACCACGTCAGGCAGCGAGGGCAGTTGCGCCCCCCGCACCTCGTCCGCATCGTCGTTCATCCCGATCAGGTCGAGCAGACGACGGGCCCAGTGCTCTTCTCCGAGCCGCGCAAGCTTGCTTCCCTTCTTCGGGACGCGCCCCACCACGCCTGAGCCGAGTTCGACGGCGATGACGATGTCGGCGCCCAGCGCCCGGCACAGCGACACCGGGACCGGATTGACCAGACCACCATCGACCAGCACGCGTCCGTTGCGCAATACCGGTGAAAACAGGCCAGGCAAGGCGATCGACGCCTGTACCGCATCGGCCAGGCTACCTTCGCGAAGCCACACCTCGCGCCCGGACGAGAGTTCCGTCGCCACGCAGGCGAACGGTGCCGGAAGGCTGGAAAAGTCGGAAAGAAAGAAATGCTGGGCGCAATACTGGACGACGCGATCACCACGGATCAGTCCGCCGCCCTTGAAGCTGATGTCGAGCATCGAAACGACTTCCTGCCAGTCGAGCGATCGCACCCACGTTTCGAGCTGTTCGATGCGGCCCGATACCAGGGCCGCCCCGACCAGCGCCCCGATCGAGCACCCGCAGACGACGTCGGGCCGGATGCCGTACTGGGCCAGCGACCGGATCACGCCAATGTGCGCCCAACCGCGCGCGGCCCCGCTGCCCAGCGCCAGCCCGAGGACCGGGCTGCCATCCTTCTTCGTCAGCACCTTGGACTCGTACATGGCTTTGCCGGCTTTACAGCCTCCTAGTTCAGGGGTTCGGCATACAGGTCGTGAATGTCGCAGTCAGTGACGCGAACCCGTGCAAACTCCCCGACCGCCAACCCCGTACCTTCCGGGATCACGACCAGGCCATCGACTTCCGGGGCATCGGCACAGGAACGGGCCAAGGCGCCCTCTTCGTCGACCTCGTCGACCAGGACCGTCATCTCGCGCCCGATCCAGCGTTCCAGCCGCTGGGTCGAAATGTCCTCCTGGAACGCCATCAACCGCATGCGCCGCTCCTCTCGCACGTCGTCCGGCACCGGATCGGCCAATGCGTTGGCGTCGGCCCCCTCCACCGGAGAATAGGCAAAGGCACCGACGCGGTCCAGTTGCGCCTCCTCGAGAAACCGGAGCAGGGTTTCGAAGTCCTCGTCGGTTTCGCCGGGGAACCCGGTGATGAACGTCGAACGGATCGTCAGATCCGGGCAGATGCTGCGCCACCTGCGAATGCGCTCGAGCGCGTTCTCGGCGCTTGCCGGACGCCGCATCGCCTTCAGGATGCGCGGGCTCGCGTGCTGGAAGGGAACGTCCAGGTAGGGCAGGATCCTGCCCTCGGCCATCAGCGGAATGAGATCGTCGACGCTCGGATACGGGTAGACGTAATGCAGCCGGATCCAGATCCCCAACTCCCCGAGTGCGCTGGCCAGATCGAACAGGCGCGTCCTCAACGGCCGACCGTTCCAGAAACCGGTGCGGTACTTGACGTCGACGCCGTAGGCACTGGTGTCCTGCGAGATGACCAGAATTTCGCGTACACCTGCGTCGACGAGGGATTCGGCCTCACGCAGGACGTCGTGGATCGGCCGGCTCACCAGATCGCCCCGCATCGACGGGATGATGCAGAACGAGCAGCGATGGTTGCACCCTTCGGAAATCTTCAGGTACGCGTAGTGTGCTGGGGTGAGCCGGACTCCCTGTGGTGGCACGAGGTCGGTGAATGGATCGTGCGGCTTGGGAAGATGCCGATGGACGGCACGCATCACCTCGTCGGTCGCATGGGGCCCCGTCACTGCGAGGACCTGGGGGTGGGCAGTGGCGACGACCCCCTCCTTCGCGCCGAGGCACCCCGTCACGATCACCTTGCCGTTCTCGGCCAGCGCTTCCCCAATGGCGTCAAGGGACTCTTCGACGGCCGCATCGATGAAGCCGCAGGTGTTGACCACGACGAGATCGGCATCCTCGTAGCTGCCGGAAATGTCGTAGCCCTCGGCCCGCAAACGCGTAAGGATGTGTTCCGAATCGACCGTCGCCTTCGGGCATCCGAGCGATACGAAGCCGACCCGCGGAACGGTCTGGGTTCTGTCCTGGTTCATCTTCTCTGTCGGGCAGCCCCGAATACTGAGCGCTTATCGCCCGGGCTGCTTCATTTCTTGGTCGTCGTGCGCTCGCTACGGCTGCGGGTGTCGGAACGCGAGGTGTCGTCCTTGTCGCCGGAGCCTTCTTCCTCCGTTGGCGCACTCCCTTGGCGTGCGGACGGCGGGTACTTCGGGAACGGGAAACCGGTAAACATGTTCCGGGTCTGGCTCTCGATCTGTTCCTGCATCTGGTCGAACATCTTCTTGCTCTGCTCGACGTACGCGCCCATGACGCTCTTCAGCGCCGGTCCCTGGAAATTGAGGAACTGCGCCCACAGGTCCTGGCTGATCGGGCTGTTCTCGCCATAGATCGAACGCGCCTGATCCTGCAGCTTGGCCTGCATCTCCGTGAACGCCTTGATGTTGTTCTCGAGATACTTGCCCATCATCCCCTGCGTGGCATTGCCGTAGAAGCGGATCATGTGCGAAAGCAGATCGCTGGTGAACATCGGAGCGCCACCGGCCTCTTCTTCGAGGATGATCTGCAGGAGGATGCTGCGGGTAAGGTCCTCACCGCTCTTCGCATCCACAACCTGGAATTCCTCCCGTCCAAGCACCAGTTCCTTCACATCCGCCAGCGTGATGTACGAACTCGTACGCGTGTCGTACAGCCGGCGGTTCGGGTACTTTTTGATGAGACGGACTTTGTCGGTCATGAATGTCATCTCCCCCGCAACATAATCGGATTTATAGGTCTTTGATTATAACGCGGCGCACACAAAAAAGCCCCGCCGATCGACGAGGCCCTATTCGTTCAATCCACACATGAATGCTGCATCAGCACATGTGCAGACCACCGTTGATGTTGATCGTCGCGCCGGTGATGTAGCCGGCCAGATCGGAAACCAGGTAGGTGCACAGTGCGCCGATCTCTTCGGGCTTTCCGAGCCGCTTCATCGGGATGGTGTCGACGATCCCCTGACGGATGTCCTCGCGGATCGCCATGACCATATCGGTCCCGATGTAGCCCGGTGCGATCGCATTGACGGTGACGCCCTTGTTCGCCAGTTCGGCCGCAAGCGCCTTCGTGAACCCGAGCACGCCGGCCTTGGCCGTCGAGTAATTGGTCTGTCCGGCCTGACCCTTCACGCCATTGACCGACGAGATGTTGACGATGCGCCCCCAGCCCCGTTCGGCCATCTTTGCAGAGATGTGGTGGGTCACGTTGAACAGGCTGTTGAGATTGGTGTTGATCACCGCATCCCATTGCCCCTTCTCCATCTTCGGAAAGAACTTGTCACGGGTGATGCCGGCATTGTTCACCAGGATGTCGATCGGACCGACTTCCGCCTCGATCTTGCCCACCATTTCCCGACAGGACTCGTAGTCCGACACATCCCCTTCGGCCGGAACGAATTCAAAACCGAGTGCCTGCTGCGCGGCCAGCCATTCTTCCTTCTGGGGGAAACCAGGCAGGCAGTTGGCCACCACCTTGACGCCGTCCTTGGCCAGCGCCTGGCAGATGGCCGTTCCAAGACCGCCCATGGCGCCGGTGACGAGTGCGACTTTCTGGGACATTTTCGGATCCTTCTGATTCAGATAGATGAGATTGAAACTGCGCCGCAGCATGGGACGTACGACCGCAATTCCCTCAACCCCCAACAGGGGTACGACATGATTATAAACAGATTCCCCCGGGAATGTTGCGACGCAAAAATCACGAACCGAAAAAAAAACGCCCCCGACATCGGGAGCGCTCGATCGCTTCGAGGAGCGGGGAAGCAGCATGGAGCAAAGGTCCGGGCTGCCCCGTTCGCAACGACTAGAACATGTGCTGACCACCGTTGATCGAGATGTTGGCGCCGGTCACGAAGGCGGCCTCCTCCGACGCGAGGTAGGCGACCAGGCCTGCGATCTCTTCCGGTTTTCCGAGTCGTGCCACCGGGATCTGCGGAAGAATCTTGGAGTCCAGGATCTCCTGCGGGATGGCGGTCACCATCTTGGTGCCGATATACCCCGGTGAGATCGTATTGACGGTCACCCCGCTGCGCGCGACTTCCAGCGCCAGCGCCTTCGTGAATCCATGCATGCCCGCCTTGGCTGCGGAATAGTTGGTCTGACCGAACGCGCCTTTCTGCCCGTTGACCGAAGAGACGTTGATCACCCGGCCCCATTTGCGTTCGACCATACCGTCCATGACCTGCTTGGTCATGTTGAAGGCACTGTCGAGGTTGGTCCGGATCACTGCGTCCCAGTCATCCTTGGTCATCTTGCGAAAGGTCATGTCGCGCGTGATGCCGGCATTATTGACCAATACGTCGACTGGCCCGACTTCCTTGGTCACCTTTTCGATGCACGCCTTGCACGAATCGAAATCCGCGACGTCGGCCTCGAACGCCCGGAACCCGTAGCCCATGTTCTGCATGTTCTGAAGCCACTCGGCGGCCCGGGTATTGCCCGGCGAATGGGTCGTGACGACCTTGTAGCCCAAGGCAGCGAGCTTGATGCAGATGGCCTCGCCGAGCCCTCCCATGCCACCGGTGACAAGTGCGACTCTAGTCATGTCGATACCTCCTCTCCCGAATCATCTCTCGAAGGGTCTTGCTTTCGGTTCGACAGCGCCCCCCGTATCCGCTGCCTTCCAACCGTCATCTTACGCGCGTTCCTTGACGTAGCGTCCGGGCGCCGGCTCGATCGCGGGATATCGCGCGTTTCCTGCCCGGCCACGGGCACCTACCTGTCTGCCACTGCGCACCTTGAGCCAGTCCATCCAGTGCAACCACCAGCTGCCCTTGTGTTCGACAGCCTCGTCCAGCCATTCGTCGGGATCGGCCGCCGGGGAAGGACTCGTCCAGTAGCTGCGTCGATTCTTCGAAGCCGGGTTGATGGCCCCGGCGATGTGCCCGCTCGCGCCGAGCACGAAGGTGCTCTCTCCCCCGAGCAGTGATCTAGAGAGATAGGCGCTCTTCCATGGCACGATATGGTCCTCGCGCGTGGCCAGCAGATAGGCTGGCGCCGTCACGCGTCCCAGATCCACCTTCTCGCCGAGCATCCGCAGCTTTCCCGGAACCCGAAGATTGTTCTCCAGATACATGTTGCGCAGATACCACGCGAGAAACGGTCCCGGCAGATTGGTACTGTCCGAATTCCAGTAAAGCAGGTCGAACGCGGCGGGCTTGTCGCCCTTGAGGTAGTTCCCCACCACGTATTGCCAGATCAGGTCGTTGGCACGCAATGCCGAGAACACGTTGGCCAACTCCTGGCCCTTGAGCAATCCGCCCTTGCCGATCGACACCTCGCGGGCCGATACGCTGGCCTCGTCAACCAGGCAACCGAGTTCTCCAGGCTCGGCGAAATCGAGGAGGGTCGTCATCAGCGTGACGCTTTCGACCGGGTCTTCGCCCCGCGCGCGCGCCACCGCAAGCGCCGACGCGAGGATGGTGCCCCCCACGCAGAACCCGAGCACGTTCGATTTCTTCACACGGGTCACGTCGCGCACGATTCCGAGCGCCGTGAGCGGTCCCAGTTCGAGGTAATCGTCCCAACCGAAACGGGATTCGTCGGGCCCCGGATTCTTCCACGAAATGAGAAAGACGGTCACGCCCTGCTCGACGATGAAGCGGACAAGCGAGTTATCCGCCTGAAGATCCATGATGTAGAACTTGTTGATGCACGGCGGAACGATCAGCAACGGCTTGTGCACGACCTTGTCGGTCAGCGGCGCATACTGGATCAACTGCATCAGGGCATTCTCGTAGATCACCGAACCGGGCGTCACGGCGAGGTTGCGGCCGACCTCGAACACCGAGTCGTCGGTCATCGAGATGCGCCCCTTTTCGAGATCCGCGATCAGGTTCCGGATCCCGCGCGTAATGCTCTCGCCGTTGGAGTCGAGCGCCGCCTGGACGAACTCCGGATTCGTGGCGGCGAAGTTCGACGGCGCAAGGGCGTCGAGGAATTGCCGGGTCAGAAAGCGGGCTCTCGACTTGGCTCGGCCGTCGGCGATGGGCAGGGCGTCCGATACCTGTTCGAGGAAATCCACGTTGAGCAGGTAAGCTTGCCGCACGTAGTCGTAGAACGGATTGTCTCGCCATTGGGGTGCGGCAAAGCGCCGGTCGCCCGGCTCGGGCTCGATAACGGGGGTCCCCTTCTCGCCGGGCTTGCGCTCGATCATCGATGACCACAAGTCGGCATGGCGCTCTGCGAGCGCGCGCTGCAGCTTCACGAACGCTTCCTGTTCGGGCAAGGGAAGCTCGGGCAAGGCGACACCTGAGTCGTTCCGGATCGCCGCGTGCTGACGCGCGACCAGATCGAAGAAATTGCGGGCCATCGCTTCGCCGAACTGGAGCATGCCCTCGATCGGCGCACCGGGTCGTCGACGGTCGTTCGAATCGGGCATTCAGCGCCTCCGCAGACGATGCGACGCCGACGCCGCAACGAAGCAGGCATCGTCCCGCCGATCGGGCCGCAATGGAATGACCGGAGCACCGGAGCGAACAGGTAGAATCTTGCCCATGTATGTCGTCGCAATCGCCTGGTTGTACGTGGTTCTGATCGTCTCGGCCGCCAACACGACCGTGGTCGGCGGCGTACTGACGTTCCTGCTGGCCGGAGTCGGACCGCTCGCCCTCTTTCTGTGGATCGTCGGAACGCCGGCACGGCGCCGCAGCGCGACAAGACACGCTACAGACGCTGACACAGGGTTGAACGATAGAACCGAATCAGGCACGGATCAATAGCCGCCGGGCGAAGAGCCGCATCATTTCACGCATCCGCAACACCGGACAGCCAGACCAGGGAAGCAAACCGCCCGGTGACACCGTCTCGTCGATACGAGTAGAAGCGCCCGCCATCCGAATGCGTGCACAGCCCCCCCCCATGGACGGCCGCGACGCCGCTTCGTTCGAGCCGACCCCGCGCAAGCCGATACAGGTCGGCCTGCCACTTGCCCGGCCGCATCCCTGCTCGGAACGCACGGGCATCCCGAGCATCCAGATCGCAGAAACACTCGCGCACCTCCGCGCCCACCTCGAATGCATCCGGACCGATGGCCGGACCGAGCCAGGCCATCAGACCCTCGGGCGGTTCGGCCATGGCAGCGAGGGTCGATTCGATCACGCCCGCCGCCAGACCACGCCAACCCGCATGAACGGCGGCGACGGTCGTACCGGAGCGACTGCACAGGAGCACGGGAAGACAGTCGGCGGTCAGCACGGCACACACGACATCGGCGCGACTCGCAAACGACGCGTCCGCCCGGACCGGCGCACCGACCCGAGCGGCATCGACCACCGCGCAACCATGCACCTGATCGAGCCAGGCCGGCTCGGACGGCACGCGCGTACGCAGCCTGCGCCGATTGTCCCGAACCGCCTCCTCATCGTCGCCGACATGGATGGCCAGGTTCATGCTCGCCCAGGGCCCGACGCTTCGCCCCCCGGACCGCGTCGTGACCAAGGCCCGCACGTTGCGCGGTGCGGGCCAGTCGGGTTCGATCCAGTCGGCTAGGTGCATCAGTCCGCACCCCGTCGAAGCGCAGCCAGCAGTGCCTCCAGGTCGGCCGGGAGCGCCGATTCCCACACATGCTCCACACCGCTCCCCGGATGACGCAGCGCCAGACGGAACGCATGCAAGGCCTGGCGTGGAAAAGTATCGAGCCGCGGATCACCGGTGCGGCGCCCACCATACGTCGCATCGCCAACGAGGGGATGTCCGAGGCTGGCCATGTGGACGCGGATCTGGTGGGTACGTCCGGTCTCGAGACGGCATTCGACCAGTGTTGCCGAACCGAAGCGCTCCAGCACCCGAAAACGGGTCACGGCTGCACGGCCGCTCGCCACCACCGCCATTCGGGTCCGGTGCAGGGGATGGCGGCCGATCGGCGCGTCAACCTGTCCCGCCCCTTCCAGGTCGCCGCGCACCAGCGCGTAATAGTGGCGCCGGACTGAACGTGCCTGTAACTGTCGCACCAGGTCGGTTTGCGCCCTCAGTGTCTTCGCCACGACCATCAATCCGCTGGTGTCCTTGTCGAGCCGGTGTACGATCCCAGCCCGGGGGATGGCAGACAATTCCGGAGCATGGTGCAGCAATGCGTTGAGCAAGGTGCCGCTGCGGTTGCCGCTTCCAGGATGGACGACCAGCCCCACCGGTTTGTCCACGACAAGAATGTCGTCGTCCTCGAAGACCGCAGCAAGAGGGATTTCCTCGGGCAGATCCGGTCCGGGTTCGACCTGCAGCGGTTCGACGATGCGCAGGGCCTCGCCCCCGCTCAGCCGGTGCTTGGCCTCGCGCATCGCGCCATCGACCTCGATGGCCCCCTGCTTCAGCCAGGACTGGAGGCGGCTGCGCGAATGCGACGGATACAGCCGGGCCAGCGCCTGATCGAGCCGCAGACCGGCAAAATCATCGGGGATCCTCAACTCATGTCCTGAAGAGAATTCTTCCGGTGGGCTATAATTTGCGGATTCATTCACGCGAGTGCATTCAATGGCTGGATTGACCCTGCGAAGTTTAGCGGTTATCGGAGCACTGCTGCTCGGCGGCTGCGGCCTGTTGCCTGAACAGGTCGACGAGACCGCGGGCTGGAGCGCGCAGCGGATCTACTCCGAAGCCAGAGACGCAATGAACGACGGCAGCTACGAACGTGCGATCCGGCTGTTCGAGCGGCTCGAGGCACGCTACCCGTACGGCCGCTTTGCGCAACAGGCGCAGATTGAAGTCGCCTACGCCCATTACAAGCAGAACGAACCGGAGCTGGCCATCGCCGCAGCAGACCGTTTCATCCGCCTGCACCCGAATCACCCCCACGTCGACTACGCCTACTATTTGAAGGGGCTGGCAACCTTCAACGAAGACCTCGGCCTGCTCGGCGCGCTGTCGAACCAGGATCTGTCCGAACGCGACCCGAAGGGTGCGCAGGAGTCCTTCGACACCTTCAAGGAACTGGTCACGCGATTCCCGGACAGCCGCTACGCCGCCGATTCGCGCCTGCGCATGCAGTACCTGGTCAACTCCCTGGCCGGACACGAGGTCCACGTCGCGCGCTACTACTATCGGCGCGGTGCCTTTGTGGCGGCGATCAATCGTGCCCAGACCGCGATCACAACCTATCCCGATGCACCGGCGATCGAGGAAGCCCTCGTGCTGCTCGTGCGCAGCTACGACGCGCTCGGCATGGACGAGTTGCGCGACGATGCCGACCGCGTGTTGCAGCTGAATTTCCCCGACAGCGTTTATCTTTCCGGGGGGCCGAAGCGCGACAGGCGGTGGTGGCAGATCTGGTAAGTACACCCGCACCCGACCGGGCGGGGACGGATACGCCGGGCCATCGGCCCGCGCGTCACCCTCGCCCGTAGTCGTCCTCGAAACGAACGATATCATCCTCGCCGAGGTAGCTCCCGGACTGGACCTCGATCATCTCGAGGGCGACCTTGCCCGGGTTTTCCAGCCGATGCAGAACCCCCAGCGGGATGTAGGTGGACTGGTTCTCCGACAGCAGAAAGCTCTCTTCGCCCCGCCTCACGCGCGCCGTTCCACGGACGACGATCCAGTGCTCCGCACGGTGATGGTGCATCTGCAGGCTGAGTGAAGCCCCCGGCTTGACGACGATCCGCTTGACCTGGAAGCGGTCTCCCGCATCGATGGAATCGTAGAAGCCCCAGGGCCGATGGATCTTGCGGTGCGCCGCCACCTGCGACCGACCATCGGCCTTGAGACGCGAAACGATCCTGCGCACATCCTGCGTCCGCTCGCGATGGGCAACCATGACCGCATCCGGGGTCTCGACGACGACCAGATCGTCGACACCGAGGCATGCGACCAGCCGGTCGGTCGCATGAACGAAGGTGTTGCGCGAGTCCTCGAACACGGCATCGCCGCGCCCGACGTTGCCCGCAGCATCCTGCACCGCGAGCGCCCACAGGGCATCCCATGCCCCCACATCCGACCAGCCGACCGACATCGGGACGACCCGCGGCGCAATGCCGAGATCCGGCGTACCGGCGAGTTTCTCCATCACCGCATAGTCGATCGAGTCGGCAGGCGAGGCCAGAAAGGCTTCGCGGTCCACCCGGACGAAGTCCGCATCCCGGACCGCTTTCGAGAACGCACGCGCGCAGGCAGCGGCCATCTCGGGAGCAAAATGTGCGATGGCCCTGAGCCACACCGTCGCCCTGACCATGAAGATGCCGCTGTTCCAGAGAAAATCGCCCGCGGCCAAGTAGGCCTCGGCCGTCAGCTCGTCCGGTTTCTCAAAGAACGCCGCAACCTCGCGGACTCCCGCCGCGACCTCGCTCCCGACACGGATGTACCCATAGCCGGTTTCCGCGCGGTCCGGCCGGATCCCGAAGGTGATCATCGAGCCGGTCAGCGATTCTTCCAATCCCGCACTTACGGCACGGTGAAAGGCGTCGCAGTCCTGGATCACGTGGTCGGCAGGCATCACCAGCAGGACCGCATCCTCGTCCTCGGCCTGAGCCTGAGCCTGCAGCGCAGCGAGCGTCAGCGCAGGCGCCGTGTTCCTGCCAGCCGGTTCAAGCAGGATGTGCCGGCTGGCGCAACCGCAGGCACGCAACTGCTCGGCCGTGATGAACCGGTACTCCTCATTGCACACGACGATCGGCTCGTCGGAGCGGGCAATCGCAGCATCGAACCCGCGTAATCGCAAGGCGGTGTCCTGGAGCAGGGTGGCCGTCCCGACAAGCGGGAGCAACTGCTTCGGATACTGCTCGCGCGACAAGGGCCAAAGACGCGTTCCGGACCCTCCGGACAGGATGACGGGTTGAAGTTTCATCGTATTCTCGAACTCCGCGTGGTCACGCGTTCCACATCGACAGGCCATTGTACGATTACGTGCCGCCGGCGACTGTGCACCACACGCCGACCGGCACCCTGCAAGCATACGCGAATCCTGCCCGGAACCGGAGGCCGGATCGATCGGTCTTCCCTCATGAAAGTCCTTTCCGCAATCCTTTCGCCACGTACCCTTCAGGCACCGACACCTCCGATCGCAACCCTTCGCCGATGACCCGACTACTCATCCTGCTCGTGCCGCTCCTGCTGTTGGCAGCCTATGCCCCCGGACTGTGGGTGCGCCACACGATGGAAAAGTACAGTCGCCCGGAGGATCGCTACTACGGCACGGGCGCCCAACTGGCGCGCCATCTGCTCGATCGCCACGGTCTGAAGGATGTCGCCGTCGAACCGACCGACCAGGGCGACCATTACGACCCCTCCGCACGGGCCGTGCGCCTGTCTCCGGACAACTATCACAAACGCTCGCTCACCGCCGTCACCATCGCTACGCATGAGGTCGGCCACGCCATCCAGCATGCCGAGGGCTACCCGCCGTTGCAGTTGCGCGAACATCTCGTCCGCATGGCACGACTCGGACAACGGCTCGGCGCAATGATGATGATCGCGGTACCGTTCATCACCGTGATCGCACGACACCCGGCCCCAGGGCTGTTTTTCGTCCTAGCCGGCCTGCTGTCGATGGGACTGGCGGCCGTGGTCCATCTGGTTACGCTGCCGACCGAGATCGACGCCAGCTTCCGGCGGGCCATGCCGATCTTGCGCAAGGGCGGCTACCTGCACGAGAGCGACTATCCACACGCTCATCGGATCCTGAAGGCCGCCGCGTGGACGTACGTGGCCCAGTCGCTGATGAGCCTGCTCAACATCTGGGCCTGGCTGCGCTTTCTGCGGCGCTGAGCCCGAAGACGATCACGACCGTTCGTCGGCTATGGGCAGGCACCGCCCCAGCGGTTAGAATCGCTGCGCAAGCCCTTCATTTTCTTCAGGAACCGACCAGTCTCTCCATTTGGAGACATGGATACGCCATGATCCGCTACCTTCGCGCATGGTTCGAAAGGCACTTTTCGGACCCCCAGGTCGTCATTCTGGCCCTGGTCCTGCTGATCGGCCTCGGGATCGTCGTGTTCGCCGGAAGGCTGCTCGCACCGCTGATCGCGAGCGTCATCATCGCCTACCTGCTCGAAGGCGCAGTGCGCTTTCTGGAGCGCCGGAGCGTGCCCCGCATCTCCGCGGTCATCCTCGTCTTCAGCCTGTTCCTGTCGCTGTTCGTGGCCATGATGCTCCTGCTCCTGCCCTTGCTGGCCGGCCAGTTGAGCCAGCTTGCGCGCGAACTGCCCGCCATCGTCACCAAGAGCCAGGAGCTGCTGCTTCAGTTGCCGGAGCGCTATCCGCAGATCTTCTCCGAACAGCAGATTCGCGAATTGCTCACCTCGATCCGCCACAATCTCACGACCCTCGGTCAGCAAATCGTGCTCGTGTCACTGTCGTCGGCCGTGCAGCTCATGACCTTCCTCGTGTATCTGGTGCTCGTACCGATGCTGGTCTTCTTCATGCTCAAGGACAAGCACAAGATCGTTGCCTGGCTACTGGTCTTTCTTCCTGCCGAACGGTCGCTGGTGAACAACGTCTGGGCCGACGTGAACGCCGGTATCGGCAACTACGTGCGCGGCAAGTTCATCGAGATCCTGATCGTCTGGGCCGTCAGCTACGTTTCCTTCACCCTGCTGGGCCTGCCCTACGCGATGCTGCTGTCGCTCGCCACCGGCCTTTCGGTCATCGTTCCCTACGTCGGAGCCGCGATCATCACCGTTCCGGTCGCCGCGGTCGCCTATTTCGAGTTCGGCATCGCAGCCGCCTTCTGGTACGTGCTCATCGCGTACGCAGTCATCCAGTTCCTGGACGGAAACGTGCTCGCCCCCCTGCTCTTCTCCGAAGTGGTCAATCTCCACCCCGTCGCCGTGATCACGGCCATTCTCGTGTTCGGAGGCATCTGGGGCCTGTGGGGTGTGTTCTTCGCCATCCCGCTGGCCACGGTGATCGCGGCAGTCCTGGACGCCTGGCCTACAAGGCAGCGATCCACCTCGACCGCCTGAATCCCCGACCAAGCGTCGCTGCAAAGGGAAAACCCGACTTGATGACGCCAATCAAATGTGTTTGGATAAATACGTCTTCAAGCAACACACATGACGGATGACCGATTCCGATGATGTCCCGCCGGTGCCGGCGGGGCACGCCCATGATGCATTCGTACGTTTCAACGGGGTCCAGAAGAGCTACGACGGCGAAAGCCTTGTCGTCAAGGACCTGAACCTCGATATCGCGCGCGGCGAGTTTCTCACGATGCTCGGCCCGAGCGGATCGGGCAAGACCACCTGTCTGATGATGCTGGCCGGATTCGAGACCGCCACCCACGGCGAGATCCTGCTCGACGGCATCCCCATCAACAACGTGCCGCCACACAAGCGCGGCATCGGCATGGTGTTCCAGAACTACGCCCTGTTTCCCCACATGACGGTTGCCGAGAACCTGGCCTTCCCGCTCGAGGTCCGCAAGGCATCCCGGGCCGACATCGAGAAGAAGGTGAAACGCGCGCTCGACATGGTCGAGATGGGCGAGTTCGGCAACCGCCGGCCAGCCCAGCTTTCGGGGGGCCAGCAGCAACGCGTCGCGGTTGCCCGCGCGCTGGTCTTCGAGCCCGACCTGGTGCTCATGGACGAACCCCTCGGCGCGCTGGACAAGCAGTTGCGCGAGCAAATGCAATACGAGATCAAGCGCATCCACGATTCGCTCGGCGTCACGGTCGTCTACGTCACGCACGACCAGACCGAAGCACTGACGATGTCCGACCGCATTGCGGTATTCAACGACGGCATCATCCAGCAACTGGCCACACCCGAGGATCTCTACGAACGCCCGGAGAGCGCTTTCGTGGCCGGCTTCATCGGCGAAAACAATCGTCTGCGGGGCGTCGTCACAGGCATCGATGGCGCCTGTTGCTCGGTGCGCCTCGCAAACGGAGACACCGCTCTGGCCCAGCGCATCCGGGCGAACGAGGTGGGCGCAGAGACCATGCTCTCGCTCCGCCCCGAGCGCGTCGCCATCGACCCGGCCGAGGGCGCCCTTCCCAACATCTTTGACGCCCGCGTCGAGGAACTCATCTACCTCGGCGACCACATTCGCACCCGCGTCACCGTGTGCGGCATCGACAGCTTCGTCGTGAAGATTCCAAACGCCCAGGGCCACCCGGTCAAACGTCGGGGTGAATCCCTGCGTATCGGCTGGCGCACCGAGGACATGCGGGCACTCGACCCGGGCTGAAACCGACGCCATCCGGGGCGCACTCCGGCAAGCCCGTCTGCTCCGGACCGCTCATCGCTTGCCGAACAAACCACTGGAGGTACTGACATGACACGACCCGCCAAAACCCTGATTGCCATCGCTGCCGCCGGCGCACTCGGGCTCAGCGCGGCGGCCACGGCCCAGCAAACGGTGAACCTGACCATCGTCTCCTGGGGCGGCGCCTATAGCGCAAGCCAGCAGAACGCCTATCACGCCCCCTACATGGCCGCGAACCCGCAGGTGCGCATCGTGAACGACGACGGCTCCGCCAACGCACTGGCCGGCATCCGTGCCCAGGCGCAGGCCGGAAACGTCACCTGGGATCTGGTCGATATGCTTCCGTCCGACGCCCAGGTGGCCTGCGACGAAGGCCTTCTGCTCGAAATCGATCATGACGCCATGCTCGCGCCGGCACCCGACGGCACCCCGGCCAGCCGGGACTTCCTGCCCGGTTCGCTCGACGGCGACTGCTTCATCCCGCAGATCGTCTATTCCACGATCGTCAGCTACAACACCACGATGTTCCCCGCCGACCGGCAACCGAACAGCATCGCCGACTTCTTCGACGTCGAGAACTTCCCTGGCCAGCGCGCGATTCAGAACCGCCCGGGCGGCAACCTGGAATGGGCGCTCTACGCGGACGGCGTGCCGCTGGACGAGATCTACGACGTGCTGCGCACCCCCGCCGGCGTCGAGCGCGCGCTTGCCAAGCTCGACACCATCAAGGACCACCTCGTGTTCTGGACCGAAGGCGCCCAGGCCCCGCAACTGCTTGCCGACCGCGAGGTCGCCTTCGCCACGGGCTACAACGGCCGGATGTTCGCCGCGGCCGAGGAGGAAGGCCAGCCGATTCAGATCATCTGGGACGGACAACTGGTCGAGTGGGACGGTTGGGTGATCCCGAAAGGTGGTCGCAACGTCGAGGCGGTGCTCGACTACGTCCGCTTCGCGACCGACACCCAGCGCCTCGCGGACCAGGCAAAGTACATCTCCTACGGACCTGCACGGGCCTCCTCGGCTGACCTGGTCTCGACCCACGCCACGCTGGGCATCGACATGAACCCCCACATGCCGACCCACCCCGACAACTACCAGACACCGATCGTGCTCGACAACGAGTTCTGGACCGACTACGGCGACGAGCTGCGCGAGCGCTTCAGCGCCTGGATGCTGCGCTGACGCAATCGGCCCGGGCCATGAGAGGCCCGGGCCCGGTCACCCGCGATCGACAACAACCCACAATGCAACCCTCGACCGACGCCATGGTCACCGCTGACGGCATGCCGCTCAAGCGCAAGCTGCGGCAGGCCGAACGTCGCAAGAAGCTGACCGCCTTTCTGCTGGTCACGCCGCTGCTGCTGTTCATCGTCGTGACCTTTGTCGTGCCGATCTTCGACATGATGCGCCGAAGTGTGGACAACCCGGAGATCCGGGAGGTGCTTCCGCGCACGGTCGACGCCCTGCAATCCTGGGACGGGCGGGACCTGCCCCCGGAATCGGTCTATGCCGCCCTTGCAGCCGACATGGTCGAGGGGCGCGAGAACCGGACCACGGGCCGGGTCGCGACCCGGTTGAACTACGAGATCAGCGGCATGCGCTCGGCGGTGAACGCTACCGCACGCCGCGCGGCGCGCCTGGAAGCACCGTTCCGGGAGTCCCTCATCGAGACCCACGCGCGCTGGGGCGACCCAACCACCTGGCAGGTGATCCAGCGCGAAAGCGGGCGCTTCACCGCGAGCTACTACCTTGCCGCACTCGATCTGCGATACGACGAAGACGGCCGGATCGTGCGTCAGGCCGAAGAGCAGCGCATCTACCTTCCGCTCGCGTTGCGAACCTTCTGGCTCAGCGCACTGGTCACGGTCATCACGCTGGTCCTGGGTTTTCCGGTGGCCTACATGTTGGCCACGCTGCCGCTTCGCTACAGCAACCTGTTGATGATCCTCGTGCTGTTGCCGTTCTGGACGTCGCTGCTCGTGCGGACCACCTCATGGATCGTGATCCTGCAGTCGCAGGGCGTCTTCAACGACTTCGTCGCCTTCTTCTTCGGCGACGGTGCACGCATGCAACTCATGCACAACCAGCTCGGCACGGTCATCGCGATGTCGCACATCCTGTTGCCGTTCATGATCCTGCCGCTGTACAGCGTCATGAAGACCATCCCATTTTCCTACATGCGCGCGGCGCGCTCGCTGGGCGCGAATCCGTTCACCGCCTTCCGGCGCGTTTATCTGCCCCAGACCATCCCCGGCATCGGTGCCGGCGCGCTGCTCGTCTTCATCCTGTCCATCGGCTACTACATCACCCCGGCACTGGTCGGCGGGCGTACCGGGCAACTGGTAGGCAATCTGGTCGCCTTCCACATCCAGAACTCGCTCAACTGGGGACTTGCGGCCGCACTGGGAACGCTGCTGCTGGGCAGCGTGGTCATTCTCTACTTCGTCTACAACCGGCTCATCGGCATAGACAACATGAAGCTCGGCTGACACGGACCCGCACACGATGACGCCCCTGCCCCCCTACGCCGGAAGACTCGAACGCGCCTGGCACTGGTTCTATCGCTTCTTCTGCGCGCTGGTCTTCTTCTTCCTCATCGCCCCGATCCTGGTGATCATTCCGCTCTCGTTCAACGCGGAGCCCTATTTCACCTTTACCCGCGAGATGCTGACCTTCAACCCCGAAGGCTATTCGCTGCGCTGGTACCAGGACTTCTTCACCAGCGAGTCATGGCTGCGCTCGGTGCGCAACAGCTTCGTCATCGCCCTCTCCGCCACCGTGGTCGCGACCGTACTCGGCACCATCGCCGCACTCGGCCTGGCGCGCTCCTATCTGCCCTTCCGCGCCGCGCTCATGGGCCTGCTGATCTCCCCCATGGTGGTGCCCCTGATCATCTCCGCCGCGGGCATGTATTTCTTCTACTCCAGCATCGGGCTCGCCCAGACCTTCATCGGCGTCATCCTCGCGCACGCGGCGCTCGGCACACCCTTCGTGGTGATCACCGTCACCGCCACGCTGGTCGGCTTCGACTACAGCCTCGTCCGCGCCGCCCAGAGCCTGGGCGCCACACCCACCTACACCTTCTTCAAGGTCATCATGCCGCTGATCACCCCTGGCGTGATCAGCGGCGCACTGTTCGCCTTCATCACGTCTTTCGACGAAGTCGTGGTCGTGCTCTTTCTCGCCGGCGTCGAGCAGCGCACGATCCCGCGCGAGATGTGGTCGGGCATTCGCGAACACATCAGCCCCACCATCCTCGCCGTGGCGACGATCCTGGTCGCGATTTCGATCGCCTTGCTGGTCACGGTCGAACTGCTTCGCCGACGCGGCGCGCGCCTGCGAGGACTGGCCGCATAGGCACCCCCGATCCAGGTTCGGTTCGCCAAGGCCTGTTCGGACGAAGTTTGCTAGACTGAAACCGGATTGACCGCCTGACCGGAGATGATCGGAGCCCTGCCGCCTGCAGGCGGCTTCCTTCCCCCCGTGGCCACGCCACGCCCGCACGGAGCCGGCCCCGACGAACATCGCGGGGCGGCGGAGACGCCGCGTGAGCGGAGCGATGCAAGGCAAGGCACCGAGCTTTCCGACGCCGAAATGCGCGAGGTCCGAGCGCTGCAGCAGCGCGACCGCGAAGTGCGCGCGCACGAAATGGCCCACATTGCCGCCGGGGCGGGACTGATCACGGCAGGCGCGAGCTTTACCTATGTCGTCGGACCGGACGGGCAGCGCTATGCCGTCGGCGGCGAAGTCGGTATCGATACCTCGCCGGGGCGGACCCCCGAGGAAACACTCGTCAAGGCGCAGCAGATCATCGCTGCGGCCCTGGCCCCGGCCGACCCGTCACCGCAGGATCACCGGGTCGCAGCCATGGCTGCGCAGATGGCCGCCCAGGCCAGGATCGAACTGGCCACCCAGGCACGTGAGGAAGAACAGGAGCGCCAGGACGCAGCGGATGACGAGGCATCTGCCTTCGTTTTTACGGCCGGCCGTGCGATCGAGGCCTATTCCGGGATGCTCGCGATGAGCGAAATCTCGACGACGGGAAGGGTCAGCGACTACGCGTAGCGCCCTGCACGCGACCGTGGCGACGCATCGAAGCTCAACGGCTCGCCTGCGCCCCAAGGCTCCCGGGTTCGACGCAGGCCATGCGCTCGAACTGTGACGCCAGCGAGGCGATCTCGCCGAGTAGGCGCCTCTCCTGCCGGGCGGTGAGCGATCCCAGGAGTTCGACCATCCGCTCCATCGTCAGGACGCGGTTACGTTCGAGCCGTGCACGATAGTCGGCCGACCACGCCGTATCCGGGCGAAGGATCCATTCGGCGATCCGGATCTCGAACGCGCGCCCGTCGGCACGATGCGCCAGCGCGGCAATCAGGCTTTGCTGCCATGCGATGCGGTTGGCCAGCCACTCTTCGGCGATCGGTTCCAGTTCCGCGCTCCAGGATTCGAGTTGCAAACGCTGGGTGTCGTTCAGCGATCCGATCCAGCGACGCAGCCGCTTCTCGATGCGCTCGACGCGACGCGCCTCGAGGACGTCGTCCGGCGCATCCACGAACTCCTCTCGCGTCTTGCGGTTCTGCTCGTCGAACCGGATCGCGAGCCGCTGGACCTGGCCATCGTCGAGGGTCGCCAGCAAGCTCGCGACATCTCCGCTCACGGCGACCATCAACTCGTACCCGAAGGATTCGGCACGCGCGGCCATACGCTCCAGGGTCGCCCGGTCCGGATGCCCGGCCAGCACCGACGACTCGGCTTCTCGCAGCCACAACGCATACTCCGGCAACTGGCTGCGGCAGTGCCAGTCGAGCCGCTCACCCAGCCGCACATCCAGCAAGGATCGCTGTTCGCGGTCCAGCGTCACGTAGTCCCGGAGATACCAGGGCACGATCCAGTCGAGTTGGGAATAGACGTAACGAACGCCACACCCCGAGAGCGAGAGTGCGGCGAGCAGGGCAACGAGCAAGGAGCGGAGCAAGGAGCGGAGCAAGGACATGTCCGCTCAGAGCAGCATCGGCGGGCAAAGTTCGCCCCCGGACCAGCCACAAACCCAACTGCCCATCCGGGAGCCCGTTTCGGGACGGATCAATCGAGCATGGCGTACTGCACCTTCATCGTCGCCACGCTGCCGGCGATGATCGAGCCCAGCGCCAGGAAGGAGCCAAGAGCCAGCGTCGACACGCCCGTCACGCCCTGGCCGATCGTGCAGCCCATCGCCATGAACCCGCCGAAGCCCATCAGCAGGCCGCCACCGATGTGGCTCGCGAAATCGCTGAACGAACTGAACCACTCGATGCGGAAGGAACCACTGAGAATCGAGTACAGGAACGATCCGAGCACCACCCCGAACACCGAAACCACGCCCACCCGCACCAGGCTGAAGTCGGTCGGCGACAGCAGGTAGCGGAACGTGTCGCCGATCGGGCTGATGAAGGTGAAGGACTGCACCGCAGCCCGGTTCGGCTCGCCGTCCATGAACGCCTCCTCGACCCACTCCTGACCGATGGAGCCGCCCGTGACGTACCAACCGACGACGACGACCAGTCCGACCACGATCCCCGCCAGCACGTGATCGAAGTTGCCCCGGAAATCACGTGAAGCCAGCGCATAGGCGATCAGGCCGATCGAGATCAGGCTGCCGACGGCAACCCGCGCGGTCGTCCCGTCCATTCCGGAGAGGCTGCTGACGAAGTCGTCGATCCCCTGACCCGAAATCCCATGGGCACGCAGGTCGACGATGGTCGGACCGACCCAGCTCATGACCGCGATGTTGAACAGGTTGGTCGTGAACATCAGATAGGCGACGATGCCGATCATGAGCGCAACGAAGATCGAGCGCAGGTTGCCACCACCGATGCGCAGCAGTGTCTTGTTGCCGCAACCTCCCCCCAGTGTCATGCCCACCCCGAAGATGAAGCCACCAACGATATAGCGCAGCCAGGCGAAGTTCTCGGTCCGGTACGGCGGCATCGTGTTGCCGCGCAAGGTCACCACCGAGGCGGCCTCCAGGATCACGACGCCCATCCCGGCGAGTCCGATCGCGAACAGCCAGGCGCGCATTCGTCCGGTATCGCCCATGTTGACCCAGTCCGACACGGCCCCCATGGTGCAGAAGTTCGTCTTGGTCGCGACCGCGCCGAGTAGGATCGCGGCGACGAACATCAGGATCAGGACTTGCAGGTGAAAGCTCAATTCCATGGTGGCAAAGACCCCTTAGCTGAAAGAATGGGCAGGCAACATCGATGACCCGGTAACGGACGTTGGACCAATAGACGAGACATACGGTTCACCGACCCAGAAACTCGACGACCTCGTCCATGGCGTCCTCGCCGAACAGGTCGTGGAAGAAGTGATCCGCACCCGGAATGACCTTCATCTCGACAAAATCACCGTCGGCCGCGACGCCCAGCCGGCGGTCGGCGTCGATGACGATCTCGTCGAGCCCGGCGACAAGGAGCAAGGTCGGCGTGCGGATACGCCGGAGCAGCGGCAGCGTGTCGGCCTCCGGATCCGGAGCATAGTACGAAAGGAAGGACTCCGCACTGACCCTCGTCTCGCCGCAATGCATGAATGCGACCTCCTCCAGAAAATCTGCTTCACGTCCCGAATCGACCATGCGGCGTGCCTGCTCGAGAACGGGTTCGAGACGTGCTCCATGGCGGGCTTCATAGCGGGCAGGATCCTCTGCATCGCTCGGGATGGCGGGTGCAAGCAGGATGTACGACGAAACCTGGGGGCGGGAACGCTCGGCGGCGAACCACGCGACCTGATGCCCGCCACGCGAGAAACCAAGGATCACGACCGGCCCGGCACCTTGCGCAGCCAGCCAGTCGAGCCAGGCATCGAGTTCGTCGAGTGCATCCTCGGCCTTGTGGAGACTGGGCGTTTCACAATCGAACATGCCGTCACGCCCGTCCACGCCCAGCGAAAGGTTGATGGCCAACGTGTTGTACCCATTCCGGGAAAACATGCTTCGGAAATCCCGCATCACCTGCATGTCCTTGTGCGCAAGCGCACCGTGAAGCATCAAGACCACGCCATCCGACAGCGTCTTTCCCGAAGCCAGCTCGAGCGTCCCGGCCAGCGACAGCGGACCATAGGGCAGCGAAACCTCCCGTTGCGCCGCATCCGTCGTGGCGGCCCACACAAGCATCCAGCCCATGACCAGACAAACAAGCCAACGCTTGCCTACCTTGCCGACTTCACAACGCCTTGCAAAGCCGAGCGGCCCACCCTCATGAACCATCCGATCGGGCATGTTGGAATCCTCCCGCGATCGCTTTGGAATTATTGTTGTAGAAACTCCCCATTTCAGGCTAACTGCGAACTTCAGGCCTTGTCCATAATCCAACGG
>JBJHDM010000048.1:0-24153 GCA_050486545.1 Rhodocyclaceae bacterium | reverse complement strand
CACCGAGAAGGTGATGAACAGGTCGAGTGGAGATCCAGGGGTACGCGTTTCCAAGGTCGGGTCGGAGTCAGTCGGATCGACTGCGGAGCATAGCAGCTTCGGACCGTCCCGCGCATGGGCGACGGGGTCAGGCTTCGGCGGCGATGATGCGGTCGCGCCCTTCCTGTTTGGCCCGGTACATGCGCTGGTCGGCCAGTTCGACCAATGCCGGCCAGTCGGGGACCTGGTCGGTCCGGCGCTCGGCCAGGCCGATGCTTGCCGTGACCGGCTTGCCGTCGGGGCGAGCGCCGAGGCCCCGTTCGCGCAGCCGCACCAGTGCGGCAAGGGCCTGTTCGTGGGTTGTGTCCGGCATGAGCAGCAGGAACTCCTCTCCGCCCCAGCGCACGATCACGTCACCCCGGCGCAGCGCGGTCCGGATCCGCTCGGCGGTCGTGCGCAGGACGGTGTCGCCCGCTTCATGTCCGAACTCGTCGTTGACCGACTTGAAGTGATCGAGATCCACGAATGCGACGGCGAAATGGCGCTCGTCGCGACTGGTCGTCGCGTCGTGCATGGCCAGCAGCTCCTCCCCGCTGCTGCGTGAGAACACGTTCGTGAGCGGGTCGCGAATCGCCTGGCGGACCAGCGCGATCATCAGGCCGAGCTGCGACACGCTGGCCAGGGTTGCGACAGCGGTGATGACCAGCAGCAGCCAGAACGCGCCGGCGAACGACGGCCATTCGAGCGCATTCCACTTGACCGTGCCCGCGATGGCCTGGGCGCCGAGCATGGGTGCGGCGAACAGGATGCATTCGATCACGGTGAGGGGAAAGATGGCGATGCCCGCGAGCATCGCGAAGGGCAGAAAGCCGTAGCCAGCCGCGACTGCCGCCGAGAATCCGGTCAGGGCATAGGCGGACACGACCCAATAGGAATACAGGAAGAACAGGGTCGGGATCGCGAACATGATGATCAGCGCCTTGTGGGCGCAGCGCATGTCCGCATTCAGAATCGGTCGGGTCGACAGCCATGCGAAGGCGACGGCGGCCAGGATCCGGGCCGTGGCGAGCTTCCAGAAGAGATCGATCGGAAACAGCCAGAAGTCAACGATCATCCAGGCCGGGGTGAGGATCGCGAAGATGATGGCGACCAGCCGGACCCGGGTCACGATCATGCTCGCTCGCCGGGTCGCATACAGGACCGGATGCTGCCAGCCGGCAAACAGCCACCCGAATTCCCTGTTCGACAGGTCGTCGCCAAGCAGATTGCGCAGACGGAGGAAGAAGACCTGGATCAAAGGGGATTCCCTGTGGGTCGCTCTGGACGTGATTGCCTAGCCATGAGAATCATTCTAAATCTTTGCCGCGTTGCAGCACCGTAAATTCCGCACGATCGGGACGATAATCCTGGCCGGGGCCAGGGGCCGACCCCGGTCGAGGAACCGGGGCCCGCGTGGAAGGGCTGCGGCTTGTTTCGTTTCAATGCGGGAGCGCTGTCCGGGCAGCTACGAACGGTCGGTCCGCATGCGGTCGACGCGAACGTTTGGCTGCCCGGTCACGGTGCCGGGATGAGGATGGGGTGCGGAGTATCCTGCGCGAATTCAGGAGCCTGGGGTGCGAGCAGTGCATCGCGTAGATTCATCGGTTCGTCGCGGAATACCCGCTCATCCATCTGGCGAAGTGGTTCGGCAATCCGCGGGCGGAAATCCATGTGGGGAAAGATGTCGCGTTCGGGGTCGATCCCCGGGGCGACCTCGGTGAGTTCCAGCCCATCGGATCCGAGCCGGAAGACGCAACGTTCGGTGATGTAGAGCACGGGTTGACCTCGGCGGCGCGCGTACTCCCCGCTGAAGGTGCATTGCTCGACCTGTTCGATGAACTTGCGTACGGAACCTTCGCGCCGGATCACGAGACGTTCGTTGTCGAGCCCCACGTCCAGCTCTCCAGCGGTAAAACTGCCCACGAACACGACCTTGCGCGCATTCTGGCTGATGTTGATGAAGCCACCGGCACCGGCCAGCCGGGGGCCGAAGCGGCTCACGTTGAGATTGCCGTCCCGGTCCGCCTGGGCGAGTCCTAGAAAGGCGATATCGAGGCCGCCGCCATCGTAGAAATCGAACTGGTAGGGCTGGTCGATCACCGCGTCGGTGTTGACGGCGGCACCGAAGTTCATGCCGGAGGCAGGAATGCCCCCGATCACGCCCGGCTCAGCGGTGAGGGTGAGCAGATCGATGATGCGTTCCTCGGCAGCGACCGAGCCGACGCCCTCGGGCATGCCGATGCCCAAGTTTACGACGCTGTTTGGACTCAGTTCCAGTGCGGCCCGGCGGGCGATGATCTTGCGTTCGCTCATCGGCATCGGTGGGAGCGTGGAGGACGGGATGCGGATCTCGCCGGAAAAGGCCGGATTGTAGGCGTCGGAGAAGGTCTGCATGTGGTGTTCGGGCTTTTCGGCGACCACGACGCAGTCAACCAGCACCCCGGGGATCTTGACCTGGCGTGGAGGCAGGGTGCCGCGTTCGGCGATGCGCTCGACCTGGACGATGACGATGCCACCAGAATTGTGTGCCGCCATCGCGATCGCCAGCGCCTCGAGGGTCAGCGCCTCCTTCTCCATCGTGACGTTGCCGTCCGCATCGGCCGTGGTCCCCCGGATGATGCCGACGTGGATCGGGAAGGCCTTGTAGAACAGGTAGTCCTCGCCGTCGATCTCCATCAGACGCACCAGTTCCTCGGTGGTGGATGGATTGATCCTTCCTCCCCCATGGCGGGGATCGACGAAGGTGCCCAGCCCGACGCGGGTCAATGTGCCGGGTTTGCCCGCGGCAATGTCGCGAAACAGGTGCGTGATCACCCCTTGAGGCAGGTTGTAGGCCTCGATGCGGTTCTCCACCGCCAGCCTTTGCAGGGACGGCACGAGCCCCCAGTGGCCCCCGATCACGCGGCGGACCAGCCCCGGATGGCCCAGGTGATTGAGCCCGCGATGCTTGCCGTCTCCCTGGCCGGCGGCATAGACGAGGGTCAGGTTGGTGGGGTGAGCCGAAGCACCCGGATCTGCGGCCAGAAAACGTTCTTCGAGCGCGCAGGCGATTCCTTCCGCAAAGCCGATTCCGACAAAACCGCCGGTGGCGATGGTGTCCCCGCTACGAATACGACCGACCGCTTCGGCCGCGCTGACGATCTTGTTGCGCACGTGGCGGTTGCCGTCGGTCACCGTCGAAGGATCAGGGTGGGGCATGGCAGGGCGCGTGCATGGATTCAGTTCGACGGCCACGGTCATCGGCTCCAGTCCCACTCGGGCCGGTCGTCGATGACGATGATTTCGCATCCGCGGGCACGCAGCGGATCGGTCAGGCTGCGATGGGAGTCGTCCTGCATCGACGATCGGCCGACCAGGAGCAGGTCGGCCGACCGCACGACCTTGGAGCGCAGCAGTGCCTCGATCGGGCGAGGGGGAATGATGCTGCAGGCGTTGGGCGCCACTTGCAGGCGTCTGCGAAGCCCCTCGAGCAAAATGGTTGCAGCGATGTCCCCGCTTTCGGTCGCATCCGGTTCCGGAAGCTGGAGCAGCGCCGTGCTGCGTCCGAGCAGGCGTGCGAGCCAGATCAGGCGGCGGTGAAACTCCTCTCCGGTCGTCGCGAAATCGGCCACGATCAGCACGCGCTCGTAGCTGCGCAAGGGATCGGTAAAGGGCCCTGCTTCAGGGTGCGAAAGCCCTTTCACGCCATCGGATGCCGGGACCGGCCATCGATGACCAAGACTGCGGTTTTCGGCGTGTACGGGGTGGGCAGTGTCGACGTGCGGGGTCGGCATCGATCTCCTCCAATTGGTTGGATAGGCGGATCTGGTGTCCGCATGGCGATCGCTCAGCACGACCTGTGCCAGTCTGTTCAGGTCATTGAAATCAAAGGAATGAGAGGTGGAAGTGTCGAGGATTGTTGGTGTCGATGTCTCGAAATGTGGACAATTCTTCGCGATCGGGATCGAAAAAGGACGGGAATGGTGGAGGTCGTCTCGTAAGGATATGAAATATCGAGGAAAAAAGGTCTGTGCGAAGTCTCAATATCGGGACGGTTCGATCGCCGGACGAGGATTCATGCCCAGTGCCGCCATCTTCTTGTAAAGGGTTGCTCGGCCGATGCGCAAACGCTTGGCGGCGGCGGTGACCTTTCCGTCGCAGGCGGCGAGCGCGTCCGCAATCAGTTCGCGTTCGAAGGCTTCCTGAGCCTCGTCCCAGGAACGCAACGGGGGGATGTCGGAGCCGGGCGCCTCGGCCGGATGGACCAGGTCCCGGAAGTCGTCGGTCGTCAAGCGGGTCCGGTCCGTGAGCATCGTCGCCTGCTCGAGGATGTTGCGCAACTCGCGGATGTTTCCCGGCCAGCGGCAGCGGCGGAATCGGGACAGGACTTCGGGTGCGAGTTCCCGCTGAGCCGTACCGCTTCGCCGCGCGATGTCCTCGAGAATCGTCTCGCAGAGCATCTCCAGATCGGACAGCCGTTCGCGCAAGGGGGGAAGGGTGAGCGGAAGGACGGCCAGACGGTAGTACAGATCCGCCCGGAACCCGCCGCTCTCGAGCCTGCGTGCCAGATCGACGCTGGTGGCGGCGATGATGCGGACATCGGTGCGTACGACCCGGTCGGAGCCGACCGGTTCAACCTCCTGCTCCTGGATCGCACGGAGAAGCTTGACCTGGAGGTTCAGTGGCATGTCGCCGATCTCGTCCAGAAACAGCGTGCCTCCGTCGGCGATCTGGAATTTCCCCTGACGGCCGCGGCGGTCCGCCCCCGTGTAGGCACCGGGGGCAACGCCGAAGAACTCGGCTTCCAGCAGATTCTCCGGGATGGCCGCGACGTTGACGGCGATGAACGGTTTGGCGCTGCGATGCGAGGCTGCATGGATGGCCTGTGCCAGGAGTTCCTTTCCGGTTCCCGTTTCGCCGAGCAACAAGACCGGTGCATCGAGCCGTGCCGCCCGGCGGGCCTGGCGCTTGACCTCCATGGCGCCGGGGCTGCTGCCGACGAAATTGGAAAAGGTATAGCGGGTCTGCCGCTCCTCGGCCAGGCGCTTGCGCGTCTGGGCAAGCTCCTGCTGCATCTTGCCCAGTCTGGCGTAGAAGGTCTTGAGCGGCTGCGTGTTGTCGAAGAGCGCAAAGCCGACCGCCCCGATGACCTCGCCGCCATCGTCCTTCAACGGGATGCGCATGACCACGAACCGCTCGTTGTCCGTCTCCAGGATGTCGAGCAGGATCGGCTGTCCGGAACGCACGACATCGCGCATCAGCGAGTTCGGGATGACCGACTCGACCTCCCGACCGATGGCCTCGGCAGCCGTCGCGAGGCCGAAACGCTGGGCATAGCGTTCGTTGATCCAGACGATGCGCGCCTGCTTGTCGACGACCAGCGTGCCTTCGCACAGGTCGTCCAGACTTTCGAACAACGACTGCATCGCCCGCATGCGAATCGTTGCGTAGTCGAACCCGGCCTCGTTCATGTCATTCGCTCCCCGGCGAAGATGTCTCGATTTCGAGACGAAAGCTTAGCGCCGGGAGCAGGGCGAAGACAATCGATGATTTCTCGGTGATCCGTAGCGGACGGCCACGGGGAAAATCGCGAGAACGGCTGACAACAGCCTATTCGACGACGTGGATCACTCCGCGCATCTGGTGCGAGTCGTCATGGGGCTCGCAGATGTACGGGAAGGTGCCGACCTTGTCGAAGGTGCGTTCGCGGAACTCGTCGGGGAAGAAGTAATCGCCCGATTCGTCCTCCAGTCCCTCGAAGTAGATGTTGTGGAACTGTCGGCGCTCGTGGTTCTCCCAGCGCACGGTGGTGCCGACCTTCACCGTGACTTCCGCGGGAATGAACTTGTAGTCCTTGATCTCGATGATGACCACGTCGCCGTCCTTCTTCGCTTCGGTCGCGAGGGCGGCGAGGGGCAGCAATGCGAGGAGCGCAAGAACGGCAAGGGTTCGGATTCGCATCGAGTATCCTCCTGTCGAGAGTCCTGATTCGTTCTCCCCCTCCGGTCCGGATGCAGTATGCCCGGTTGGGGGCGGTTCGTATTCCCACGCTTTGACGTTGGGCATCACGAAGCGTTCCCACGTGATGACGGGGTGCGATGGTTGCGTCCCGGCACGTCGTTGACGATGATGCAGGGATTCGAATTCCACGGGAAGCCGATCTTGGACGTTACCCCGATGCGGCGCATCGAGAAGGCGCTGGCCGCGCGCTATCCGCTCCTGTTCGTCCTGTGCCGCGAAGAGGCGCGGCTCGAACGCATGCTCGCACACGTTTCCGCGGCCCATTACGGGGAATCCCGGCCGGTCACGGTATGGACGCGGACACGCGGCTTTACCGTCGATGGCAAGCCGGTCGAGGCCATTCACGACCCCGTCCAGGCGCTGTCGTTCATCCGTGATTGCGGCCGGGACGGCTTCTTCCTGATGGCGGATCTTCCATCGATGTTCGCTGAACACCCGGCACTGGTCCGCGGCGTTCGCGACCTCTATCACGACCTCGCGCAACGGAACACCTACGTGTTCCTGTCGAATTCGCGACTCGATCTGCCCGATGCGCTGCAGCATCAACTCTTCCTTGTTGATCTCGGGGCGCCGGACGAGGTGGAGATCCGTGCGGAACTGGAGCGGTTCGTCGCGTCGCACCCATTGACTGGCCGCCTCGCGGATGCCTGGCTGGCGCAGGCGGCCAGTGCGATGAAGGGGATGACGCTCGACGAGATCCGGCACCTGATGCTGCGGCTCGTTGCCGAAAACCGATTGGAACTCGCGGACAGTCTCGCCGAGATCCACGAGGAAAAGGCGGCCGCGCTGATGCGGGAGGGATGCCTGAAATACATTGGCAAGACGGTCGACATGGCGCAGGTCGGGGGGCTCGAGAACCTGAAGGAATGGGTGTTGAGCCGGGCGGAGTTCTTCACACGCGGAGGCATGGAGTCGGGTGTACCGCTGCCTTCGGGGATCCTGTTCATGGGGGTGAGCGGCTGTGGCAAGAGCATGGCCGCCAAGGTCATCGCCAGCGCCTGGAAGCTGCCGCTGGTGCGGCTCGACATGAACCTGGTACTGTCGGGCGCCTTCGGCTCCCCGGAGTATGCCTTCGACCACGCGCTGCGCGTGGCCGAAGGCATCGCGCCGCTGGTCCTGTGGATCGACGAGATGGAGAACAGCTTCGGCTACGACGTCGAGACGCGTGGCGGGGGCAACAATCCAAACATCTTTTCGAGCTTCCTGACCTGGATGCAGGAAAAACCGGCCGGTGTGTTCGTCGTGGCGACGGCCAATCGCATCGAGAAACTGCCTGCCGAGGTGATCCGCAAGGGTCGCTTCGACCAGCTGTTCTTTCTCGATCTTCCTTCCGAGGAAGAGCGTACCGCGATCCTTGACATCCACCTGCGCGCAGCCGGTGCCGAACTGTCCGGGTTCAACCTCAAGAGCCTGGCGGTGATCACGAAGAACTGGAGCGGCGCCGAGATCGAACAGGCGGTTCGGGCGGCCGTGGTCCGGGCCTGGCAGGAGAAGCGGCCGTTCACCGAACGGGACGTGATCTGGAGCACTTCGCGCATGGTCCCGCTCTCCCGGACGATGGAAGAGCAGATCAAGCAGTTGCGGGTGTGGTCGCAGGAGCGGGCCACCCCGGCCTCGCGCAAGGCTCCGGCGTAGCCCGCGTTCGCTTCAGTCCGGACGCCGCCAGGCGCAGCGGCCCAGGACGTAGGTCGCTGCGACTGCGCGGTCGTCGCCGAGCATCATGAACGCGAACAGGCGTTCGGACAGGTTGGTGGTGCGGGCCGTCCTGCGCGATAGAAGCGGTGTTGCGTGCGGATCGAGCACGACGAAATCCGCTTCCTTGCCAGCTTCGAAATTGCCGATCCGGTCATCCAGGTAAAGGCTGTGTGCACCGCCGAGCGTGGCGAGATGAAATGCCCGCTCGGGCGACAGCGCCTGTCCCTGCAGTCGCAGCACCTTGTAGGCTTCGTTGAGCGTTTGCAGGAGGGAGAAGCTCGTGCCGGCGCCGACGTCGGTGCCGATCCCGACCCGGATGCGATGGGCGTCGGCCCGCTCCAGATCGAACAGCCCCGAACCGAGGAACAGGTTCGAGGTCGGGCAGAAGGCGATGGCCGTCCCCGTCTCGGCCATGCGACGACGATCCGCATCGTCCAGCCAGATGCAGTGCGCGAACACGGCGCGTGGACCGAGTTGCCCGTGGCGGTCGAGTACGTCGAGATAGCTGCGCGCTTCGGGGTGAAACCGTGTCGCGAGCGTCGTCTCGCTGCGGTTTTCCGCGAGATGGGAGTGCAGGTACAGGTCCGGGTAGTCGGCGAACAAGCGGCCGGCCAGCGTCATCTGCGTCGGAGAGGATGTCAGCGCGAAGCGCGGCGTGACCGCATAGCGCAGTCGACCGTTTCCGTGCCAGCGTGCGATCAGGGCCCGGGTCTCCTCGTCCCCCGTGCGGGCCGTCTCCCTCAGTCCCTCGGGGCAGTTCCGGTCCATCAGCACCTTGCCGGCGATCAGCCGCATCGCGCGCTCGCTGGCCGCCGCGAACAGGGCGTCCGCGGTGCCCGGATGAACGGTCGCGAACGTCAGCGCGGTGGTGGTGCCGTTGCGCAGCAATTCCTCGCAGAAGAAACCGGCGGTTTCCGCCGCCAGCGCAGGGTCGGCAAGCCGCTCTTCGGCCGGGAAGGCATATCGTTCCAGCCAGCCGGAAAGCTCCTCGCCGGGGCTGGCGATGATGTCGGTCTGGGCGTAATGGACATGCGTATCGACGAAGCCGGGAACGATCAGCCGTCCGTGCCAGTTCTCGATCGGAATGTCGTCGGGCAGATCCGGCATCAGGGCGTCGGCCGGGCCGCATGCCGCCACGAACCCGTCGCGCACGACCAGCAGTCCGTCGTCGAAGTACTCCGGAACCGGCTCCGTGGCGGCTGCAGCCGAAGACGGAAAATGCAGGATGGAGCCGCGAACGGCGAGTGTGCGATCCGGGGGCGTCATGCGGCGATCCGCTTCATCGGTCGGTGAAGTGCGCCGCGTCATCCGCTCACTTCTCCTGGGGCGTCGCGGACCCCATCGAGGGCAGTTCGAGATCGCAGGCGTGAAATACGAAACAACCCCTGCGCCGATCATCGAAGTAATGGCGCAACGTCAGTCCGATCGTGCGGAACGCGATCTGCTTCCAGGGGATGTCCTGCTCGGAAAACAGCGCTACTTCGAGCGATTCGTCTCCGGGCGCGAAGTCCAGATCGAGGAGGCGCGCTCTATAGACGATATGCACCTGGCTGATGTGCGGCACGTTGATGAGGGTGAACATCTCGCCTACGTCGATTCGCGCACAGGCTTCTTCCAGCGTTTCGCGCGCGGCCGCCGCGGCGGTGGTCTCGGCGTTCTCCATGAACCCGGCCGGCAGGGTCCAATAGCCGTGGCGCGGTTCGATGGCTCGCCTGCACAACAGGATGCGATCTTCCCATTCCGGAATGGCGCCGACGACGACCTTGGGGTTTACGTAGTGGATCGTCCCGCAGTGATCGCAGACGTGGCGTGGAAGGGTGTCCCCGGTGGGAATCCGGAAATCCACGTTCTGTCCGCAGTTCGAGCAGTAATTCATCGCAGTGATGGCCGGGATCCGGAAAATGGACAGGCCGATTCTAGCAGTCTGTCAATGCGGAGCGACCGGGTGCGGACGACCCGCTGTGCCGCACCCGGTCCGGTGCGCGAAGCCCGGCGCATGAGGTTGACGTTTTCCACACTATCATGGATGCATTGCACAGGTTAAAGTAAGTATGAGGGATCAATGCATCCTCGCGGCGGTTTCTCGTCCGCCGTCGACGAAGCGCATCGAAACCTCTTGCCCTTGTCCGGCACCCGTCGATTTTCCGGAAGCTTGCATGACCCCACCGCTAGACCAGAACAAGTACGAACAACTGCGTGCCTCGGGCGAGTTGCCGTCGCCACGAGGCGTCGCGCTCGCCATCATCCGGCTGACGCAGCAGGAAGAAGTGTCGATCGCGGAACTGGCCCGCGTGATCTCCGGCGACCCCGCCTTCGTGGGTCGGGTGATCAAGGCAGCCAACGGCTTGATCGCGTACAACCGCCGGCCGGTCGTGTCGGTCCAGGAAGCGCTGATGGTGCTGGGGCTTCCGGCCGTGCGCTCGATGGCGCTCGGGTTCTCGCTGCTGTCCGATTATCGTAACGGCGGCTGCAGGGGATTCGACTACAACGGGTTCTGGGCGTTCTCGCTCGCCCTGGCGCTGGGCATGCAGATGTTTGCGCAGCGTACTCGGGTCGCCGCACCGGACGAACTGTTCAGTCTCGGTTTGCTCCTGCGCGTCGGCGAACTCGCACTGGCGACGCTGTATCCCGAAGAGTACAGGCGGGTGCTCGACAAGGTGCGCGAGACCGATGCCGACGTGTTCGATCTCGAGCGCGAGGCGTTTGCGATGACGCGCTCCGAACTGGGTTTCGCGATGCTGTCCGACTGGGGCTTGCCGGCAATCTTTGCGGGCCTGGTTCCGCAGTACGAGCGACCGGACCCCGCCGGACTGCTGGAAGGCGGCCGCGAATACGTCCTTGTGCACAGCCTGTCGGGCGCACGCCATTTCGCCGAACTCTGCATCGCCGGCGAGTCGGAACAACCGGGCAGGATCCGACGTTTTCTTGCGCAGGCCGAGCGCATGGGCCTGGATCGCGACGACCTGTTCGCCGACTGTCGCCGCATGATCCGGCTCTGGGGTGAATGGGGCGAGTTGCTCAAGCTGGACATGCCGGCCAAGGTTCCGTTTCCCGAGCTGGCTCCATCGGATCTCGAAGCGTCGGATGGAATGGGCGTCCTTGCCAGGGATTTGCGCAGGGCGTTCGCCGTGGAGTCGGGCGTGGATGCGGACCTGCCATCGGGCGATGGGGTCGAAGCCGAAACTTCGGCCCTTCGTGTCCTGGTGGTCGATGAGGATCCCGCCGTTCGTGCCCGGATCGTCGCCGCGATCCGCGAGGAAGGGCTGGAAGCGCACGAGAGCGAACGCTGCGATGCGGGGCTCGAGCGCGCGGTCGAACTGGAGCCCCGGATCATGGTCGTCGGCTGCAAGGCGCCGGGCGACGAATCGCTGAACCTGATCCGGGCCTTGCGCCGGACGCGGCTGGGTCAGTCGATGTACATCCTGCTGCTGAGCGGCGTCGGTGGCGAGGAACCGATGGTGCAGGCGATCGAAGCCGGCGTCGACGACGTCGTCGAGAAGTCTGCCGGGCCGCGTGTACTGGCCGCGAGACTGCATGCGGGGTTGCGTGACGTGCGCCTGCAACAGGAGCTGGAGCGCGATCGTGAGGAGCTTCGGCGCTATGCGGCCGAACTCGCGGTGACCAATCGCCAGTTGCAGGAAGTGGCCCTGACCGACACCTTGACCGGTCTGCGCAATCGCCGCTACGCGATCGATCGCATGGAGCAGGAATGGGCCTCAGCGATGCGCAGCAGTCGGCCGTTGTCGTGCATGATCATCGATTTCGATCGGCTCAAGGAAATCAACGATTCCTTCGGGCACGATGCGGGTGACCTGGCGCTGCAGAGGGCGGCCGATGCGCTGCGCAACTGCCTGCGCGGGCAGGACGTGATCTGCCGGATCGGTGGTGACGAGTTCCTGGCGATCTGTCCCGGTTCGGGTCTCGACGCTGCGATCGCATGCGCACGGCGGCTGTGCGAAGCCGTGGCCCGGATCTCCTTGCGCGTCGAAGGTTCGCCGCTGTCGCTTTCGGTAAGTATCGGCGTGGCCGAACTCGACAAGACGGCCTCGGATGTCGACGCGCTGATGAAGCTTGCCGACCAGGGGGCGTATCTGGCGAAGGAAGGCGGCCGCAACGCGGTGGCAGCGGTCCAGCGCGGCGACGAAGCGCCGGATCCCGGGGATCGACCCTCCGGTTGATCGGGTGCCGGTCCAATCGCGTCCAGGGTGGCCCGGGCAGGCCAGAATGTGCACTTCTGTGGCTTTTTTGACACGGAATTGTAAGCAAGGTTTGCAATTGTTGAGAATCTACTTTAAGTTCGGGCCAGTTGTTCCCTGATATCGAGCACAAAATGAAGCGCCGTGACTTTCAGGCAGAGATCCAGGAACTCAACCTGGCCTTTCTCATGTTGGCTCAGCAGATGCTCCGCGACGACCGCGAGACTGCGATGTTCCGGCTGGGAATCGGCGACGAGGTGGCGGACCTGATCGAAGGCCTCTCGAGCACGAAGCTGGTGCGAATGGCGACGGGGCAGATGTTGTTGCCGAGCTTTCGGTTCGACGACGTGCTGCTGACCGGGCTGCTCGCAGGCGAAGGGCGTGATCCCGCCAGTTCGAGCCTGCATGCAGCGATCATTGCCGCGAACAAGTCCTAGGGGAACCGGGATAAGGAGTGACCATATGAAGAACAAGAGCGTCATCGCGGAAGCGGCCGATATCCAGCGGGCCGTCGAACTGGTCAGCCTGGGCGCGCGCATGCAGATGCTCGAGGCCGAGACGCGCCTGAGCCGGGAACGTCTGCTGAAGATCTACAAGGAAGTTCGGGGCATGTCGCCGCCCAAGGGCATGCTGCCATTCTCAACCGACTGGTTCATGGCCTGGCAGCCGAACGTGCATGCATCGCTGTTCATGGCCTACCACAGCTACTTCAAGAGCCGGGCCGGGGTGAGTGCGCTGGATGCGATCATCAAGGCCTACCACCTCTATCTCGACCAGATCGAAGCCGAACGCATGGAGCCGGTGCTGAGCGTCACGCGTGCGTGGACGCTGGTGCGTTTCTACGATGCCGATCTGCTCCAGTCCGCTTCCTGCACGACCTGCGGCGGGAAGTTCGTGGCGCATGCCTACGACCCGACGCATGAGTACGTCTGCGGCCTGTGCAACATGCCGTCGCGTGCGGGCAAGGGAAAGAAGAAGCGGGCCAGCGCCAAGGGTACGCGCAGCACGCGGGTTGCACGCATGGCGTGAGCAAGCCGCAAGCCGTGGAACGGGCCGCCCTCGAGGCGGCCTTTTTTTGGGTCAAGTTTTTTTGACCCGTGTCGTTATTTTAGAATAGCGTTCCATTTTTCTGCGGCTATGTCCTGCACGTGCAGGATGATCGGGGTGCACCTTGCTTGTCATCGTCGGATACATAATCGTCCTGTTTGCATCGATCGGCACGTACGCGATGCACGGTAGCCTGATGGCGCTGTGGGTTCCGATCGAGTACGTCGCGATCATCGGGCTGATGATTGGTGGATTTGTCGCCGGCAACGGGAACAAGGCCATCAAGGCGACCCTGGGCGGGCTGCCCGGCGCCTTCAAGGGGTCTCCGTACAACAAGACCTTGTACATGAATCTGCTGGCACTGCTCTACGAGTTGCTGGCCAAGGTGCGCAAGGAAGGCCTGATGTCGATCGAGAACGACATCGAGGAGCCCGAATCGAGTCCGGTGTTCTCGAAATACCCCGACGTCCTGGCCGATCATCACGCCGTTGAATTCCTCACCGACTACCTGCGAATGATGGTCGGCGGCAATCTCAATGCGTTCGAGATCGAGGCGCTGATGGACGTGGAGATCGAGACGCATCACCATGAGGCCCACGTCCCGGCGCATGTCGTCGCCAAGGTCGGGGATGCATTGCCCGCATTCGGGATCGTGGTGGCGGTGATGGGGGTCGTCAACGTGATGGGCTCGGTCGGTGAGCCGCCGGTCGTGCTTGGAAAGATGATTGGCGGTGCGCTCGTGGGGACCTTTCTCGGGATCCTGCTTTCGTATGGGTTCGTGCAGCCGCTCGCAGGCCAGCTGGAGCAGCGGGCAGAGCAGAGCGGCAAGATTTTCCAGTGCATCAAGTCCACCCTGCTCGCGAGCATGAACGGCTACGCACCGCAGGTCGCCGTGGAGTTCGGCCGCAAGGTCCTGTTCGCAGCCGACCGCCCCACCTTCATCGAGCTTGAGGAAGACATCAAGAGCCGCAAGGGCTGAGCGATGGCGACGGACATCCGATGCAGCGCGGTACTTCTGGACTGAGGCATGAGCGACGATAGCCAGCAACCGATCATCGTCCGGCGCATCAAGAAGGGTGGCGGCGGCCACCACGGCGGGGCGTGGAAGATCGCCTATGCCGACTTCGTGACGGCGATGATGGCCTTCTTCCTGCTGATGTGGCTGCTCGGTTCGACCGCGAAGGGCGATCTGGAGGGGATCGCAGATCACTTCCAGAACCCGCTCAAGGTCTCGCTTCAAGGCGGGAGCGGGGCGGGCGACAGCTCCAGCGTGATCACCGGCGGAGGCGAGGACCTGACCCGCTCGGTCGGGCAGGTGCGGCGCGGGGACTTCGAGGGCCGCCGCACGATCAACCTGGATGCGGCCCGGGGCCGGCAACCCGAATCGCTCGAGTTCGAGGCCGAACTGCTCGAACGGGGACGTTTGCTGGATCTCAAGGGGCGACTCGAAGCGATCGTCGAGGCGAATCCCGTCCTGCGCAACTTCAAGCACCAGATCCTGATGGACATCACGTCCGAAGGCTTGCGCATCCAGCTCGTCGACGAGCACAACCGTCCGATGTTCAGCACCGCCAGCGCGGAACTGCAACCCTATACGCGTGAGCTGCTCCGCTCGATCGGCCAGGCGCTCAACGACGTGCCCAATCGGCTCAGTCTTTCCGGTCATACCGATGCGGCCCCGTTTGCGGGGGGCGAGCGGGGGTTCTCGAACTGGGAGCTGTCGAGCAACCGGGCCAACGCATCTCGCAGGGAACTCATCGCCGGAGGTCTCGAGCCGGGCAAGGTCGCCCGGGTCGTCGGGCTGGCCGAGACGATTCCGTTCAATCAGGAGGATCCCCTGGATCCCGCCAATCGACGGATCAGCATCATCGTCATGAACAAGAAGACCGAAGAGGCGATTCGATCCGGCAGCGAAGGCAGCGTGACCGAGATCGACATGATGGAGCCGTTCGACCCGGACGGTCTGCACGAGGAGATCGAGGCACTCCCCGCCGGTACGAGTTGAACCTCAGGCCTGCCTCACCTCCCTTGCGTTCGGTGCGCGACCGGGCGTCGCGTCTAAAGTTGGCCTGGTTGCGGACGTTAACCGACTTGTAAGTCCGAACGGATTTTCCCGGCTCCTTGCCGGGTGCGGGTCCGTTCGCCCGTTCCGATGCTCTGGGAGTGCCTGTGCTGCCATCGTTTTCCGTTTCCGTCGTATCGCAGTCCAGTCCGATCCGGTGTTCGGGCCGTTCATGCGATGGGCGACGTCTCCGGCTGGTGCGTTAGGACGGCCATGGCGATCGATATGGCACAGTTCCATGAGATGTTCTTCGACGAGTGCGAAGAGTTTCTCGATCGTGCCGGCCAGGCGATGGGAGCGGGAGATTCGGCGGATGGCGATCACGTCGATCTCGAAGCCCTCTATCGATGTGTTCACTCGATCAAGGGGGGTAGCGAAACCTTCGGGTTCGTGCCGATCGCGCAACTCGCCCGGGCGCTCGAAGCGCTGCTGGCTGAAGTACGCGCGGGCGATCTCGCCATGGATACACGCATTCGTCGGTCCACGGCGGAAGGCCTGGCAGCGATCCGCGCACAACTTGCCGCTTGCCGGCGGGGCGATGTTCCCGACGAAACGTCGGTGCATCCACTTCTTGCCCGCCTCGATGGGCTACGGACGAAGGGTGGTCGAAACGGGATCTCCACTTCGGTCGATGCGCCGGGGCGACGCGTCGATGTCCTGTTCAGGATCTCGCGCATGATCGTCGGCAGCGAGTTGATGATGGATTTCGTTCTCGAGGAACTCGGGGGTTTGGGGCAGGTACTCGAAACCCGACGACCCGAAGAAGGATCCCGGGACGGGCAATGGCAGGTCACGATCCTGACCAACGCACGGGACGAGGTCCTTCGTGGGGTATTCGACCGTGTGGCCGAACCGGGTACCCTGCGGGTCGAGCTGGCCGGTTCGGCAACCGATCCTCCTGTCGATGCAGTCCAGCCGCCTCCGGTGCGGCCCGCACTGCTCGCTTCATCGGAGTCGGGTTCGGGCGCCGACACGGTCACCTCGGGTGACGTGGAGGAGGCCGAAACGACCCTCCGTGCCGCCGAAGGGGCCTATCTCAGTTTCCTTCTCGGACGTCAGGCGTATGCGGTCGATGCCAGCCGGGTCCGCAAGCTGCGTGCTTGTGGTCGGGTCAGCCGGATCGATGCGTGTCCCGATTTCATTCCCGGCGTGGTCGATTACGAGGGGGGCTGGATCCCGGTGCTGGATCTGCGGCGCTATCTCGGTTCTGGCATTCCCGAGATCACTGAGTGGACTACGCAGGTGATCGTCGACTCGGAGCGGGCCACGGTGTCGATGCTTGTCGACAGCGTCGAGGACCTGATCCACTTGTCGGGTGCGCAGATCCGGCCGTTGCCCGAATTGCCGCTGCCGGCGCGGGCGCCGGTGGCCGGATTGGCTTCGCGGGGGGACGACGCGTTGATGCTCCTGGACCTCGACATCCTGCTCCAGGCGGTGTCGAGTGTGCCGGTTGCTGCGTCGGGCGGGAGCCAGGCCGATGCATGAGCCGTGGACGCCGACCCGTCGCGAGATCGAGGTGCCGCTCGATGCCGTGCTGATCGCAAGGCTCGATGCCGAAGGTCGTCTGTCCGGGATCAGCGGCGATCTGCAGCGGCTGAGCGGTTACGATGCGCAGGAACTGATCGGCGAATACCACGAGACGCTGCTGCATTCGGATGTTCCGCGCGAGGTGGTCGAGGACTTGCGCCGCGACCTCGACGCCGGCCGGCCGTGGTCGGGTGTCCTCAAGCTGTGTTGCCGGACCGGGGAGTTTTGCTGGGTGCAGGCGGACATGGTGCCGGTGTCCAATGGCGTGCGCCGGGAGCGTGTGGTCTCGGTGTTTCGCCGGGCGATGCGTCACCAGGTCGACCGGGCCGACGAGGCCTATAGACGCTTTCGAGAACGGCGTGCCGATGACGTGGCGATCGAGCATGGTGCGGTGGTGTCGGCGAATCCGGTGGCGCGCTTGCTGCGACGCCTGGCCGACATTCCGGCCCGTCGCAAGCTCCTCTTCGGTGTGGGCGTGACGGCGCTCTCCGGATTCGTGCTCGGTCTTGCGGCCGCAGGGGGCTTGCGGGGCTGGCCGGAGGGGGTCGGTACCTGGGGGCTGGTTCCGGGCCTGGTCGGTGTCGGAATCGGTGTCGCGCTCGTCGTCCTCGTCGGGACGAGTCAGGTTCGCCGAATCCACGATGCGCGGCGGGTCGTCGAGGTTCTGGCGACCGGCGAGTTCGGCTCACCGGTCGATTGTTCGCGCGATGACGAATCGGGACGCCTGCTCCAGGCGATCAAGGTCTTGCAGACGAGGCTGGATGCGGACCTGGTGTCGGCCGGTTCCGTTGCCGGGAGCGGTGAGGCGCTTGGCCACCTCGATGGCCGGATCTTGCATGCGGCCGTCGAGCGGGTTTGCGCCGAGGCGGCCGCATTTCGGGCGCGCTCGGACGAACAGGAGCGTGCGCTCGACGGGCTGCTCGAGATCGCTCGCACCCTCCGGACCGAGATCGCTCTTGGTGATCCCGTTGCAGGTTCCGGGCGGGGGTTGCGGTCGGGCAACGGTCTGGCACGGGCGATCGACCAACTCTCGTCCCCGCTCGACGGCATTCGCGAGTCCTTGCGAAGCGGCGACGATCTGGTCGCACGTCTGGATGGGGTGACTTTCCGGAACCGGCTTCTGGTGCTCAACGCCGCGCTCGATCTGCTGCAGACGTCGGAGCGCATGCCGACTTCGGTTCTGGAAGAGGGGCGTGAGCTTGTGCGCGACATGTCCGAGTGTGCCGTCGGTCTGCATGAGGTCATGAAGGACTCGGTGGGGCATGTCGATGCGGGCATGGCGATCGTGAGCGAGGTGCGGGCACAGCTCCAGGCTTTGTCCGATCCGCAGGACGACGCGCCGTCCTGCGAGGACGACGACCGGTCCGACGGCTCGCGCGTGCACGGGTTGCTTGCACGCCTGGGTTCGGATCTGCTGCACTTCGAGACCCTGCTCCGTGAAGGAACCGAAGTCTCCGAGCGATTGACCGCTGGCATGCGCCACCTCGAGCAGGTGACCGGGGGCGATCGGTCCGCAGCGCGTCCTTCCGCCCCGGTTCAAAGTGATCGCGAGACCGATCCACCTTTGCGGTCTGCCAAGAGAACGGCGACAATCTCACCTTTACGCCCCGTGCGCCATGAACTCGGTGCTCCGCTGCCCAAGATCGGTCGGGGCGCGGCCAGCAGCGGGGCGGCGGGCGACGGGTGGGAGGTGTTTCGGGAATGAAGCAAGAGGATCGGCCTGTGTCCAGATCGACGGGGTCTGGGAGTCCGACGGCACGACTGGATCTATCCGCCATCACAGCGATGAAGGTCTCGACGGAGACGCGTGATCGGGAATTTGCCTTCTCGTCGGCGGATTTCGAGCGCGTTCGCAAGCTGATCTACGATCATGCGGGGATTTCGCTTGCGCCGGCCAAGCAGGACATGGTGTATAGCCGTCTGACGCGACGCCTGCGCGCGTGTGGCGACCGGACGTTCGCCGAGTATCTTTCCCGGGTGGAGCGTGACCGCGGAGAGTGGGAGGCGTTCGTCAATTCGCTCACGACCAACCTGACCTCGTTCTTTCGCGAGGCCCACCACTTCGAGATCCTGGCCGAACGCCTCAAGCGGATCGGCTCTGGGCGTACGATCAACATTTGGTGTTGTGCCGCGTCGACCGGGGAGGAGCCCTACTCGCTGGCGATCACCGCCTGCGAGGCCTTCAAGTCGCTCTCGCCGCCGGTGAGTATCCTCGCCAGCGACGTCAATACGAGCGTCCTTGCCCACGGGCAGCAAGGCCGCTATACGCCGGATCGCGTCGCCCGGATGCCCGCCGCCCAGGTGCAGCAGTTCTTCACCCGGGAATCGTCCGGCGGGACCGAGATGGTCCGGGTTCGGCCGGAATTGAAGAAGCTGATCAGTTTTCGCCGGGTCAACCTGCTCGAGCCCAACTGGTCGATCCAGCCGGGCCTCGATGCGATCTTCTGTCGAAACGTCATGATCTATTTCGACAAGTCCACGCAGTACGCGATCCTCAAGCGTTTCGTTCCGCTGCTCAGGCCAGACGGTGTCATGTTCGCGGGGCATTCGGAAAGCTTCCTGCATGCGGCAGATCTGTTTCGCCCGCTCGGGCGCACCGTATATCAGCGTGCAGACCAGAACTGACTGTGCATCCGGACCATCCGGGGTGCCGGTCCAGTCCGGTCCCCTGGTGTTCATCGGCGCATCGACCGGCGGCACCGAAGCGGTCAAGTCCGTGCTGCAGGGGCTTCCGGCATCGACGCCGCCGGTGATGATCGTGCAGCACATGCCAGAGATGTTCACCGGTGCCTTTGCGCGACGGCTCGACAGCACGAGTGCCCTCCACGTCAAGGAGGCCGAGGACGGGGAACCGTTGCGGCGCGGCGTGGCCTATGTGGCACCAGGGCACTCGCATCTGGCCATCCGGCGTGCCGGGGGCGGCTGGCAATGCGTGCTCTCGCGCGGCGAGACGGTCAATCGCCATCGTCCATCGGTCGATGTGCTGTTTCGTTCTGCCGCGGAGGTGGTCGGTGCTGCGGCGATCGGAGTGCTGCTGACCGGGATGGGCAAGGACGGAGCGAGCGGGCTGCTGGAGATGAGGCGGCGTGGCGCATGGACGATTGCGCAGGACCAGGATTCGTGTGTCGTCTTCGGCATGCCCCGCGAAGCGGTTGCGCTCGGTGCCGCGGTCGAGGTTCTGCCGCTGGGTGAGATTGCCGCCCATGTCGTGCGCAGGTTGGCCGTCGGTGCGTCCAGTCCGCACGCCTGAGCCGGGATACTCCCGGTCGTTTTTCGAAGGTGCCGGGCGCGAAGTGGGGTTTGCCGTTAAAGTCGCGCGAGTGGCGGCCGATAGATCAAGAGACCCGAGCGGTTTCGGGAAAGAACAGGATTCGAAGCGATGACTTTGTTCCTTTACGAACGAGCGTCGATGTGGTGTGCTTCGAACCGGGCCGGCGGTGCCGGGTGGGTGCGGATTCAATGACCGCGGATTGCGGAGAAAGAAATGTCTGATCTTTTCAAGAACGTCGAGGCGCGGACACGCCTGGCCGGGACCAACAAGCTGGAGATCCTGCTGTTCTCGCTCGGCGTCGACCAGCGTACGAGGCGCAAGGAGATCTTCGGGATCAACGTGTTCAAGGTCCGCGAGGTCATGCGCACGCCCGAGATCACCGCGGCGCCCGAAATGCCCGACTGCGTCGAGGGCATGGTGAGCCTTCGCGGGGCGTTGGTGCCAGTGGTCGATCTGGCCAAGTACGTCGGGATCCAGTCCGATACGCCGCGCACCATCATGATCGTGACGGAGTACAACGGCCACACCCAGGGCTTCCTCGTCGAGGCGGTCGATACCATCCTGCGGCTCGACTGGGCGCAGATGCGCGTGCCTCCGGAGATGTTGACGGCGAAGATGGGCGGGCTGGTCACGGCGGTGACCGAACTGGCCGAGAAACAGCTGGTGATGATGCTCGATGTCGAGAAGGTGCTGTCCGAGACGGCGCGTTACGACGAGGAGTTTCTGTTCAAGGGTATCGAGCCGATCGAGGGCGAGAAGCGCATGGTCGTGTTTGCCGACGATTCCTCGGTCGCGCGCAAGCAGATCGAACGGACCCTGGACATCCTGGAGGTTCCCTACCAGAGCGCGATCAACGGGCGCATGGCGTGGGAGGAACTGCAGAAGATCGCCAATCATGCACAGGCGATGGGGCGCGAGGTCAAGGATCTCGTCAGCCTGATCCTGACCGACGTCGAGATGCCCGAGATGGATGGCTATATCCTGACCAAGACGATCAAGACCGACCCCCGCTTCCACGGCATTCCGGTGATCATGCATTCGTCGCTGTCGGGCATGTCCAACCAGCAACTGGGGCGCTCGGTCGGCGTGGACGAGTACGTGCCCAAGTTCGAACCGCAGCGGTTGGCCTCGACCCTGAGACGGCTGATCCGTCCGGCCGACCAGCAGTCCGAAGAAGAATGAGGAACGCGTCATGTCGATCATGAATACCGCAGAAGAGGCCTTGTTCAGCACCATCGATGCACGGACCAGCCTCGCCGGCTCGAACCGGATGGAGATCCTGCTCTTTTCGCTCGGCACCAACGAGACCTTCGGCATCAACGTGTTCAAGGTCCGGGAAGTCTCCGCCGCTCCCTTCGTGACCCGCGCGCCGAACATGCCCAAAGGTGTCGAAGGACTCATCTCCTTGCGTGGCAACGTGATTCCGGTGCTGTCGCTCGCGAAGATCATGGGTCTGGCCAACCCGGGCGACCCGCTGGGCGCTTCGATGATGGTGACCGAGTACAGCAAGCGCACCCTTGGCTTCCTGGTCGAGGAAGTCGATCGCATCGTACGCGTCGAGTGGGACCGGGTCCGTGCCCCGGACAACGTCTCGAACAGCAGCAGCAACAGCTTCATCACGGCGATTACCGAGTTGCCGGACGGAAAACTGGTCTCGATCGTGGACGTCGAATCGGTCCTTGCGAGCACCTTCGGCGACGCGATCGTCGGGGCCATCCCGCCGATCGCCGGGGGGCACGAGTTCAATGTCTTCTTCGTCGATGATTCGGCGGTGGCGCGGCGCAAGATCACCGAGGTCCTCGACAAGCTCGGCGTCAAGCACAAGCATGCGGTCAATGGTCTCGAAGCCTGGAACCGGCTCGATGCGATGGCGGGCCACTCCAAGCAGACGGGGCGTCATGTCAGCGAGGAAGTCGACGTCATTCTTCTCGATGCCGAAATGCCCGAAATGGACGGCTACGTGCTCACGCGCAAGATCAAGTCCGACCCGCGTTTCGACGGCATTCCGGTCGTCATGCATTCGTCGCTGTCGTCGGAAGCCAACCGTGCCATGGGCAAACAGGTCGGCGTGGACGCCTACGTGGCAAAATTCGACGCCGATGTGCTGGCCGACACATTGCGCCCCTGGCTGAGCCGGGGAAACTGAACTTGCAGGATCCGGCCCTTAGCTGAATACGGAGACCAGGATGTCCGATCCCAAAATGAAATTCTTAGTCGTCGATGACTTCTCGACCATGCGGCGCATCGTGCGCAACCTGCTCAAGGAACTGGGCTTCACCAACGTGGACGAGGCCGAGGATGGCATGGTCGCCCTGCAGAAGCTCGAAGCCGGCGGTTTCGACTTCGTCGTCACCGACTGGAACATGCCCAACATGGACGGGCTCACCCTGCTGCAGAGAATCCGCAGCTCGCCACAGCTCAAGCACCTGCCGGTGCTGATGATCACGGCCGAGGCGAAGAAGGAGAACATCATCGCGGCGGCGCAGGCGGGTGCCAGCGGCTACATCGTCAAGCCGTTCACGTCGGCGACGATGGCCGAGAAGCTCCAGAAGATCTTCGAGAAGATGGGCAAATGACGGGTCGCCGCCGATAGGCTGAGCGGGCGATCGATCGGGAGTGTCAGGATGACGAAGAAGCAGAAATTCGACGAAAGCGGGGATTCGGAGGATCTCCAGGCCTTGTTCGACACGATTGCGTCGGGAACCGCGCAGCCGAAGCTCGAGGTCGTCGACAACGGCGCCGTGGACAATGTGCAGGATGGTGACGACGAATCGCTTCAGGCCCTGTTCGATTCGGTCGCGGCGGAGTTCGGCGGAGCCGATGAAGAAGCATCCGTGCCCAGGGCAGCCGAGGCGACCGGCGGAGCCGAGCCCGGAAGTCCGGAGGCGGTGTTCAATCGAATCGGCCAGATGACGCGACAGGTGCATGACACCTTGCGGGCGCTGGGTGCGGAAAACGTATTGAACGACGCCGTCCAGGCGATTCCGGACGCGCGTCAGCGGCTGAACTACATCGCAGTGATGACCGAGCAGGCGGCCAGCAGGGTGCTGAACGCGACCGATATCGCGATGCCGATCCAGGACAAGGTCGCGGCCGATGCAGACGGACTCGAGAAGAAGTGGGACCGGCTCTTTTCCAACCAGCTCTCGGTCGAGGAGTTCAAGGCGCTGGCGGGAGAGACCCGCCGCTTCCTCGGGGATGTGACGAAGCAAAGCAAGGCAACCAACGAACAGTTGATGGAAATCATGATGGCACAGGATTTCCAGGACCTCACCGGACAGGTCATCAAGAAGGTCGTGGACCTGGCCCAGACGCTGGAGTCGCAGCTCCTGCAGGTCCTGGTCGAAGCCACGCCGGCCGACAAGCGCAGCGCCGTCAACCTGGATTCCTTGTTGAATGGTCCGGTGATCAACGCCGAAGGGCGCGAGGACGTCGTGTCCTCGCAGGAGCAGGTCGACGACCTGCTCGACAGCCTCGGATTCTGATCCACGGATGGGTAACGAAGCGACGCACGGATGCGCGGCGACCAGTCACGAACAATTGAAGCGAGAACGTCATGAGTGATTTCGCGGGAATGGAAGATCTTCTGCAGGACTTCCTGATCGAAGCGGGGGACCTGCTGTCCGGAGTCGACAACAAGCTCGTGGATCTGGAGCGCGCCCCGCACGATACGGGGCTGCTCAACGAGATCTTTCGCGGCTTTCACACGATCAAGGGTGGGGCGGGCTTTCTCAACGCCACCGAACTGGTGACCCTGTGCCACCTTACCGAGAACCTGTTCGACAAGCTGCGCAATGCCGAACTGGAGCTCAACTCCGAGATCATGGATGCGATTCTCGACGCGACTGCGACGGTTCGTGAAATGTTCGGGTCCCTCGAACAGGGTGTCCAGCCGCGGGCAGCGAATGCCGGGCTGATCCAGCGTCTCAGGCAGGCGATCGCGGGTGAGCTTGTGGCGGGAAGCCGCAACGGCGTCGTCGATCCGGCAGACGAAGCGGTGCAGGATGCCGACGAACCCGACTGGGAAATGCTTCATCAGGCGGTGACCGGTGTTGCGGCAACGGACAGGGGCAAACCGCAGCCGGGCACGACTTCGAATGCGGTCGTTCCCGTCAAGACCCCCGAAGAGGTGATCAAGGCCGCTGTTGGACGGCGGGCCAGCGACCGTCCGGGGGCGGTGTCTGCGCCGGCGGGACGTCGCGAGGGCGAGCGTCAGCGGGACACCTCGATCCGCGTCGATACCGCGCGGCTCGATCAGGTGCTCAACCTTTCGGGCGAGATCGGGCTGACCAAGAACCGCCTCACGGCGCTGCGCAGCGACATTCTCAGCGGGCGTA
>JBJHDM010000047.1:0-25277 GCA_050486545.1 Rhodocyclaceae bacterium | reverse complement strand
CGAGACCGATGCATCGAAAGTGGCACTGGCATACCTGACGCGCTATCTTGAATCGAGAAATTTCGACGTGATAGATTGCCAGATGACGACCAGCCACCTGTTGTCGCTCGGCGCAGAGGAGATTTCACGCGCGGAATTCTGCGCGCGAGTCGCCCGAGCGGCTCGTGAAGGCGCTCCCCCGGGCCGCTGGCCCGCCGATGCGGGCGGCGCCTTCGCGTTCTGAGCGCCTGCCGGAGGAATTCGATTCCATGCAGAACGACTACCCGTACGCACTTCTCCAGTTCTATGCGACGGCGCCGTACGCATGTTCCTACCTGCCCGGCCAGACGGCCCGTTCGCAGGTCGCCACACCGGGTCACCTGATCGACCCTCCGATCTACAGCGAACTGGTCCGCAACGGCTTTCGTCGCAGCGGCGTCTTCACCTACCGCCCCTACTGCGACAATTGCCGCGCCTGCGTGCCGGTACGCGTCCGGGTCGACGAAGCGGAGCGTGACCGCAGCCTGCGCCGAAGCTGGAAAAGACACGCCGGGCTCACCGCCCTCGAGCACCCGCTGATGTTTTCCGAGGAGCATTACGACCTGTACCAGCGCTACCAGCGCTCGCGGCATGCCGGCGGCGGCATGGACCTCGACAACCGGGAGCAGTACACCCACTTCCTGTTGCAGAGCCACGTCGATACACGCCTGATCGAGTTCCGCGAGAACGGCGTGTTGCGAATGGTCAGCGTCGTCGACCGGCTCGTCGACGGGCTGTCGAGCGTCTATACGTATTTCGATCCCGATGTGGCCGGAGCAAGCTACGGCACCTACGGCGTCCTGTGGCAGATCGAGGCCTGCCGGAGGATGCGGTTGCCGTACCTGTATCTCGGCTACTGGATCGGGGCCAGCCGGAAAATGGCCTACAAGATCCGATTCCAGCCACTCGAAGGGCGAATCAGGGGACAATGGCGGCCGTTGCCCGACGCCGCGGCGGCCGAATAGCGGCCGGGCCTCCGTTGGCCGGCACGCCCGTCGTGCCTTGGACAAGATCCCGATCCTCTTCTTCGACCGAAACCATGCTCTATCGCCTCGCCCGTCCCGTCCTCTTTTCCCTCGACGCCGAAACCGCCCACGAACTGACACTCGCTTCGCTGCGCGCGCTCGGGAAGCTTCTGCCCACGGGCCACGCCGAACCGGCACCGCCAGTCACCGTGATGGGGCTGGACTTTCCGAACCGCATCGGCCTCGCCGCGGGGCTCGACAAGAACGGCGAAGCCATCGACGGCCTGGCACGGCTCGGTTTCGGCTTTCTCGAGGTCGGCACCGTGACCCCGCGCGCCCAGCCCGGCAACCCCCGCCCACGGCTGTTCCGGCTGCCGGAGGCACGCGCCATCATCAACCGCATGGGCTTCAACAACCACGGAGTGGACGCCCTGATCGCGAACGTCTCGGAGAGCCGCTACCGGGGCATTCTCGGCATCAACATCGGCAAGAACTTCGACACGCCGATCGAGCGCGCCGCGGACGACTACCTCGCCTGCCTCGACAAGGTCTATGCGCTGGCAAGCTACGTGACGGTCAACATCTCCTCTCCCAACACGCAGAACCTTCGCGCGCTGCAGGGCGAATCCGAACTCGACGCGCTGCTCGGCGCGCTGAAGCTGCGCCAGCAGGAACTCTCCCAGCGGCATGGGCGCTACGTGCCGCTCGCGCTGAAGATCGCACCGGACCTCGATTCCACCCAGATCACCACCATCGGCGACGCACTGCGACGCCACCGTATCGATGCCGTCATCGCCACCAATACCACGATCGCACGCGACAAGGTCCGTGGCGTCCGCCACGGCGACGAACAGGGCGGCCTCTCCGGCGCGCCGGTATTCGAGGCTTCCACGGCCGTCGTTCGACAGCTTGCGCAGACCCTTGCGGGCGAGCTTCCGATCATCGCAGCGGGCGGAGTTCTTGGCGGCAGCGATGCGCGGGCCAAGCTCGATGCCGGCGCCACGCTGGTACAACTCTACAGCGGATTGATCTACCGGGGTCCAGCGCTGGTTCGGGAGTGCGTCCGGGCGACTGCCATCGGCACTTGAATCGCGCGAAGCCGAGCCACCGCCGCGTCCGACAGCACACATCCACACGCCGAACAGGGTTGAGAAGCCGGCCTGCGCGGGTGATAATCCCGCGCTTACCGAATTTTCTCGATCATGACCAGCTATATTTTCGTCGTCATCGGCGCAGTTCTCGTCAACAACGTGGTGCTCGTCCGCATGCTCGGACTGTGCCCGTTCATGGGCGTCTCGAAGAAACTCGAGACCGCCGTGGGCATGGGAGCGGCGACGACGTTCGTGCTGACACTCGGGGCCGGCACCAGCTATCTGATCGACCACTACCTGCTGCAGCCGAACGACCTTGCCTACCTGCGAACGCTGTCGTTCATCGTCGTCATCGCCGCCATCGTCCAACTCACCGAGCTGGTCATCGAGAAGACCAGCCCCTTGCTGCACCAGGTGCTGGGCATCTACCTGCCGCTCATCACGACCAATTGCGCGGTGCTCGGCGTGCCACTGCTCAACGTCGGTTTCAGCCACAACCTTCTCGAGTCGCTGTTGTTCGGGTTCGGATCGTCGGTCGGCTTTACCCTGGCGTTGGTCCTGTTCGCCGGCATTCGCGAACGGCTCGACGGCGCCGACGTTCCCGCCCCCTTCAAGGGCACCGCCATCGCGATGATCACGGCTGGGTTCATGAGCCTTGCCTTCATGGGTTTCGCCGGCCTGGACCGTTTCGGCTAGAAAACGGTGAAATACTGATATGACGCAAATCCAGAGCCGATTCCCCGGGCTATCCTCCGACTTCGCTTGAAATCTCCAGGACACGGATGCTGACCGCACTTCTGATCATGACCGGAATTGCCGTGGTGCTCGGCGCAGCACTGGGCTACGCGTCGATCCGGTTCAAGGTCGAGGGCGACCCGCTGGTCGAGAAGATCGACGCGATTCTGCCCCAGACCCAGTGCGGGCAGTGCGGCTATCCCGGCTGCAAGCCCTACGCAGAGGCAATCGCCAATGGCGAGGCGGACATCAACCAATGCCCGCCTGGCGGCGAGGAAGGCATCCGCCATCTTGCGGACCTGCTCGGACGTGAATTCAAACCACTGTCCGAAGAACACGGCGTAGAAAAACCCAAGGCCGTCGCGTTCATCGACGAACAGACCTGCATCGGCTGCACCCTGTGCATCCAGGCCTGCCCGGTCGACGCCATCGTAGGCGCAGCCAAGCAGATGCACACCATCGTCGAACCGTTGTGCACCGGATGCGAACTGTGCGTCGCGCCGTGCCCGGTCGATTGCATCAGCATGGAGCCGGTCGAGGAAACGGTCGAGACCTGGAAATGGAAGTACCCGGTCATCGAAGTCAGGAAGGTGGCCTGATGGGCAAGCTCTTCAGTTTTCACGGAGGGGTCAAGCCCGATTCCCACAAGACCGAATCCGCGGAAATCGCGATCCAACAGGCACCGATCCCGCGTGTCCTCGTCGTGCCGCTACGCCAGAATCTCCGCTCGGTAGCCGGCTGCATCGTGGAGGTCGGGCAGAAGGTTCTCCGCGGGGAGCGCATCGGCGAGGCCGAAGGCGTGCTCGGGACCGCCGTACACGCCCCCACCTCGGGCACCGTGATCGAGATCGGCGACCACCCCATGGCGCACCCGTCCGGGCTGACCACGACGTGCGTCCGCATCGAGGCCGACGGCGAGGACCGCGGCATCGAGATGGTGCCCTTCGACCATCGCTCGGCAGACCGGATCACGGCGCTGGACTACCTGCGCGACTCGGGCATCGTCGGAATGGGCGGCGCGGCCTTTCCAAGCCACATCAAGCTGGGACACGGGACCGGCGTCGAGACCCTCATCATCAACGGCGCCGAGTGCGAACCCTGGATCACCTGCGACGACCGCCTGATGCGCGAGCGGGCCGACGCGATCCTGGGCGGGGCGGCCGTCCTGTTCGACCTGATCGGCGCACGGCGTGCGATCGTCGGCATCGAGGACAACAAGCCCGACGCCATCGCCGCCATGAAAGCCGCGGCGACCGGGCTCGACCGCCCGATCGAGATCGTTGCCGTACCGACCCTGTATCCGGCCGGCGGGGAGAAGCAGCTCATCCGCGTGCTCACCGGCATCGAGATCCCCCACGGCAAGCTCGGCACCGAATACGGCGTGCAATGCTTCAACGTCGGGACGGCCCATGCCGTCCATCGCGCGGTCACACTGGGCGAACCGGTCGTCTCGCGCATCGTCACGCTGACCGGGAACATGGAGCAGCCAGGCAATTACGAGGTGCGGATCGGGACTCCGGTACACGATCTGATTGCGCTGGCGAAACCGAAAGTCGACACCGACCGCTATCTGCTCGGCGGGCCGATGATGGGATTCGCCCTACCCGACCTCTCGGTGCCGATCGTAAAGGGCAGCAACTGTGTCATCGCGGCTTCCCCGGCGTTGTTCCCGCCACCACCGCCTGAGTTGCCGTGTATCCGCTGTGGCGCCTGCGCACGCGCCTGCCCCGCCTCGCTGCAGCCGCTCGAGCTGTACTGGTACGCACGCTCGCACAATTTCGGCAAGGCGCAGGAGTATCACCTGTTCGACTGTATCGAATGCGGATGCTGCACATTCGTGTGTCCGTCGAACATACCGCTGGTCGATTACTTCCGCTTCTCCAAGAGCGAGATCTGGGCGCGCGAACGCGAAGCCGCCGCTGCCGACCGGGCGCGCGAACGCTTCGAGTTCCGCAACTTCCGCCAGGAGCGCGAAAAGGCGGAGAAAGCGGCACGCCTGGCCGCAAAGGCTGCCGAAACGAAGGCCAAACTTGCAAAGGATGGCGCAGCAGGCCCCGGCGACAAGACGCCCGACGACGACACCAAGAAAGCACTGATTGCCGCCGCCCTGGCCCGCGCCAAGGAACAGAAGGCTGCGGTCAAGCCGAAGAACACCGAAGACCTGAGTCCGGAAAAACAGGCCGAAATCGCAGAGATCGAGGCCAGGCGCAAGGTACTCGAGGCCCCAACATCGCCTCCGTCCGATGATGAATCCGCGGCATCGCCGGCCGTCGGTTCCACCGCTTCCGGCGAGGAACGTTCATGATCCATTCGCCCTACGTTCGCAAGCAGGCCAGCGTTCACCGCGTCATGCGCGGCGTCCTGCTCGCGCTGCTTCCCGGCATCGCCGCCTACGCGTGGATCGTCGCCGCCGTCGTGCTGGTCAACCTGCTCATCGCGACCATCACCGCGCTGCTGGCCGAGGCCCTGGTCCTGCGCCTGCGCGGCCGCCCCGTCGCGCCCGCCCTGCACGACCTGTCCGCCGTGGTAACGGCCTGGCTGGTCGTACTGTGCTTCCCGCCGATCATCCCCTGGTGGGTCACCGTCATCGCCGTGCTCGTGGCCATCATCGCCGTCAAGCACCTGTACGGAGGACTCGGTCAGAATCCGTTCAATCCGGCGATGGTCGCCTACTGCGCAATGATCATTGCGTACCCGTCGCTGATGTCCCAATGGCCGCCGGCCGGCGGCCTGGATTTCACGACACAGTTGAACCTCGTCCTCGGCGGAGCGCGCGACATCGATGCGATCACCGGTGCCACCGCGCTCGATGCGATGCGCACGGGCCTGAGAGTCGAAGGCGGAACAGTCTCGACCGTACTCCAGCAGGATGCCTTCGGCATGCTCGGGGGGCGCGGATGGGAATGGATCGCTGCCGGCTACCTGCTCGGGGGCGCCTACCTGCTGGCCCGCGGCATCATCACCTGGCACATGCCGGTCGCCTTCATCGCCGCACTGGCGACGATTTCGGGCGTGTTCTGGCTCGTCAGCCCGGAACAGTTCGCATCGCCGCTGTTCCACCTCGCCAGCGGCGGCGCGATGCTCGCGGCGTTCTTCATCATCACCGATCCGGTCAGCGGCGCGACCACGCCGCGAGGCAAGCTGATCTTCGCGGCCGGCGTCGGCGTGCTCGCCTACCTCATCCGCTCGTTCGGCGCCTTTCCGGAAGGCATCGCATTCGCCGTGCTGCTGATGAACATGTGCGTTCCGCTCATCGACATGAAAACCCAGCCGCGCGTGTTCGGCCACCGCAACGGAGACCGGGCGCCATGAACGAACGCTACACGGCAACCCGGACCGCCCTGCGCACCGCGGGGATCATGGTCGTGTTCACGGTGCTGTTCACCTCGCTGATGTCCGGCACCTACCGGCTCACCCGCCCTGCGATCGAAGCGTCGCAACTGGCCGAGCGCATGCGGCTGATCAACGAGATCCTTCCTCCGGGAAGCTTCAACAATGCCTTGCTCGAAGACTTCGTCGAGCTCGGCCCCACTCCCGAACTGGGCCTCGACCGCGGCGGCAAGGTCTATCGCGCCCGCCTGGACGGCGAGCCGACCGCACTGATCCTAGAGACCGTCGCACCGAACGGCTACGCCGGTCGCATCCAGCTCGCCGTCGCCGTCGGGGTGGACGGACGCATTACCGGCGTACGTGCCACCCAGCACGCCGAGACACCAGGCCTGGGTGACTATATCGATCCGAAGAAGGATCGGGACAAACAGCGCCCGTGGATTGGCCAGTTCGTCGGGACCTCGTTCCAGCAGGTTCCGCAGGAGCGCTGGAAGGTACGGCGTGACGGCGGCGTGTTCGAGTACCGGATCGGGGCGACGATCAGCGCCCGTGCGGTCACCGAGGCCTCCGGCCGCGCCCTCGACTACGCCAACCGCAACCGCGAACGCCTGTTCGACGCCAAGGCCGGCAGCCGCCTCTGAGGAAGATCGAGCCATGAACCTGCAACGATTTCGCGAGAACGCCTGGAACGGCCTGTGGAAGCAGAATCCCGGGCTCGTTCAGTTGCTCGGCCTGTGCCCGATCCTGGCGATCAGCACGAGCATGGTCAATGCAGTCAGCCTCGGCCTTGCGACGATCGTCGTCATGGCCGTGGCCAACCTGGCGATTGCCACCCTGCGCAATTTCATTCCCTACGAGATCCGCATCCCGGTATTCATCCTGGTCATCGCCTCGCTGGTGACGATGGTCGATCTCGCCTTCAACGCCTACTTCCACGAACTGTATCTCGTGCTGGGCATCTTCATTCCGCTCATCGTCACGAACTGCATCGTCCTCGCGCGCGTCGAAGCCTACGCGGCGAAGAACGATCCGATCTCATCGACAATCGACGGGATCATGATGGGACTTGGGTTGGTCTGGGTTCTGGCAGTGCTGGGCGGCGTACGCGAACTGATCGGCAGCGGCACACTGTTCACCGGCATCGAAATGGTCTTTCCCGGACTGTCCCCGATCCAGGTGTTCGGCGAAGGCTACCCGGACTTTCTCATCGCGATCCTGCCGCCAGGTGCATTCTTCGCCCTGGGCTGCCTGATCGCACTGTTCAACTGGATCAATTCGCGTGCGGCGGCCCGGGCCGCCGCCCGACCCGCAACGAACCAGCCCGAAGCAACAGCCGCCGGCTGACCACCGCCGATGAAGCGCGACGCGATCGAGACGTTCTTCCAGCGTCTTTCCGCAGCCAACCCACAGCCCACGACCGAACTCGAATACGGTTCGCCCTTTCAGCTGCTCGTCGCGGTGGTGCTCTCCGCCCAGGCCACCGACAAGAGCGTGAACCTGGCGACCCGCGGCCTGTTCGCCGCGGCACCGACGCCCGAAGCGATGCTGGGTCTCGGCGAAGACGGTGTCGCCGGGCAGATCCGCACGATCGGGCTGTACCGGACCAAGGCGAAGAACGTGGTCGCCCTGTCCCGCCTGCTGCTCGAGCGCCACGGCGGCGAAGTCCCGCACGACCGGGCCGCCCTCGAAGCCCTTCCCGGCGTCGGGCGCAAGACGGCCAACGTCGTGCTCAACACCGTCTTCGGCGACCCGGTCATGGCGGTCGACACCCATATCTTCCGCCTGTCGAACCGTACCGGCCTCGCGCCCGGCAAGGATGTGCGTGCAGTCGAGAATGCGCTGATGCGACGCATCCCGAAGCCGTACCTCAAGGACGCCCATCACTGGCTCATCCTGCACGGGCGCTATGTCTGCACCGCCCGCAAGCCCCGTTGCGGGCACTGCATCGTGCGCGACCTGTGCGACTTTCGCGACAAGACCGACTGACGGAGCCGTTCATGGTATTCGACCCCTCTCGCGACCAAGCCCGAAACTTCCTCGTGCAGACATGGAAGAAGCGCCTGGCCGGCGACGTGCTGACCCCGCTCGAACACATGGCCGCCGACGTCATCGCCCTGCACCCGGAATACCATGCGCTGCTCGAGGACCCGGATGCGGTGACACGAGATTTTTCGCCCGATGCGGGCCAGATCAACCCGTTTCTCCACCTGTCGCTCCATCTGGCGATCGAGGAGCAACTGTCGATCGACCAGCCTCCGGGACTGAAGGCCGCCTTCGCGCGCTGCCAGCTTCGCCGCGGCGATCGCCACGACGCACTCCACGACGTCCTCGAGTGCCTGGGCGAAACCTTGTTCCATGCCCAACGCAACGGACAGCCGCCCGACGGCCTCGCCTACGTGGCCTGCGTGCAGCGGCGGGCCTCGGCCGACTGAGCGCGGCACGACGGGATATCCAATTTGCCCACTTGCGGTTAGCATGCGGCTTTCCCCACTTGAACGCGGAGAGTTTCGACATGACAACCTGGATCGTGATCGGCGTCCTGCTTGCCCTCGTCGCCTACGTCGTCGTCATCTACAACGGGCTGGTCGCACTGCGCAATCGCGTCAAGAACGCGTTCTCCCAGATCGACGTCCAGTTGCAGCGGCGCTACGACTTGATTCCCAACCTCGTCGAGACCGCGAAAGGCTACATGCAGCACGAACGCGAAACTCTCGAGGCGGTCATCAACGCGCGCAACCAGGCGCAGGCTGCTTCCCGCAAGGTCGAAAGCGACCCCGCCGACGGAAACGCGATGCGCGAACTGATGGGAGCCGAAGCGGCGCTGGGCGGCCTGCTCACGCGCTTCTTCGCACTGGCCGAAGCCTATCCCGACCTCAAGGCCAACCAGAACATGGCGCTGTTGCAGGAAGAACTGGCCAGTACCGAGAACCGCATCGCGTTCTCGCGCCAGGCCTACAACGACGCGGTCACGTCCTACAACATCAAGCGCGAGTCCTTCCCGGATTCCATCGTGGCAAACAACTTCGGCTTCAAGCATGCCGAACAGTGGCAGATGGAAGACACCGCTGCACGCGCCCCGGTCAAGGTCAACTTCACTTCCTGACACATGGACTTTTTTGCCGCACAGGACCACGCCCGCCGCCACAGCCGCCTTCTGGTCCTCTGGTTCGCCCTGGCGGTGCTGGGCATCATCGCCTCGGTCTATCTCGTGCTCTCCCTCGCGCTGGGGATGGGCGCTACGGACGGCCCGCCCCAGCCGCTCACGCTCTGGAACCCGGAGCTGTTCCTGCTCACGGCCGCCGCCGTCGGCGGCGTGATCCTGCTCGCATCGGCGTGGAAGGTACTGAGCCTTTCGCGCAACGGCGGCGCGGCCATCGCGGAGGAACTCGGCGGCCGCCTCGTGCCCCGTTCGACCACCGATCCGCTCGAACGCCGCCTGATCAACGTCGTCGAGGAAATGGCACTCGCGTCCGGCATTCCCGCCCCTCCGGTCTACATCCTCGACGCCGAACAGGGCATCAACGCGTTCGCGGCGGGAAGCAAGGTCACCGAAGGGGTGGTGGCGGTCACGCGCGGCACGCTCGAACAGCTTTCGCGTGACGAACTGCAGGGCGTGATCGCCCACGAGTTCAGCCACATCCTCAATGGCGACATGCGCCTGAACCTGAAGCTGCTTGGCGTCCTTCACGGAATCCTGCTGCTCACCCTGGTCGGCCGGGTGCTGATGCGCAGCGCCCGCGGATCGGATCGCGGGGCCGCGCCCATCGTCATGACCGGTCTCGCACTCGTGATCGTCGGCTACATTGGCGTGCTGTTCGGCAAGCTCATCAAGGCCGGTGTCTCCCGGCAACGCGAATACCTCGCCGATGCGTCGGCGGTGCAATACACCCGCAATCCATCCGGCATCGCCGGTGCGCTCAAGCGCATCGCCGGGGTCGGATCCGAGATCCATCACCCCCGCGCCGAGGAAGCCAGCCACATGTTCTTCGGCACGAGCGCGCGCTTCTCGGCCCTGCTGGCCACCCATCCGCCGATCGAATCCCGGATTCGCCGCATCGACCCGAGCTTCCGCGGATCGAGCGCTCCGGAACCGAAACGATCGCACGCCGATACGCCCGCCTCGGGTACCGCTTCGGCCACCGCCGGGTTTTCTGCCGCGGGATTCACCGCCTCGGTGGGCAATGTCGAACCCGAGCACGTCGCCTACACCCATCGGCTGATCGACGCGCTACCTTCCGACGTGCTCGATGCCGTGCATCAACCCGGCGGAGCGCGATCGATGGTGCTCGCCCTGCTGCTGTCGCGCGATCCGGAGATTCGTGAACGCCAGTCCGCCGTGGTCGAAAAGCGCTTCGGCCTCGCCGCCCGCAACGAATCCGAAAAGCATGCGCGCTGGCTGCATGGCGGCCATCCGGGCATGCGCCTGCCCCTGCTCGACCTGGCGCTGCCGACGCTGCGCGAACTCGGGGAAGAGGCCCGCGAGCAGATCCTCGAAGCCGCCGAGACCCTGATCCAGGCCGACGGACGCACATCGCTGTTCGAGTACGTGGTACGGCGCCTGCTCCACGCTTCGCTCCGGCCCGGACGCGAGACCGCTACGGCGACCGTCTCGCTCGGAACCCTCAAGTCCGACACGGCTCGGCTGCTGGCACTTCTCGCACGTGCAGGCGGATCGGATGAGGCCGAAGCGGCCCGTGCATTCGAAGCCGCTGCGGCGGTGGCCCCATTCGAGGGGCCGTGGGACATTGCACAGGCATCCGGTAAGCTGAACGTACGGGATCTCGACCGCATCCTCGGACATCTCGGCGCCACCCGCCCGGAATTCCGCCGCAAGCTCGTCGAGGCCAGCGCCACGGCGGTCCAGCACGACGGAAAGGTCACGGCAGCCGAAGCCGAACTGCTGCGTGCCGTCTGCCAGGCCCTCGACTGCCCTACCCCTCCGCTGTTGCAGTACGCGGACCGCTGAACGGGACTGCGGCCGGGCAACGAACCATTGTAGGCCATTGAATTCCGATGCATACCGCGATCCAACCGCCGATTGGCGGCTTGCTTCGCGAAGCCGCCCTACGCTGGTCGCACGAGCCGTCGCGGATCCCAGGTAGGGTGGATTCGCGCCAAAGGCGCAATCCACCAATGTGCGCGATAAACGCCAAGCCGCCCTACGCGTTCTGCGTAAGCGATCGCCGTGACGCCTCCTCAGCGCTTCAGGTACAGGCCTTCCTGCGAAGCGAAGTACGCCGCGAGATCACGCATGTCGCGTCGGGACAACTCCGCCACCTGGCCCTGCATGATGGGGTCGACCCGGTTCCCGAGCTTGTAGTCGAGCATCGACCGGTACAGGTACTCGGCATGCTGTCCAGCGATGATCGGAAAGTCCGGCGTCGGGCTGTTGCCGTCCACGCCATGACAGGCCGCGCAAACCCCTGAGATTTCCTTGCCCCTTGCCGCATCCCATGCATGCGCGGACGTCGTGGCCACGAACAGGGTCAGAGTGCCGATGATCCATCGAGTGCGCATCATCGGGCACCTCCTTGCGGTCTCGAATAGTAGGCGGCAAAGTCGGCCATGTCCTGATCGGTAAGATCCCGTGCGATCGCCTGCATGCTCGGATGCCGACGTCTTTCGTCACGGTAGGCCTGCAGCGCGCGCACGATGTACTCGGCGTGCTGCCCACCCAGTTTCGGCACCGGGTACACCTCCGGGAAGGCCGTGCGGTATCCGGGAATGCCATGACATCCGATGCACATCGACAGCTTGTCCTGTGCGGCCTCCGGATCCCCCTCCAGCGCAAACGCGCCGGCAGACGCCACGGCAAGTGCCGCTGCGACCAGAATGTGTCGTCCCTCCATGTTGTCTCCTCTGTTGGAATTGTGATTGGGATTTGAAACGACCGGAAAATTCTACGTCTCACGGTAGACACAATGCAAACGCTGGTTTCATTCCGCATCGATAACGCAACCACGACTTTCGGGTGGTGCTCCCGGGCTTGCCTTATACTTGGGGGCTTCAGGAGGAAACTGAACCATGCAATTCGAAGGGACCAAGGACTACGTCGCCACCCCCGATCTGATGCTGGCCGTCAACGCCTGTATCCGCCTGCAACGCCCGCTTCTGATCAAGGGCGAGCCCGGCACCGGCAAGACCATGCTTGCCGAAGAGGTCGCATCCGCGCTCGGACTGCCGCTGGTGCAGTGGCACATCAAGTCCACCACCAAGGCCCAGCAAGGCCTGTACGAATACGATGCGGTGTCCCGTCTGCGCGACTCGCAACTTGGCGACGACCGCGTCCGCGACATCGCCAACTACATCGTCAAGGGTGTGCTTTGGCAGGCGTTCGATGCCGACGTGCCGACCGTCGTACTGATCGACGAGATCGACAAGGCCGACATCGAGTTTCCCAACGACTTGCTGCGCGAACTCGATCGCATGGAGTTCCACGTCTATGAGACCCGCGAGACGGTTCGTGCGCGCCACCGCCCGATCGTGTTCATCACCTCGAACAACGAGAAGGAACTGCCCGACGCGTTCCTGCGCCGCTGCTTCTTCCACTACATCCGTTTCCCCGACCGCGACACGATGCAGCGGATCGTCGACGTGCATTTCCCCGAGATCCGCAAGACCCTGCTGCGCGAAGCCATGGAGGTGTTCTTCGGGCTGCGCGACGTTCCGGGCATCAAGAAGAAGCCCTCGACCTCCGAACTGCTCGACTGGCTCAAGCTGCTCGTGGCCGAGGACATCCCACCCGAAGCGCTGAAGTCCCAGGACGGCAAGGTCGTGGTCCCGCCGCTGGCCGGCGCCCTGCTCAAGAACGAGCAGGACCTGCACCTGTTCGAGCGCCTCGTGGCAATGGCGCGGCACAACCGCTGAACGGATCGGACGCCCCGGCACCCCCAGGCCAACCCCTAATGCTGATCGACTTCTTCCTGCACCTGAAATCACAGAAGCTTCCGGTGTCGACCCGCGAGTACCTGACCCTGCTCGAGGGGTTGCAGGAACGCGTGTGCGGGCACTCGATCGACGAGTTCTACTATTTCTCGCGGGCATGCCTGGTCAAGGACGAGTCCCATTACGACCGCTTCGACAAGGCCTTCGGTCAGTATTTTGGACACGTGTCCGAGTTGCCGGGGCCGGATGTGCTGCTGCCCGAGGACTGGCTGCGCGCGATGGCGGCCCGCCACCTGAGCGCGGAAGACCGGGCGAAGCTCGAGAAGCTCGGCTGGGACAAGCTGATGGAGCAGTTCCGCCAGCGGCTCGAAGAGCAAAAGGAACGCCACCAGGGCGGTTCGAAGTGGATCGGCACGGGCGGCACCTCGCCCTACGGAAACAGCGGCTACCACCCCGAAGGCATCCGGGTCGGCGGCCCGTCGGCCGGAAACCGCACCGCCGTCAAGGTATGGGAGCGACGCGAATACCGCAACCTGGACGATTCGGTCGAACTGGGCACGCGCAACATCAAGGTCGCCCTGCGGCGCCTGCGACGCTTCGCACGCGAAGGGGCGGCCGAGGAGCTGGACCTGGACCGGACCATTTCCGCGACGGCGAGGAACGCCGGGTGGCTCGACCTGATGATGCGCCCGGAGCGGCACAACGCGGTCAAGGTGCTGCTCTTCCTCGACGTCGGCGGCTCGATGGACGACCACGTCAAGGCGTGCGAAGCACTGTTCTCGGCCTGCCGCACCGAGTTCAAGCACCTTGAGTATTTCTACTTCCACAACTGCGTGTACGAGAGCGTCTGGCGCGACGGCCACCGGCGCCATTCCGAGCGCATCGCGGTCACCGACCTGCTGCACAAGTACGGGCCGGACTACAAGCTGATCTTCGTCGGGGATGCGACGATGAGCCCCTACGAGATCGTCTACCAGCACGGCTCGATCGAGCACATGAACGAGGAACCCGGTGCGACCTGGTTGCGGCGCATGCTCGATGCCTGGCCGTCGGCTGCATGGCTCAATCCCGAACCCGAACGACTCTGGCCCTACCGCAAGTCGATCGAGATCCTCCACCAGATCATGGGTGGCCGGATGTACCCGATGTCGGTCGCCGGGCTAGAACAGGCCATGACCCGCCTGTCGAAGCGGCAGTAGGCCGTCGCAGTCGCTATTCGGTGAACGGCAAGGGCTGCATCCCGAAACCTTCGTCCAGGTGCTTGATCTGCTCGAGCAGCGTATCGAGATTTCGTTGCAGGCCGGAGAGGTCCTGCGGGTCGAGCAAGCGCAGCGCTTCGGGCAGCACCCCCCGCGCGGGAGAAGGCGCGGTGGCCAGCAATTCGCTCCCGGCCTCGGTCAGGTACAGCCGCACGACGCGCTGATCGGCGCTGGTCCGTTCCTTGCGCACCAAAGCCGAGGACTCGAGCTTGTCGATCATGTTCGAGGCCGTCGATTGATGCAGCGCCATCAGGTTCGCCAGTTCTCCGACCCGCAGGCCCGGCTTTTCCGAAAGCTCCTGCATGGCCCACAGCTGCGCGCCGGTGATCCCGCTCTGGCGCTCGATCCATTGGGAGTGGCGCTGGGCCGTGCGAATGAGCACCCGGAATCGCTGCAGCACCTGCAACGGGGTCACCTGCCCGGGTTCCGAAGCGGAGGGGACGGATTGGGTGGCGGACTTGCGCGGCATCTGCATGCTCTCCAGGAAAACCAGAATGGGAAAAACCGGACGGTTCGCGTATCGTATCGAAAACCGGCTCTGGCGCGTAGCACGGCGTAACAAGATGCGGCCCCCGCATGTCGAGTGCAAGGCGTACGACATGCGGGAAAACGGAAGGTCGTTCGCATCCTGCCGCCCCCGAAGTACGCACCAGCGGACCGGATAACCGCGACTTCGCCCCCCGACTGCCGCAGATGGACAAGGAAAGCCTCACCCGGAGCAAGACGTTCAGGCAGTTCAGACGCGGCGGGAAGCGCTATGCGATGCCGTGGCTGTCCCTGAAGCGCTGGCGTGGGCGCGCGCTGCTCGTGAGTGCGGCGCTGCTCGCGGGCCTGCTCGCGATCCTGTTCGCGATCGGTGCCGAACTGGCGATCGAGATCCATGCCCACATGATGTCGGTCTCGCCCTGGCTGACGCTCTTGATCGCACCGCTCGGCTTCGCTGCGATGACCTGGCTGGCACGACGATTCTTCCCCGCCACCCAGGGAAGCGGCATTCCGCAGGCGCTGGCTGCCTCGCTGACCGACGACCGGCGCATCCGCCGCAAGCTGCTGTCGTTCAAGATCGCGATCGCCAAGATCCTCCTGACGCTCGGCGGACTCCTCTCGGGCGGATCCATCGGTCGCGAGGGCCCTTCCGTCCAGATCGGCGCCTCGGTCATGCACCTGCTGGCCAGCCGCAAGAAGAACCGCATCGCATCGAGCCGGGACCTCATCGTCGCCGGCAGTGGTGCCGGCATCGCGGCCGCCTTCAACACCCCGCTGGGCGGGATCATGTTCGCGATCGAGGAGATGTGCCGCTACCGCGCCTTCCAGGCGAACAGCACCACGCTCACCTCGGTCATCTTCGCCGGCCTCATGTCGCTCGCGGTGCTGGGAACCTACACCTACTTCGGCCGGACGCCGGCCTCGCTCGACTGGCCCACCGGCATCTGGCCCGTGCTCGCCTGCGGTGCGGCCGGGGGTTTGCTCGGCGGGCTGTTCGCCCGGACCCTGATCGCCTCTTCACGCGGACTCCCGGGCCGGCTCGGCGAGCTCTCCACGACGCGACCGGTCCTGTTCGCCGCCGGCTGCGGCCTGGGAACCGCCGTCGTCGGGCTGGCCACCGGCGGACTCACCTACGGGACCGGCTACGGCGAAACGAAGGCCGCCCTCGAAGGAACGGCACAACTGCCCTTCTACTTCCTGATCGCCAAGATGTTCGTGATCTGGCTCGCGTTCCTGAGCCGGATTCCCGGTGGCGTCTTCGCACCCTCGCTCGCCGTCGGTGCAGGACTGGGCGCCAACATCGCGCTCTTTCTCCCTCCGGAGCAAAGCGCCGCGATCCTGACCCTCGGCATGGTAGCGTTTCTCGCCGGCATGACGCAGACCCCGATCACCTCCTTCGTCATCGTCATGGAGATGACCGCCAATCATCAGATGTTGCTTCCGCTGATGGCCACCGCCGTGATCGCGCACGGCTTCTCGCGTTCGGTGTCGCCAGTCCCCCTGTACCACGCCCTGGCCTACCCGACCCTGAGAAGGGTGCAGGCCGAGGTGCGCGAAGAGGCCATTGCACGCCATCGGGCTTCCGGAGGCGGTTCACTCGACACACCATCGATGTTCCCGCCCTCGCTGCGCACCGACCCCGTCACGGACGTCCCCCCGACCGATGCCGGGGCTCGCTCCGGCGACACCGCGAACGGCAACGCACCGCAGGATCAGGATGCGCCGGAAGACCGCCGGGAGGCTCCCGAAGCCGATGACGCCCCAGCCGATCGCGAGGCTCCGGACAAACCGGCCAGGCCCCCGGAACCCGTCTGATTCGTCCGGCTCACGCTGTACGAGTGTTCCCCCCCCGACCGGACAGCTCACGGTACAAGCCCACGTATTCATCGACCATTCGGTCGGCCGTGAAGTGGGACCAGTACCGATCCTCTGCCCGCCTGCCCATCTCCATCGAGACCCGGGGATGCTCCCACAGGTGGCGCATGGCCTGGCGCAGCGCGACCGGGTCGCCCGGTGGCACCACCAGCCCGGTTTCGCCGGCGATATTGATGAAACTGGTTCCCGTGCCGATCTCGCTGGAAATCATCGGCTTGCCGAACATTGCGCCTTCGAGAAGCGAAATGCCGAACGCCTCGGAACGCAGATGCGACGGAAATACGACCGCATGACACAAGGTCAGGAGTGCGACCTTGTCTTCGTCGGGAAGCGTGCCGAGGAAGCGCACATTGCGCAACCCGAGTCGTCGCGCATGATCCTTCAACGCTTCCTCGATCGGCCCCGCTCCGACGATGACAATGGGAAAATCCGTGCCTCGCGCCGCTTCGATCAGGATATGCAACCCCTTGTAATAGCGAATCACGCCGACGAACAGGAAGAATCGAGGGCCAAGCTGACCACGCCAGAAAGCGAGACGTCCGGACGAAGCTTGTGGATAGCTGGTCTTGTCGAGACCGATCGGGATCACGGCGGTCTTGCCGGAATATCGTCGAACCACATCGCTCGTCGCAAGATAGTTCGGTGAAGTGACGACGATCCGGTCCACGTTCGCGAGGAAGCGATTCATCAACGGACGGTACAGTTTCAGCAGATGTCGCTGGCGAATGATGTCCGAGTGGTAGGTCACCAAGGTCGGCTTGCGGATGCGGCAGGCGAAATGGAGCACATCCATGAACGGCCAGGGAAAATGATAATGAATCACGTCTGCGGTCTTCGCGAGGCGGCCGAATGCCTGGAATGCGGAAAGCGAGAAGTCGGTCGATGCGAAACGCAGGTGGCGACGGACCCTGTACACGCGATAGCCATTCAGTTCGACCGTTTCAGGCCTTCGATTCCTCGTGAGCGTCAGGACGCCCGTCGTCACACCCCGCTCGCTCGTCCCCTTCGCCATCTGGTGAATGGCCTGTTCGACACCCCCCATCGAATCGGGTCTCGCGGTCTTGTAGAAATGAAGAACCCGCAACGGCTCCTCGTCGGCACCCAACGGAGGGGATCGACGGCCGGGACGCAGAAAGACGGAGACATCATTCATTCGATGTACCCAGACATGGCCGACAGGAAACGCTCTAACGCAAACGCTCCGGCCCGCACTTCGCACGCAGCACGCATCGCGTACGCGACTTCCGGAGTCATGCGCCCGACCGCCTGCACCAGCGACTCCACGGACGGGTTCGACGGGACCAGGAAACCGGTTTGTCCATCGGTCACCGTTTCGCGCAGGCCGCCTTCATCGCAGGCGATCACCGGTTTCCCCGCCGCCATCGCTTCGACGGCGGACATGCCAAAATCCTCATCCCAAGGCACATAGAGGCAGGCGATCGAACGTCCGATCCATTCGGCCAACGCGAGATCGTCGAGCCAGCCGGTGAAACGGATGTTCGGCGCCGAACCTGCCAACCGCCTCAACGCCGCCTCCTCGCTTCCTCCCGAGGCCACGACCAGCTTCTTGTCGGGCATTGCCAGGAAGGCCTTCACGATCCGGTCGATCCGCTTGTTGGGCTCCAGGCGCCCCAGCGACACGTAATAGCCATCCTGGGCCATCCAGCGGAAACGGCGCGTCTCGATCGGAGGATGCACGACTTCCGCCTGCACGCCGGTTTGCCTCTTCAACCGGCCCATGACATGGCGGGAGTTCGTGATCACCACATCCATAGAACGAATCGCCTGAAGGTAGGCCGTGCGATAGCGTGCGACCACTGCCCGCGCCGGCAGCCGCAGGGCAAACGGCAATCGGTCCAGGTACGCCTCTTCCCGGTCGAATGCGAATCGCGGCGGCGTATGGCAGTAGCAGAGCCGTTTCCCGGATCGCTGAGAGCGCACGGCCAGGGGCGCGAAAAGGCCGCTATAGATAACGCATCCGGGGTGACGCAGGAAAGACCGATCGACGCTGAAGGTCGTCAGCGCCCGCGCGATGCGCGGCAGGATCGTGGCCACCCCCGACAGGTCCCGGCAATCGACGCCGGACAGCTCTCCGGATGCCGAAAACTCCCGATACACGCCGGAAACCCCAAGCGAGAAACCGGGCCACGCACGGGCAAGGGTGAGGACCAGGCGCTCGGCCCCGCCGTTGACCTGAAGATAGTCGTGAACAATCCAGCCGGACGGCCCGCTCCCCGCCGGATCGTTCGCCGATCGTTCGCCCCCGGCAATCCCGTGGAACACGGCGTTCATGCGGCGAGACGATGCCATGTCGCGATCAGCGCTCATCAATCGGGGATCCGGTAATGGCGGTGATGGAGACTTCGTCCGGCCTCGGCGATACGCGTCGCCAGCGCCCGGTCCGCATTCAGGGCAAGCACTCCCTCCACGAATGCGTCCGGATCGTCCGCCTGCCAGTAGTGCACCCCGGAGCGTGCCGCCAGGCCACGCACACCGTGTCGTGTCGAGACGACGGGCACCCCGTAGCCAAAAGCCTCTAGTGTCTTGAACTTCGTCCCTCCTCCCGCTCGGATCGGCACCAGGGCGATATCGGATGCCGCATACCAGGCCGTCACGTCCTCCGCATCCTCGACATACTCGACTTCCCCGACTCGGGACATCGCCGCCTTCAACGTCGGCTGAGCGTGACGCCCCACGACGGTCAGCTGCCACGAACAGGCAAGTCTGCGCCGCAGCGCGGGCAATACATGGCGCAGGAGACTATGGACGGCCTCTTCGTTGGGGGGGTAGTTCAAGGTCCCCACGAAGAGCAATCGCAGCGAAACCGACGACGAACTTCGTGGCAAGGCTTCTACCGCACCTGGCATCCCGAGTCGGTTCGGCCGACAACCCACCTGACGGCCCAGACGCTCCGAAGCGATCCGGGCATCCTCTCCGGCGGCGAGCCAGATCGTCGGGTAGCGCCGCCCCAACCGTCGCTCGATCAACCGGTACTGAAGCGCAGCCGACCAATAGTAGAGCGCCTCCGCAAACCGCTTCATGCGGAACAAGGCTGCAGCGATGCTCATGCGGGAATCGGACTCGAGGTCATCCATGTCGAGTTCGAGACCGGCATCGGGAAAACGGCGTGCCAACACCGCCGCGACCTCGTCGAGGTAGGCACGGAACACCACGATGCGCCGGACCGAGCCCTCCGCAGCGATACTCGTCGCGATCGACGGAACCCGTTCCGTAGTGACCGGATGCAGCCAATCGATTACGGTTCGTCGCGTGATCCCGGCCAGCGCCGGCACCATCAAGCCGCACAGTCGCCACAAGCCCCGCGTCGGCCGCAGGGCGTCGCCGATAAAGTGGACGGCCGCTGCCGGGTAGTCATCCGGAAGGGAAAGATCGCGATCGTCATTGGCGCAGACGACGACAAGGACTCGATGATCCCGCGCCAGTTCAACCAGCCAGTCCCACGCCCGCAACGCCCTCCCCGATCCGCCGGGGCGTGGCAGAACGGGCGACAGCAGGAGTGCGGCGGGTCTGGATGACGTCATGATCCGGCGGATACGTCGCAAAGAATGCCCCCTTCGAGTCGCACCACCCGGTCGGCAAAGCGCAGATTCCCCGCGCGATGCGTGACAAAGACGACGCTCATCCGGGGACAGCCTTCGCGCAGCCCTGCCAACACACGCATTTCGGTTGCTTCGTCGAGTCCGGACGTCGCCTCGTCGAGCAGCAAGAGATGCGGTTGCCGATACAACGCCCTTGCAAGGGCCAGACGTTGTCGTTCGCCCCCCGACAGCCGCGCTCCGTCGGCACCGACCCTGGCCGTGCAACCTCCCTCCAGCCCGGCCACGACTTCATCGAGGTTCGCCAGCGAAAGAACTCGCCGCACCCTGGCCGGATCCCCCTCATCGAATCCGAAAACGACGTTCTCCTGCACCGTATCGTCGATCAGGGCGACATGCTGCGGTACGTAAGCGATCCGCAACGGCGACGATTCTGCATCCCTTGGCCATTCATGGACGACACGACCCGTCTCGGGTGCGTGAATCCCGCACAGCAGCTCCATCACGGTACTCTTCCCCGCACCCGAAGCGCCCACGATGGCGACCCAGGACGGATGGAGGATCTCCAGGTCCACCCCGTCGAGGATCGCAGGTGAGCCTTGCGCATGGCGGAAGCCAACGCCTTGCATGAGAAAACGGGGGGGCTCGGCCTCCGTGACCGGCACGCCGATCCGGGCCTTGCGCACCTGCGTCGCCGCCTCGAGTTCGCCCAACAGCAATTCCACATTGACGATCGATCCACGCAGGACCGACCGGGTACTCAGCAGATTGATCATCGCCGGCAGGACGGATCGGGCGACGACGGCATAGAAGATCAACATCGGAACCAGTTCCGTCATCGGCCGCTCGAAAAGCAGCCAGAGCAGGACCGCGAGGAGCACCAGTCCGATGGCGCAGAAATCCAGCACCAGCCGCGGAAGGATGGGAATGAAGTCGATCTTCCGGTTGGCGGCGGCAAGGGTATCGAGCGAACGATCGATGTGCTCGAGAACGTACCGCTCCAGACCGTAGACCCGGATTTCGCGAAACGACGCGAAAGCCTCGGCCATTCCGATGTTCCAGCGCCGCAGGGCACCTTCGCGTGCGACTGCGGCAAGCCTTTGCACCCCGCCCGTCCATCGCTGCGTAACCGCGTTGACCAGTCCGAAGCCCACGATCAGCGACAACGACGCCAGCGGGTACTGCCAGAGCATCAGACCGAGCAGGAAGGTCATGACCAGTGCAGAAGCGATCATGGTCACGCACTGGTGGCTGACATGGGCCGCATCGACCGCCGTCGTCGCGCAGCGTCTGAAGTAGTCCGCACGATGCCGGCTTCGAAAGGTCGCCCAGTCCTGATGCAGATACGCATTCAACAACCTACTTACGGCATCGCGCTGAACGCGCTGACTGAAGGCGGCAGCCCGCCAGGCGAACGTTGCCTGACAGGACAGTTTCAGCACGAGAAGCGCAAAGACCGTCGCCGTCATCAACGCAACGGGCGACCACCCCGCCGTAGCTGCGACCGAATCCAGTCGGGGCAGGCACTGCCCCGTCAGGCACTGGATATAGGGGACGATCGCAGCAGCCAACAGCAGTTCCATGAAGGAGAGGCAGACCGCCCACGCCGATACCTGCAGCAACCCACGCTTATGCTCCGGATCGAGAAAACGGGCCAGCAGGCGCGCGAGCCGCTCCAGTTCACGCCAGCCGAACCCCGCTTCGTCCGTTCGGTTCACGATCGACGGCCGAGACGCCGCATCCAAGCGGTCGCATCACGTACCGGATGCAACACCGCCGCACCCAACCGCTGCCGCCAGTACCGGCTCCGGCTGTGGCGCACATCGACGGGGAGAAACGACCTTGCATGTCGCGCATAGGTGGTGTCGGCCCAGGCAACGTAATCGGCCGTCAGCAGACCCGCGTGAAAGGCACTGAAATCGGTCCGCGACGGACTCCACCACAGGTGCTGCCACAGATGCAGGCTGCAGGCCCCCTCCGGTAGCCGAACGCTGCGCCCGAACAGGTCGTGAATCCCGCCGGGTGTCCAGTCGAGCGCGTAGAAGGTGGTCTCGGGTTCGACGTGTAGCAGCTCCGGATGATCGACGCTCAGATGCCAAGGCAGCAGGGTCGAATGCGCGCTCCAGGAGCCATCGAACGCCGCCGCCATCCCCTCGAGCCAGCGGCGTCCGAACTCGGACCCGGGAGCGGAAGCGATCCATGCATTGCACAGCGAACCGCCTCCGGAGGCCGCCTTCGGCGGGCGCTCCCGTCCCAGGATGAACGGGTACCGACGCCATTGCTCTGGAACGGGTTTGAGGAACAAGGTATCGATGTCCGCATAGATCCCGCCTTCCTCGAGCAAGACGCGAAGACGTGCGAAATCGGCGAGGTGGGCATAGCGGAAACGGGCAACGGCCGGGTCGTCGTAGCGGTATTCGGCAATGAAGCGCTCGGGTTCGATGCGGCGAAGCTGCAGCCTGGGACGGATGCGCTCCCACCATTCACCATATGGTTCGTGCCGATAATGCAGGAAGACCGCGTCCGGCTTGTTCACCTCAAGGCATGAGGCCAGGCACAGGTAGTGCATGAGATGAAAGGGCTCGTCCTGTTCCCTGAGCCCGAAAACGAAATGAAAGACGTTTGGAATCATCGGCAACGCCTTATCGCAAGGCATCCACAAGCGCCTGCAGCGTTTGCGCCGGGGAAAACTCCCGACGAACCGCTTCGCCCAGCGCACGCCCCCGCTCGGACGCAGACATCGGGTTGTCGTAAATCGAACGAAGCGCCGCAGCCGCCTCGGCCAGCGACGGCTCGGCCCATCGATCGCCCGGCTTGTACGAATCCGACCAGGTTGGCTCGTACACGGGGACCATCTCATGCCCGACGGTCCAGCAATGGCCGGATCGGAGGTAGTCCCGCTGACCGCCGTAGAGGGTCGACACCACCGGCTTCCCCAGCCTGGCCGCCTCGAACGTCCCCAATCCCCAACCCTCGGCCCGCGCAAGCGATACATAGCAGTCCCCGATCTCGTGCAGCGCGAGCACTTCGGCGTCGTCCAGCCTCTCGTCCGCCACCACGATCCAGGGAGCCGGCCGGCGCAATTGTCTCGCCATTCGGGCGGCGGTGATCTCGGGCGAAGGGTGTCGCCTGCGAAAACCGTTGCGCCAGTGCCTGCGCCACCGGGTGATGTCGCCCGTACTCGTCTTCACGACCATCGTCACCGGATCGTCGGCGGTAAACGCCTGCCAGTACGCGCGAAGGGCAAGGTCCGGCGCCTTGCGGTTCGACCAGTAGCCGATCGTGTAGAACACGAAGCGATCTTGCCAGCGGCCCTTGGCTCCAAGACGTGTGCGTAGCGCAGCCCGTGCCGCGTCGGACGGCGCCGGCATCGCCTCGAACTGCGACAGGTGCGGCACCACATGAATCGGCACGGTCACGCCGGATCTCCGGAAGACCTCGACGTTCCAGCGACACGGCACCAGCACGGCATCGAGTTCGTTCAGGATCGGCGGCCAGTGCCCGGGCAGGCTTTCGAGCTCCCAGACCGTATAGCCGAACACTCGTCGCCCGGTCTGCCGTTCGCTCCGGATCCATGCGGGGTAGTACTCCGGTACGGTATGGATGAGTACGGTGTCGTACTCGACCGGCCGGTTGCAGACAACGGCCAGCTCGGCACACGGCCAGTCCCGACCGGGATGGAGCTCGTAGCCCGCCGGACCGGGCATCATCGGGGCCCAGGTCAGTGGCACTTCCGCCCGCATCAAGGCGCGAAGGTAGGATTTCGCAGCGATCGCGTAGCCGGTGTGGTCACCCCAGGATACGTACTTCAGCCCGTGCACCGGGTCACCCTTCACGTCGCAGGTGGAAGCGCGCGAAACCCCGGAGCAGTCCGGCCAGACGTGCACCGTAGGCGAGACTCTTCCAGCCACGGAACCACACCAGCTGGAGCGCCGCGACGACCACCGTGCGGGCGCCCCAGTGGAGCATGCGTCCGGAGGGGTTCTTGGCGATGAGCGCACCGTCGCCCTGCGCGTACGCATGGAAGCGCCCGACTGCCCATCGGTTCCAGGGGGGAATCTTGCTCGGGTGGCGCATCCGGATCGCGGGACTGTAACGAGCCTTGCGATCGTTCATCACCGCGAACAACCGATTCATCAGGTCGATCCCCTCCGCTGCGGGAAAGGGGGCGCCTGGGCCGAACCGCTCGTCGAACCCGCCCGCTCGGCTGAACAGGTCCCGGTCAACGAAAAGTGTCGCCTCGGTGAGGCAACCAAACATGTTCACGCACGTCACATCGGTCTCGTGCTCCGCCCAGCGGATCACGTTCGGCCTACCCAGTTCGTCGACCGTACGCCCGGTGACGACCGCAACCCGAGGATCCGCCGCGACCCGGTCCACCTCCGCAAGCGTATCGCCGAACAGGCGGCAATCATCGTCGGGAAACCCCAGCCAGCGACCGTGCGCAAGACTCGCACCATGATTCCTCGCACGGCTCGCACCGCGAAAGGCGACGCGCTCATGCACGATCGGAAAACGATCCGAATACTCCGCAAGCAATGCGTCCAGTGAGGCATCCTTGTTCTGGTCGACGACGATCACCTCGAACGAAGGCTGCGGGGGAAGCTCCGCAACACTCGCCAGGCAATGCGCCAGATCGCCGTCGTCATCGACCGTCGCGATGATCAATGAATAGGTCGGAAGTCTCGTATCCAAGGGCATTCCGGAGGGTTGAACGTAGCGATGTAGGAGGATCGGCCTGCACAACGTAGGGGATCGATTATAGGCCTTCATCGATTGTGAGCGGCGAGGACTGCGGCACACACCGCATCCGTCTTGAGTGCAACGAAGGGCAAGGTCCTTCCGACGGCGAGCGGCACATCCCGCACGCACCACCGGTGATGTCGGAACGGATCACGATCACGGTTGAGTAAGGCACGAAAAAAGAAAGCCGTGCAGGTTCGCTGCACGGCTTTCCCGGACGCCGCGACTGCGGCGGGGGCTTACTGCCCGCCGCTCATCGCAAGCATGAGCTGGTTGATGCGCTTGACGAAGGTTGCCGGGTCGTCCAGCGTGCCGCCCTCGGCCAGCAGGGCC
>JBJHDM010000046.1:0-25755 GCA_050486545.1 Rhodocyclaceae bacterium | reverse complement strand
GGTCCCACCCCTTCCCATCCCGAACAGGACCGTGAAACAAGACCGCGCCGATGATAGTGCAGATTACCTGTGTGAAAGTAGGTCATCGTCAGACTACCCCATTCCAACGCCAACACAACGCCGCCCACAAAATCCATGGGCGGCGTCGGCGTGTGTACGCGACGCACATTGCGTGATCGCAACAATGCAGCAGGTTCGTGGCATCATCGCCCCAACCAGAAGGGAGAGCCATGTCCAGCGAAAGTCCGTACAAGGGGAAATCCGGGTGGCGGCGGATCTGGAGCGCAGCCCACTATTCGGTCGCGGGCCTTCGTGCGGCGATCCGGCACGAGGACGCGTTCCGGCAAGAGGTGCTGCTTGCCGCGATCCTGATCCCGCTGGCGGTCTATCTCGGCGAAACCGGGGTCGGCAAGGCACTCATGGTCGGTAGCGTGGTGCTGGTGCTGGTGGTCGAACTGATCAACTCCGCGATCGAGGCGACTGTCGACCGGATCTCCCTGGAGGACCACCGGCTGGCAAAACGGGCCAAGGACATCGGCAGTGCTGCGGTGATGATCAGCCTGCTCAACGTCCTCCTCATCTGGGCGCTGGTGCTGACTGGATGACCGGAGCGTCCGGGCGGATGCCTCCGCTGTCGGGGCCTAGTCACAGAAGCGCAATACTGGCGTAACCGGAGTGTCTCGGTCGGCGCATACAGTGTGTCGCCATGAGACCTGTCGAGTTCACCACGGAAGAGCTGTCCCTGGAACCAAGGCTGCGGATCGCCTTGGTGACGGAGACCTACCCTCCCGAAATCAATGGGGTCGCGTTGACCCTCAAGCGCATGGTCGATGGCTTGATCGCCAGAGGGCACTGCATCCAGCTGATCCGGCCACGACAGATGTCCTCTGAGGTCCCCGCCCATGGGTCGAGCTTCGAGGAGCTGCTTTCGCGAGGGTGCAGGATCCCACGCTACGAAGGTTTGCGCTTCGGCTTGCCTGCGAAGCCCGCACTGGTGCGCAACTGGTCTCGCCAGCGGCCGGACCTGGTTCATGTGGCGACCGAAGGGCCACTCGGATGGACCGCCGTTTCGGCCGCAGCGCGCCTCCGGTTACCGGTGACGTCGGATTTTCACACGAACTTCGATGAGTACAGCCGGCACTACGGAATCGGCTGGCTGAAACAGCCGGTTTCCGCGTATCTGCGCCGCTTCCATAATCGCACGGCTGCCACCTTCGTGCCGACCCGCGCCATGGCGCGGGCGCTGACCGATCACGGATACCGTAGGGTAGAGGTCGTCGCGCGCGGGGTGGACGCGGATCTCTTTTCGCCTCTCCGGCGCGACGCTTCCCTGCGTAGAAGCTGGGGCGTTGCCGATCATGGACTGGTCGTTGCCTACGTGGGGCGTATCGCACCGGAGAAGAATCTGGAACTGGTGGTCCGGGCGTTCGAGGCGATCCGGAGTCGATATCCGGAGGCCCGGCTCGTGATCGTGGGCGACGGACCGCAACGCAGCGAGTTCATGCGGGAGCACCCACATTATGTGTTTGCCGGGATGCGCACCGGCGAAGATCTCGCGGCCCACTATGCATCGGCGGACCTGTTTCTGTTCCCGAGTCTTTCGGAAACGTTCGGGAACGTGACTCTCGAGGCGATGGCCAGCGCACTGCCAGTCGTCGCCTATCGTCATGCCGCGGCGGCCGAACTGCTCGTCGATGGCGAAAGCGGCATGACCATAGCGAGTGGTGACGAGGAGGGCTTCGTCGCAGGTGCGCTTCGCCTTGCTGGAGATTCTGCCTTGCGCGCACGGTTCGGTGCGGCGGCGAGGCGATGTGCCGAAGGTCAGGATTGGGAGGCGGTGATCGATCGCTTCGCCGCCACCTTGCTGAGGATCTGGATGCGGTCCATTGCAGGCGAGGAGGCGGATTCCGTCCGTAAGCGCACCGGTTGCAGTGGCTGATGCCCCAGGTTCGATCGATCTTCATCTCCGATGTGCATCTTGGGACACGGGCCTGTCAGGCCGAGCGCCTGATCGCATTCTTGCGGGAATATGAGTCGGAGTATCTCTACCTCCTGGGGGATATCGTGGATTTCTGGGCGATGAGTCGCGGAATCCAATGGAGTGAAGCGCACAATACGGTCGTTCAGAAGGTGCTGCGGCGAGCACGGCACGGTGGGAAGGTGTTCTTCATTCCCGGGAATCATGATGAAGCGCTGAGGGACTATTGTGGCATCCGGTTCGGCGACATCCGGGTCGAGAGCGAATGGGTCCACGAGACCGCCGACGGGAGCCGGTTCTGGCTCGTTCATGGCGACGAGTACGATCAGGTGACGCGCCATCATCGCTGGGTCGCCATCGCTGGCGACTACGGCTACGACCTCCTGGTCCGGATCAATCACGTGCTCTCGCGGATCCGGCGCTTATTGCGCAGGCCGGGCTACTGGTCGCTTGCCGGATATGCGAAACAGAAGGTGAAGCGGGCCGTGAGCTTCATCTTCGACTTCGAGGATGCGGTCGCCCATGCCGCCCGCGTCAAGGGGGTGGACGGGGTGATCTGCGGGCATATCCACTGGGCGTCCGATCGGCGGGTCGGTGAGGTGCGCTACCTGAACTGCGGGGACTGGGTCGATACGTGCAGCGCCGTGGTCGAGTGGCCAGACGGGCGGATCGAGGTGATCCGCTGGGGTGCGGTGCTGCCGGCACGGTGTCCGGAAGATCTTCATGCCGCAATGGATACGACGCGCGCCGGGCCGGGCGAAGCGCTCCCGGAGCCGATTCGAAGCCACGCCGACAGGTGACTTCACCTGGGCGGTCGGGCACAATGGCCGGATCGATCGCTGGAATTCCCGGGATATGGATTTCGACCTCGTCGTCGTGGGTGGCGGGCTTGCGGGCGCGAGCCTCGCCGTGGCCTTGCGCGGAAGCGGCCTGCGTATCGCGGTCGTCGAAGCGCGAGCTGCGCGCCCATCCGATGGCTGGGACCGGAGAATCTATGCCATCAGCCCCGCCAATGCGGCGTTCCTGCAGGCGGTCGGGGTCTGGTCTCATCTCGATGCCGAACGACTCACGCAGGTGTACGAGATGGCGGTTCATGGCGATGCCGGCGGTGTCATTCGCTTGTCCGCCTACGACTGTGGATTGCCGGAGTTGGCATGGATCGTCGAGTCCAGCCTGCTTCATGTGGAGCTGTGGGAGACGCTCAAGCGCCAGCACAACGTCCGTTTGTACTGCCCGGCGAACCCCGCCTCTCTTGAACTGGATCCGTCGGAAGCCACGCTCGTCCTCGACGATGGGCAGCGCCTGCGGTCGAAGCTGATCGTCGGCGCGGATGGCGCGAATTCCTGGATTCGCAGCCAGGCAGGTATCGAAGCCACGTTCACGCCCTATGACGAGATCGGCGTGGTCGCGAACTTCCGATGTGCAAAACCACATGGCAACGTCGCCTGGCAATGGTTTCGCGACGACGGTGTGCTGGCCTACCTGCCGCTTCCGGGCAATCGGATCTCGATCGTCTGGTCCGCCCCGCAGGAGGTTGCCCGCGAGCTGCTCGCTCTGAGTCCGCAGGACTTGAGTCGCAATGTCGCCGAGGCGGGCTGCGGGGTCCTGGGCGACCTGGTTCTCGAGACGCCTGCGGCCGGCTTTCCCTTGCGGCTCATGCGGGTCGTGGAGAAGGTCCGGCCACGACTCGCCCTGGTCGGCGACGCCGCGCATGCAATCCACCCGCTGTCCGGGCACGGCATCAATCTTGGGTTCCAGGACGCCCGTGCCTTGTCCGAGCGCCTTGCCGCTTTGCCGCAATGGCGGGATCCGGGCGATCTGGCCGTCCTGCGCGGTTATGCGCGTGAGCGCGCGGAAGAACCGCTGCTGATGCAGCATGCGACCCATGCGCTCCACCAGCTGTTCGCAAGCCGCAACCCGGTGCTGTCGCTGCTGCGCAATGCCGGAATGAACCTGACCGGTCGCTTGCCGGTCGTACAAGGCGCACTCGTCCGCTATGCGGTGAGTGGGAATTTCTGACTTTGGAGATGCGAATGTTGCAGAAGCTAGTCCGCCCGGCACTCGTTGTCGGCCTGCTCTTCGGGGCGGGAGGGGTGTCCGCCGACGAGAATGCGGTGAAAGAAGGCATGGAGATGTATATCGGTGCGCCCGTCGTCGAGTCGGTCCGCGGCACGCAATATGGCGGGCTGTTCGAGGTGGTGCTCAAGAATGGCGAGCTGGTGTACACGGATGCGCGCGTCAGCTTCATCATCGACGGACGCGTCATCGACACCGCGACACGACTCGACGTCACCCAGGCACGTCTGGTCGAACTGTCCGCCGTCGATTTCGACAGCTTGCCGTTGGAGCGCGCGATCAAGCAGGTCCGGGGGACGGGCGAACGTGTCCTGGCGTCCTTCGAGGACCCCAATTGTGGCTATTGCAAACGGCTGGGCAAGGAACTGGCCACGCTGGACGATGTGACCCTCTACACCTTCCTCTATCCGATTCTCGGTGACGACTCGGTCACGAAATCGCGCAACATCTGGTGCGCGGAAGACCAGGCCAAGGCCTGGAACGACTGGATTCTGGATAACCGCACCCCACCTGCGGCCGAATGCGACAGTTCCGTGGTGGATGCCAACGTCGAATACGGGCGTGCCTTGCGCATCAACGGGACGCCCACGATGTTCCTCGGCAACGGACAGCGGATCGGCGGTTATCTTCCGGCTGCGCAACTCAACCAAGCGCTGGAGATGGCCCGGTAGCCTTCAGCGACCGGCTCAGGGCGTCATCCCGTTCGGCAGCAGCGCCCAGATCCGGCCCTGCTGCCGCATCCGTCCGGCCTGGGCGCCGGCCTCGTCGCCGAAGCCCCAGAAGAAGTCTCCTCGTACCGGTCCCTTGATCGCGCCGCCGGTATCCTGTGCCATCATCAGGCGGCGCAGCGGGCGGTCGGAGAGCGGATAGGTGGTCGACAGGAACACCGGGGCTCCGAGTGGGATGAACCGCGGATCGATCGCGAGGCTGCGGCCTTCGGTCAGGGGTACGCCGAGCGCACCGATCGGGCCGTCGGGCGAGGGCGGCAACTCCCGGAAGAATACGTAGCTCGGGTTCGTATGAAGCAGTTCGGCCAGTCGTTGCGGGTTCTGCGTGGCCCAATGGCGGATGCCCTGCATCGACGCCTGTTCGAGCGCCAGCTCGCCTTGCGCCACCAGCCAGCGGCCGATCGATCGGTACGGATGTCCGTTCTGGTCCGCATAGCCGATGCGCACGCGCGAACCGTCGGGTAGCGCGACCTGTCCCGATCCCTGGACCTGGAGAAAGAACAGCTCGATCGGATCGGCTGCCCAGAGCAGCGTCGGGGCCGGCAAGTCGCCGTCGAAGGTATCGATCTCGGCGCGGGTCCAGTACGGCACGATCCGGTTGCCCTCGATGCGTCCGCGCAGGCGCATGTGCTTGAGATCCGGATAGACGTCGCCCAGATCGATCGTGAACATGTCCGCCGGGACACCGCGAATCGGCCAGCGATAGGCATCGGTGCGCGTTCGGCTTCCACGGATGAGGGGTTCGTAGTACCCGGTGATCAGACCTTCGAGGCTGTTGTCGGGATTGACGGCTACCCAGGGCTGGAAGTGGTTCTCGAAGAACTGCCGCGCTTCGCCGCGAGACGGTTGGCTGCCGAGCGTCCTGACCTTGGTGCAGATCTCGCTCCACTGCGGACGTTGTCCCACGGCCGAGCAGGACTGGAGCAGGGCCGGCCAGGCCTTCTCATGCTCGTCGTGCTCCCACCCGGTCAGTTCGCTCCAACTGGCACGCTGCAACGGTGCAGCGGCCGGTTCGGGAGTCTCGATTGGAGCGACCTGCGGACACACCGGGCAGGTCGGGCAAGGGGCTGGGGCGGGACACTCGAGGGTTGCGACCGGTTGCGGCGAGGGGGCCTGCCCTGCGCAGCCGCCAAGCAGCGTAGCGATCGCGAGGGCTTGAAGGAAGCGCAGGGGCGAAATCTGGGGCAATAGGCGTTTCATGGGCGGGTTCGGGTAGACTCGGACATGCTCGATCGAAACAGTATACCGGGCCCGGTCCGAACGCCGCGGAGAGAAACATGTGGGTGATTTTCCTGGAAGCCGGCCTGGCGCTGGCACTGCTGCTGACCATCGTCTGGGCGACCTGGCCGAAGCGCCGGGATCGCGCGGACCGGGAGGACGGTGAGGAGCATCGCAAATGAACGAGTTTGCACAGCTGCTGATTCGTGCCGAACGCCTGATCGACCGGGTCGAGGCCCTCCTGCCGGGCGGGGCCGAGCCACCGGACTGGTCCGCGGCCAGCGCTTTTCGCTGGCGCCGTCGCAAAGGGCGAGGAAGCCTCCAGGCCGTTCGCCACCCGCACCGGATCCGGCTCAAGGATCTCCGCGACATCGGAGAGCAGAAGGCCCGGATCGATCGAAACACGCGCCAGTTTCTGGAGGGTCGGCTTGCGAACAACGTGCTGCTGACCGGCGCGCGCGGCACCGGCAAGTCGTCGCTGGTCAAGGCCTTGTTGAACGCCTACGCGAAACGGGGCCTGCGGGTCATCGAGGTGGACAAGGACGATCTGATGGATCTTCCCGACATCATCGAGATGCTCGAAGGGCGGCCCGAGCGTTTCATCCTGTTCTGCGACGACCTGTCGTTCGAAGAAGCCGAGCCGGGATACAAGGCGCTGAAGAGCGTGCTCGACGGTTCCGTATCGGCGTTGCCCGACAATGTATTGATCTATGCGACGTCGAACCGGCGTCATCTGATGCCCGAGTACCACGACGAGAACCGTCAGGCCCGGCACATCGACGGGGAGGTCCATCCGGGCGAGGCAGTCGAAGAGAAGATTTCGCTATCGGAGCGTTTCGGGCTGTGGGTGTCCTTCTATCCGTTCAGCCAGGACGAGTATCTTGACATCGTGGAACACTGGCTCAAGGTTTTCGGCGTGGGCCCGCAGGCGATCGACACGTGCCGGCAGGAGGCGCTGCAGTGGGCCCTGTCGCGCGGTTCGCGTTCGGGACGTGTCGCCTGGCAGTTCGCCAGGGATTATGCGGGGCGGGCAGGGGAGCGTTGAGCCGATGGGCGTGAAGTGGGTCGAAGTGGCCGCTGGGGTGATCATCCGAGCGGATGGCCGGTTTCTGCTGGGTCGTCGGGCGGAAGGGACGTTCTATCCCGGCTACTGGGAGTTTCCCGGCGGCAAGGTGGAGGCGGGGGAGCGCCCTGCCGATGCGCTGGTGCGAGAATTGGATGAGGAACTCGGGATCCGCGTCGAGCGCCTCTATCCCTGGCTGGTGCGCGAACACGTCTATGAGCATGCCAGTGTCCGCTTGAATTTCTTCGAAGTGCCGGCCTGGAGCGGAGAGATCCATGACCGGGTCCACAGCGCCTTGTCGTGGGAGCGTGTCGGTGCGCCCGAGGTGAAGCCGATGCTGCCGGCCAACGGTCCGATCCTCAAGATCTTGCGACTGCCGAGGTCCATGGGGATTACCCATGCAGCATCGGTCGGCGTCGCGGCGCAACTCGAGTCGGTCGAGGGCGCGCTCGCACGCGGCCTGCGCCTGATCCGGATCCGCGAGCCGTCGATGCCCCCGGCTGCACTGGAATCGTTTTCCCGGGAAGTCATGGCCCGCGCGCGTGATGCCGGTGCGTTGGTCATTGTGAGCGACGACCTCGACCTGGCGAATCGTGTCGGTGCCGATGGCGTGCACTTGACCGGGACGGCGCTCCGGGCCGCGTCCCGACGCCCTGATTTCGAATGGGTCGGTGCTTCGTGCCATGACCGGGCCGAGTTGGAGCGTGCCGCATCGCTGGATCTGGACTATGCCCTGCTCGGCGCGGTCTGCCCCACGCCGTCGCATCCGGATCGCGAGGGTCTCGGGTGGTCGGCGTTCACCGAACTGGCCCGTGCCTTACCGATGGCCGTGTTCGCGCTGGGTGGGCTGGGGCCGCGCGATATGGAGGCTGCACGGCAGGCCGGAGCGCACGGGATCGCGGCGATTCGTACGGCCTGGGCGGAGGCTCAGGACTTGTCCGCGGCGTCGGTCGCGTCCGGGTCGGGAGGCGTGGCGTCCGGGATCCGGTAACTGTCCGAAGACCACGCACCCAGGTCGATCTGTTTGCAGCGGGCGGAGCAGAATGGACGCCAGCGGCTGTCCGTGGTCCATTCGACCGGCTTTCCGCATTGCGGGCACTTCACGAATCTCGCCTTGGCCACGTGCTAGTCCGCCTACAGGCTGCAGAACGTGAGTTCGAACGCGACGGTGCGCTCGACGAGTTTCGGGCGCGTGATCGTCTCGGGAAGCATGAAGCGAATGTTCAGCGCGTACTTGTTGGCGCTGATCTCCGGGATCACGGGTTCGCTGGGGGCGAGACGAATCCGCAGCATCTGCGCGCTGCGCCCGCTCATCGTCAACTGGTAGGTTCCGTGGACGGCCTGTTGCGTTTCGGGGTGACCGCTTGCACGCAGCAACCGGAGCACGATGGCCAGTCCGTCCCGGATCGGGATCATCGGCTGGATCCACCCTTCCAGGTCGTGCCGGCGGGCGTTGGCGTCACGGTTGAGCCAGAAGTGATAGGAAGGCAGGTCGAACTCGCACACCCCACCCGGGATACCGGCCCGGCTGCGAATGGCCATCAACCACTCGTTCTCCCGCAGGTACTGGCCGATCTTTCCGGCCATCGCGAGCAGCGACGACGAAGCCTGCTCGATCTCGTACAGGGCGCCGGAAAGGGCCTCTTCCGAGATCTCCGGATTGTTGCGGAAGCTCATCAGGATCTGCCGCTGCCGCTCGAGCTCCTGCATGAGGTCGACCTTCAGATCGGCACGACCCGCGACCTCGAGGATCTCGAACAGGGTAAGAAGCGCGACATGATGGTCCTGTGGCGCTTCGCCGCGACAGAAGTGGGCCAGCTTGCGGTAGAGATCCTCGAGACGCAACAGTGTGCGGATGCGCTCGTTGAGAGGATATTCGTAGCTGATCACCGCGTCGTGCCCAAGAGAGTCTCCCGCTTCGTCCGCCTGAAAGGGACCGCAGGGCCCGGCGGGCGTTGTGATTTTGCAGCCGATGATAGCATAGGGCAATGCGCGTGAAAGATCTGATCCCGGGCGCTTCGTGCTACGACTTACGTGTCAGTTCCCCGCCCCGGCGATGAGCAGATAGTCGGCATGTAGGTCGGCGATGCGTGTGTCAAGGGCATTGAGCGTGCCCTCGTTGTCGATCACGTCGTCGGCGGCGGCGAGCCGGTCCTCCCGGCTGGCCTGGGCGGCGATGATTGCGCGGATCTGACTCTCCTCGAGGCCGTTGCGTGCCCGAACGCGGGCGACCTGGGTCTCGACCCGGCAATCGACGACGCAGATCCGGTCGCAGCGCTCGCGGTAGGTCCCCGATTCGACCAGCAAGGGAACGGCGAGGATCACGTAGGGAGAGGCCGCTTCGGCACATTGGCGTTCGCTCTCGGCGCGGATCATCGGGTGCAGGATCGCTTCGAGCCGGCGACGGGCCTCGGGATCTGAAAAGGCGAGGTCGCGCATGGCCTTGCGGTCCAGGGCGCCGGTCGGATCGATGACCCCTGCCCCGAAAGCGGAGCGTATCGCCGGGATGGCCGCGCCGCCTGCCGCGGTGAGCTGGTGTGCGATGAGGTCGGTATCGACGACCGTCACGCCTCGTTCGGCAAAGCGGTCGGTCACGGCGCTCTTGCCGCTGCCGATTCCCCCGGTCAGGCCGACGACGAAGCGGTGGGGGGCCGTCATGGCGTGCAGTCCACGCGGGTGGCGTCCGGGAATTCGGATGCGACCCGTTCGGAGAGGGAAGCGAGCGCCGACTCCGGCCCCGTCGCGTCGATCCGATAGACTGCCGGACTGCGTGCGGCGATCTCGGCACCTCGCACACGTCGTGCTTCGAGATCCGCAAGATGCTGGCGGGCACTCGCTTCGGTCCGGAACAGCCCCAGCGAGATCGCGTTCTCGTTGGGGCCGGGATCCCGGACGATGAACAGGTCACTGACGCCAAGACTGCGCAACTCCCCGACTCTGTGCTCGGCAGCCTGCCGGTCGGCGAGCGGCGGAATTCGAACCCACCAGGCACTGGGCGGATCGACCATCGTGACCGAGACGTGCAGCACTGCGGTGCCGGCCTGCTCGATCCGGCGCGCCTGGCTCTCGGTCAGACCGGAAAATGCGACGCAGGCGGACGCTTTGGCGGCCTGGACGTCTGCTGCCGGAACGGGTGCGGGTTCCCGGGGCGGACGTTCCGGTACACGGGCCGGCGGTGCGGTCTCTGCGGGGCGGGGCTGCGTCTGGGCAGCGCGGCGTGAGACGGGCTCCGGCAGCTCGGGTGGACGCAGCACGATCAGTTCCGGATTGATCTGGTTGGTCAGCCGCTCCGGCTCGCCGCGCGGCGGAGCCGATCCCAGCCAACCCTGGATCGCGGCGATCGCGAGCAGGTTGAGCAGGATCAGGACGATGAGAAGCAGGCGTAGTACCGGCATGGCATGAAGCTTACCGGATTGCTCCGGAATTTGCGGCAATTGCAGCGGGCGGGACGCCCGCGATGACTGCAAGCCCTTTCAGCACGAGATTTTCGATCCGGGTGAACGGAATGCCCAGGTGCATCTCGAGGGTCTCGGCGGTTCCGCCGCTCAGCAGGCATCGCGCGTCGGGGTGTTCGGCGATCCGGCCGAACAGGCGCTCGATCGCGCCCGTCTGGGCCGCGAGACAACCGGACACGATCGCATCGGCGGTGCAGCGCGGCCAGTCGGAGAACTGACCCTCCGCGAGCGGGAGCTGGGCGGTGTTGCGCGAGAGCGACTCGCGCATGAGCGCAAGACCCGGCAGGATGACGCCTCCCCGAAATTGGCCGTCGGCGCCGAGGGTGTCGATGGTCGTCGCCGTTCCGGCCATGACCACGAGACAGTCTCCGGGGTGGATCGCACGGGCGCCGATCAGGGCTGCCCAGCGGTCTGCGCCGAGTTGCGAGGGGCTATCGTAGCTGTTGTGAACCCCGCACTGCTGGCGGGTGGCCTGCAGCCATTCCGGACCCGGGGCGTGAGAGGCGAGGGCTTCGGCGATGGCGCCAGCGATACGCTCACCGGCCACGTTCGCACCCACCACGCGGGAGATCGCGCCATGAGCGGTGGCGATCCGGGCCAGCTCCCCGATTGCGTCATGGGTGAGCGCTCCGTCGGCGATCCATTGACCAGCTTCGACGATGGCCCACTTGACGCGGGTGTTTCCTGCGTCGAGAAGAAGAAACATCAGCAGGCCCTCAGGGAAACCTCGCCCGACAGGATGCGGACGGTCCCGGTTTCGGTTCGCAGCAGCAACGCACCGTCCTCGGCGACGCCGCAGCACGTGCCGTACTGCTCCGTCGTGTCGTCGGTGATCCGAACGGGCAGGTTCGCATGGGCGTTGCGCTGTTCCCAGGCATTGCGAAGTGCTGGAAACCCGGCTGAAGCATAGCTTTCGAACAGGGTATGCAGTTCGATCAGCAAGCGGGCCAGAAGGCGGTTGCGGTCCGGTGGATCGTGCAGATGATCGGCCAGACAGGTGACCCTTTCCTGGTTCGGGATGGATGCATCCGGGGGCAGCCGTACGTTCATGCCGATCCCGATCACCGCAGCGGGAGTCCGCCCCCGTCCAGGTACGAGCTCCACGAGGATTCCGGCGATCTTGGCGCCCATCACCAGCACATCGTTGGGCCATTTGAGCTGTACTCCGCCCACGCCCAGGTTTTCCAGCGCACGTGCCACGGCCAGTCCGGCAACGAGCGACAGGCCCGCGGGAACCGGTGCGCCGGGGACGAAGCGCCACAGAACCGAAAAGCTCAGGCTGGAGCCCGTCCAGGACAGCCATTGCCGGCCTCGGCGGCCGCGTCCGGCGGTCTGGCGCTCGGCGGCGAGAACGTGAATCCGGCCGTCGTCCGTGGGGGGGGCATCGGTGATCCGGGTGTTGGTCGAGGTGCATTCGGACTCGACCGCGATTGCGAAGTGCGACGCAAGCCAGCCCAGTTCCAGGCGGACCCGGTCGGCATCGAGTGGCACGAAGGAGGGCGGGATGGACAAGTGGGTCGATCCATGAGGTCTCGGTAGACGCCCATTATCCCGGATCCAGCGCGCGATCGCTCACTGAGGCGTGCGTGTCGGCGTGACGGAGGGCGGACACCCCGGCGTCACACGTTCGGCACCGTACGCCGAGGATCGGATCGGTCATTCGTCTCCGGCCGCCTCTCCGCCGGCGCTGCGGCCGTTGTCGTCGAGGCCCAGTTCGTGGATCTTGCGGGTGATCGTATTCCGCCCGATTCCGAGCAAATGCGCGGCCTCGATGCGGCGTCCTCCGGTCGTGCACAGTGCACGCCTGATCAGGGTGCGCTCGAACTCGTGGGTCAGCTGCTCGAACACGTGCCCCGGATCGGAAGCGATCAGGCGGTCGGCCTCGGCCCCCAGGCTGTCGGCCCATCCTCCAGGGCTTCCTCCGGCAGGCTGGCCGCGAAACTCGGGTGGCAAGTCGCCTTCATCGATGACCTGCCCCGGCGCCATGACGGTGAGCCAATGGCAGAGATTCTCGAGTTGCCGCACGTTTCCGGGAAACGATTGGGTCTGCAGGAAGCGCAGGGCCGATTCCGAGATGCGCTTGGGTTCCACGCCCAGTTCCTGTGCGCTGGTCTGGAGGAAATGGCGCACCAGGATGGGGATGTCCTCGCGGCGCTCGCGCAAGGGCGGAATGCGAAGGCGGATAACGTTGAGCCGATGAAACAGGTCCTCTCGAAACAGCCCCTGGCGGACACGCTCATCGAGATCCTGATGGGTGGCGGCGATGACGCGCACGTTGGCGCGGATGGGTTGCTGGCCTCCGACGCGGTAGAAGTGCCCGTCGGACAGCACGCGCAGCAGGCGCGTCTGCAGCTCTGCCGGCATGTCGCCGATTTCGTCCAGGAACAGGGTGCCGTTCTCGGCCTGTTCGAAACGCCCGCGACGCTGGGCGGCCGCTCCGGTGAATGCGCCCCGTTCATGGCCGAACAGCTCGGATTCGAGCAGGTCGCGAGGGATGGCGGCCGTGTTGATCGCGACGAACGGTGCGTCGCGGCGTGGGCTGTGCCGGTGCAAGGCCCGGGCGACGAGCTCCTTGCCCGTTCCGGACTCGCCGTTGATGAGGACGGTCGCATGGGAATGCGAAAGGCGGCCGATCGCCCGGAACACCTCCTGCATGGATGCGGCCTGTCCCAGGATCTCGGGGGCAACGGATACCTCGGTCTGCGCACCTTCCTGGTGCCGCATCTGCTCGATCGCACGCCGCACGAGGTCGACGGCCTGATCGACGTCGAAGGGCTTCGGAAGGTATTCGAAAGCGCCCCCCTGGAAGGCGGAGACCGCGCTGTCCAGATCCGAATAGGCGGTCATGATGATCACCGGTACGGCCGGGTGGTTCTCCTTGACCTTCCTGAGCAGGTCGAGGCCGGATTCGCCGGGCATCCGGATGTCCGAAAGCAGCACGCCGGGCGGGGTTCCGGACGCCTCCAGCGCTTCGAGCGCCTCGCTGGCGGTCGCGAAGCTCTCGTGCGGGATGTCCTCCCGACTCAGGGCCTTTTCGAGGACCCAGCGGATGGAGCGGTCATCATCAACGATCCAGACGGTTTCATTCATGGTCAATGCACTATTCTGGTGCGTAGCCGTTGCCAACAGGACTAGGCACGTTCGGAAATCGGTAGCCGGATCGTGAAGCAGGTGTGCCCGCTGCGGCTTTCCACGTCGATCATCCCCTGATGCTGCTCCACGAAGCTCTGGGCCAGGGAAAGCCCCAGTCCGCTCCCGCCTTCGCGCCCGGAAATCAGCGGGTAGAAGATCTTGTCGCGGATCTCCTCCGGAATGCCGGGGCCGTTGTCGATCACTTGCAATTCCAATGCCAGTTTGAATCGCCGTTTCGCCAGGGTCACCTGGCGGGCGGCGCGCGTGCGCAGCGTGATCTGCCCTTCTCCGTTCATGGCCTGGGCGGCATTGCGGGCGATGTTGAGTACTGCCTGGATCAGTTGCTCGCGATCGGCCGTCAATTCGGGCAGGCTGGTGTCGTAGTCGCGCTGCACCGAGACCTCCGGAAACTCGGCCAGTACGAGCTTGCGCACGCGCTCGAGGATGTCATGGATGTTGATCAGGCCTGGGCGCATCATGCAGTGCGCGCTGAGCAACTGGTTCATCAGGTTCTGAAGCCGATCCGCCTCCGCGATGATCACTTCGGTATATTCGCGCAGTTGCGGATCGGTGAGTTCATGCTCGAGCAATTGTGCCGAGCCGCGAATCCCGCCGAGTGGATTCTTGATCTCGTGCGCGAGATTGCGGATGAGTTCGCGGTTGGCCTGTTGCTGTTGCAGCAACTGTTCTTCGCGTGCCACGCGAAGCTGCGCGTCGATCGGTCGGAACTCGAGCAGCAGCCGGACTCCGGTCGCTTCGGCCGGGCTGACGGTGCAGTCGAGGTGCAGTGGCTTGAATCCGGGGCGCTGGATCTTCAGGTCCTGGCCCGTATAGCTCCAGTTCGTGCGCAATGCGTTTTCCAGTGCCGTCTCGAGGCCGTGGCTTCGTCCCAGCACCCGGGTCAGCGGCGTACCGAGCACCTTGCGCCGACTGATCGCGAAGAGATTCTCCGCGCCGGCGTTCATGTAGCGTACGACGAGCTTTTCGTCCGTCAGGACGACGGCGGATGAGAGCAGGTCGAGACCTGCGAAGGGGCTGCTGGTGGTCGTGGACTGTGGATGCGTGGGCATGCTCTCGCGCCGAGTGGTTGGCCTTGTTCCTGCTCCTGTCGCCGTGCGCGAGGAGGGGCGCACGGTGCCGATTACCACAGACGCCAAGCAATATTCACGCCAAAGCCTGGATTCTGACGGCGCCAGTGGAAACGATCCACGTCGGCCGCAATGCTCCAGGACGGATCATCTCAGGCCGCGAATCTCCCGGCGCAGGGCCTCGATGTTGCGTTCGTGCAGTTCCACCTGATCCTTGAACGGCTGCAGGCGATCGAGCACGCGTTGATAGTTGCGTTCGCTGCCGAGCCGGATCGACTCCTGCTCCGCCAGCGCTGCCTTGGCTTCGGCCAGGGCTTCTTCCTCCGCCTTCAGTTCGGTATCAAGGATCTGCCGGCGTGCGTCGTCCCGGCTGCGCTGTGCGTCGGGGCTGACCCGCGGAAACGCGGGCGACGGAGAAGCCGCTGGGGGCTGCGCCGCCGGTGCGCGTGTCGGCGAAGGAATCGACGAAACCGGCAGATCCGGATTCAGCGGGGTGCAGTCCCGTCCGGCGCTGCGGTCGTTCGTATAGGTCACCCTGCCATCGGCATCGATGCACTTGTAGACGGTGGCATGTGCGACCGAGGCGAACGTCATGAGCAGTACTGGCAGCAATGAGCGAGCGAGCGACATGTTTTCCACGTTTCCGGGCTGGGGTCCGTACCGGTGCAAGAATGCGTTTCCCGTCGATTAGACCCGATAAAAAAGGGACGGGCAATGCCCGTCCCTTAATTAACGTTTCAGCTCCCTGAACGTTTACAGGCTGTAATAGAGGTCGAATTCGACAGGATGCGTGGTCATGCGCAAGCGGTTGACTTCTTCCATCTTCAGCTCGATGTAGGCGTCGAGGAAATCGTTGGAGAACACGCCGCCGCGCGTGAGGAACTCGCGGTCGGCATCGAGCGCCTCGAGTGCCTGATCCAGGCTCGTGCACACGGTCGGGATCTTCGCATCCTCTTCCGGCGGCAGGTCGTACAGGTTCTTGTCGGCCGGGTCGCCCGGATGGATCTTGTTCTGGATGCCGTCCAGACCCGCCATCATCAGTGCAGCGAAGCACAGATACGGGTTGGCCATCGGATCCGGGAAGCGAGACTCGATGCGGCGTCCCTTCGGGTTTGCGACGTAGGGGATCCGGATCGAGGCCGAACGGTTTCGGGCCGAGTACGCGAGCTTGGTCGGTGCCTCGTAGTGCGGCACCAGGCGCTTGTACGAGTTCGTGCTCGGGTTGGTGATCGCGTTGAGCGCGCGTGCGTGCTTGATGATGCCGCCGATGTAGTACAGCGCGGTCTCGGACAGGCCGGCATAGCCGTTGCCTGCGAACAGGTTCTGGCCGTCCTTCCAGATCGACTGGTGGACGTGCATGCCGGAACCGTTGTCGCCGACGATGGGCTTGGGCATGAAGGTCGCCGTCTTGCCGTACTGGTGTGCCACGTTGTGCACGATGTACTTGAGCAACTGGGTCCAGTCCGCGCGCTTGGTCAGCGTGTTGAACTTGGTGCCGATTTCGCACTGGCCGGCATTGGCGACCTCGTGGTGATGCACTTCGACCGGTACGCCGCAGGACTCGAGGGCGAGCACCATCGCAGCGCGAATGTCGTTGAGCGAGTCGACCGGTGGAACGGGGAAGTAGCCGCCCTTGATGCGCGGGCGATGGCCCATGTTGCCGCCTTCGAACTTGTCGGCGGTCGACCAGGCCGCTTCCTCGGAAATGATCTTGCTATAGACGCCCGACATGTCGATGGACCATTCGACCGAGTCGAAGATGAAGAACTCGGGTTCCGGACCGAAATACACCGTATCGCCGACGCCGGTGCTCTTCAGATAGGCTTCGGCGCGCTTGGCGATCGAGCGCGGGTCGCGGTCGTAGCCCTTGCCGTCGGATGGTTCGATGACGTCGCAGGTCAGTACCAGCGTCGTTTCGTCGTAAAAGGGATCGATGTACGCGGAACCTGCCTCCGGCATCAGGATCATGTCCGAAGCCTGGATGCCCTTCCAGCCGGCGATCGAAGATCCGTCGAACGGGTGTCCGTGCTCGAAATGCTCTTCTTCGAATGCCGAGACCGGCAGGCCGACGTGCTGCTCCTTGCCCCGCGTGTCGGTGAATCGCAGGTCGACGAAGCGGACTTCGTTCTCCTGGATCATTTTCATGACTTCTTGTGCGTTCATATCCACTCCTGATGAAATGAGGCGATAGGGTTACCGTCGGCATTGCCGCTATCGGGGGTTTAGCACCAATCGTGCCAGACCTGTCTTCTGGTTCGAGGTGCGGTCGTCGAGGCGGTCCTTACGGGATGAGGTGGCTCCTGTATGAGCACACCGCAGGTCGGGCCGCGCGGCGAACCGGGCTCGGGGGGCGCTGCGGTCGTCTCCCGTGCTGCAGGACACTTGTCGATGCACCAAATGAATGCGGTTTTGCGCAAGTGTGCATCATCATGGTGCGGCCTGCACGCAAAAGGTGACTGCCCGGTATTCGGGCCGTGATGCGAGCAGTTCCGAGACGCGTTGTTTCAGTGCGTCGGGCTCGATTCGACCCCAGGCGGCCGGATCGAGGACCACTTCGGCTTCGATGCGGTAGCCAAGATAGTGAATGTGGATCCGGATCGGATCGATCGAGTCGTCGTCGAGCAGGCTTCGGATCGTCGTGACGACCTCGTCGCGCTCGGGGAGCGGTCCCGAAGGGGCGCCCTGAAGCGCTCCATCGTCTTCCGCATCGATGTGGACCAGCACGTCGCGCACCTCGGGGTGCGCGTCGCGGATGCGGAAGTAGACCGCGTCGGAGATCCGGTGCCCCTCGGAGACGGTGATGCGCGGGTCGACGAGTACGTGCGTGTCGCACAGGACCCGGTCGGCCATGCGGCGCGTGCGCAGTTCGTGGAGGTCGACGACCCCGGGTGTTCCTCGAATCGTGGATCGTAGCCGCGCGACCTCGTCCTCGGGCAAGCCCGTGTCGATGAGTTCGCGCACGGCTTTCCAGCCCAGGCGGACGCCCATGTGGGCGATCAGGAATCCGACCACTGCCGCGGCCAACGGCTCGAGAAACGGGTAGCCGGCCAGACTGCCACCAATGCCCGCGGCGACCACGAGCGAAGAAGCCGCGTCCGAACGGGCGTGCCAGGCGTTGGCTTCGAGCACGGGGGCGTTCAGGCGCTTGCTCGCGGCCAGGGTGTAGCGGAACAGGGCCTCCTTGGCGAAGAGGGTGGCGATCGCCATGTAGATCGCCGCATGATGCAGCGGGGGCAGTGCCTCCATGTTCTGCAGACGCACGCCCGAACTCCACAGGAACATCAGCCCGACGGCGACCAGTACGGCACTGAGCAGCAAGGTGGCGACGGTTTCGATGCGCTCGTGCCCGTAGGGGTGATCGCGGTCGGCCGGATCCCCACCATGGCGGCCGGCCAACAGGACGAGGACGTCCGTGAACAGATCCGAGAGCGTGTGGACGGCATCGGCCACGAGGCTGAATGCGTTGGCGAGCAGCCCGACGACGAGCTGCCCGATGGCGAGCGTGCCGTTGGTGAATATCGCCACGAAGGTGGTGCGCTGGATGCCGCGGGAGCGGGCCGAGTCCGCCGGAAGTTGGGGGGAGGGGTGAGTCGGGGCGTTCATGGGCTCGGCTTGGATGTATACTTCGAGACCCGACGATTCTATCCGGACCCTTGCCGTTATGGGCAAATTGACCGACCTGCTCACGCTGGCGCGCGAACGTGCGCAACAGATGGATCTGCCCTACGCGGGCGCACTGACGCCGAGCGAGGCCTTCGATGTCTGGCAGCTCGCGCCCGGTGCCCGGCTGGTCGACGTGCGTACGCGTGCGGAGTGGGACTGGGTGGGACGTATCCCGGGAGCTGTCGAGATCGAGTGGCAGTTCTACCCCGGATTGAAGGTCAATCCCTCGTTTCCGGCGCAGTTGAAGCGGGAGGTCGATCCGGAATCCCTCGTGTTGTTCATCTGCCGTTCCGGCAATCGTTCCGACAAGGCCGCGCGCATCGCCACGGAAATGGGCTATCTCGAGTCGTACAACGTGCTCGAAGGCTTCGAGGGTGACAAGGACGCGCGCGGGCAGCGCAACCATGTCGGTGGTTGGAGGCGTGCCGGCCTGCCGTGGCAGCAGGGCTAGTCCGAAACGTTCGGGCCGGACGGCGGTCCGATTGTCAGTAGTCAGTCGTTCCGAAAGAGAGTCGCCAGAATGCAAGTTTCGCCCATCAGTTTCGATCGTTTCAACACCTTGTCCGATGCCGACGCGCAGGAGCGTATCCGGGCCGCTCGCGCACGCCTGGGCGACAAGGCCGTGCTGCTGTGCCACCACTACCAGCGGGCCGACGTCTATCGGCATGCCGACCTCACCGGGGATTCGCTCAAGCTCGCGCGTCTGGCCTCCGAGGCCGACGCCGAGTACATCGTGTTCTGCGGGGTGCATTTCATGGCCGAGGTGGCCGACATCCTGTCGCAGCCGCATCAGATCGCCATCCTTCCGGACCTTGCCGCGGGCTGCTCGATGGCCGACATGGCGAACCTCGCCAAGGTCGAGCGTTGCTGGCGCGAACTGGCGGAAGTGCTCGATCGCCCCGACGAACGGATCACTCCGGTGACCTACATCAACTCCGCGGCCGATCTCAAGGCCTTCTGTGGCGAGCACGGCGGGATCGTGTGCACCTCGACGAACGCGCCGACCATTCTCGACTGGGCCTTTTCTCAAAGGGAGAAGGTCCTGTTCTTCCCGGATCAGCATCTGGGGCGGTGGACCGGTTTCAAGAAGGGCATCGATCTGGAGGAGATGCTCGTGTGGGATCCGGACCTGGAGTACGGTGGCCTGACGCCGGAACAGATCCGCAAGGCGAAGGTCCTGCTCTGGAAGGGGCACTGCTCCGTGCACCAGATGTTCCAGGAAAGCCATATTCGGCGCTGGCGCATGCAGTACCCGGACGGGCTGGTGATCTCCCACCCGGAGAGCAATCTCGACGTCTGCCGGAATTCCGACTACGTCGGCTCGACCGAATTCATCATCCGCACGATCAAGGCTGGCGCTCCGAACACGCGCTGGCTGGTCGGTACCGAACTGAACCTCGTCGACCGGCTTGCGGAGGAGGTCAAGCCGGAAGGCAAGATCGTGCAGTTCATGGCGCCGAACGTCTGCATGTGTTCCACCATGCAGCGCATCGACCCCCAGCACCTGGCCTGGACGTTGGAAAATCTTGTCGAGGGCAAGGTCGTCAATCGCATTACGGTCCCCGAGCACGAGGCCGAACTGGCGAGAGTCGCGCTCGACCGGATGCTGGCAGTGTCCTGACCGCGAGCCGATTCAGGGACGGATGAACGCGGCCACGACGGGGTCGCGCCGCAGGGCTTCCAGATCCTGGGCGTCGGGCAGGTACGGACGGTCGCGTTCGACGTTCACCATGCACAGGAATCCCAGTCGCCCGCCTTCGCTTGCCCGGAACTGATGCCAGGTCCGGGGCGGAATCGCAATCAGGTCGTGCTGTGCCACGGCGCGGACTTCGTTCCCGACCAGACAGGCACCGCGGCCGTTCAGGATCATCACCGCATGTTCGTGTTCGTGGCGCTCCAGCGTCGAGTGCCCCCCCGGACCGATCTCGAAATAGCGCAGCTCGCATCGCAAGCTTTCGGTGTGGAACAGGGTCTGCCGCGTGATGTCGCGAAACGGCGCGGAACCTTCGGGCTTGTAGGCCAGCAGTTCGACGTCCTCCCAGCGGAAGTCGGGTGCGGCCTTGCGAAAGCGTGAGGGGGCGCTCATGCGTGCACCGCCGTGCGGGCGACCCGCTCGACGAACGCCCGGGACGCTGCGGCGACGTCCTCGGCCTCGAGCAGCGCGCCGCCGATCAGCAGCATCACGTCGCGGCCATAGAAATCCACCAGTTCCTCGACCCGGTCCGGGTGCATGCCGCCGGCGGGTACCGGCAGGGCCGGAGCGAGCCTGTACAAGGGTTCGCGCAGCGTCGCTGCAACGGTCCGGCACAGTGCCGGGCCGAAACTGAAGCGTCCGCCGTGATTCGGGTAGATGACGGCGTCGGCGCCTACCAATCGGAACAGTTTTCCGAGCAGCAGCGGCTGGGCGATCCGACCCGATCCAGCCAATGCGGGGTGGGCGAGAATGGGCAGGCGTCCGTCGGCGAACTCCTGCAATGCGCCGAGCCCCGACACCATCGGTGCGATCAGGATGGCACCCACCTTCGCCTCGTGAGCGCAGCGCAGTTGGGTGAGCTGCCGCTGCGGTCCTCCGGTCAGGCTGGGGGCGTAGAGGGTGCGTCCGCCGGTGGCCCGGTTCGCACGTGAGACCGCCTCCTGAATCGCATGCACCCGGGCTTCGAACGGGGCCGAATGCTGGTCGGCGAGCCCATGATCGTCCTTGATTACGTCGATGCCGGCATGTGCGAACGTACTCGCGAGTGCCGTCAGTTCCGCGATGGTACTGCCCTGAGGCTTGAGAGCCGTGCAGGTCAGCGGGCGGTTCGTGGCGCCGGTGAGCCGGCGCAGACCGTCGACTCCGAAGCGCGGGCCGCCAAATCGCTCTGCCGCGGCCGACGGGAAGTCCACGTCGACGAGCTCCAGGTCGGGATGAAGGGAACTGTTGCCGAACAACATGTTCATCAGCTGTCCGGCTTCGAACCCCGTCGTCTCCATCGCCAGGCCAATGCCGACGCGATAGTGCTGCGGCCCGTCGGGCGCGATGTCCTCGACCCGCCCCAGCACCTGCTCGGACACGCGCGGACTGCGCAGCGCGTGAGGGGGCATCTCGACGCTCTGTTCGACCGCGATGGATCGGGCGCGGGCCTCGATCTCGCCGGCACTGGAGGCCACCCGGTAAATGACCCGCATTCTGTCCATCGGGATTTGGTATATATGAAGGAAGTCGGAGTGTTCATTATACCGGCGAGTCATCGGGGGTCGCCCCGTCTGAAGGGACCGAATGAAACTCAGGATCTGCACGTACAACATTCACAAGGGATTCTCGCATTTCAACCGCCGCATGGTGATTCATGAGCTGCGCGATCGCTTGCGTAGCCTCGATGTGGACGTGGTATTCCTGCAGGAAGTGCTGGGCATGCACATCCGGCACGAAATCACCCACCCGGACTGGCCGTTGAATCCGCAGCACGAGTTCCTCGCCCACGAGGTCTGGCACCAGACGGCTTACGGGAAGAATGCGATTTATGACCACGGGCATCACGGCAATGCGATTCTGAGCCGCTATGCCATCCTCTCCGAGCACAACCAGGACGTCTCCGATCACCGCTTCGAGCGCCGGGGACTGCTGCATTGCGAACTGGGGGTGCCGGGGATCGACGGACCGATCCATTGCGTGTGCGTCCATCTCGGCCTGATGGCCGGGAGCCGTCGGCGCCAGATGGAGGCGCTGTGCGAGCGTATGGAACAGCTCGCCCCCGACGGGGCACCGCTGATCATCGCGGGCGATTTCAACGACTGGCGCAATCGTGCCGAGGATCTGCTGGCCAGCCGGCTCGGTCTCGTCGAGGCGTTTCATACCGGGAGCGGGCGGCCGGCGCGAAGCTATCCGAGCCGATTGCCCATGCTTCGCCTCGACCGCATCTACGTGCGTGGATTCCGCATTCACAACGCTTCCGTTCACTGCGGACCGCCCTGGTCGCGCATCTCCGACCATGCGGCGCTGACCGCAGAGCTGGAGGTGGGTGTCTAGCCATGTTCGTCGACGGAAACGCGATCCAGTTGCTGGAAACGGGGGCGGACTACTTTCCGGCACTCGAGGCGGCGATCGATCGCGCGACGGCGGAGATCCATCTCGAAACCTACATCTTCGAATGCGATGCGACTGGCCGGCGCATTGCCGATGCGCTGGGTCGTGCGGCCGCACGTGGGGTGGCGGTGCGCGTACTCGTCGATGGCTTCGGGTCCCGGTCCTTCGTCGCGACGATGATGCCTGGCCTCGAGGCCGCCGGCGTCAGTGTCCGGGTCTATCGACGCGAGATCGGGGCGCTGGCATTACGTCGCCATCGACTGCGGCGACTTCATCGAAAGGTGGTCGTGATCGACGGGGCCGTGGCCTTTGTCGGCGGGATCAACATCATCGACGACCTGACGCCCGGGATTCCCGATTTTCCACGGTACGACTACGCGGTACGGATCGAAGGGCCGCTGCTTGGTCCGATCGCGGAAAGCGTTCATCGATTGTGGTGGCTCGTCTCCTGGGTGAGCCTGAAGCGGCGCCAGAAGCGTCCTTCCCCGGCGCGCGTGCAGGCCGCGCGCGCCGGTTCGATCCGTGCGGCCTTCCTGATCCGGGACAATCTTCGTCACCGCCGCGACATCGAGGAGGCCTATCTTGAGGCGATCGAGCGTGCCGAGGAGGAAGTGATCATCGCCAACGCGTACTTCTTCCCCGGCCGGAGATTCCGTCAGGCGTTGACGGTCGCGTCGGCGCGGGGCGTGCGCGTGATCCTGTTGCTGCAGGGCTTGACCGACCATCCGATGCTCGCTTACGCGACCCGTGCGCTGTACCCGTATTTCCTGGGGCGCGGCATCCGGCTGTTCGAATATCACCGCAGCTACCTGCATGCCAAGGTTGCGGTGGTCGATCGGCGCTGGGCCACCGTGGGATCGAGCAACATCGACCCGTTCAGTCTGTTGATGGCGCGTGAGGCCAATGTGGTCGTCGATGACGAGGGCTTTGCGGGGCAACTGCATGCCAGCCTCCTGCAGGCGATCGAGGTCGGGGCCGCCGAACTGCGCCAGGAAGACTGGCACCGGCAGCCTGCCGTTCGCCGGCTGGCGAGCTGGTTCGCCTACCAGTTCGTCCGACTGGCGATCGGACTGGCCGGCTACCGGGGCAAACACTGACGCGCCGGGGGCATCCGGTTCAGCGACCCGTGCCGGGGAGGACGGGGCGCTTTGCCGAGATCACGCCCGTGTTGACCCCGGCCCAGTTCAGTCCGCCGAAGAGGCGGGCGTACTCGATCTTCACACAACGGTCCATGACCACCTTGAGTCCGGCCTCCTCGGCCCTGCGTACGGCCTCGGGGTTGATGACGCCGAGCTGCAGCCACAGCGCACGGGCGCCGATCGCGATCGCATCGTCGACGACCGGCAGCACCTCCTCGGGCTTGCGGAACACGTCGACCAGATCGACCGGTACCGGAATGTCGCGCAGGCTCGGGTAGCACTTCTGACCCAGAATCTCCGGGTAGGCCGGGTTGACCGGAATGATGGTGTAGCCGCGATCGAGCATGTACTTCGCGGCGAAATAGCTCGGGCGGTGCCAGTTTGCCGACAGGCCCACGACGGCGATCGTGCGGGTGTCGAGTAGCAGTCTGCGCAGTCCGTCGATGTCGTCGATCATGAAAGCTCCATCGTCGTGATTGGTTCGGTGCCGCCTCGGGTTCAGCATCCCCAGGGGGCCGGGGCGGACCGGGTCGTGGGTACCGAGGCCATCGACCAGTGGGTGACGGCCCAGCCGTGGATCTCCGCCAGGGAGGCGTTCGCCAGTTCTCCGGGAGGATTCTGACCCAGAAACACGAGGGCCGCCAGCAGGGCCATGCGCGGATCGCAGGCATCGATGCCCATCGCGCGGGTTTGCTTGGAGAGCTTTTCCCCGTCCGCGTTGACGGCCACGGGCAGGTGCGCGTATGCCGGCGTCGGAAACGCCAGCAACCGCTGGAGATGGACCTGGCGGGCGGTCGAATCGAGCAGGTCGGCACCGCGGACGACATGCGTGATACCGGCCTCGAAATCGTCCACGACAACGGCCAGCTGATAGGCGAACAGCCCGTCGGCCCGCAGGACGACGAAGTCGCCCAGTTCCGTTTCGAGATCCTCGCTCTGCCGACCCTGGACCGCATCGTCGAACGTGATCCGCCCCTCGACCCGCACCCGCCAGGCACGCGCCCGGCGTCCCGGCGGCAGACCGTTCCTGCACGTGCCCGGATAGACCCTTGAACCATCGCGCGCGAGGCCGGAGTCGGCGATCTCGCGTCGTGTGCAGCCGCAGGGAAACACTTGACCGGAACCCCTCAGGCGATCGAGCGCGGCAGTGTAGGCTGCCTGCCGGTCGCTTTGTCGCAGCGGTTCGCCGTCCCACTCGAAACCGAGGCGTTCCAGGCTGGCCAGTATGCGGTCGGTCGCACCGGGGACGGTGCGGGGTCGATCGACGTCTTCAATACGCAGCAGCCAGCGCCCGCCGTGGGCGCGTGCATCGAAATAGCTCCCCGCCGCGGCCACGAGCGAGCCGAAATGCAACGGGCCGGTCGGGGAGGGGGCGAAACGGCCGACGTATCGTTCGGTAGTGACGTTCATCCTCACAGGGGCCTGCAGGCGAGCGGTGACTGCCTCCGTGCCGGAACGGGTCAGACGTTGAACAGGAAGTTCATCACGTCGCCGTCGCGTACGACGTATTCCTTGCCCTCGGCACGCATCTTCCCGGCTTCCTTGGCGCCCTGTTCGCCGCCATACGCGACGAAGTCGTCGAACGAGATCGTCTGGGCACGGATGAAGCCGCGTTCGAAGTCGGTGTGGATCACGCCGGCGGCCTGCGGCGCAGTGTCGCCGATGTGGATGGTCCAGGCGCGCACTTCCTTGACCCCGGCCGTGAAATAGGTCTGCAGCCCGAGCAGGCGGTAACCCGCCCGGATCAGGCGGTGCAAGCCGGGTTCATCGAGGCCCAGGTCGGTGAGAAACTCCTGCTTGTCCGCATCGTCGAGTTCCGCGATCTCGGCCTCGATGGCCGCACAGACGGCGACCACTTCGGCCTTCTCCGCGTGTGCATGCGCCCGCACCGCGTCGAGATGCGGGTTGTTCTCGAAACCGCTCTCATTGACGTTGGCGACATAGAGCACCGGCTTGGCGGTGATCAGGCAGAAGGGCTTGAGATTGCCCCATTCCTCCTTCGACAGGTCCAGCGCCCGGACTGGTCGGGCCTGGTCGAGTTGCTGTGCGCATTTCTCGAGGACGCTCACCAGAAGCTTCGCCTCCTTGTCCCCCGCGCTGGCGGGCTTGCGGTAGCGGTTCAATGCCTTCTCGACGGTGGCCATGTCGG
>JBJHDM010000045.1:0-27974 GCA_050486545.1 Rhodocyclaceae bacterium | reverse complement strand
GGCTACTCGTATCGGCTCGACTCGGGCCGCACGCTGAACCTTTCGGTCGGCGCCGGCCTCACCCGCGACACGCCGGATCTCACCCTGACCCTGCGGGTTCCGATCTCCTTGTAGCCGAATACGACCCAAAAAACCGACCGGCGTGCGCATCCTCGAGCGGAGCGCAATCCGGTCGGGCGACGAGCTTGTCGCAGCGGATACCGTGACGCGGGGGTGGCGGGCCACCCTCCTATCGGAAGATCACCGCCGCATCGCGCAGGGACTCGCCGAAGCGGGTCGCACGCATCATCTCGAGGCTGTTGACCTGGGTATTGATCGTCGTCACCGTCTGGATCTGCTGATTGTCCAGCGAGTTCTGGATGACCGTCGCGATCGCACCCGAACTGACCACATCGCCGACGAAGGTGTTGTTCGGCCCGTTCTGGATCAACCCGACCGTCGTCCCGAGCGGCACCATCTTCGACACGTCCGCAGCGCCCCCGACGATCTTGCCCAGTTCGGTCACGTTGAGCGTCGTCGTGCTCGACAACACGCCATTCACATAGACGACACGCTCGATCCCGAAGGAGACCATGAGCCCGTGCGGGGTCACGAACCCTCCACGCAGGCCGTCCATGCGTTCCTCTTCGACCGTACGGGCACCGGCAATCACCAGCGGCCCGTCGTCCGGGTAGGCCTCGAACCCCTCGTCGCCGTGCGCATCGCCGGTATCGACGGCGAGTTGCCGACCTTCTTCACGATGCACGACACAACGGCCCTGCACGCTCCGATCGGAGCCGCATGCGACGACGGCCGGCCCCGATGCGTCACGTGTCCAGCCGCGCTCTTCCACCTGCGCCAGGACCAGCGGCCGTTCCGGTTCCGGGACGGCACGCACCAGCACCTGCCCCTCGGCCACGGAATCGCCGCGACGCACCCAGCTTCGCTCGATCACCGGCACCTCGATCGGGCCCACGCCGGCCGACTCCCTTACGAATACTTCCTGGTCGGCACGCTCACCGATACTCGTCGATCGCGCTGCCGCCAACCGCGTCCGATTGCGGCGGACCGGTTGTTGTGCGCTTGCCTCCACGAGCACCTCGGCCACGGCCTTCCCGGGCGGCGACACGCCACACTCGACCCCGGGATCCAGCGGCCACACCGCCAGCGCGAGCAGTTCCGCGGGAGGCTGTGCCGCACACAGTGAGGTTCCGGACGGACTCGCGCCCTGCGCCGGAATCGCCGCCGTTCCGAGCAGGGTCCACGAAATGCCCCCGCCGACGATCGGCCCGGACTCCATCGGCACGGTGACCCCGGCGACACCGAACCCGAAGGCCATCCCCGTAACGGCCAGCGCGATTCGCGATCGATTCCGGGTCATGGCCATGCCCTCAGTAGTCCATCGGGCCACGTTGGAGCAACTGCGTCTCGGCCGCACTTCCGCCGATTCCCTTGCCAATGGGCGCCCTGGGCCGGATCCGCCAGTCCTCCTCGCGATTGAACTGGGCCAACTCCATCCGGGTCCCCACCACCAGCAGGATGCCGTTGGTCCAGTACTGTTTGAATTGCTCGCGCTCGAGCACACGCGTACCCATCGCCGGATCGCCGAGCACGATCTGGTTGCCGCGCAGCCCTTTGATCACCACGAAGTGTGCGTACCCGTTCTCGTTGATCAGGGCGATGGCGGGAATCCCCACGCTGGCCAACTGATCGAGCGACGCCTCGATCCCTTCCGAATGGAAGCCATGCGCATCGAGATACCGCTTCATGTCGAGCATCGAGAATCCTTCGACCTGGATCCTCGACTGGTTCCCTCGTTCGTACATGTAGGTGAATACGTCGGCCTCGCTGACATTCCAGTCGTAGTGGTGCGTCAGCAAGGTCGCCACTGCAGCCGAGCCGCAACTGAAGTCGTACTGCTGCTGCATCGTGGTGACGAAGCGCGCACCCTTCATCGTGGTCACGGGCACGGTGTAGCCGACCCCGGACGGCACGATGATCTGGGGTGCCCCGGCAAGGGACACCCCGTTCACACCGGCCGCGATCACCACCGCGGCACACAAGGCACGGGAGATCATCTCGCGCCTCCCTTTACTGAACCTCGACATTGACGATGACGGCGTTCTGGATGAGTACGCCGTTGCCGCTGTTCTGAATCAGTATCGGCAACCCAGTCGCGCCCGACAACGCCCCGCCGGAGACGATGTTGTTGCCGGTCACGAGGTCCGATGCATCGATTTCGCTGACCTTGCCGTTGGCCAGGATCTTGCTCAACTGGGTATCCGCGCCACCGCGCTGCCCATCGAGCGTCGCCTCATCCACCCCGTTCTTGCCGAACAGCATCCCTGCCGTTCCCGAACCGGGTTTCCACTCCTCCCCGCCACGCAACTGAAGCCCGTCTTCAGCCGAAACGGCCCCGGGGCTCAGCCACAGGACCATCAGCGCAACGCCGAGAGCAAGCAGGTACTGAACGTTTCTCATGGCCTGACTCCTCGTCGAATTCGGGCAGTGCGCCGGGAGCCCCGCAGGGCTCCCGGCGCTACCGATGGGCTCAACGTACGTTCAGGTTGGCCTGGACGTTGGCGCTTTGCTGAACCAGCGCACCAATCCCGCTGTTCTGGGCATTGATGATGATGCCGGCGCCATTGGTGAAGCTTCCGGAGATCGTGTTGGACATGTTGAAATGTCCGGCATTGACGGCGATGCTTCCGCCGGCTCCGCCCGCACCTCCGGTTCCACCCTGCCCGGCGCCGCCGGTCGCGGCACCGGCGGTATTGGTTCCGCCATCGCCACCGGCACCACCGGTGTTCCCGCCACCACCGGCGCCACCGGCGCCGCCGTCACCGCCCGTGGCGTTGCCGTTCGTGGCACTACCCGTCGTCGCGGTTCCGCCATTGCCGCCGTTGCCGGCGGTATTGCTCGCCATCCCGCCGTCTCCGGCACTGGCCGTCGCCGTTCCGCCGGTCGCGTTGGCATCGCCCGTGGTGCCGGCCCCAGCCGTCGCGGTTCCGTCACCACCGCTTCCGGTGCCCGCCCCAGCGGTCGCGTTCGCGCCGCCCGAGGTTCCAGCTCCACCGGTTCCGGTGCCGTCACCGCCGGTCGCCGTCGCGGCCTGCGTGTTGCTGCCGCTCGTGGCGCTGGCCGAACCGGACGTCCCGCCGGTCACCGTGCCGCCGTCACCGTTGCCACCGGCGCCGCCCGTCGCGCTCGCCGTGTTGGCGCCACCGGTCGCAGTCGCCGTTCCGCCGGAGAAGCCATCGTCGCAGCAGGCCTCGGCCGTCGCATTCGCCCCCTTGGCGCTCGCGCTCGCCGATCCACCGGATCCGCCATCGCCGCTCGATTCCGCACCACCGGCCTTGCTCGTCGCATCGGCCGATCCGGCACTGGCCTTGTCCCAAGCCGCGGCGGAGCCGCCGTAGCCTGCGGCATCGCCACCGGCTGCACGGTCCTTGGCCGCCGCATCGCCACCGTAGCCCTTGGCGCTTCCGCCGCTGGCATCGGCATCGCCGCCATACGCCTTGTTGCTGGCATCTGCATCGCCGGCGTACGCCTTCGCGTCACCGCCCGCGCCGGCCTTGGCATTCTTGGCGTTGCCACCATCGCCCCCCGTGGCCCCCTTCGCATTGCCGCTGGTAGCGTCACCAACCTTCGCGCTGCCACCACGGGCGCCTTCACCGCCGTCACCGCCATGCGCGTGACCGCCGTTTCCGCCTTTTCCTTCGGCATCGCCACCGCTCGCGCTACCCCCGTCCCCGCCGTAAGCCTTGCCGCCCTGGCCGCCGTTGGCATCACCGTTGTTCCAGGCCTGGTTTCCGAGCCCATGAACACTGATCTTGGTGACCAAGCCGTCAAGCTTGGACATTGCGACAACCTTCGTGGAGTTGAACGCATCGGTGAAGGTCGCCGTCGCCGTCGAACCGTTGTTCGCCGCCGCCGTGCCATAGTCCCGCGCCATCGCCTTGCCGTTGTTGTCGCGGTTATCTCCGGCGCTCTTGTCGTTGTTCTGATCCGAGTTGTTGTTCTGCTCGGCCGTCGAGAACTCGAAGGCCTGAGGACTCCCATCACCACCCATCGTGTTCTCGGCCGAGGCCGACTGGTTATTGTCACCGGCGACGTCGTTCACGTTGTTCTGCGGGTTGGCCCACACGTGACCGCTGACACCGAAGGCGAGTGCAATCGCACTTGCAATCAAGGTCTTTCTCATCTTGATTCCCCTTCCTGGACAGGGCATGACCCCATGTCATGCCTCGTGGCTGGCACATTGGCAAGAGCCGTGCCACGCCTTGAATTGAACACAACCCCTTGAATTTCAGAGGATTCCGGATCCGAGACGGTTCGGTGGATCCTGTCGGCGCGGCCGGGTTGTTCAGTTTCTGTACAACCAAGCAGTCGCCGATTCCCGACCATCCGCCGCAAACCGGAACGAATTCGTTGAAATTCAAGGTGTTCCTGTCGTTGCACGTGGCATACACGGCTGCATCGAACCTGAAACAGCACGGGCCCGAAGGGCCGGAAGCCACGTTTGCGACCCGAACGCCCGGCCGGATCGGGCCCGCCGGCCTTCCCGCACGGACGAACGGGTCGCATGACGCTTCTCACAGCGACGGCCCACCGGTGCTGCGAACGTTCAGGTTCGCCTGGACATTCGCGCTTTGCTGGACCATCGAGGCCATCGCGCTGTTCTGCGCGTTGATGATGATCCCGGCACCGTTCTCGAAGCTGGCACCGATCGTGTTGGACATGTTGAAATGCCCGGCATTGACGACCACGTTGCCACCCGCGCCGCCGGCACCTCCGGCACCGCCCTGGCCAGTCCCACCGATTGCATTTCCGGCGATGTTGGTCCCACCGCCGCCGCCGGCACCTCCGGTATTGTCGCCACCACCTGCCCCGCCGGCGCCACCGGCACCACCGCTCGCATGGCCATTGGTCGCATCACCGGTGCTCGCCGTCCCGCCGTCACCGCCGTCACCCGCGACGTTCGTGGCATCCCCGCCGGTTCCGCCGGTTGCCGTCGCATCGCCGCCGGCCGCCGTCGCATTGCCGCTGCTGCCGTTACCGCCCGCTGCGGTCGCCATGCCCCCGGTACCACTTCCATCGCCACCGGCGGCCATCGCGCCGGCCGAGGTCGCATCGCCGCCCGAGCCCGTTCCGGCACCGCCTTGCGCCGTCGCCGTCTGGTCGTTGCCGCCGCCATTGGCCGTCGCGTCACCCGACTGACCGCCGGCGAGCATGCCACCATTGCCGTCACCACCGGCCCCACCGTTCGCGGTGGCCTCGTTGGTGCCGCCAGTGGCCTGAGCCGCGCCACCGCCTGTCTGCAGCAGCACAACTTCGCCATTGTCCGACTCGTCGCAGCATCCGGCGGCAGAGGCATTGGCTCCCTTGGCCGACGCCGTTGCAACGCCGCCGTAGCCACCGTCACCACTGCTCTCCGCACCACCGGCACGGCTTTCGGCTTCAGCCGATCCCGTCGAACCCTTGTTGCTCGCCCAGGCATCGCCGCCAGCACCCTCGGCATCGCCGCCATAGGCCGAGCTCGAGGCCCGTGCATCACCGCCCGAGCCACTGCCACGCGCACCGCTCGCATAGGCGTCGCCGCCCGCAGCCTTGTTGCGCGCGTCGGCATCCCCGGCGCTTGCACGGGCATCACCACCACTGCCGCCGCGCGCCTTGCTCGCATCGCCGCCGTCACCGCCATTCGCACCCCGGGCGCTTCCGGTGGCGGCATCGCCCACTTTCGCACGCCCGCCGGCCGCACCATCGCCGCCGTCGCCGCCATGCGCATGCTGGCCGTTGCCACCCTGTCCGGACGCCGACCCGCCGTAGGCGCTTCCGCCGTCTCCGCCATAGGCCTTGCCGCCGTCGCCACCATTCGCGTTGCCGTCGTTCCAGGCCTGGTTACCCAGTCCATGCACCTGGATCCGGGTCACCACCCCTTCGAGCTTCGACAGGGCAACCACCTTCGAACTGTTGAAGGCATCGTTGAACGAGGTCGTGGCCATCGAGCCGTTGTTCGCCGCAGCCGTTCCGAAACCGGAAGCGGTGGCGCGCCCGGTGTTGTTGCGGTTGTTGCCCTCGCTCTTGTCGTTGTAGCGATCCGAATAGTCGTTCTGCTCGGCAGTGGAGTACTCGGCAGCCTGCGGGCTTCCATTACCGCCCATGCTGGTCACCACCGACGCCTGCTGGTGGTTGTTCCCGCCGCCGTTGACCTGCAGAACGGCGGGCCCATTCTCGCCATTGCCGCCATTGCCGTTGACACCGACGTTGTTGGCATTGTTGGTCGGATTGGCGAGCGCCGGGCCGGCAAGGCCGAAGGCGATCGCAATCGCACTCGATATCAAAGTTCGTTTCATCGCATGTCCCCTTCCGTGACCTGGTCACGACACCGTGCCGTGCCCTGGCGCCACCCCTGCAAGACATATGCCATGATGGAAACTCTCTTCTACAGCATTGTTTTGTATGCGATTCCATGAAAGTCAATGCCACTGAGGGGATGGCCTCGCGAGACGCTTGTTCAGACTTGTTACACTGTCCGCAGACGGTGCGGGATCCTGCTTCCCGGCCCCGGCCACGATCGGAAGATGCATCATCCGAAAACGCCGGGTCGCGACCTCGGCCCGGAACCGGCCATCCCGTCACCGAGTCCGACGCATAAATGGAGGTGCCCCATGGCGAACGACCCGTTCAACACATTCCGGACCTTCCCGCTGGCTTCCGGCCGCTCCGGACATCTCTACGCGCTGCCTGCACTTGAAGATGCAGGGTTGGGCAGGATCTCGCGTTTGCCCGTGTCCCTGCGCATCGTCCTGGAATCGGTGCTGCGCAACTGCGACGGGAAGAAGATCACCGAGGCGCATGTCCGCAGGCTTGCCGGCTGGAAACCGAACGCACCGCGCGTCGAAGAGATTCCCTTCGTCGTCGCCCGCGTCGTGCTTCAGGACTTCACCGGCGTCCCCCTGCTGTGCGATCTCGCAGCCATGCGAAACGTGGCGGCCGACATGGGCCGCGACCCCAAGCAGATCGAACCCCTTGTCCCGGTGGATCTGGTCGTGGACCATTCCGTGCAGGTCGACGAGTACGGCTCGCCGACGGCGCTGCGTCGGAATATGGAACTCGAGTTCGCGCGCAACCGCGAGCGTTACCAGTTCATGAAATGGGGCATGCAGGCCTTCGACACGTTCAAGGTCGTGCCGCCGGGTATCGGCATCGTTCATCAGGTCAACCTCGAATACCTCTTCCGCGGCGTGCGCCATAAGGAGACGCCCGACGGCACCGTTTTTTTCCCCGACACCCTGGTCGGGACCGATTCGCATACGACGATGATCAACGGCGTCGGCGTGGTCGGCTGGGGCGTGGGCGGCATCGAGGCGGAAGCCGCGATGCTGGGCCAGCCCGTGTATCTGCTCACGCCGGATGTCGTCGGCGTCGAACTGAAGGGGAGCCTGCCGGAAGGCATCACCGCCACGGACCTGGTCCTGACCATCACCGAACTGCTGCGCCGCGAGAAGGTCGTCGGCCAGTTCGTCGAATTCTTCGGCGAGGGAACCGCCAGCCTGTCGGTGACCGATCGGGCGACGATCGCGAACATGGCCCCGGAATACGGGGCCACGATGGGCTTCTTTCCGGTCGATGCGAAGACGGTCGAGTACATGCGCGGCACCGGGCGCGACGACTCCGAATGCGAGGCGTTCGAAGCGTATTTCCGTGCTCAGGGCCTGTTCGGCGTTCCAGGGCACGGCGACATCGACTACTCGCGCGTGCTCACCCTCGATCTGATCTCGATCGTCCCTTCGCTGGCCGGACCGAAGCGTCCTCAGGACCGTATCGAACTCCGGGACATGGAGGAGGTCTTCGCCCGTCTTCTGGAAACGCCCGAGGTCGACGACGGATTCGGCGTTCCGGAGGCTGCACTCGCGACGCGGTTCCCAACCCGCCTGCCGGGCGTCGATCTCGGCCATGGAGACATCCTTATCGCGGCGATCACGTCGTGCACGAACACAAGCAACCCGGCCGTGCTGATCGCAGCCGGGCTGCTGGCACGGAAGGCGGTCGACAAAGGACTCTCGGTCAAGCGGCACATCAAGACCTCGCTCGCGCCCGGCTCACGCGTCGTGACCGACTACCTGGAGAAGGCCGGCCTGCTCGAACCACTGGCCCGGCTGGGGTTCGCACTGGCGGGCTACGGCTGCACGACCTGCATCGGCAATGCCGGCGATCTCGCCCCGGAGTTCAACGAAACCATTGCCGAGAACCGGATCGTCGCCGCGGCCGTACTGTCGGGCAATCGCAACTTCGAAGCACGCATCCATCCGAGCATCCGTGCGAACTTCCTCGCCTCGCCGCCGCTGGTGGTGGCGTTCGCGATCGCCGGGCGTGCGAACATCGACCTCACGACCGAACCGCTGGGCATGGGTCATGATGGCCATCACGTGTACCTGAGGGACATCTGGCCGAGCTCGGACGAAATCGACGCAATCCTGCCCTACGCGATGGATCCGGCCACCTTCCGTCGCCTGTACGCCGACTTCACGCGCGACCATGACCTGTGGAACGAGATTCCGGCCACCACCGGCCAGGTCTACGAATGGCCCGAATCCACCTATATCGAACGTCCGCCGTTCTTCGAGCGCTTCGACATGCAGACCGAAGAGGTCGGCGACATCGTCGGCGCAAGAACGCTCCTGCTGCTCGGGGATTCGGTCACCACCGACCACATTTCACCGGCGGGATCCTTTGCCGAGACGACCCCTGCCGGCCAGTGGCTCAAGACCCGGGGCGTCGAACGCAAGGATTTCAACTCCTACGGCTCGCGCCGCGGCAACCACGAGATCATGGTCCGCGGCACTTTCGCGAACGTGCGCGTGAAGAACCTGATGCTGCCCCCGGACAACGACGGCAAACCCGTCGAAGGTGGCTTCACGCTGCTCGACGGCAAGCGGACCACCGTCTTCGAAGCCGCCAATGCATACATCGAGCGGGGCATCCCGACGGTCGTCTTTGCCGGTGAGGAATACGGCACCGGATCGAGCCGCGACTGGGCCGCCAAGGGCACCCTGCTGCTCGGCGTACGCGCCGTCGTCGCACGCAGCTTCGAGCGGATTCACCGCGCCAACCTCGTCGGCATGGGCGTACTGCCGCTGCAGTTCAAAGGTGAGGATTCGTGGCAGCGGCTCGGGATCGACGGCAGCGAGACCTTCGACATCCTCGGCATCGACGCCGAACTGCGGCCGCAGCAGGACCTGACCCTGGTCATCCGGCGCGGGGACGGGAGCGAGCGTCGCGTCGAAGTCCTGTGCCGGATCGACACCGCAATCGAGGTCGACTACTACCGCCATGGCGGCATCCTGCCCTACGTGCTGCGCGAAATCCTCGGCGGCACGGGCTGATTAGTCGTTCCGCCCCGGCCGCGTGCGATCTCCGGTCACATCGCCCGAGCCGGCCGGGGCGCGAAAGCGCACCTCGTCGGGCGAGGTCGCCCCGCCGGTCATGACGAAGCTCATCGCTTCGTCCATCGACCAGTCGGTCGAGACCAGGTTGGCGACCGGCACGATCTCGATGTAGCCCGAGGTCGGGTTGGGCGAGGTCGGCACATAGACTGCTGCCAGATCCTCCCCGCTTTCGGCATCCTTGATGACGCGGGTGACGAACCCAACCGCCTTCATCTGCTCGGACGGAAAGTTGATCAGCACCACCCGTCGCACACCGGTCGGCTGTTGCTTGATCGCCGCCAGGAAGCGCTTGGTGCCCCCGTAGATCGCCGCGACGAGCGGAATGTCCAGCACCCTTTGCTCCACCGCATGGATCACCCGCTGGCCGATGACGCGGCTCGCCACCCAACCGATCAGGTAGAGCACGACGAGCGTCAGCAACACTCCCAGTGCCGCCTGGAAGCCGGGAAGCAGCAGGAAGTCTGCCACCCCGGGCGCGCTTCGGCGCATGGCGCGGGACAAGGCCGAAACCCACGGCTGCCCGACCTTGGCCAGGCGCGTCAACACGAAGTCGAACACCAGCCACGTCACCCACAGCGGGGCAACGGTCAGCACCCCGGCAATGAGGTAGCCGGGCGTTCGCTTTACACGCTTTTCGGTTTCCGGTTTCATCGGCCAGGTATCAACGTTCGAAATTCGTTCATGCCGCAATGCACTTGCGCTTCGAGTGTATCAAGTCGATATGCCGTTGCGCGCCGGAAGTGACCGATTCCGGCTGCACATCCCCTCGTCAGCCGCCGCCCCCGACGAGGCGGATGGACTGTTCGCCGAACTCGACCTTTTGCCCCGGGCGAAGCTTGGCACGCTTGCGCGTTTCGACCCGACCGTCGACCCGCACCCTCCCCGACTCGATCGCCGCGTGCGCCTCGCCCCCGGATCCGACCCACCCCGTCGCCTTCAGCAACTGGTCGAGTTGAACATAATGCCCACGCACCGCAAAGTCGATCGCCACGTTCCGCTCCCTGACATTAGAATTCCGTCGGAGCCTACACCATCCCGGAACCCATGACCGAAGACGTGCTCATCACACTCGATGCGATCGACCGCTGCATCGACCTGGCGACCCGCTCCGGGGCGCTGCAGACGATCCGCACGGAAAGCACGGTCCTCGACGACGAAGGCATCCCGTTCCTGGTACGCTGGGTCTCGTCGCTGTCGGAGAAGGATTCGGCACGCGTCGCCGCCGCCGGACGGCGCGATCCGGATTTCAACCCCTTCCTGCCTCCGGAAACCGATCTGACGGTCGGATCGGTCGGCCAGGACCACCTGGCCATCCTCAACAAGTACCCGGTGATCGAGCGTCATCTGCTGCTGATCACGCGCCGATTCGAGGACCAGCGCGTACCCCTCGGGGCAGCCGACTTCGAGGCGCTTGCCGCGACGCTCCGCACGCTGGGCGGGCTGGGCTTCTACAATGGCGGCATCGATGCCGGTGCAAGCCAGGCCCACAAGCATCTGCAGTGGGTGCCGGAATCGGGCGGGAGCGTCCATCTCCGCGCGTTTACTGCAGCGCTTCCGCCGGATCTGCCCCCGATGACGACGACCGTGCACTCCGGCTTGCCCTGGCGTCACTGTTTCGTGCGCCTGCACGGCGGGCACGACCCCGGCATGGATGGTACGACGCTGCTGCAAGCCTTCGGACTTGGGGCCCGGGCGGTCGGGATCCGGCCCGACAGCAATCCGATGCCGCCCTACAACCTGCTGGTCAATGCCGACTGGATGGTGGTGCTGCCACGCAGCCGCGAGCGCTACGAAGACATCTCGGTCAATGCGCTCGGCTTCGCCGGATCGTTGTTCGTGCGCAGGCCCCAACAGATCGACACCATTCGCCAGATCCGGCCGCTGCAGCTACTGGCCGAGGTCGGCCGGCGATAGCGAGACGTACTCGTCACGCTGCCCTCGGAAACTCCAGCGGTTCAAGCGGAGGCAGATCGATCTTCGCGCGCAGTTCGTCGCACTTCGGGTTCGGCATCCCGTCTTCCAGGTAGACGGGAAACTCCCGACAGGGCGTCGGACGGCGCTCGTAGATCGTACAGAACACCTCCACGCCCGGCTCGCCCCGAAGCGCGGAGCAGCGCCGCGGAACGTCGTTGCTGCCCTTCATGCAACGCAGATGATGGTTGAGCTTCTCGGTCATGTGCGCGGGCACGAAACCGCCCGGCGCATCGTCCGCTTCGGCCCAGTAGAAGGAAATGCGGAAATGCGTGCAGCAGATTCCGCAGTCGAGACAGGGGTTCGGGTCGCTCATGTGCCTCCCGCACGGGGTGACGTTGCCGGCCCGGCCGAAATGGCAGGACCGCCAGATCGTCTTCGCTGCACACCGGCATGGGACAGCAATCCCTTCGTCAGGGGCATGTGGGAGCGGCCGATCGATCACGGCGCGCGGATTTTAGCGCTTTGGACGATAAACGCAAGAGGGATCTTGCGGAGTGTTTTCAACGCCTTACGGAAAACGCTCGAGCGGAGGCAAGCCATGACGTCGACGCGCACGATCGCACGCATCGTCGCCGATCCCGATCGGCGCGTACGGCGCGAATTCCCGGCACGGAGAAGGTCTTGCGGCATAGATCGTGCACCGGACGGCAACACCGACCTGGCCCTCCAGTGCGACACACCGCGGGCAAGCCGCATCGGTACCGGACATGCGCACCGTCGCCCCGGTAACCGGGACCACCCACCCGGCCGGAACACCCGGAACCTCGCCGCATGCCACTTCCGACACATGGAAATCGACCCGGAAGGCAGCGCAGCAGGCACCGCAGCGCTCACAGGCAGAACGGCCTGCCATCGGGGAACCCGCTCAAGAAACGAGGTTTCGCCGCAAGGAAGGACTCACTCCGACCCGCAGCACTTCTTGTACTTCTTGCCGCTGCCGCAGGGGCAGGCATCGTTGCGGCGGGGACCGGCCGCCGCCGGCCTCACCGGGCTCTCCACCTGGACGGGCTGCGGTGCGGGAAGATCCAGGCCACGCCATCGCGACACGATCCCGCCCAGGGTCACCCGGGCATTTTCGAGCCAGCGCAGCCGGGTCTCCGCATCGACCGCATCCTCGCCAGCCGATTGCTCCCACGGCGCGATCAACGCATCGAGCTGGGCACACACGGCGTCGGCCTCCGCCGACGGAACTCGCATACGCCAGTCCGAAGGCCACAGTTCGAGCCCCTGGGCGAAACCTTCCATCCACTCTTCGCCGATCTCGAGTTCGTCGTTCTCGGACGTCGCATAGCAGAAGGGCTCCCAGCCCTCGGGCGCGCCGATCGAGGTGGCCAGCTCGTTGTAGTACTGCAGCACGAGGCGGATGGCCTGCTGCATGGCACTGGCAGAACCGAATGCGGCACCGTCGGCGTGGGCGGTCCACACGCCCGGAAGCCATTCCTCCTGGGCCAGCACGACCGGCGAGGCGACCACGGCGGCCAGATAGCCATCGAGCATCTCGAGGTTCATGCAATCGTCGGGCACCGCATCGGAGGTCAGCAGCGCCTCGAGGGCATCGAACTCCTCGTCGTCCAGCTCGTAGGGGTTGGCTGCCTCGGTGTTCATCGTGTCCTCCATCCGCCGGGCCATTTCACAGGCACGAGCGTGCACTGTCCGCGCCCCGAGCGCAAGCACCGGCACCGCAATCATGGACGACGCGGAACAGGCACTGGCCGGAATCGCGGTACTTGCGCTCGAACGGCGTCAGGGGAGCCGGCGCTTCGAACGACTCCCAGCGCACGGACGCTCCCGTCACGGCACCGAGCGCTGCGGCAAACTCCTCGACATAGACCTGCCAGTTGCTGCGGCATTCGAGCACCCCGCCCAGACGCACGAGAAACGGGAACACGGGATGCGCATGCCAGCGCCTGGCGAGATGCCCGATCTTGGGCCAGGGGTTCGGGTAGAGGACGTAGTGGCGGGCCAGCGTCAGACCGGCATCGACCGCCAGGCGCCAGTAGTCGACCAGGTCCGCGCGTACGAACACCATGTTCGCAGGCAACAGGGCCACGGGGTAGGGCTTGCGCCGACTGAGCCGGTCCTCGGACTGGTCGACGCCGATGACCCAATGGTCCGGAAAACTCCGTGCAAGCTGGATGGTACTGTGTCCCACGCCGCATCCCGCATCGAGGATCAGCGGGGCACGCCCGTCCCAGCCGGAAAGGCTCTCCTCGAACGCAGCCCGGTTGTAGTCCGCGTACGGCTTGCGAAAAGGCGCTTCGAGATGACGCCGCACCCGCCGCAGCAAGTGCTCATGAACGCCCTGCTGGGCACTGGTAGGGATGCGGGAATTCGCGTAGCTCATCGCGGCCTGCGGCTATCGGGGTGCAGCTTGCTTTCTGCCTTTCAATCTCCCATAATACCGCGTTTTCCATAAGCTCTCAGGGCGGCCACATTCGCCGTCCGCCAAGAACAAGGATTCACGATGAAAGCGGACATCCACCCCCAGTATGCCGACGTGCAGGTGACCTGCTCCTGCGGCAATACGTTCACGACGCGCTCGACCATCGGCAAGCCCTCCGTGCATATCGAAGTGTGCTCGGCATGCCACCCGTTCTACACCGGCAAGCAGAAGATCGTCGATACCGCGGGGCGTGTCGAACGCTTCCGCCAGAAGTACGGGAACGTGCAGCGCCTGGGCTGACCCGGCGCAGCCCCACACCGAAGAAGGCAGCTCCGGCTGCCTTTTTTCATGCCCCGTCAGGACCGACCGGTTCGCCGGGGCCAGACTCCGATGCACCGGCATCCCATTGCCGGCTACAATCGCAGGCTCCGAGCGGTTTCGAGTCTCGATGCGACAACGCACCCCCTTACCGGATGCTTGACCCAGCCCAGAATCCTCCCTCCCCCCTGAAACGGCAACTGTACGGCGCCAGCGGACTGGCCTTGCTGATCGTGCTGTACCTGTTGCCGGGCTCGATCGGGCACGATCCGTGGCGCGGGGACGACGTCCGGCATTTCGGGGCAATCCACTCGATGCTGCAGGGCGAGGGTTGGCTGTATGGATCGGTCGCAGGCGAACCCCTGACCCGCTTCGGCCCCCTCTACTACTGGGTGGGCGCGCTGTTCGGGACCCTGCTCGGCTGGCTGCTGCCGGTCCACGACGCTTCACGCCTCGCAACCCCGCTGTTCGCGGGACTGGCGATCTTCTGGATCGCGCGGGCGGCCGCCCGCCTGTATGGACGGCACACCCGCACGGCTGCGGCCCTGCTGACGCTGGGAACCCTCGGGCTCGTCGTGCACGCACACGAGCATCAGCCCTTGATCGCCCTCATGGCCATACAGGCCATGACCCTTGCCGGCCTGGCCCTGGTCCCGACCCAACCGCTCAAGGGCAGTCTGCAGGCTGGCGCGGGCGTCACCCTGGCATTCCTCACCGCAGGACCGGGCGGACTGCTGCTGACCGCCCCCCTCTTTCTCGTCATCGCGACCGCATGCCCGGAATCCCGCAATCCGCGCGCAAGCGGCGCCTTGATCCTCGGACTGAGCCTGGGGCTCAGTGCAAGCGTGCTGTGGCCGGTGGCCCTCGGCATGCATGCCCCCGACTTCCTGTCCCGGTGGATCGAGACCGCCTGGTTCGGTTTCGCCGCCGACCCGCTCCGTCCCGGCGACCTGTCACGGCTTCTCGAACTGGCCGGATGGTTCACCTGGCCGCTCTGGCCGATCGCCCTGTGGGCACTGTGGCGCGCCCGCCACCAGTTGCATCGTCTGCCGTGGCTCCTGCCCCTCGCGAGCGTGCTGCTGGCCATGATCCTGATCTACGCCCAGGGCGAATCGACCCCGGCGGCGATGCTTCCGCTGATCGTCCCATTCGCCCTGCTGGCTGCGGGTGGCGTGCCGACCCTGCGGCGTGGAGCGGCGAACGCCTTCGACTGGTTCGCGCTCATGACCTTCGCCGTGTTCGGCCTGCTGGTGTGGCTGGCATGGTCCGCCCAGGCGTTCTTCTGGCCGCCCGGACTCGCCCGCAGCCTCGACCGGATGGCGCCCGAGTTCGTGCTCGAAGGGACCTTGTTCCAGGCCGCCCTCGGAGCCGGCATTTTCACGATCTGGCTCATCCTGGTCTGGAGACTGCCCCGTTCGCCCAATCGCGGCCCGGCCAACTGGGCGATGGGCATGACCATGCTATGGTGTCTCGCCGTGACGCTGCTGCTGCCGTGGATCGACCATGGACGCAGCTACCGCCCCGTGGCCGAGTCCCTCGCGATCAGCCTTGCCGGCGAAGAACGCGGATGCGTGGCCTCGATGGGTCTGGCGGACAGCCATCGGGCCTCGTTCGATTATCACGCGGGACTGCGGACCTTGCCCGTCGAAGCGAACGAGACCGCCTGCAGGTTTCTGCTGGTCCACGACGATGAACTGCCCATCGGCATGCATCCGGCAAGCCGGTGGCAACACATATGGGAATATCGCCATGGCGGGGGACGCCGGCTCGAAGTGTTCCGACTCTACCGGCTCGACTGACGGTTTTCGTCCGCCCGAGACGCTGCCGGCATGGTCGCGACTGGTCGCGCACGCCGAGCGATTGCGCCGGACGCGACTGAAATCCCTGTTCGATGCGGACCCCGATCGTTTCGGGCGCCTGAGCCTGCAACACGAGCGGCTCGTCGCGGACTTTTCACGCCACCGGATCGATGAAGCCGTCCGCCTGGATCTGCTTGCCCTGGCGGAGGAATCCGGGCTGCGGGCGGCGATCCACGATCTGTTCGCGGGCGCACCCGTCAATTTCACCGAACGCCGGCCGGCCCTGCACATGGCGATGCGCGGCGGTTGCGCACTCCCCGAGGCCGAACTCCGGCCGATCCAGGACACGACGGAGCGGATGCGCGGCTTCGCACGGGAACTTCGGGAGCAACGTTTCCCCGGCGCCACCGGCAAGCCCATTCAACACGTCGTGAACCTCGGGATCGGCGGATCGGACCTCGGCCCGCGCCTCGCCGTGGAAGCACTTTCGCCCTCCCACGAACCGCATCCGATCGTGCGTTTTGTCGCCAATATCGACCCGCTCGAACTCGACGAAGCCCTGGCCGACGCCGATCCGGAACGCACGCTCTTCATCGTATCGTCGAAGAGCTTCGCCACGGCCGAAACGATGGAGAATGCGGACCGGGCCAGACAGTGGCTGGCCGCAGGGCTCGGCCGGAATGCCGATCTGGGCAGGCATTTCGCGGCCGTCAGCAACGCGACCGCGCACGCCGTGGCGTTCGGCATCGACCCCGAGCGGGTTTTCGCCCTGCCGGAGTGGATCGGCGGGCGCTATTCGGTCTGGTCCGCCATCGGTCTGCCGCTGATGATCGCCATCGGGGAAGAAGCCTTCGACCGGTTTCTGACGGGCGCACGGGCGATCGACGAGCATTTCCGCGACGCCCCGCCGCACGCCAACATCCCGGTCATGATGGCCCTTGCGGGGATCTGGAACACCGACTTCCTCGGGATCGAGACGCTGGCCGTCCTGCCCTACGCACACGGCCTGCGCACGTTTCCAGCCTGGTTGCAGCAACTCGAGATGGAGAGCAACGGCAAGAGCTGCCGGCGCGACGGCTCGACCTCGACCGTCCCCACCGCGCCCGTCATCTGGGGCGGGCCCGGCACCGTCGGCCAGCACGCGTTCCATCAGTTGCTCTATCAAGGCACGCGACCCGTCGCGATCGATTTCATCGTGCCGGTAGGCGGTTCCGGGGCGGGCCAGCGCGCCCTCGTCGACAATGCGCTCGCACAAGGGGCTGCGCTGATGGAAGGGCGCGACCTCGAGGCGGCGCGTCAGGCGCTGCGGAGTCGCGGTCTGCCGCCGTCCGAAATCGAGCGTCTGGCCCCACATCTCGTCTGCCCGGGCGATCAGCCGAGCACGACGCTGCTGCTGCCCGAACTCGCTCCCTTCGAACTGGGCCGCCTGCTCGCCCTCTACGAGCACAAGGTCTTCGTGCAGGGATGGATCTGGGGAATCGACAGCTTCGACCAGTACGGCGTTGAGCTGGGCAAGGAGATGGCACTCGGCCTGTCCGGCGGCACTACCCGAGCGCGGGATGCCTCGACGACCGGGCTGATCGCCGCCGCCGAAGCCTTGCGCTCGGGCCGGTAACGGCGAGAGGCACCCGGGCATGAATGCCCGGGTTTGCGCTCGACCCGTGGTCAGCCTTCCAGTTTCAGGAAGGTATCGCGGTAGTGGCGCAGTTCGTCGATCGACTCGTGGATATCGGCGAGCGCTTCGTGCTTGCCCGCCTTGCGTACTCCCTGGAACACGTCCGGACGCCAGCGCCGCGCCAGTTCCTTCAAGGTCGAGACATCCAGGTTCCGATAGTGGAACCAGGCCTCCAGCGTCGGCATCCAGCGCGCCATGAAACGGCGGTCCTGGCACACCGAGTTGCCGCACATCGGTGACGTGCGCGCCGGCAGGTACTGCTGGATGAAGGCCAGCATCTGCGCCTCGACCTCCGCCTCGCCCAGGCGCGAGGCGCGCACGCGGTCGATCAGCCCCGACTTGCCGTGCGTGTTGCGGTTCCACTCGTCCATCGCATCGAGCACCTCGTCGGGCTGATGCACGGTCAGGACCGGTGCTTCGGCCACGGTCCGGAGCTGCGAATCGGTGATCACGACGGCAATCTCGAGTATCCGGTCCCGCTCCGGCTCGAGGCCCGTCATCTCCATGTCGAGCCAGATGAGGTGATTCTGATCCTGTGACATAATCCCCACGCGCCTTCCCGAAACGAACAGGGTTGCGATTGTGTCACACATTCGGACCCCTCCGCTCCCTCCCGAGTCACGCACTCCCGAATGACGCCCCAGGCTTTCACCGCCCTCTTCCTTGCCGCCCTGACGTTCGTGATGCTGACAAAGGGCATCCTGATGCTGCGCCAGATCCGCCACGTCCGACGGCATCGCGACCGGGTGCCCGAAGCGTTCGCCGATGCGATCACGCCGCAGGCCCATCTCAAGGCAGCCGACTACACGCAGGCACGCGCACGCGTGGGCCTCGCGGACATGGCCACCGGGGCGGTACTCGTCCTGGCCCTGACGCTCGGCGGCGGACTCGATTTCCTGCACGTCCTGCTTGGGGGCGCACTGGAACCCGGCGGGCTCGCACATGGCGTGGCCCTGCTCGCCGCCCTCGGCGTGGTCGGCTGGCTGGTCGACCTGCCCTTCTCGATCCATCGTATCTTCGTTCTCGAGAAGCGCTTCGGCTTCAACCGGACGACGCCCGCCCTGTTTCTCGCCGACCTGATGCGCGGCGCGGTGCTCGCCACCCTGATCGGCTTGCCCGTGCTGTTCGTCGTACTGTGGTTGATGGAATCCACCGGATCCAGTTGGTGGCTGTGGGTCTGGGCCTTCTGGATCGGCTTCAACCTCCTGGCCGTGTTCCTGTGGCCGACCTTCATCGCTCCGCTGTTCAACCGCTTCACCCCGCTGGCCGACGAGGCCCTCGGCAAGCGCGTCGAAGCCCTGCTAGCGCGTTGCGGTTTCCGGGCCCGGGGCCTCTACGTCATGGACGGCTCGCGCCGCTCGACCCATGGCAACGCCTATTTCACCGGTTTCGGCGCGGCCCGGCGCATCGTCTTCTACGACACCCTGCTCGAGAAGCTCCGTCCCGAAGAAGTCGAAGCGGTACTCGCACATGAACTCGGTCATTTCCGCCTGCATCACGTCTGGAAGCGCTTCGCCCTGGGTGCGGCAACGAGCCTCGCGCTGCTCTGGATGCTCGGATGGCTGATGCAGCAGGCATGGTTCTACGCCGGCCTCGGCGTCGAGCACCCCGGAACCGCCATGGCGCTCGCCCTGTTCGCGCTTGTGGTGCCCCTGTTCACCTTCCCCTTCGCACCGCTGATGAGCCATTGGTCGCGGGTCCACGAATTCGAAGCGGATCGCTATGCCGCCGAACAGAGCAATGCCGCGGACCTCGTGAGCGCACTGGTCAAGCTCTACCGTGACAACGCCGCCACGCTCACGCCCGATCCGGTGTATTCGCGCTTCTTCGACTCCCACCCGCCGGCGAGCATTCGCGTGGCGCGCCTGCGCGGAGCCACTGCTTGAGTCGCGGAGGAGACAAGGAGAAGGCACAAAGCGAGGGGACCGTGACCGCCGCATTCGGCCGCCATTACGAGGTCGCGACCGGAACGTCCGTGGCGGCACAGGGCGAGCGGCTGCGCTGCGTGCCGCGCGGAAAGCGCAGCGTCTACGCCTGCGGCGATCGGGTGGAGGTCTCCCGCACCGGACCCGACGAGGGCGTCATCGCCAACCTGCAGGCGCGCGAGAACCTGCTCTGGCGTTCCGACGCGTTCCGCGAGAAGCTGATCGCGGCCAATCTGTCGCAGATCCTGATCGTCGTCGCCACCGAACCGGGCTTTTCGGACCTGCTGATCTCCCGCTGCATCGCGGCCGCCGAACATCAGCACATCCGCCCGCTCATCGTGCTCAACAAGGCCGACCTGACGGACAAACTCCCTGCGGCACGGGCCTTGCTCCAGCCCTTCGCGACGCTCGGATACCGCATCGTCGAACTCAGCGCCCTCGCGGGGGCCGATGCGCTGCTTCCGCTGCTCAGCGGCGAGCGAAGCCTCTTCGTCGGGCAATCGGGGATGGGCAAGTCGACCCTCACCAACGCCTTGATTCCGAAAGCCGAGGCCGCCACCCGCGAGATCTCCGAAGCCCTCAATTCCGGCAAGCACACCACGACCTTCGCCCGGCTCTACCCGCTTGCCGGCCAGGGATGGCTCATCGACAGCCCCGGCCTGCAAGCCTTCGGTCTCGCCCATATCCCCGAGGACGAACTGGCCTCGTGCTTCGTCGAGTTCCGCGAACACCTCGGCCTGTGCCGCTTTCGCGACTGCCGGCACGAGGCCGAGCCGGGCTGCGCGCTGCAGGCCGCCGTCGAATCCGGCGCCATCGACCCGCGCCGCTTCGCCCACTATCGCCAGATCCGCGTCGAGATCCGCGAAGCCGGCCGACAGGCCCGGGGGTGGTGATCAACCAGCCACGATCCACCATGACTTCTATTGCTTCCCTTGCGCAACTCTGACAACATAAAGCATGGTCGAAACAATGGAGAAGGCAATGCATAGCACCTATCCGGTTCCAGGCGGCCCACGCAGGGCGACCAACGTCTCCCTCGACGCAACGCTCCTGTCCGAAGCGAAAGCGCTGCAAATCAACGTCTCCCAAGCAGCCGAAACCGGCCTCGCCTACGCCGTGGCGGCCCGCCGCGCCGAGATCTGGAAAGCCGAAAATCGTGCGGCCCTCGACAGTTCGAATGCCTACGTCGACCAGAACGGACTCCCGCTCGCCCACCATCGGAATTTCTGATGGCCCGCTTCGACCTGTGCCGCAACCCGGACGGGACGGGTTTCTTGCTCGACGTTCAGGCCGATCTGCTCGACACCCTCAATACGCGGGTCGTGATCCCCGTCCTTCCGGCGGACCAGGCCCCGAAGTCAGCCGTCACGCTGAATCCCATCGTGGAAATCGACGGCCAGCCCTTTGTTCTCGTCACCCAGTTCCTGGCTGCCGTTCCCGTCCGTGCGATCGGCGCCCCCGTTCTCCGGATGGAGGACCGCCGCGACGAGATCACCGCCGCATTGGATCTGCTGTTTCAAGGGTTCTGAATCATCGCGACCCCACATCCGGGTCGACAAAGCCATACCCCAACAACGCAAAAACCCGCCTTTCGGCGGGTTTTTGCTGACAGCAGCAAAGGCTCAGATGCGTTCGAACACCGCCGCGATACCCTGACCGCCGCCGATGCACATCGTCACCAGCGCATAGCGGCCGTTGATGCGCTGCAGTTCATACAGCGCCTTGGTCGCGAGGATGGCACCGGTCGCCCCCACCGGGTGACCCAGCGCGACCGCACCGCCGTTCGGGTTGGTCTTCGCCGGATCCAGGCCCAGGCCCTTGTTGACCGCAAGCGCCTGCACCGCGAAGGCCTCGTTGGACTCGATCACGTCCATCTGGTCGAGCTTCAGGCCGGCGCGCTCCAGCGCGCGCTTCGAGGCCGGGATCGGGCCCTCGCCCATGATGTGGTTGGGCACGCCGGCCACCGCATAGGAAACGAGACGCGCGAGCGGCTTGTAGCCAGCCGCAGCGGCCGCACCGGCCTCGCCGAGCACCAGGAAGGACGCGCCGTCGTTGATGCCGGAGGCGTTGCCGGCAGTCACCGTTCCGTCCTTCTTGAAGGCCGGACGCATCTTCGCCAGCGACTCCATCGTGGTGCCAGCCTTGACGTGTTCGTCGGTGTCGAACACGACATCGCCCTTGCGCGACTTGATCGTCACCGGCGCGATCTGCGACTTGAAGCGGCCCTCTTCGATCGCGGCCGCCGCGCGGCGCTGCGACTCGACCGCGAACGCATCCTGCTCCTCGCGGCCGATGCCCCACTTCTCGGCCAGGTTCTCGGCCGTGATGCCCATGTGACCGACGCCGAACGGATCGGTCAGCACGGCGACCATCGCGTCGATCATGCCGGTGTCGCCCATGCGCGCGCCGTTGCGCATCGCCGTCGACAGGTAGGCCCCGCGCGACATCACCTCGACACCGCCGCCGACGCCGAAATCGCAGTCACCCAGCAGGATCGCCTGCGAAGTGCTGACGATGCCCTGCAGGCCCGACGAGCACAGGCGATTGACCGCCATCGCCACCGAATCCATCGGCAGCCCGGCCTGGATCGACGCAACGCGGGCAACGTAGGCGTAGCGGGACTCGGTCGGAATGCAGTTGCCGACGGTCACGTAGTTGATCTGCTGCGGATCGACGCCCGAGCGTCCGACCGCTTCCTTCATCACGGTGCCCGCCAGCTCCGCCGGCTCCATGCCGCTGAGCGTACCGCCGAACGTCCCGACTGCGGAACGTACCGCGCTGAGCACCACCACTTCACGATTCGCCATCTCGTTCTCTCCTTGAGGATCAACCACCAACCCGGCCGGCAATCCCCAGCAGGGCCAATATCAACAGGTACAGCACCAGAACCCGCCACAGCAGCTTGATCGCCGCCTGCATGGTCGCCACGTCGGCCTTGCCGCCCGTTCCCATCTCGGGACGATCGACGATGCCTCCGGACTCATGGACGGGCAGTCCCAGCCGGACGCCCAGCGCGCCGGCACCGGAAGCGACCAGTATACCGGACAGCCGATCCGGCCAGAGCATCGCCTGCGACCGCCAGCAGGCCATCGCATCCTCGAAGTTGCCGATCACCGAAAAAGCGATCGCCGTCAGACGGACCGGCAGCCAGTCGATCCACCCGAGCGCCTGGCGTGCGAAATCGCCGAATCGCCCGATTCCCTCATGGTGACGGACGTCCCAGTCTTCGGCCAGGAAACGCGCCCCCCGATACATCACCGCGCCGATCGGACCGGGCAGGATCACGAACCAGAAGATTACGCCGAATACGTTGCGATGCGACGACACCAGCGCCTGCTCGATCGCCAGGCGCGCGATCTCGCCACTCCCGGCTTCGTCGTACCGACCGCCGCGCCAAGCGCCGACCAGCGCCCGCGCATCGTCGAGCCTGCCGGTGCTCAAGGCCAGGTGGATGTCCGAAAAGCTCTGACTCTGGACGCGGAAAGAGAGCATCGCATACAGGACGGCCACGTTGAACAGCAAGCCGAAGAACGGATGAACCGCCCGAAACAGCCACCACGCGAGCCCCACCGCGGCCATGCTCGCACCGACCCACAGCAACCACGCCACCCGGCCGTTGCCGGCGCTCCCGTCGTTGTACAGATGAATCACGCGATCCGAAGCGCGCCGCAACCAGCCCTCGAGCCAGCGGTCCTTGGACAAGGGCCGAAGCTGCTCGGCGATCAGGGCAAGAATCAGGGATAGCAGGGTCATGGGAATCAGAATGAGGCCGAAGCGCGATCATGAACCGCCGAAGCGGTCACCGCTCAGAACAGAGCTTTTCCATCTTTCGTACGATGTTGCGAACGATCACGTCTCGCGTCAAGTGCTCGTATCGCCTTGCGAACGCATTCGCGTTGCGCACGAAGCGCCCGTCGTCGAGCAGTCCGGCAATCGCCCCGGCGAGATCGATCGAAGACTGGTCGGGCCGCACGACGATCGCCGCACCCAGTTGCTCGATCCGCTGCGACAGCAGGAACTGTTCGAGTTGCGTCGGCAGGCACAGCATCGGCTTGCCCCCCATGAGAAACGCCTGCGTCGTCGCCGCCCCCCCATAGAGTACGCCCATGTCGGCCTCGGCGACGACTCGTTCCAGGTCGAGCGGCCGTCGGCTCACCGTCACGTTCGGCGCCTCGATCCGCTCGCCGTCGGGAAGATCGGGAAGAAAGGCGATCACCGAGCAAGCCGACCGCACGAGTGCATCGAGCACCGTCCGATAGTGCGGGTGATCGCGCCGCAGGTAGCAATAGATGCGCCGACCGTTGCCCTCGGGCCAATCGAGCATCGTCTGCGCGGTACCGGTGGTGATCATCCCCCAGTAGCGCGCACCGACCCGGCCCGGATAGTGGTCGGTCTCGGGCAGCGCCAGCAAGGCATCCTCGGCCACCGCGAACAGATCCGAGAGCTTTTCCAAGGGGACACCATCAAGCTGCCCGAGGACCTCGTTGATGCACGACAGCACGCTCGCATCACGCGCCATCAATGCCCGCGCCGACACCGGCTCCCAGAAGCGCATCGCCGGGAACGGGTCGCATCTGGGCGGTGTGTAGAAACCCGAGGTGAACAGCATCACCGGGATCCCCAGCGTGCGAGCCGCCAGGATGGCCGTCGGCGCATGGTCGGCCACCACAAGCTCGGGGCGCACGAGACGCAGCAGTTCACGCCACCCGACGAGCAAGCCCCGCAATGCGACCGGATCCGCGTAGCCGAATCCGAGGAGAATGTCCGAATAACTGATCGGTGCGCCTGCGGCCGCCGGACTGCCGGTGAAGACCGGCGCCTGGAACCATAGGGCGTCTCCGTGCAACAGCGCCGAGCATGCACGCGTATCGCGGGCAGCGACGAACACCTCGTGGCCGCGCTCGCGCAACGTATCGGCCACCGGGACGAATGGCCCGACATGACCGAGGTTGCTGCCCAATTCCCACGCATAGAAGATCCGGCTCATCCTGATCCTGTACCCGTTTCGGCTGCGGGCTCCGGGTCCATCAACGCGGCGACACGAAGGTACCCACCACCTCCCGCCACAGATCCGGCCACGCACCGACCCAGCAGCACTCGTGATCGAAGCCGGAAAGATACCTGACGACCGGACGTTCTCCCAAGGGAAAGCGTGCGGCGTAGGCATCGATCACCGCGGCGGGAACGACCTTGTCGTCCAGCCCGGCGAAATGGATCTGCCGGATCGATCGCACTGCCGCCCATTCCTCCGCCGGGTTGAGCGACTCGCGCAACCCGGTCACACGATGCGCCTGCGTCCACGCCACATGATCGAGATTGCCGGCCACCGTGACGAGCGCCGCGACATCATCGCGCCGCGCGCTCGCCAGCACCGCCACAGCCGCACCGCCCGAGTACCCGATCAAGACGATGTGCCGGGCGCCGACCCGCTCCTTGAGCGCATCCAGCGCCACATCGACGGCCGCGACGATGTCCGCCGAGAAGCGCCCGCCGGTCCAGTCCCGTCGCTCGCACTCCTCCCCGACCGCCTCGCCCCGAAACTGGCACGGCCGCGCCAGATAGGCGGCCGGGCCGTCCGCATGCCGCATGGCCAGTTCGAGTCCGATCGCACGAAGCGGTGTCGGATCGTCCGACGGCCGATGCCCGCTCGCCCATGCGAATCCGTCTCCTTCCATGAATACATGCAGTGTGTCGACATCGGTCAGACCGGACGGCAAGTAGGCGACCAGTCGATAGCGCCCTGCCGGCAACTCCTGTCGCTCCCAGCCGCTCGACCGCGCCAGCACATCGACCCGCTCCAGCCTCTCAGCAGGCGTCGGTAGCGCCGAGCAGCCAGCAAGGGCTGCAGCGAGCAGAGCACCCAGCAGAAAACCCGGCCTTCCGAACCGCATCAGCAGAATCCTGGGTGCTCGATTTCCCCAAAACGAGCATAGGATAAGCGATTGAAATAACACAATTTCATGACATTCCCACCCGACCCCACTGGTAAAACTTCACGAATTCAGCATCTTTCCGGTAGCCCCGCACTTTTGACCCCTGCAAAATCGAGCCCACAGAGCATACCAACAACATCCAGGGAGCATCATCCATGCGTGGAAACACCACCTTATCGCCGCGACCGGGAAAGTCACCACTCGCACAGGCCCTTGCCGCAGCCTTCGCCCTCACGGCCACCACCGCCGCTTTTGCACAATCGAACGACTGCCCCGCTCCGGTTGACGGCACCATCACCGTAAATGGTCTCGTAACGACCGGCGAATGGGGGCCTCCCGGCTGCCAGATCAATGCCGGCACCAGCGTCGTGGTCAACCAGACCGGAGACATCTGGGCCTATGGAGGCGGCATCACCACCACGGGCGAAGCACCGGGTGGGACCGATCCGGGTTCGATCGAGAACCACGGCCGGATCGGCAGCTCGAACACCTATGGCATCGAAATCAATCACACCTATGGCGACATCATCAACCACGAAGACGGCACGATCTCGGCACGCTACTACGGCGTGTACGTGACGCCCGGGGGGCATGTCGAAACCCTCGAGAACCGGGGCACGATCGAGGCTACCGAAACCGCCTGGGGAGGTGCGGGGCGCGGACTGGTCCTGATCTCCGGCGGACATATCGGTACGATCGACAATTACGGAACCATCTCCGGGACCGACGTGGGCATTTTCGCCTATGGCGGTACGATCGGAACCCTGAACAACCATGAAGGCGGCCAGATCACCGGATCGAACCATGCAATTTACATGATGGGTGCAAACACGATCAACAACTGGGGGGATATCACAGGACACGTCCGTCTCGCGGATTCGGTCCTCTACTTGCGCGGAACTTCAGGATCTTTGACCGGAAACGTCACCGGCTCCGCCGACTCCTCGGTCGTCATCCAGGGTTCCTACGCCTCCCGCGGTACGTTCGACGTCGGCGCCATTGGCATCTCCCATGGCGCCGAGTTCACCCTCAGCGACACGGCCACCGTCGCGAACGGCCTGCTCAACCAGGGCACGCTGATCATGGAGGCTGGCCACACCACGCAACTGCACGGCGACTACGAGCAGTTGGAATCCATGCCGGGACAGGCCGGCGGGACCTTTCGAACGCAGGTCGCCGGCGATGACGACTACGGCAAATTCGTCGTCAATGGCGATGCCTGGCTGACCAGCAACCGCATTTTCGTGGATGTGATCGGCAGTCCCGAACTGACCGTGGGCGGCACGCTGGAGGACATCCTCCGCGCCACCGGCACGCTGTACGCCGGGTCGGAGTTCGAAGTCAGCGACAACAGCGCACTGTTCGATTTCCTGGCCTTCCAGGACGGCAACTCGGTCCATCTCATGGTCCAGACGGCGGCGAGTTCAGGAGGTCTCTCGGTCGAAGACAGCGTACGCGCCGCTCGCAACCGCGCCGGGCTGGGTGCGGCACGCCGACTCGACCAGCTCATCGCACAGGGCGGAAGCGGTCCTGCCGGCATGGCTCCGGTGATCACCGCCCTGGGCACCCTGCCCGACGGCGACACCGTCTCGGGCGCCGTCTCACAGATGCTGCCCCTGCTCGCCGGCGCAGCGACCCGCGCCAGCCTGTCCACCCGCGGCGCGGCGAATCGAGCCCTGCAACAAAGGCAGCGCGGCATGACAGGGCTGTCTTCGGGCAGCCCCGTTGGAACCGATCGCAACCTGTGGGTCCAGCCGCTGGGCTCGTGGGCGAGGCAGAGCAGCCACAGGGGCGTCGCCGGTCATGACGCCGACACCTACGGCATCATCCTGGGCGCCGATGCGCAGGTGTCCGACCGCGGCCGCTTCGGTGCCGCCTTCTCCTATACGCACAGCGATATCGACTGGAAGAACTCCGATGCGAAACAGCGTGTCCGCGTCGACACCTTGCGCCTCATCGGCTACGGGAGCGTCGAACTCGACGAACGCACGCAGTTGAACCTGCAGGCCGACGTCGCCACGCACGGCAACCGCGGCCGACGCACCATCGACTTCGGCGGACTCCGGGAGCAGGCCAAGAGCCGCTACGACAGCGTCAGCGTGAGTGTCGGTGCCGGACTCGAAAGACGCTACGAACTGAACGAGCGCACCACCGTGCTGCCCGAAGCCCGAATCGACTACACGTGGATCCGGGACGAGCGCTACCGCGAGAAAGGCGCCGACGCCCTCAACCTCAGCGTTCGCAGCAACAAGGCCGAAGAACTCGTCGCTTCCCTGACCGGACACGTCGAGCACAAGGCCACGGAGCATGCCCGGATCGACGCCAATCTGGGCATCGGCTACGATCTGCTCGCCCGACGCGACGCGGTCACCGCTGCCTTTGCCGGAGGCGGTGCGCAGTTCACCATCAAGGGCATCAAGCCGTCGCCGTGGCTCGTCCGCGGCGGCGCCAGCGTCGTGACGACCAGCCACCCGTCACTCGAACTCACGGCCGGTTACGCGTTCGAAGCGCGCAAGCGCTTCGCCAACCACACCGC
>JBJHDM010000044.1:0-29051 GCA_050486545.1 Rhodocyclaceae bacterium | reverse complement strand
GCGCCGATGATCGTGCTGGCCACGAACCAGCGGCGGTACACGAAGGCCAGCGCGAGTGCGGTCGGCGTCAGCCCGTGGCGCTCGGCCAGTTCCAGGTAAGCGTCGACGGCCGGCAGCACGTTCGGTTTCGTATAGCGCTGCCCGAAGTGTTCGAACTCGGTCAGCCGGCCCCGGGCCGCGGGATCGCGCCGGTACTTGCCGCTCAGATGACCGAAGGCCAGCGGCGAATAGGCGAGCAGTCCGACGCGTTCGCGATGGCAGGTCTCGGCCAGCCCGTATTCGAACACGCGGTTGAGCAGGCTGTAGGCGTTCTGGATCGACACCACCCGCGGCAATCCATGCTCGTCGGCCAGGCGCACGAACTCCTTCACGCCCCACGGATGCTCGTTGGAAAGCCCGACGTGGCGGATCTTGCCTTCCCGGACGAGTTCGGCGAGCACCTCCAGCTGCGCACGGATCGGCGTGCACGCGCGCTCCTTCCCGGGGTCGTAGGCCCATTGGCCGAACATCGGCTGATTGCGCTCGGGCCAGTGCAACTGATAGAGATCGACGTAATCGGTCCGCAGCCGACGCAAGCTGCCTTCGATCGCCGCTCGGAGGTTGTCGCGGTCGAGCGCGGGCGGCCCGCCGCGAATCCACTTCATGCCGCGTGCCGGGCCGGTGACCTTGGTGGCGAGCACGATCCGGTCGCGCGGCTGGCGCTCCAGCCAGTCGCCGATGATGGTCTCGCTGGCGCCGAAGGTCTCGGCACGCGGCGGCACGGCGTACATCTCGGCTGTATCGATGAAGTTGATGCCCTCGGCCAGGGCGTAGTCCAGTTGCGCATGCGCCTCGGCCGCGGTGTTCTGCTGTCCGTAGGTCATCGTTCCCAGACAGATCGCCGAGACCACCAGGTCGCTGTCGCCGAGCGTACGGTATTCCATTATCCTGCCTCTCCATCGGTTCGCGGGTACGGTCGCGCTTTGCCGGCGGCGTCGCGCGGCTTATCATCCGCGACCAGTCCGGAATGATACGACACCCCCATCTGCCACGAGTGCCGAAGCATGTCTCCACCCCCTTCTACGGATGTCCCACCGCCCGATGAGGCCCTGGCGTACGGCCTGATCGCATTGTGCCGCGCCGGTTTCGAAAAGGAACTGGCGTCCGAACTCAGCGGGTTCGCGGCGCAGCTCGGACTGACCGGCTTCGTTCGCGCCCGACCGGGCGACGCCTACGTCGTGTATGAATCTACCGAAGCGCTTCCCTTCGCCGATCTCGCGCCGAACTGCAGGTGGCAGGAACTGGTCTTCGCCCGCCAGTTGATGCCCTGGATCGGCAGGGTCGACGCCCTGCCCGAGCGCGACCGCGCGACCCCCCTGGTCACAGCAGTCCGCGGTGCCGGACAGCGCTTCGCCGCGGTGAGCCTGGAGACACCGGATACCGATACGGCCAAGCAACGCTCCGGATTCTGTCGCCGATTCGCCGAGCCGTTCGAAGCAGCCTTGCAAAAAGCCGGTGCATTGCGCCCCAGCCGCAAGGGGCTGGCGATGCTGCACGTGCTGTTCACCGACGACGGTGCGGCATGGCTGGGGGCGTCCGTCTCCGGCAACGCGGCCTTGTGGCCGATGGGCGTGCCGCGCCTGCGCATGCCGCGCGAAGCGGGCAGCCGATCGACGCTGAAGCTCGCCGAAGCGATCTTCACGCTGCTCACCGAAGAAGAACGCAACAATGGTTTGCGCGCAGGACTCCGGGCGGTCGACCTCGGTGCGGCGCCAGGCGGATGGACCTGGCAACTCGCCCACCGCGGGCTGCACGTGACCGCCGTCGACAATGGCCCGATGGCCGCGTCGGTGATGGCCACGGGCATGGTCGAGCACCTGCGCGCGGACGGGTTCACCTGGCGTCCGAGCCGCCCCGTGGAATGGCTCGTGTGCGACATGGTCGAGCAACCCGCACGCATCGCCGCGCTGGTCGCGGACTGGGTCGCCAGCGGCCGTTGCCGCCGAGCGATCTTCAATCTCAAGCTGCCGATGAAAAAGCGCCTGGAGGCCATCGAGCAGTGCCGGGAACTGATCCGCAAACGCCTGGCCGCGGTTGGCCCGTACGATCTGCGCATCCGGCATCTCTACCACGATCGCGAGGAAGTGACCGCCTATCTGGCGCTGCGCAAGGGATAGGAATCGGACCGGCCGCGAGAATACGACGGAAGCAATTGTAAAGAAAAGACTTTGCGCATCCGTGTATAATGCCGGCTTGTCATGATTCAGGCAGTCGCACGGCAGAGTCTTCGCCGGTCCTCTCAGGGTCCGGCCTCGGCCGCCCCGGTGTCCCTCCGGACCCGGCATGCTCGCGGCCGCCAAGCTTCCGAAAGGCGCCTATGAGCTTCGCTGACCTCGGGCTGATTCCCGAGTTGCAACGCGCTGTAGCCGAGGCCGGCTACACCGAACCGACTCCGATCCAGAAACAGGCCATCCCGGTCGTGCTGAACGGCCTGGACGTGATGGGCGGTGCCCAGACCGGGACCGGCAAGACGGCGGGTTTCACACTGCCGATGATCCAGCGGCTGTCCCGCCACGCGAACACCTCCGCGAGTCCTGCCCGGCACCCCGTGCGCGCCCTGGTGCTGGCACCGACGCGAGAGCTGGCCGTCCAGGTACACGAATCGGTCCAGACCTACAGCAAGTACGTTCCGCTCCGCTCGATCTGCATCTACGGCGGCGTCGACATGCGCGCGCAGACCAACGAACTGCGGCAAGGGGTCGAGATCGTCGTCGCTACGCCGGGCCGTCTCCTCGATCACGTCCAGCAGAAGAGCATCCAGCTCGGCCAGGTCGAGGTGCTGGTGCTCGACGAGGCCGACCGCATGCTCGACATGGGCTTCATCCCGGACATCCGGCGGATCCTGGATCTCCTGCCCTCCGCACGGCAAAGCCTGCTCTTTTCGGCCACGTTCTCGGACGAGATCAAGAAGCTCGCCGACCGGATGCTGAAGAACCCGCAACTGATCGAGGTCGCCCGCCGCAACATGGTGTCGGAGACGATCACGCACCGCGTCCATCCGGTCTCGGCCGGACTGAAGCGCAACCTGCTCGCGCACCTGCTCCGCCACGAACCGGACACCCAGGCGTTGGTCTTCGTCGACACGAAGATGCTGTGCGGCCGCCTGGCGCATTTCCTCGAGCGGCACGGCATCGCCGCCGATTCGATCCACGGCGACAAGAGTCAGATCCAGCGTACCGAAACCCTGGAAGCCTTCAAGTCGGGCAAGCTGCGCGTCCTGGTGGCGACCGACGTCGCCGCACGCGGGCTGGACATCGACGACCTGCCCTCGGTCATCAACTTCGCGCTGCCCCATACCGCCGAGGACTATATCCACCGGATCGGGCGGACGGGCCGTGCCGGCAGACAGGGTCATGCCGTGTCGCTGGTGTGCGCCGAGGAGAAGTCCCGCCTGGCCGAGATCGAGAAGCTCATCAAGTTCGAGATCCCGCAGGAAGTCATCCCGGGCTTCGACCCCGAGCCGGATTTCTACGAGGCGGGCAGCCGCAAGCGGCGCACTGCACAGGCCGAGAAAGGATCGGACGGCCCTGCGGCGCGCGACGGCGCCCGCAAGTCCGGGCGACCGGCTGCGGCCGAACCGAGACGTCGCAAGCCCCCGTCAACCGTCGCGGCCGACGGTTTCGACTACAGCAAGCCGTACGAAGCATCGATTCCCGTCACGCAGACCGAAGACGGCGTGACGGCGGAGCTCGCGCCGCGCCCCTCGATCGAGCGCTCGAAACGTCCGATCGCAGCCCTTCTCGGAGGACTTGGCCGGAAATAGGCCGGCCTTGTCCCGCTATTCCGCGGATGCGTGTCGGCGGCATCGAGTATTCTGCCTTCACGCCAATCGGATAGTGGATCGACCGTCACCATGAATGCTGGCTCCGGCTCGAAAGGCGACCCGGCTCCCAACGAGCCGTTCGTCGCCGACTTCTCGGAAGGTCTCGAGACAGGACTCTACCTCGCCCTGCTCGAACTGATCGATGAAGGGCTCATCATCACCGGCGACGAGGTCGTACTCGAAGCCAACAGCGCGGCCTGCCGGCTGCTCGAACGCGACTATCGCGAGATCGCCGGCCAACCGCTCGCCAATCTGTTCCCGACCGAGAAGAGCTTCCTCGAAGCGCGCGCCCGCCTGTTCATCCAGGGCGAGATGCGCGGTGCCCTGCAGGTATCGCTGCCCGGCGGCCGTCAGCGCCGGCTGCGCTTCATCGCCGCCGCCCGCATCCGGCCCGGCGTACACGCACTGATCCTCAGCCCGGACCTCATCGCCGAGGCCTACGCGGAGCCCCGCCGGCGCACGGACAGCCTGTGGCCGCGCCTGGCCGCCGCACTCGAACAACCGGTGTTCGTCCTCGACGAAACCGACACGATCGCCGCGGCGAATGCGGTGGCATTGCAAAGGCTGGGCCGCGATCGCACCGAGGTCGTCGGGCAGTCGGCCCGCCGTTGCATGGACATCGAATGGCCGGCCGCGGGCGCCGCCCAGCTCGCACAGGTGCGCCTCAGTCGGCGCACCCGAAAAACGGAAGCACGGGTGTTGCCCGGACCCAAGGAGGGGTGGCGCGTGCTGGTATTGCCCTCCGAGGGCGGGACGAGCGACGCCGCGCGCCCAACCAGGGCATCCGCCCCCCCCGAACCCATTCGGATTCTCGACCCCCTGCTTCGGAACGGCGGCAGCACGGTCGACCTCATGCAACTCGACGTCCATTTCCAGCCGCTGGTCGACACGCGCAATGGGCGGATTCGCTGCGGAGAAGCCCTGCTGCGCTGGAAGCACCCCGAACGCGGCCTGCTGCCGTTCAGGCACTTTCGGGACGAAGCGCGCGAACGCGGGGTACTCGGCCAGATGGGGGATTGGGTCCTGCGTACCGCCTGCGCCCATGCGGCGACCTGGCCGAGCGGGGCGAACGCTCCCGGCCTGACCGTGAATATCGCCAACGAACAGGTACTGGACGCCCGATTCGAGGACCACATCGCCTCTGCGCTCCGCGCCTCGGGTTTCGCCGCCCAACGCCTCGAACTCGATTTCGAGGAGCAGGCCCTGAACACGGAGTCCGATCCCCTTCGGGCCACCCTCGCCGCCCTGAGAAAGCGCGGCATTCGCCTTGCGATCGACGACTTCGGGCGCGGCCTGACGTCTCTTCCGGGCTTGAAGCGCTACCCGGTGGGTGCGGTCAAGCTCGACAGCGACCTCGTGAGCGGCGTCGGCAGGAACGAAGACAGCGAAGCGATCGTCGAGGCAATCGCCGCCATGGCGAACGTTCTCGGCCTGGAGATCCTGGCACGCGGCGTGGAAACTCCCGCCCAACAGACATTTCTTTCTGCCCTGGGATGCCATCTTCAGCAGGGCCCCCTGTTCGGACAGCCCCTGGATGCCGTGGCCTTCCGCAGCTTGCTCGAGGGCAACGTCGGCGACAACCGCCAGAAACGTCAGTAGTTCAACAGCGTCTGGCAGTCCTCGGGACGCCCCGTGATGAGGCTGAAACGCGCGAGCTGCACCCGCACGAACTCGTCCGCGATCCGCGGGTCGGCGCAGTAGTCGCGCAACTGCATCGCGTAGGCGAGATGCTGCATGTCCCGTACAGTTCGGGACAGTGGACCGAATGCATAGCCGGAGAGGTCGCGAAAGGGTGGCTCGGCCGGCACCGCCTGCGGGTCCTCGCCTGCAGGCTCGACGACTTCGCCGACGACGTCACCTTCCTGAGCGAAAGCACAGGAGATGAGGAAGGCAGCCAGCATCCAGAAGATCGAGCGTCGGACCATGCCCATCGCACTCCACTCGACGGTGAATACACGGTGAAGATCGGTCCGAACCCGACGTACCGAAGGAATCCAGGCCGCGTGAGCAGTCGACGCTCACGCGGCCCGGAGGTTCAGACCTCCAGTTCCTTGACGTGCGTGATGACCTGGCCGATCACGTCCTGCGCACTGCCGTAGAGCATCCGGCAGTTGTCCTTGTAGAACAGCGCGTTCTCGATGCCCGAGTAACCGGCGCCCTTGCCCCGCTTGACGACGATGACGTTCTGCGCCATGTCGGCATTGAGGATCGGCATGCCGTAGATCGGGCTCGACTTGTCGGTGCGTGCGACCGGGTTGACGACGTCGTTGGCGCCGATGACAAGGGCCACGTCGGCCTGTGCGAAGTCGGCATTGATCTCCTCGAGGTCGAAGATCTTGTCGTAGGGCACCCCGGCTTCGGCCAGCAGCACGTTCATGTGCCCCGGCATGCGTCCGGCCACCGGATGGATCGCGAACACGACCTCCACCCCGCCCTCCTCGAGCAGCTGCGCCATTTCCCACACCTTGTGCTGGGCACCGGCAACCGCCATTCCGTAGCCCGGCACGACGATGACCTTCTGGCCGTAGCGCATCAGCGAAGCAGCGTCTAGCGGGGAAAGATCGCGGATGCTGCCCTGCACTTCGCTGCCGTCGCCCGCCACCGCCTCGCCGGTGATCGGCGAGAAGATGATGTTCCGGATCGGGCGATTCATCGCCTTGGCCATGAGCTGCGTGAGCAGCATGCCGGATGCGCCGACGACGATGCCTGCGACGATCAGTGCAGGGTTGCCGAGCACGAAGCCCTTGAAGCCCACCGCCAGGCCGGTGAAGGCATTGAGCAGCGAGATCACGACGGGCATGTCGGCACCGCCGATCGGCATCACGAGCACCGCCCCCAGTGCCAGCGCGAGCACAAAGAACAGGAAGATCTCGAAGCCCGACGGGGACGACGAATACCCGACCGTGAGGCCCACCCCGAAGGTCAGCAAGGTCAGGAAGAAGTTGATGTTGTTCTGCTGGGGCAGGCGGATGGCCTTGTTCATCAGACCCTGTAGCTTCGCGAACGCGACGCACGAACCCGAGAACGCGACCGAGCCGATGATCGCCCCGAGCACCAGCAGCGTCGAGGTGATCGCATCGTGCGGAACGCCCTTGACGAGTTCGACCGCAGCGATGCCAGCAGCCGCGCCACCGCCCATACCGTTGTAGATGGCGACCATCTGCGGCATGTCGGTCATCTTGACGATCTTGCCCGACCACCACGCAACGGCGCCGCCCAGCACGATGGCCAGCACCATCAGCCCGATGTTGTTGAGCCCCGGGATGAAGAAGGTCACGACCGTGGCCGCGACCATCGCGAATCCGGCCCAGACGATGCCCTTGCGCGCCGTCACCGGCGAAGCCATCGCCTTCAGACCAAGAATGAAAACCACTGCGACCGCGAAATAGGACGCATTGACGAACCAGTTAGAAGTCATTGGGCGCCCCCTTCGTTGCTCTTGCGGGTCTTGAACATGGCCAGCATGCGCTCGGTCACCACGTAACCGCCGGCAGCGTTGGCCGCGCCGAGAAATACGGCAAGGAAGCCGATCAGCAATTGCAGCGGGTCATCCGGATCCGCCTTGCCGAGTGCGACCATTGCCCCCACCAGAACCACGCCATGGACGAAGTTCGAGCCCGACATCAAGGGCGTATGCAAGATCACCGGCACGCGCGAGATCACCTCGTAACCGGTGAACGCGGCCAGCATGAAGATATACAGTGCGGTAAAGCCTTCCATCGTCATGTCCTCCGCTTACAGTCCGAGTACCTGCTTGACGCCGGCGTGCCGAACCTCGCCCTCGTGCGTCAGGCAGGTGCCGGCAACCACTTCGTCTTCCCAGTCCAGTTCCAGCGCGCCTTCCTTGATGAAGGGCGAGATGAAGTTGAACAGGTTCTTGGCGTACATCTCGGACGCATGCACGGGCATGCGGCTGGCGATGTGGGTCGGGCCGATCACGAGGACGTCGCCGATCCACTTCTTCTCCCCGGCGACGGTGCCCTCGACGTTGCCGCCGGTCTCGGCGGCCAGATCGACGACCACCGCACCCGGCTTCATCCGCTCGAGCATCGCGGCGGTAATGATCTGGGGCGCCTTCTTGCCCGGGATCGCCGCCGTGGTGATCACTGCGTCGGCCTGCGCCACCGCCTTGGCCAGCCGTTCGGCCTGCTGCGCCTTCTCTTCGTCGGTCAGTTCGCGCGCATAGCCACCCGTACCGGCCGCGGAGACGCCCGTATCGACGAACTTCGCACCGAGCGACTCGATCTGCTCGCGCACTTCCGGGCGAACGTCGTACGCTTCGACGGTCGCACCGATGCGACGGGCCGTCGCAATCGCCTGCAACCCCGCCACGCCGGCACCGATGACCAGCACCTTGGCCGGACGGATCGTGCCGGCCGCATAGGTCAGCATCGGGAAGAACTTGGGACTGTGGTCGGCGGCGATCAGCGCGCACTCGTAGCCGGCCACGGCGGCCTGGCTCGACAACGCGTCCATGCTCTGCGCGCGAGAGATGCGCGGCACCAGTTCGAGCGCGAACGCGGTGATGTTCTTGTCTGCAAGCTGCTTGACCCGCTTCGCGTCGGTCCACGGCTGCAGCAGTCCGATCAGCACGGCACCGGGCTTGAGCTTGGCCACGAGCTTGGACGGGGGTGGCTGCACGCAGAAGACGACGTCCGCCTGGGCAAACACGTCCGCGGAGTTCTCCGCGAACTGCACGTCCGCGAAGCTATCGTCGCGGAAATGGGCACGGGCGCCGGCGCCCGACTCCATGAGGACCTGTGCTCCAAGGCCCAGATACTTCTTGACGACCTCCGGAACGACCGGCAAACGGCGTTCGCCGGCGTCACTCTCCGAAGGCACTCCAATTAACAGAGGCATTGTCTCCTCCCTGACTGATTTAAAGGATGCAACCTTGCGCGAAGTTCACCGGCAGGCCCACACGTCCCCCAAACGGCAGGTTGCCCGTGCCCGGAAGTCGAGGCCGCCCGAAGGCGGCCGACGACGGCCGGGAGATGCAGCACACCGCTGGCTCTGTTCTTGGTCGCCCCGGCTCCGCAAACCGGGGTGCTTACACGGTGCAAAGACAAGATAATACTGGCCCGGGCGACAACCGCAACGTTGTTTTTCCAGCAATCTCCGGTCGCAGGCCCGCCAACAGGGCTTCGACAGGCTCGCGAACCAGGGCTGTACGACCGGTCGACGGCGCAATTGCCGGCGTTTCAGCGCACGCCGTTGCGCCCGACCTCGACCAGCTTGACGATCGAAAGGGAGATGTTGTCGCCGGAACCCAGCGCGCGTTCGCGCGCCTGTTCGACCAGCACGCGCGCGGCCTCGCGCGGCGCGAGGTCGCAGACGATCCGGGCAAGTTCATCGTCGGTGAAGTAGGCCCACAGGCCATCCGAGCAGAGCAGGAAGCTGTCGCCCGCGACCAGCGGTGCGACCTCGCCGAAATCGATCCGCGGTTCGCGATCGCTGCCCAGGCATGACAGGAGCACGTTGCGCTGGGGGTGGTTGAGGGCACCGGTTTCGTCCAGCCGGCCCTTGCGCTGCAGCTCCCCGACCAGGGAGTGGTCGAGACTGCGATGGACCGTCGTCGGGCCGCGGAAGTGATAGAGGCGGGAATCGCCGCAGTGCGCCCAATCGACGCGCCCGGGCTGCAGCATGAGCACCACGGCGGTGCTGTGCGGATCCTTCTCGCTGGTGAAGCGGGTCAGGCGGATCACCACATGGGCTTCGTTGACAATGCCTTCGAGCAGATGGCGCGGCGTCTCCGATATCGGCGAATAGGCCTCGAAGTTCTGCCGGGCCTTGATCAGGACCTGCTCGGCCGCCATCGCACCGCCGCTATGTCCGCCCATGCCGTCGGCGAGCACCGCCATCAGGGTGCCCGATCGGGTCGGATGCGCGAACAAGGCGACCCGATCCTGCTGTTCGAGCCGGTCTCCGGTGTGGCGGGCAACGCAGGTTTCTACGGTCAGCGGCATCGTTTTGGAGATTCCACGGTTAGCGAATCATAATCAGCAATGTCCGCTGCGGGGTGTCGCATCGCCCCGCCCCATGCGGCATTCGTGAAATATTTCACACTTCTTTCGATCCACCCCCTCGACGGAGAGAGCATGTTCCCTGGCCGCGGCTTCAACGAAATCTGCATTGGCGACCCGTATGAAACGACGATGACGATCACCGAAACCCACCTCGTACTGGGGGCCGGGCTGTTCGGCGACTTCAACCCGCTTCACACCAACCAGCGCTTCGCCGAACAGTCCCGCTTCGGGAACCGCATCGCGCACGGCTACCTGACCACGTCGTTCATGGCGGCGCAGCTGGGCATGCTGTTCCATGGGACCGCGATCGCGTACGTCGAGCACACGTCCCGGTTCCTCGCCCCGGTCATGGCGGGCGACACGCTGACGATCCGGTGGACCGTGGACGCACTGGACGACAAGCCGAAACACCAGGGCGGGATGGTAAGTCTTTCGGGAATCTGCACCAACCAGGACGGCACGCGGGTCGCCGAGGCCGAAGCAAAAATGCTCGTGGCCGACAACCCGCGTACCTGACGTTCGGGCAACTGACGTTCAGGCCAGCGCTGCCAGCCGTTCGTCGAGCAGTTCGATCCAGTGGCGCACCGGCGTGGCGGTGCCGGCCTGCAGGTGCGTGATGCAGCCGATGTTGGCCGAGGCGATGAGTCCGGCCTTGCCTTCCTCGAGCGCCGTCAGCTTGTTCTCGCGCAACTGGTTCGACAGTTCCGGTTGGAGCAGGGAGTAGGTGCCCGCCGAACCGCAGCACAGATGGGCATCGCGCACCGGCGTTGGCGCGAACCCGGCGGCCACGAGCAGGCGCTCGACCACCCCGCGCACCTTCAGGCCATGCTGCAGCGTGCACGGTGCATGAAACGCCACCGGCGCCGCCGGCCCGGAGCGTCCCCGGAACAGGGCTTCGATCCGCTCGACCTCCGCGGCCACGATTTCGCTGACGTCGCGGGTGAGTTCGGCGACGCGCGCGGCCTTCCGTGCATAGGCGGGGTCGTGCGCGAGCATGTGGCCGTAGTCCTTGACCTGGACGCCGCAACCCGATGCCGTCATCACGATCGCCTCGACTTCACCACGCTCGATCGCGGGCCACCAGGCGTCGATATTGCGGCGGGCATCCTCGCAGCCTCCCGCCTGGTCGTTGAGGTGATAGCGCACGGCACCACAACATCCGGCACCGGGCATTTCGTCCAGCGAAATCCCCACCGCATCGAGCACGCGCGCGGCCGCGGCGTTGATCGACGGCGCCATCGACGGCTGCACGCAGCCGGCCAGCGTGATCATGCGGCGCGAATGCCGAGCGCTCGGCCAGCGTCCGGCGGGACGCGATTCCGGCACCTTCTCCTTGAGCGTCGCCGGCAGCAGCGGGCGCACGAGCCGGCCGGCGGCCATCGCCGCCCCGAACAATCGGCCTCGCGGCACGAACTCGCGCAGGGCCCAGCGCACCGCCCGATCCATGCCCTGGCGAGGCACCCGTTGCTCGACGATGTGCCGCCCGATGTCTGCAAGGCGGCTGTAATGGACCCCCGACGGGCAGGTCGTCTCGCAGGACCGGCAGGTCAGGCAACGATCGAGGTGCAGGCGGGTGCGGGCCGTGACTTCCTGCCCCTCGAGCAGCTGCTTGATCAGGTAGATGCGTCCGCGCGGACCGTCCAGTTCGTCGCCGAGCAACTGATAGGTCGGGCAGGTCGCGGTACAGAAGCCGCAATGGACGCATTTGCGCAGGATCTCGTCGGCCTCCCGGCCTTCGGGAGTGTCCTTGATGAAGTCGGCAAGCTGGGTCTGCATGTTCAGAGTCCGTCGTAGAGTCGACCGGGGTTGAAGACGCCCGATGGATCGAAGGCCTGCTTGAGGCGGCGATGGATGGTCATGAGGTGCGCCGGCAACGGATGGAACACCTCGCCGGTCCGGTCACCTCCGCGAAACTGCGTGGCATGCCCCCCGAGTTCCGCCGCCCGCGCACGGATGCGCGAGGGGGCCTCGTCGGAACGCAGCCAGCGCAGGCCGCCGCCCCACTCGATCGTCTGTTCGCCTGCAAGCTCCAGCGCCGGCGCATCCGTGGGGACGGCGACACGCCACAGCGACGCATCGCCACCCGCGACGTCGAAACACGCGGCGGTCTGCTCCCGGACCGACGTCCACCACGCCCCCGCCTCGTCCTGCGCCACGGATTCGCCGCCCAGTTTGGCCAGCGCCGAGGTGACAGCCGGTTCTGCCCCGGACAGGCGCAGCATCAGCGTGCCGTCGTGCCACGACGAGGCCGAGACCGGCAACGGCTGCCCACCCCAACGGTTGAGACGGGCGATTGCTTCGCCCTCGTCGCATTCGAAGCGCAGGGTCCGTTCGCACGCCGGGCGGGGCAGCACCTTGAGCGAAACCTCGAGGATCAGCCCCAGCGTACCCAGACTGCCCGCGATCAGGCGCGAGACGTCGTAGCCGGCCACATTCTTCATGACTTGCCCGCCGAAGTTCAGTACATCGCCGCGCCCGTCGAGGATCTTCACCCCCAGCACGTAATCGCGCAGCGCACCGGCACTCTGGCGCCGCGGCCCCGAGAGGCCGGCGGCGACGCAGCCACCGACGGTCGCCCCGTTGCCGAAATGCGGCGGCTCGAAGGCCAGCTGCTGGTTCTGATCTGCGAGCAACGCTTCCAGCTCGGCCAGCGGCGTCCCTGCGCGCACCGTGGCCACGAGTTCGGTCGGCTCATAGCCGATCACCCCCGCGTACGGCCGCGTGTCGAGCACGTCTCCCACGGGTTCCCGACCATGGAAATCCTTGGTTCCGCCACCGCGAAGGCACAGCGTAGTCGCCGTGGATGCGGCATTGCGCACCCGCTCGCACCATTGTTCGATCACGTCGTTCATTCGAGTCCTGCCTTGTCGAATTCCATCCTGGAGGCCTGCTCCCTGCGCGCGATCCGGTCGGCGATCCCGCGCAGCGCGAGCCACGACCCGATCAACGACAGGATCGGCACCGCGACCAGCAGAAACTGGATCCACTCCTTGCTCATCATCGCCTCAGAACCTCGGAAGGTCCGGGTGCGGCAGCTTGCCGTCGGTCACCCGGAGCCGGCCGTAGTCGGCACAGCGGTTCAGTGTCGGGATGGCCTTGCCCGGGTTCAGCAGCCCGGGCGGGTCGAAGGCCGCCTTGACCCGGAACAGCATCGCCAGTTCGGCACGCGAGAACTGGCTGCACATCTGGTTGATCTTCTCGATGCCCACGCCGTGCTCCCCGGTGATCGTGCCGCCAAGCTCGACCGACAGTTCGAGGATGTCGGCGCCGAAGTGCTCGGCCCGCTCGAGTTCGCCCGCCTGATTGGCATCGAACAGGATCAACGGATGCAGGTTGCCGTCGCCGGCATGGAACACGTTGATGCAACGCAGCCCGTAGGTCTCCTCCATGCGCTGGATGGCTTCGAGCATCTCACCCACGCGCTTGCGCGGAATCGTGCCGTCCATGCAGTAGTAGTCCGGCGACAGGCGACCGGCAGCCGGAAACGCGGCCTTGCGGCCGGCCCAGAAGCGCAGCCGCTCGGCTTCGTCGCTCGATACGCGGATTTCGGTCGCACCGGCTGCGGCAAGCACTTCGCGCATCCTTTCGACCTCCTCGGCCACCTCTTCGGGCGTGCCGTCGGATTCGCACAGCAGGATCGCCTTGGCGTCGAGCGGATACCCCGCATGGACGAACTCCTCGACCGCCACGGTCGCGGGCTGGTCCATCATCTCGAGACCTGCGGGGATGATGCCCGCTGCGATGATCGCGGCGACCGCGTCGCCCGCCTTCACGACATCGTCGAAGGCCGCGAGCAGGCAGCGTGCCACCTGCGGCGTCGGAACCAGCTTGACCGTGACCTCGGTGACCACCGCCAGCATCCCCTCCGAGCCGATCATCGCCGCCAGCAGGTCGTACCCCGGCGCATCGGGAGCGTGACTGCCGAACTCCACGACCTCGCCGTCGATCGTCACCCCGCGCACGCGCAGGACGTTATGCACGGTCAGCCCGTACTTGAGGCAGTGCACCCCGCCGGAGTTCTCCGCCACGTTTCCGCCGATCGTACAGGCGATCTGCGACGACGGATCCGGCGCATAGTAGAGCCTGAACGGTGCTGCGGCCTCGGAGATCGCCAGGTTGCGCACCCCCGGCTGGACCACCGCGGTACGCGACACCGGATCGAGGCGCAGGATGCGGTTGAAGCGCGCAAGCGACAGCAACACCCCGCTGGCGTGCGGCAGCGCGCCGCCCGAAAGACCGGTCCCGGCACCCCGCGCCACGACCGGCACGCCCAGTTCGTGACAGCAGCGGAGCACCTCCACGACCTGCTCCTCGGTCGTGGGCAGCGCGACGATCATCGGCAGTTGACGATAGGCGGTGAGCCCGTCGCATTCGTAGGGGCGCAGGTCCTCGGCCGCGACCATCAGCATGCCCGGCGGCAGGATACGGCTCAGCGCCTCGACCACGGCGACCTTGTCGACCGACGAAAAGTCGGCCTCGCGTTCGCCCGGCTCGATCGTTTCCATAGTTGCGTTCATCGCTCGATCTCCCAGTTGTCGGCGACTTCCCAGCTTTGCGGATCCAGGCCCAGACGTCTGGCCGCACGAATCAGATGGGCCGCAGCCGCCTCGCGCGCTGCCAGCGGATCCCCGGCGGCGATCGCGTCGAAGATGCGCTGATGCTCCTCCTGCGCCTGCTCTGCCCAGCCCTTGAAATGTCCCGACGTACTCCAGGTCGGCGCCCGCGACTCCGACAGGTGCCGGGCCATGAATCCCTGGAAACGCTCGACCTGAGGGTTACGCGTCGCCGCGGCGACCGCCACGTGAAACGCATCGTCGTCGGCCACGGCATCCCCGCCCGACTCGAGCGCCTCGTTCATCCGCTCGAGTGCCTGGCGCATGCGCTCCAGATCCTCGGCGTTGCGGCGCATGGCGGCCAGGGCGGCCGACCCCGTCTCGATCAGGTAGCGCAGTTCGAACACGTCGGACACCTCGCGCGGCAAGCTGCCGTCCGCCCCGGAAGGATCTCCGACGAGACGAAAACTGCCCTGCCCCGGCAAGGCCGCCACGTAGGCCCCGGACCCCTGCCGGGTACGCACGCAACCGTCGGCCTTGAGCCGGGAGATCGCTTCGCGTATAACGGCCCGACTGACCCCGAAGCGCTCGCACAGCACCTTCTCGGTCGGCAGTTGCGCACCGGGCGCGAGCCGCTCGTGACTGATCCACTCCTCGAGTTGCCGTGCCACGCGGTCGCTCAACCGCGAAGTCCCATTGGTCTTCAAGCCACGCCCCCGCAGGTCAAGTTGTCTGACAAATTTGCATTCTAGTCCTCGCGACCGCCGATGTCACCCTTGAATTCATCTCAATACCGCTCGGCGGCAAGTGCAGTCGGCGCAGACACGAACGGACGAATCGACACGGGGACGGATGGGTCGCGACCGAACCGGATTCTTGACTGAATTGCCCTGACCGTGCAGAATGCGCGATTCTTTGCAAAACCCATCAACTGGAGCAACACCATGTACGCGGTGATAAAAACCGGGGGCAAGCAGTATCGCGTTGCCGCCGGCCAAAAGATCAAGGTAGAACAGATACCGGCTGACGTGGGCTCCGAAATCACTCTCGACCAGGTTCTGATGGTCGGCGAGGGCGAGTCGGTCAAGATCGGCACGCCGGTGGTCTCGGGTGCCGAAGTGAAGGCCACCGTGGTGTCCCACGGCCGTCACGACAAGATCAAGATTTTCAAGATGCGCCGGCGCAAGCACTACCAGAAGCACCAGGGCCATCGCCAGAACTACACCGAGCTTCGCATCGAAGCGATCTCGGGCTGACGCAGGAGGGTATTCGTCATGGCACACAAAAAGGCAGGCGGCAGTTCCCGCAACGGCCGCGACTCCGAATCAAAGCGCCTCGGCGTCAAGCGCTACGGCGGCCAGGCCGTGCTCGCCGGCAACATTCTCGTTCGCCAGCGCGGCACCCAGTACCACCCGGGCGAGAATGTCGGCATCGGCAAGGATCACACCCTGTTCGCGCTGAAGAACGGCACCGTCCAGTTCTCGGTGAAGGGCCCCACGAAGCGCCGTACCGTCACGATCGTGCCCGAAGCGGCCTGATCGCGCCTTTCCGGCATCGAAAAGCCCTATCCTTGCGGTAGGGCTTTTTTGCTTTTGAACGACGACGAACCCGATGAAATTCTTTGACGAAGCGCGCATCGAAGTGATCGCAGGCGACGGCGGAAACGGCAGCGCTTCCTTCCGGCGCGAGAAGTTCGTGCCGCGCGGCGGTCCGGACGGTGGCGACGGCGGTCGCGGCGGCAGCGTCTATGCCGTGGCCGACCGCAACCTCAACACGCTGATCGATTTCCGCTATACGCGCATCTTTCGCGCCCAGCGCGGCGAGAACGGCGCCAGCAAGGACTGCTACGGCAAGGGCGGCGAGGACATCGTGCTGCGCATGCCGGTGGGTACGGTGATCAGCGACCTCGACACCGGGGAACTGATTGCCGATCTCGACGAGGACGGCAAGCAGGTGCGCATCGCCCGCGGCGGCAAGGGCGGGCTGGGCAATATCCACTTCAAGTCCAGCGTCAACCGCGCACCGCGCAAGCGCACGCTGGGCGAGGAAGGCGAGCGCAGGAACCTGCGTCTCGAACTCAAGGTGCTGGCTGACGTCGGCCTGCTGGGCATGCCGAACGCCGGCAAGTCGACCTTCATTCGCGCAGTTTCCGCAGCCCGTCCCAAGGTCGGGGACTACCCTTTCACGACGCTGCATCCCAGCCTCGGCGTGGTTCGCACCACCGACGCCCGCAGCTTCGTCATCGCCGACATCCCGGGCCTGATCGAAGGCGCTGCCGAGGGGGCCGGGCTGGGCCACCAGTTCCTGCGCCACCTGCAGCGCACGCACCTGCTGCTGCATCTGGTCGACCTCGCGCCGTTCGACCCCGACGCGGACCCCGTGCACGAAGCCCGCGCCATCGTCGACGAGTTGCGCAAGTACGACCAGGCGCTGTTCGAAAAGCCGCGCTGGCTGGTGCTGAACAAGATCGACCTGATCCCTGAAGACGAGCGCGCGGCCCGCGTCGAGGGCTTCCTCGCTGCCTATGGCGAGGTCGAACGGCATTTCGAGATCTCAGCGCTGAAGGGCGACGGCTGCCGGGAGCTGGTGTTCGCGATCCAGGACCGGCTCGACGCCGAGCGCGCACGCCTCGAAGCCGAAAAGGCGGCAAATGCGGCCCGGGCCGACGCCGTGGACCCCGCAGCGAACGACGAACCCACCCCTCGTGACGGCGATGCCGCCGCACGGAGCACTTCGACCGACGAACCATGAGAGAGAAGATCCGCACTGCCCGCCGCCTCGTCGTCAAGGTCGGCAGTGCGCTCGTGACGAACAACGGCGCCGGCCTGGACAAGGCCGCGATGGCGGACTGGGCGCGCCAGATCGCCCAGTTGCGTGCGGCCGGCAAGCATGTCGCGCTGGTCTCTTCCGGTGCCATCGCGGCCGGCATGCAGCGCCTCGGATGGGCCCGGCGTCCGCACGAGATGCACAAGCTTCAGGCCGCCGCCGCGGTCGGGCAGATGGGGCTGGTCGAAGCCTACGAAGACGCTTTTTCGCACCACGGCCTGCACACCGCGCAGATCCTGCTGACCCATGAAGACCTGGCCGACCGGCGACGCTATCTCAATGCACGCTCGACCCTGACGACCCTGCTCGAACTCGGGGTCGTGCCGATCATCAACGAGAACGACACGATCGTCACCGACGAGATCAAGTTCGGCGACAACGACACACTCGGCGCGCTGGTCGCCAACCTGGTCGAAGCCGATGCGCTGATCATCCTCACCGATCAGCAAGGGCTGTTCACCGCCGATCCGCGCAGCCATCCGCAGGCGACGCTCGTCTCCGAAGGCCGCGCCGAGGATCGCGCCTTCGAGGCCATGGCCGGGGGCGCGGGCAGCGGCATCAGCAAGGGCGGGATGATCACCAAGATCCGTGCGGCGCAGCGTGCGGCACGCAGCGGCGCCCACACGTACATCGCCAACGGCCGCGAGCCCGATGCGCTGATCCGGCTTGCAAGCGCCGAGCCGCTCGGCACGCTGCTGTACGCATCGAACTCGCGGATCGGGGCACGCAAGCAGTGGCTTGCGGACCACCTTCAGCTGGCCGGAAGCCTGATCATCGACGACGGCGCCCTCGCCGCCCTGCGCACCGGGCGCAGCCTGCTGCCGGTCGGCGTGGTCGACGTGCAGGGCGACTTCGAACGCGGCGCCGCGGTCGCCTGCCGCACCTCGGCCGGTGAGGAGGTCGCCCGCGGCCTGGTCAATTACAGCAGTTCGGAATGCCGGCGCATCGCACGGCACTCGAGCAAGGAAATCGAGCGGATTCTCGGTTACGTCGATCAGCCCGAATTGATCCACCGGGACAACATGATCGGGTGCTGAGCGTCCGAAGCGTCCACCTCAATCCAGGCGCCGACGGATGAACCATGCCAACGACCACATCCTGATCGTCGACGATGACCGCGAGATCCGCACACTGATCGCGGAGTACCTGACGCGGCAGGGACTGCGCTGCACCACGGCAGCCAACGGGCGGGAAATGAAGGAGGCACTCTCCCGCCACCAGGTCGACCTGGTCGTGCTCGACATCATGATGCCGGGCGAGGACGGACTGACCCTCTGCCGGAACCTGCGTGCCGCCGGCGGGCCGCAGGCCGCCACCCCGGTGCTCATGCTGACCGCGCGAAGCGAGGACATGGACCGGATCATCGGGCTCGAGATGGGGGCCGACGACTACCTGCCGAAACCCTTCGTACCCCGCGAACTGCTCGCGCGCATTCGCGCCATCCTGCGCCGTACCCGAGCCCTGCCCCGCAACCTCGAACCGGACCACGGCGCCGGACGCATCCTGTGCTTTGCAGGGTGGCAGCTCGATACCGTGGCCCGTCACCTGATCGACCCTGCCGGAACCGTCGTCTCCCTGACCGGTGCGGAGTTCCGTCTCCTCGGCGTCCTTCTCGCGCATCCCCAGCGCGTACTCAGCCGCGACCAGCTGATGGAACTCACCCAGGGACGGGAAGCCGACGTCTTCGACCGCTCCATCGATCTGCTGGTCAGCCGCCTGCGCCAGCGCCTCGGCGACAACGCGCGCGAGCCCTCCATCATCAAGACGGTGCGCAACGAAGGCTACGTGCTCGCCTGCGCCGTCGAGGCGACCGACCTCCAGCCATGAAGCTGCCCTGGCCCCGCACCCTGTTCGCCCGCCTGATGCTGATCTGGCTGATCGGGATCGCTGCGGTGCTGGCCACCAGTTCGGCCCTGTTTCTCGGCGAGCGCGACCGATTCGATCGCGACGTACTGTTCGAAGGACTCGCTCGCGAGGTCGCCGCGGCCGCCGACGTGCTCGACCAGCTTTCTCCCGCGGAACGCAGCGAGTGGATCGAAGCGCTCGGCCGACGGCGGCTGCGCATCTCGCTTGTCCCGCCGGGGCCCGATGCCCGCCCCCTGCCCGAGCACCTCGGACTGGTCCAGGCACTCAAGCGTGCCCAGCCCGACCGCGAAGTCGCGCTCTACGTCCTGCCCCAACGGGGCGAACGCGGGCCCCACGGGCGCCTCGCGGCGGCGATCCGCCTGTCCGACGAGAGCGTGTTGACCGTCCGCCTGCCTGTCCCCCAGACGCCCACCTCGCGACCGCCCTTGTCCCCGGAACGGGTCCTGGCGGCCCTGTTCGCGCTGGTCGCCGGCATTACGCTGCTGGCGTGGATCGCGGTGCGCGTAGCCACGCGCCCCCTGCTGCGCCTGGCCGCGGCGGCCAACGCGATCGGCAAGGATCCCGATCGCGCGCCCCTCGACACCGGCGGCCCGAGCGAAGTGGCGCTCGCCGCCTCGGCCTTCAACCGCATGCAGGAGCGAATCCGCGAATACGTCGGCGAGCGCACGCGCATTCTCGCCGCAATCTCCCATGACCTGCAGACTCCGGTCACGCGGCTGCGTCTGCGCGCCGAACAGATCGAGGATGAAGGGCTGCGCAGCCAGGTGCAGTCCGACCTCGATGCGATGCAGGCGCTCATCCGCGAAGGCCTGGAATTCGCACGCAGTCTCGATGCCCCGACCGACCTGAGCGCCGTCGACCTCGACGCCCTCGTGGATACGCTGGCCGAGGAGGCTCGACCGCTCGGATGGGAGGTGTCCGTCACCGGCACGATGCGGTCGCCGTGCCGCACACGACCGCTCGCGCTTCGACGGGTGCTATGGAACCTCATCGAGAACGGGGTGAAGTTCGGAACACGCGTGGACGTCACGCTCGAACAAGACACCGCGCACCATCGCATCCGCATCCGCGACTACGGCCCCGGCCTGCCGGAGGAAGAACTCGAGAAGGTCTTCGAACCCTTCTACCGCACCGAGTCCTCGCGCAATCGCGAAACCGGCGGAACCGGACTCGGGCTTGCGATCGCACGCAACCTGGTCCGCGCCCAGGGCGGTTCGCTCACGCTCGGCAATGCCGAAGGCGGCGGGCTCGAAGCGGTGGTCGAACTGCCCTTGATGCCGGCGGACGGCGACACCACCCCCCGCCGGCCACCGGTCGATCGGTAGCGACGTTGAGGCGAGAGCAAGCCGTGTCGGGACGAGCGGCGCGGCTTACGTTTAGAATGGAACGATCTCGTCCGACCGAACGCGCATGGCGTCCAGCCTGAAAACCCTCGAACTTCCCGTTCATGCCCTGCAACCGGGAATGTACGTCAGCCGTCTGGACCGCCCGTGGCTCGAGACCCCCTACCTGCTCCAGGGCATCCTGATCCAGTCTCAGGAGGATATCGACGGCCTGGCGTGCCATTGCAAGCATGTCCACGTAGACGTGGAGCAAAGCGAACCCCTGGCCATAGAGCGACACATGGCGGCGCAGCGTCGTTCACTCGCCGAGGAGCCGAAGGAGCGCTCGCCGTTTCACGGTCGTGCCGTATACGTGGATCAGTGCTCCGTCGAGGAGGAACTGCCCGCCGCACGTCAAGCCCATGAGATGGCGAACGTCCTGATCGACCGGATCCGGGTCGGCATGGAACGCGATGCCCGGCTCGACATGAGCGCTGCCCAGCAGGCCGCCGAGGCCCTGCGCGAGAGCATCGTCCGTAACCCCGACGCGCTCCTGCTCATCGCCCGCCTCAAACGTACCGGGCAGGCGTTGTATGACCAAGCCATCAGCGCTTCGGTACACCTGCTGGCGCTCGGGCGCCATCTCGGTCTGCCGGGCGAGGAACTCTCGGTACTCGGTCTGGGAGGGTTGATGATGGACATCGGAAAGCTGCGCCTGCCGCCACGGCTGTTCGTACCCGACGCCTGCCTCGATGCCCTCAGCCGTCAGCGGATCAAGGAGCACGTCGCCCTCGGCGAGGAGGTCCTCGATCAGACGCAGGGCATTCCGGAGGGTGTCCGTGCCATCGTCTCGCAACACCATGAGCGTGAGGATGGAAGCGGTTACCCGCGTGGCCTGCACGCGAATCAGTTGAGTCCGTACGCAAGAATGGCCGCCATCGTAGACAGTTACGAAGAACTGGTTGCGCCCCGCTCCGGCTCTCCATCGGCAAGTGCGTTCCAGGCACTTGCCGAACTGCGTCACAACGCCCGCTGGGGCCTGAACCCGGCGCTGGTCGAGCAGTTTGCACACTGCATCGGGCTGTTCCCGGTCGGCAGTCTGGTCGAGCTGACAAGCGGAGAAGTCGCCATCGTGCTCACGCACGGCCGTACCCAGCGCTTCCAGCCGACCGTGATGGTGATTCTCGACGCCCGCAAGCGAGCCTGCGAGCCCCCGTGGAAGCTCGATCTCCGATCGACCGAGGCGACTGCAAATGGCGTGCAAAGGGAGATCGCAACCGATCTCCCAGCAGGAGCGTACGGTATCGACCCGGCACGATACTATCTGTGACCCGGACCTCCCCTGTCTTGCGCAACGGATAATCATGCCGCCCGTCCTTGCCTATCCCGTTTTTCTCGCCGAGCTGGCCCGCCTTCCCATGAATGCGGGAGGCTCCGGTCCTCACCACGCGGTGGCCGTGGTCGATTTCGAAGGGCTTTCCGAGCTCGACGGCGTAGTCGGCTATGCCGCGGTCGACGAGATTGCCAGGCAGGCCGCCGCACGCCTGACCGACGCCTTGCAGTCATCCGGCCAGGTCGGCATGACCGGACGCCACCAATTGGCGTGCCTGCTGTACAACCTCCCCGGACCGGACTACGCAACGCTTGCCGGTCATAAGATCCTGCGCGTGCTCAGCCCCGCCTTCGAACAGGATGAGCGGAAACTGGTCGTGTCACCGCGGATCGGCATTGCCCTGAACGATTCCTCCTCGACGGACCCGGAACGGATGCTGCGGAATGCCCGTTCGGCGGTGCGCCAGGCTCGACTCGATCGCGAGTCGCTCCGGCTCTACGAGGCGGGCTCCGACGATCCGCTGCTGCTCGGAGTAAACCTGTGGTCGGATCTGGGGCACGCGATCGAAGGGGGCCAGTTGCACCTGGTCTACCAACCTCAACTCAATCTTTCGACTTCGCGGATCGATACGACCGAGGGTCTGCTGCGCTGGAAACACCCGACACGCGGTCCGATTCGTCCCGATACGATGATCCAGATCGCCGAAGGCACCGGTCTCATGTCCAGGCTGACGCTCTGGGTGCTCAACACGGCATTGCGCCAATGCGCGGAATACCGCAAGGCTGGCCTGAAGGCCGGCGTGTCGGTCAACATCTCGGCGGACGATCTGAGAGAACCTGACCTCCCCGAGCTGGTCGCACAGGGGCTCGACCTATGGGGCGTACCGCCCGACGAAATAATCATCGAACTGACCGAAACCGCCATGATGGAGGGTCGGTCCGGTGCGATCGACGTGCTGCACCGGCTCAAGGACATGGGCCTGAAAATCTCGATGGATGACTTCGGCACCGGGTACTCGTCGATGGCACGTCTGTTGAACCTGCCGCTCGATGAAGTGAAGATCGACATGACCTTCATCCGTGACCTCACGCGCAGCGAACCGCACGAACGCATCGTCGATTCCATGATCGGACTCGGACATCGGCTCGGACTGAATGTTGTCGCGGAAGGCGTCGAAGACGCCACGACCCTGGAGCGCCTGCGCGCGCTCGGATGCGACATGGCACAGGGGTACTACATCGGACGCCCCGTCCCCCTGGACGAACTGATCGCTACGGCGGTGCAGGTTCCGGGCGGGACACGGGAAGATACGCCCGGGCAAGTTCGCTGAAGCGGCCCACCTGCGCCTCGCACCAGGATTCGTCCCGTCCGAGTTCCGCGGCCAGGATGCGTGCGACGGCAGGCGCGGCCGCCCTTGCGAGACGGGCATCGAGAAAGAGTCCGCGATGCCTGCGGGCGAGCACATCCTCGACGCTGCGCGCCAGTTCGCTTCGCACCGCGTAGCGGACTTCCGCCTCGGTCAGCGTCAGGCCCTCGCCGATCGGACGACCCGCACCCGGCAGCGAATCGACCGCGCCGCGCTCGGTCCCGTACGCATCGGCCGCCGGATCGTCCGACGCCCCGTGCACCCGCAAGTGCGCCGTGATGCAGCGCCGCTTCTCCAGCCCGGCTCGATCCTCTGCGGCATCCACGGCATCTTCGGCCATGCGCCGATACGTCGTCCACTTGCCCCCCGTGATCGTGATCAAGCCGCCGGGCGAAACTTCGACGAAGTGCTCGCGCGAAAGGCCTGCGGTCGCCTTTCCCGCGCTCATATCCACCAAGGGCCGCAGGCCCGCGAACACGCTGCGCACATCCGTGCGGGCCGGAACGCTCGACAGATAGGGCGCCAACCCGGCGAGCACCTGATCGACTTCCTCGGGGAGCGGTACGGGCTCCAGCGGAGTGTCGTCGCATGCGGCATCCGTCGTCCCCAGAATCACCCGGCCTTGCCAGGGAATGCCGAACAGGACCCGACCGTCAGCCGTCCGAGGTACCAGCAGGGCATGCTCCCCTGGAAGAAAGCGAGGGGCCACCACGACATGCACACCCCGGCTCGGGCGAAGGCGCGGTGCCGATCGCGGCGATTCGATCGCGCGGATCCGGTCGCTCCAGACGCCGGTTGCATTGATCACCGCACGCGCGCGTACGACGAACCGTTCGCCCGATTCGAAGTCGCGGGCATGGACGCCGACAATCCGCCCGGACTCGATCAGCAGGTCGTCGACGCCGAGATAGTTGATCGCAAGTCCGCCGTACGCCAACACCGTTCGCATCAGCGCAATCGCCAGCCGGGCGTCGTCGAACTGCGCATCCCAGTAGGCGACCCCTCCACGCAGGCCGCGACGCTCCAGCGTCGGCATGATCCCGGCCGCCGCGGCCGGGTTCAGCACCTGGCTGGGACCGATGCCGTGCATGCCCGCCAGCAATTCGTAGAGTTTCAGTCCGGTCGCGTACTTGAAACGGTCGAACCGATGGTACGCGGGCACCACGAAACGGAGCGGACGCACCAGGTGCGGCGCGTTGGCGAGCAGCCGCGTGCGCTCGAGCAGTGCTTCCCGCACGAGATGCATCCTGCCTTGTGCGAGGTAGCGGATTCCGCCGTGAATCAGCTTGGTGGCGCGGGAACTCGTCGCCTTGGCGAAGTCGTGCCCTTCGAGCAGCACGACCGAATGACCGCGCGAGGCTGCATCGACGGCACACCCGAGCCCGGTCGCCCCGCCGCCGATGACCAGCACGTCCGGCTCGGGCCCCGCACGCAGGCGTGCGAGCAACGCGCGACGATCCAGACCGTCCGGCGACGCCGCTGCAGCCGCACTCATGCCTCCGCCCAGCCACGGGCACGCTCCACTGCCCGATGCCAGCGTGCAAGCATCTCCTGCCGCCGCGCACCATCCAGTGCGGGCTCGAAGCGCCGGGCCTCGCGCCAGTGCGCGGCCAGCGCCTGCGGATCGGACCAAACGCCGGTACCGAGGCCCGCCATGTAGGCGGCCCCCAGGGCCGTCGTTTCGAGCATCTCGGGGCGTACGACGGGGACGCCGAGCAAGTCGGCCTGGATCTGCATCAGAAGATTGTTTGCAGCCGCGCCGCCATCGACCCGGAGTTCGGTCAACGGCCCTGCACCGTCACGATTCATCGCATCGACCAGATCGACGGTCTGCAGCGCGATCGCCTCCAGCGCGGCGCGGGCGATGTGGCCCGCACCGGTGCCGCGCGTCAGTCCGAGCAGCGTGCCGCGCGCATAGGCATCCCAGTACGGGGCCCCCAGGCCGGTAAAGGCCGGCACCAGCACCACTTCGCCGCTGTCCGCCACCGAGGCGGCCAGCGCCTCGATGTCGCGTGCTTCGCGAACGATGCCCAGTCCGTCCCGCAACCATTGCACGAGCGCCCCCCCGATGAAGATGCTGCCTTCGAGCGCATACGTCGTCGTGCCTTGCCGCCGCCAACCGATCGTCGTCAGCAGGCGGTTGGCGGACTCTACCGGCGTTTCGCCCGTGTTCATCAGCAGGAAACATCCGGTCCCGTAGGTGTTCTTGGCCATCCCGGCGGAGAAGCACGCCTGACCGAAGGTCGCCGCCTGCTGGTCGCCGCCGATGCCGGCGATCGGCACTGCGGCGCCGAGCACGTCGGCACGCGTCTCACCACAGACGCCGATGCTGTCGACGACGTGCGGCAACACCGCGGCGGGGATGTCGAACAGCTCCAGCAGCGTCTCGTCCCACTGCTGCCGATGGATGTCGAAGAGCATCGTACGGGCGGCATTTCCGGGATCGGTGACGTGTAGCGCGCCCCCGGTGAGATGCCAGATCAACCAGGAATCGATCGTGCCGAATGCGAGCTCGCCCTTTGCTGCGCGGGACGGCGCACCCGGGACCGTTCGCAGCAGCCAGGCCAGCTTGGTAGCGGAAAAATAGGCATCCACCTCGAGTCCGGTATGGGCCCGGATCCGCTCTCCCAGCCCGCGTTTGCGCAGTGCATCGCAATCGCCGGCAGTGCGGCGATCCTGCCAGACGATGGCCGGAGCGAGCGCACGGCCGCTCGCCCGCTCCCACAACACGGTGGTTTCGCGCTGATTGGTGATGCCGACACCGGCCAGCACCGACGCGGGAACACCCGCTTCGGCCAGCGCGATGCGTGCGCACTCGAGCTGGCTGCGCACGATCTCTTCGGGATCGTGTTCGACCCACCCGGGTTGCGGATAATGCTGGGCGAACGCCTGCTGCGCCGCGCCCAGCATGCGGCCATCCGCATCGAACACCATCGCACGCGAACTCGTCGTCCCCTGATCCAGGGCCAGCAGATAGCTCATGCAGCCTCCCGTTCGATTGCCTTCGTTCGGAAGACTACTCCGAAGCGTCCCGCACTGAACAGGGGGAAACCGGCCACCCACGCCGTCCCGCGGGGAACCGCGATTGAATCCCGCCCATCCAAGCGATATAGTGGTTTCATATCTGATCGCCAGGAGCGCACCATGATCACCATCGAACACAATCGCAACCTGATCTCGGTCGGCGTGTTCGGCGAGTTCACCCTCGCCGACTACAAGGAGTTCGAGGAGCTGGTCAATTACAAGATCAAGTTCGAAGGCCCGGTCAACCTGTTGTTCGATTTTCGCGAGATGGTGGGCTTCACCTTCGACGTCGCCTGGGAAGAGATCAAGTTCTCGCGCCAGCATGCGCACGATTTCGGGCGCGTGGCCGTGCTGACCGACAGCCAGTGGCTTACGTGGAGTGCCTGGATCGCACAGTTCTTCGTCGATGCCGAAGTGCTGGTGTTCGACGACGAGGGTGCCGCCCGCCTGTGGTTGCAGGAAGCCGAGGAAGCCGCCTGATGAACACAGGGTACGAGACCCTGATCGGTGTCCGCGAACTGGCGGGGCATCTGGACGATCCGAACTGGCGGATCTTCGACTGCCGGCATGACCTGACCAACCCCGCCTTCGGCCGCTCGGCCTACGCCGACGGCCATCTCCCCGGCGCCCTCTTCCTCAGCCTCGACGACGACCTTTCCGCCCCGAAGACGGGCACCAACGGCCGCCACCCGCTGCCTGATCCGGAGCGCTTCGCGGCACGGCTCGGCGCGTTGGGCGTCGACAACGACACGCAGATCGTCGCCTACGACGATGCGGGGGGGATGTTCGCCGCGCGGCTGTGGTGGATGATGCGCTGGCTCGGCCACCGCAAGGTGGCCGTGCTCGACGGCGGGATCAAGGCCTGGAGCGAAGCGCAACCCCTCGAGACCGAGACGGCACCCATCACTCCGAAGGTCTTCCGGCCGAAGGTCCAGCCGCTCTCCATCGGCGTCGACGGCGTCCTCGCACACCTGGGCCGTCCGGACATGACGCTCGTCGACGCACGCAGTCCCGACCGCTACCGCGGCGAGAACGAGACCCTGGACCCCGTCGCGGGTCACATTCCGGGGGCACTCAACCGGTTCTTTCGCGACAACCTCGGGCCGGACGGCCGGTTCAAGCCACCCACGCGCCTGCGCGAGGAGTTCTCCGTTCTGATCGGTGAGCGGAATCCGGCCGAAGTCGTGCACCTGTGCGGTTCAGGCGTAACTGCCTGCCACAACCTGCTCGCGATGGAACTGGCGAATCTGGGCGGCTCCCGGCTGTATGCCGGCTCCTGGAGCGAATGGTGCGCCGACCCGTCGCGCCCCATGGCGACCGGACCGCGACCCTGAAGCCAGGGCCTGTTCTCATTGCGAACAGGCCCTACCAGTCCAGACGTTCGATGGCGCCGAGCGAGCGCCCCAGGAAGCGTTCGCCGATCGACTGGAAGCGCAGCGGCACGTCGGTGACGACGAAGCGATAGTCCGGAGCACGCGGATTCCGGTTCGCCAACCCGAGCGCCTGGAGCCGCGCTGCGGCCAGATCGGCGGTCGTGACCGCCGAATCGACGAGGCGGACGGCAGGGCCGACCACGTCCTTGAGCAAGGGCTTGAGCAACGGATAGTGGGTGCAGCCAAGCACCAACGTATCCAGATCCTCGGCGAGCACGGGCCGCAGGTATTCCTGCGCAGTCATGCGTGTGACGGGGTGGTCGAGCCATCCCTCCTCGACCAGCGGCACGAACAGCGGACAGGCGCGGGAATACACCCGCAGCTTCGGGTCCAGCGCATGCATGCGCCGCGCGTAGGCGTTGCTGTTGATCGTGGTGGGCGTCCCGATCACGCCGATGCCGCGCCGGGCCGAGCCGGCCACCGCCGCGCACGCACCGGCCTCGATGACATCCAGGACGGGCAGGTCTCCCGCCCGTTCGCGCACGATGTGCGACGCGACGGCCGCCATCGTGTTGCAGGCGACGATGAGCATCTTCACCTCCTGCCGCAACAGGAAGTCGGTGATCTGTGCGGTGTACTGCTCGATCGTCGCGACCGACTTGATTCCGTAGGGCACGCGGGCGGTGTCGCCGAAATACACGATGTGCTCGAGCGGCAGGCGCTCCATCAGCGCGCGCACCACCGTGAGGCCACCCACTCCGGAATCGAAGACGCCTATCGGTCTTGAGCCGTCCACCTGCCTCGCCGTCCCATCGGATCGAAACGCCGGATTCTACGCGCAATGGCGTGCAAGCGCCCATTCGACATGCTCGCGCACGAGTGCGGACGGGTCGGAACGGCGCGCTTGCAGCGCCGCGATCACTTCGGGGGTACCGGGTGCATTGCCCAGGGCGACGGCAAGGTTGCGCAGCCAGCATTCGAAGCCGATCCGGTAGATCGGGCTACCGGCCATTCGGGCGATGAACTGCTCTTCCGACCAGCCGAACAGTTCGACCAGGTCGGCACGGTCCAGTCCGTGGCGCGGCGCGAAATCGGGCTCGGCGGTGAGCCGGGCGAAACGGTTCCAGGGGCACACGAGCTGACAGTCGTCGCATCCGTACACGCGGTTCCCGATCAGGGGGCGCAACGGTTCCGGAATCGCACCCTTCAGTTCGATCGTCAGGTACGAGATGCACCGCCGGGCATCGACCCGGTAGGGTCCGACGATCGCTCCGGTCGGGCAGGCGTCGATGCAGGCCCGGCAACTCCCGCAGTGTTCGCTCGCGGGCGCATCGACCGGAAGCGGCAGGTCCGTGAAGATCTCACCGAGGAAGAAGTACGAGCCTGCACCGCGATCGATCAGCAGCGTATGCTTGCCCCGCCAGCCGGATCCGGCCCGGCGCGCGAGTTCGACCTCGAGCACGGGTGCGGAGTCGACGAAAACCCGGCAGGCGTGCGAGG
>JBJHDM010000043.1:0-29188 GCA_050486545.1 Rhodocyclaceae bacterium | reverse complement strand
GGGAAACGCAAGAAAGAGGCCGGCCAGCAGAGCCAGCATGATTCGCATCGGCCGATGCAACAGGGAATCAGCTTGCACGGGAGAGCTCCGCAATCTTCGGCAGGAGGATGTTCCGGACCGTGTCACGCGTGATCGGACCGATATGCTTGTATCGGATCACTCCTTCGCGATCGATCAGGAAGGTTTCCGGCGTGCCGTATACCCCATAGTCGATCCCGACACGTCCATCCGGATCGGCGACGATGACGGCATAGGGATCCCCATGGTCGCGCAGGTAGGCGAGCGCATCACGGCTTTCGTCCTTGTAGTTCAAGCCGACGACCGGAATCACCCCACCCCGGTTCAACTCGACGAGAAGGGGGTGTTCCTGGCGGCACGATACGCACCAGGACGCCCAGACGTTGAGCAGCCAGACCTGCCCGCGCATGTCCGCCGAACCGAACTGCTCATCCGGCGCACCGAGCCTGCTCAGGCGAAACTCGGGTGCGGGCCTGTCGATCAAGGGAGAAGGCACGACGCTGGGATTGAGCGTCAGGCCATAGCCGAGAAAACCGGCAAGAGCCAGAAACAGGACCAACGGGATCAGGAATTTCGCCTTCATGACACCCTCAGTCCATGTTTGCCGTCGCCGCACCGGCCGGCGCGCTGCGCTCGGCCAGACGGCGGTAGCGCCGGTCGCCTGCGGCGAAAAGACCGCCCAGCCCCATCAGGATGCAACCGAGCCAGATCCAGCTGATGAACGGCTTGTGGTGCAGGCTCACGATCCAGCTGCCGTCCTCGAGCTGGTCGCCGAGCGCCACGTACAGGTCGCGCAGCGGACGCACGTGGAGCGCGATCTGCGTCATCGGCATCTGGTGTGCGACGTAGAAGCGCTTCTCCGGCGTCATCGTCGTGATCCGGCGCTCGCCGCGATGCACGTCGATCGTCGCGCGGGCCGCTTCGAAATTGGGGCCGTCGACCCCCTGCACACCCCGGAAGGTGAAGGTATGGCCAGCGAAATCGGCGGTTTGGCCCGCCCGCATGCGCATGTCGACATGCGACTCGAGGCTGCCGATCATCGTTACGCCGATGATGAAGATTCCCACACCCAGGTGCGCGGTCCACATCCCCCACCAGGCACCGGGTATACCGCGCAGCCGTGCCGTGAGCGCCGCGCCGGGCCGCTCGCCCAACCGCGCCACCAGCAACTGGGCGCTGCCGATCAGGACCCAGGCGGCCAGGCTCAGCCCGAGCACCGTGCGCCAGGTAACATGGTCTATGACGAATGCCGTACCGAAGCCGAGTGCGATGCTGACAACCAGCGCCGGCGCCAGCCTGCGGCCGAATCGCTGCACGGCATCGCTCTTCCAGCGGATGAACGGTGCAATCACCATCAGGAACACGACCGGCACCATCAACGGCACGAAGACCATCTCGAAGTACGGCGGCCCGACCGAGATCTTGCCGAGATTCAGCGCGTCGAGAAACAGGGGATACAGCGTGCCGAGCAGTACGGCTCCGGTGACCACCGCGAGCAGGACGTTGTTGGCGAGCAGGCTCGAATCCCGTGACACGAGGTCGAAGCTGCCCCCACCCGAGAGCTTCGGCGCGCGCCACGCGAACAACACCAGCGACACGCCGATGACCAGCACCAGCAAGGCAAGAATGTACAACCCTCGGGCCGGATCGACGGCAAACGCGTGCACCGAGGTGATCACACCCGAACGCACGAGGAAGGTCCCCAGCAACGACAGCGAAAACGCCCCGATCGCGAGCATGATCGTCCAGCTACGGAACGCACCGCGCTTCTCGGTGACGGCCAGCGAGTGCATCAGTGCGGTGCCGAGCAGCCACGGCATGAACGAGGCGTTTTCGACGGGATCCCAGAACCACCAGCCGCCCCAACCCAGTTCGTAATAGGCCCAGCCCGACCCGACCGCGATGCCGGCGGTGAGGAATACCCAGGCCACCGTGGTCCAGGGACGCGACCAGCGCGCCCAGGCCGCATCCAGGCGACCGGTCAGCAGCGCGGCGATCGCGAACGCGAACGCGACCGAGAAGCCGACGTAACCCATGTACAGCAGCGGCGGGTGAATGATCATGCCTGGATCCTGCAGCAGCGGATTCAGGTCACGGCCTTCGGCCACGGCTGGCAGGAGGCGCTCGAACGGGTTGGACGTAAACAGCGTGAAGGAGATGAAGCCTGCGCTGACCCAGCCGAGCACGCCCAGCACCCGCGCCATGAAGGCTTCGGGCAGGTTGCGGCTGAAGATCGTGACCGCTACGGTCCAGATCGACAGCGTCATCGCCCACAGCAGCAGCGAACCCTCGTGGTTGCCCCAGACGCCGGTGATCTTGTAGATCAGCGGCGTGGCCGTATGCGAATGGCTGGCCGCCAGCCGCACCGAGAAATCGCTGGTGATGAAGGCCCAGGTCAGGCAGAGGTACGAAACGACGATGAACAGCAATTGCCCCTGCGCCGCGGGCCGCCCGACCGCCATGAGCGCGATGCGATTGCGATGGGCGCCGATCATCGGGACTGTCGCCTGCACCAGCGACAGAATCAGCGCCAGGATCAGCGCGAAATGTCCGATTTCGCCGATCACTGCTGCACCGTACTGGCCGCTTGATGGGCTTGGTCGATCGCGTACTGCGCTTCGACCGGCATATAGTTCTCGTCATGCTTGGCAAGCACTTCGGACGCTTCGAACAGCCCGTCCGGACCGAGCCTGCCCTGGACGACGGCGCCCTTCCCCTCCTGGAACATGGCCGGCAACGAACCGCGGTAGGTCACCGGAATCGCCCGCGCGGTATCGGTGATCGCGAAGCTCACGGTCAGCCCGTCGGCCTCCCGCTGGATCGACCCTTCCTCGACCAGGCCACCGATACGGAAAGCACGCTCGATCGGGGCCTTGCCTTCGGCGACTTCGGTCGGGGTATGGAAGAACACCAGATTCTGCTGGAAGGCGGTGAGCACGAGCACCACCGCGCCGACCAGCAGCGTCAGTGCGCTGCCGAGCAGCACCAGTCGTTTGCTACGGGGTTTCATTCGAAGATCTCCTCATTCGCACGTCGTCCGCCATTGCCCACCGGAGCAACGCGGCGCAGCCGCAGCAGGCGGCGTACGGTATCCCTACGACGGCGCAACACCAGGATGAGTTCCATGGCGACGAGCACGGCCGTAACCAGATAGCTGCCCCACACGAACATGGCCGCTCCGCCCATGTCCCAGAAGGCGCGCCAGGATTCCCATTCCATCATGCCCGGCCCTCCTGTGCGGCAAGTTCGGCAGCGACCCAGTCGGTGTGGCGCTCACGCTCCAGGATCAGCGAACGCACGCGCCAGAACGACACGGCGAACGTGTAGGCCCATGCCGCCAAGGCCATGACCAACATGCCGGTGAGCATCGTCGTCGCCATCGACGGCGCACGGGTGAGACTCACCGATGCCCCCTGGTGAAGCGTGTTCCACCAGTTGACCGAGAAATAGATGATGGGCACGTTGATCGCCCCGACCAGAGCGATGATCGCCCCGGCACGGTCGGCCCGGCGCGAATCCTCGATCGCCTGCGTCAACGCGATGAAACCGAAGTACAGGAACAGCAGCAGCAATTGCGAGGTCAGCCGGGCATCCCAGACCCAGTAGGTTCCCCAGGTCGGCTTGCCCCACAGCGCGCCGGTCCACAAGGCGACGAAACAGAACATCGCACCGGTCGGCGCGAGCGCCTGCGCCATCATGAACGACAGGCGCGTGTTCAGGACCAGCCCGACAGCCGCCCAGAAGGCCATGACGAGGTAGATGAGCATCGACATCCATGCGGCAGGCACATGAATGAAGATCACCCGATAGACCTCTCCCTGCTGGAAATCGGTCGGCGCGACGAAGAAGCCGATCCAAAGGCCGACCACGGTCAGGACCGCGGCCACGGCCGCGAACCACGGCGCCAGCGTCCCCGCCACCGGGTAAAAGACTTGGGGAGACGAGAATCGCATGAGGCTGCGACTGCGTTCCGCCCGTTCGAGGTTTTCTGTCATCATTCGATCGCAATCCTGAGCGCAGCGGCGCAGGCAAAAGGGGCCAGCGCCAATGCACCGAGCAAACCACCCCCGAGCAGCAGCAGGTGGGCGGTTGCGCCGGTCCCCCCGAGATGGGAATCCACCGAACCGGCGCCGAAGATCAGCACCGGGACGAACAGGGGGAGTACCAGCAGGGCCAGCAACACTCCCCCACCCCGCAGGCCGAGGGTCAGCGCCGCACCGACCGCACCCAGCAGGGCAAGGATCGGCGAACCCAAGGCCAACGATAGCGTAAGCACCCCGAGTGCGCCTTGTTCCACGTCAAACAGCAGCGCCAATCCCGGCGCAGCCAGCACCAGGGGCAGACCCGTGACGATCCAGTGTGCCGTCACCTTTGCCGTCACCCACAGTGCCGTCGGTTCCGGAGACAGCAACAACTGCTCCAGGGTTCCGTCGGCGTGATCCTGCGCGAACAATCGATGCAACGAAAGTAGCGTCGACAGCAGTGCCGCCACCCACAGGACACCGGGGGCGATCGCACGCAACTGGTTGGTTTCCGCCCCGACGCCGAAAGGAAACAGGCACACGACGATGACGAAGAAGGCGAGCGTGACGAGCACATCTGCCCGCCCTCGCCACGCGAGCATCAGATCACGACGCAACACTGCCAGAAACGGCCCGAGCAATCCCTTCAACAGGCCACCTCGGCTAGATCGAGCACGGACGGCGGTCTTGCGAAGGGCGCATCCTGGTGGGTCGTGAGAATCACGATCCCGCCGCCATCGCAATGCGCCGAAAGCGTCCCGGCAAGATCCGCCACGGCCACCACATCCAGGGCGGTGAAGGGCTCGTCGAGCACCCAGAACGGACGGGACGTGGACAGGAACAGGCGGGCCAGACCAACACGGCGGCGCTGCCCCTGCGACAGCACCCGGGCGGGCAGATCGACCTGCCCTCCAAGGCCGATGCGGCCAAGTGCTTCGATGCACGCCGCCTCACCGGGGTCGTCCCCACCCGAGGCACACGCAAAGCGAAGGTTCTCGAGCGGGGTCAGCAAATCGTTGAGCGCGGGGGCATGGCCGAGATAGAGCAACGCACGGTGAAAGCTTTCACGCTCCTTGCGAATATCGAGCCCCTGCCAGCGAACGTGGCCATACTCCTGCATCGCGAGCCCACACAGGATCCGCAGCAGGCTGGTCTTGCCGACCCCGTTGGGTCCGGCCACCCGCAGCATCTCGCCGGCCGGAAGGCACAGGTCGAGCCCGCGAAAAAGCAGGCGGTCGCCCTTCAGGCAGGCAAGATCTTTGGCTTCGAGCATGGGGGGCAATTGAACCACAGCACGCCCCGTTTGGGAAATCCCCTGTTGCCGTTAGTGATAAGCGGCTCCCGGCCGTTCGGCCGGGAGCCGCTGGGGGCGAAGCGCACCGATCAATGAGCGGGGCGGAATACCTCTGGCGAGACGGCATCGCGGTCAAGACCGATGTCCTGCGCAATCGGCGGCAGCGAGTGCGCGATGCCCTTGTGGCAGTCGATACACGTCTTGCCCTCGGCCAGGCCGCGCTGGTGTGCCTGGTTCGATCGGCGCCCCTGGACGGCGTAGTCGAAATACTCGAAGCTGTGGCAGTTGCGGCACTCGCGCGAGTCGTTTCGCCGCATCCGCCGCCATTCGCGCTCGGCCATCTGAACGCGCCGCGCCTCGAACTTCTCGGGCGTGTCGATCGTACCCAGGAAATGGTGCCAGAGTTCGTTCGACGCGTAGATCTTGCGCACGATCTTCGGCCCCCATTCCCGCGGTACATGGCAGTCCGGGCAGGTCGCCCGCACGCCGGTGCGGTTCTGGTAGTGGGTCGTCTGCCGGTATTCCTCGTAGACGTTCACCTCCATCTCGTGGCACGAGATGCAGAAGGCCTCGGTGTTGGTCACCTCCATCGCGGTATTGAAGCCGCCCCAGAAGATGATGCCGGCGGCAAAGGCCACGATGATGGTCCCCAGTCCTGCGGAACGCAGCCGCTGCCACATTCCCCTTTTCTTTTCTTCAGTCATGTCGTTCCCCGTTCGTCAGGACATCCCTCAACGCAGGCCGGTCGCCGGCTGGAAGCGGTTCTCGACCAGGGGTCGGGCATCGGTCATCGGAACGTGGCACTGCAGGCAGAAGTAGCGCCGCGGCGAGATATTAGACAGTTCGCCGCCGTCCCGGTCACGGAAATGGGTCAGACTGACCTTGGTCGCCCCCTCCTCACGATGCCGGCTCCACGAATGGCAGTCCATGCACTTGTTGAAGTTCAGGCTCACCTCGTAGCCGTCGGTCTTGTGCGGCACCATCGGCGGCTGCTGCACGTAGTCGCGCGGGATCGGCGGGCCGTCGGGCAGCAGCCTGAAATCGCCGGGAGCGGGCTCGGCCGCGCCGACTTCCACACCGCGCACACTGCGTACCGTTTGCGCGGCGGCCTGCGAGACGGCGAAGACACCCAGGCCGAGTGCCATCACCACTGCGATCAGATTACGGGTCTTCCTGTTCATGACTCGCTCCTATCAAATCGTGTCGTAATACGAAATACATTCTTGCTGCACACATCGACGCAACGGCCGCAGGTAGTGCAATCCTGGTTGAGAATCAGCGGGTGGTCCTGCCCGACGGACTTGAGCGCCGGGCGGATCACCTGGGGTTCGGGACAGACGACGAAGCAGTCCATGCAGTCGTTGCACGCCGCGCGCCGGTCGGCGGTGACGCGCAACAGCGCCTTCTTCCCGAGGAGCCCGTAGAAGGCGCCCATCGGGCAGATCCGGCTGCACCAGCCGCGGGTGGCGATGAGCAGGTCGTAGAGGAACACCCCGCCGACGATGCCCCAGGCCAGGCCGAAGCCGAAGATCAGGCCGCGGTGGAACATCGAGACCGGATTGACCCATTCCCATGCCATCGTGCCGGTCAGCCCGGCGACGATCAGCACGAACGCAAGCAGCCAGTAGCGCAATCGCGGATCGGGCGCCTTGCCGCCCTTGAGGCCGAGCCGCCGGCGCAGCCAGGCGGCTGCATCGGTGACGAGATTGACCGGGCACACCCACGAGCAGAACAGCCGCCCGCCCAGCAGCAGGTAGAACGCGAGTACGATTCCGCCACCGAGCAACGCTTCCTTGTACGGCACGTGGCCGGCAACGAAGGACTGTGCGAGCAGGAACGGATCGGTCAGTGGCAGGATGCCCAGCGTCAGGCTCGAGGACAGGTTGCCCTTGACGATCCAGACGCCGAACCAGGGCCCGACCAGGAACAGCGCGAGGATGCCGAGTTGCGAGGCCCGACGCAGCAGCAGCCATTTGCTCGCGCGCAGCCAGCCCTTGACCTGCACGGCCTCGGCGCCGGGACGCATCGTTCCGGCACGCCCCCCTTCGGACTCGGCGCCGACCGGCGTACCGCCATCGACCGGTAGCTGATTCGCGCTCATGGCCGCCACCCCGAATCGACGCCGCCCGGGCGCTCGGGCGCCTGGGGAGCCGGTGCGTCGGGCCGCAGGCGCGTATCCCCGTACGCCTGCCCCTCCATGCCGCGCACCGGCAGTTCGATCTGGTCTCCGATCAGCGATCGGCCCGCCTTCTCGCGCTCCTCCCAGCCGCGCAGATAATGTTCGGAGCGCGAGCCCTGGGCGAGCGCGATCGGCAGCACCTTGATCGCCGCCTCGCCGGGCAGCACGCAGGCCTGCTCGCACTTGCCGCAGCCGGTGCAGTGCTCCGAATGCACGGTCGGCAGGAATAGCGCATGGCGGTCCGAGCGGGGGTTCTGGAAATGTTCCAGCGTGATCGCGCGGTCGATGACCGGACACACGCGATAGCACACATCGCAGCGAAGCCCCAGATAGTTCAGGCAGGTCTCCTGGTCGATGAGCACCGCCAACCCCATGCGTGCGTCCTCGATGTCTGTCAGCCCACGGTCCAGTGCGCCGGTCGGGCACGCGACGACACAGGGAATGTCCTCGCACATCTCGCACGGGATCGCGCGTGCATCGAAGTACGGCGTACCGGTCACGACACCGTCGCCCAGTTCGGCCAGCTTGAGTGTGTCGTACGGACAGTCGCGCACGCACAGTCCGCAGCGTACGCAGGCGGAGAGAAAGTCCGCTTCCGGCAGGGCCCCCGGCGGACGCAGGGCCACGGCCGGCAGGGCGGAGGCCTGCTTCGCGTACAACGCGACGCCGCTCGCAAGCATGCAGGCCCCGCCGGCCACCCCCGCCATTTCCTTCAGGAAACGGCGGCGGGACGGTGTCGTCCTGCGCTCCGGCTGCTGGTTGCTCGCTTGGCTCATCACGGTCATGTCCCAGTCCGGCCGGCAACCCTGGCGGGCCGCCGGCCGCTACGCTCCCATCAGGCCTTGAGTACCTTCACGGGGCACTTCTTGAAGTCCGTTTCCTTCGAGATCGGGCAGGTCGCATCCAGAATCAACTTGTTGACCAGCCGGCCTTCGTCGAAGAACGGTACGAACACCGTGCCCTTGGGCATCTTGTTGCGGCCACGGGTCTCGACCCGCGCGACGATCTCGCCGCGCCGCGACACCACCTTGGCCGCCATGCCCCGCTGCAGGCCGCGCTTGGCCGCGTCGTCCGGATGCATGAACACCTGGGCCTCGGGCACCGAGCGGTGCAGTTCCGGCACGCGGCGCGTCATCGAGCCGGTGTGCCAGTGCTCCAGCACGCGACCGGTACACATCCACATGTCGTACTCGGCGTCCGGCATCTCGGGCGGCTCGACGTAGGGCAACGCAAAGATGATCGCCTTGTTGTCCTTGTTGCCGTAGAAGCTCACGCCCTCACCGGCCTTCACGTACGGGTCGTAGCCCTCGCGGAAGCGCCACAGCGTTTCCTTGCCGTCGACGATCGGCCAGCGCAGGCCACGCGTCTTATGATAGACGTCGAAGTACGCAAGATCGTGGGCCTTGCCGCGGGTGAAGCGGGCATACTCTTCGTACAGCCCCTTCTGCAGGTAGTAGCCCAGTTCCTGCGACTCGTCGTTCATGTACCCCGCCCAGGCATGCTCATTGACCTTGGCGACTTCGCTGAGCGGGTACTTGTCGACCTCGCCGTTCTTGAACAGGACGTCGAACAGCGTCTTGCCACGGTACTCGGGTTTCTTTGCGATGAGTTCCTCAGGCCACACGTCCTCGACCTTGAAGCGCTTGGAGAACTCGATGTACTGCCACAGGTCGCTCTTGCACTGCCCCGGCGCCTTCACCTGCTGGCGCCAGAACTGCCCGCGACGCTCGGCATTGCCGTAGGCACCTTCCTTCTCCATCCACATCGCCGCGGGCAGGATCAGGTCGGCCGACATCGCGGAGACCGTCGGATAGACGTCGGAGACGACGACGAAGGTCTCGGGATTGCGCCATCCCGGATACATCTCGTCGTTGATGTTCGGCCCGGCCTGCATGTTGTTGGTCGTGGTCGTCCAGTAGCACTTGAGCCGGCCGTCCTTCAGGGCGCGGCTCTGCGCGACCGCGTGGAAGCCGATGTTGCCGGGAATCGTGCCCTCGGGAAGCTGCCAGATGTCCTCGGCGAAGGCGCGGTGCATCGGGTTCATGACGACCATGTCGGCGGGCAGGCGGTGGGCGAAGGTGCCAACCTCTCGCGCCGTGCCGCAGGCCGAGGGCTGGCCGGTCAGCGAGAACGGGCTGTTGCCCGGCTCGGAGATCTTGCCCACGAGCAGATGCACGTTGTAGATCATGTTGTTGACCCAAGTACCGCGGGTGTGCTGGTTCACCCCCATGGTCCAGAAGGTCATGACCTTCTTGCGCGGATCGGCGTAGGCCTGGGCCATGCGCAACAGCCGTTCGGCGGGCACGCCTGACAGCGCCGCGACCTTCTCGAGCGTGTACTCCGACACGTACTCGGCGAACTCCTCGAAGGTCATGTCGCTGGCCGCACCCGGATTGCCCTTGGGCTTGCCGTCGGCACCCGGATAGCCATTGTTGGTGGCGTTCACCTCGAGCGGATGGTTCGGCCGCAGGCCGTAGCCGATGTCGGTCTCGCCCCGCTTGAAGTTCACGTGCTTGGCCACGAAATCCTCGTTGACCGCGCCGGTCGAGATGATGTGGTGGCAAATGTAATTGAGGATCGCCAGATCGGTGTTCGGCTCGAAGATCATGCCGTTGTCGGCGAGCTCGAACGAGCGGTGTTCGAAGGTCGACAGCACATGCACTTCGGTGCCGGCCTTGGACAGGCGGCGATCGGTGACCCGGCTCCACAGGATCGGGTGCATCTCGGCCATGTTCGAGCCCACGAGCACGAACACGTCGGCATTCTCGATGTCGTCGTAGCAGCCCATCGGCTCGTCGATGCCGAAGGTGCGGATGAAGCCCGCGACCGCCGAGGCCATGCAGTGGCGCGCGTTCGGATCGATGTTGTTGGTGCGGAACCCCGCCTTGTGCAGCTTGGACGCGGCGTAGCCTTCCCACACCGTCCATTGGCCGGAGCCGAACATTCCGACGGAGCCCGGGCCGTGTTCCTTGAGCGCGGCCTTCCACTTTTCCTCCATGACGTCGAAGGCCTGCTTCCACGTCACCGGGGTGAACTCGCCGTTCTTGTCGTACTTGCCGTCCTTCATGCGCAGCAGCGGCTGGGTGAGGCGGTCCGCGCCGTACATGATCTTGGACAGGAAGTAGCCCTTGATGCAGTTCAGCCCGCGATTGACCGGAGAGTCGGGGTCACCCTGGGTGGCCACGACGCGGCCGTTCTGCACGCCCACGAGCACCGAGCAACCCACGCCGCAGTAGCGGCACACGCCCTTGTCCCAGCGTACCCGCGTGGCCGGATCGCCGGCCTGCTGCGCCTGCGCTACTACCGGGATGCCGATGCCCGCCGTCGCCGCCGCGGCCGCAACCGCATTGGTCTTGATGAATTCACGTCGATCCATGTTCATGTCATGCCTCCTGTAATTCGAGACCTTCGTCGGTATATTCGTAAGCCAGCGACACGGCCAGCACGTGCGGGGTCAGATTGACCGCGAGAATCGAGTCGGTGACCGAGTAGCCATCCCCATCCTCGACCGTCGCGACCATGCGACCGGTTTCGGCCGATTCGCCATGCAGTTCCACCCCCGGGATCGCGCACAACGTCTCGCGCAACTCCGGGAAATCCTCGGGCCTCGCCCGCACGACCAGGCTTGCAATCTTCATTGCTGCTTCTCCATTGCTATCGCTCGAACCGGGCAGGGGCCGAAACAGGCACCGCAGCCGTTGCATCGCTCGCCATCGAGTTCCGGCAGCGGCGCACCGCCGAGGCGCGGCCGGAAACGGATCGCAACCTCCGGGCAGCATTCGCCGCAGACCCGACACTCGATCCCGCGCACGGCCAGGCAGGCGTCCCCGATGCGTGCCCGCAATCCCCACGGCGCACCCTCTTCGCTGCGCTGCAGCGCCCCGGTGCCACAGGCCGTCACGCAGTCGGCGCAAAAGGAGCACTCGGCGCGTTGAAAATCGACCTCGGGGTAGCCACCGTCTCCGGTTTTCAGGACGGTCGTCGGGCAGGCACGGATGCAATCGCCGCAGCGGTCACACAGCACATGGAAGCGGTCGTCGCCGGCCGACCAGGGCGGCAGCAGAACGTTTCCGGCCGGTCGGATCCGGCCTTTGAGGAAACCACGACGCGCGACGGACACTTCCATGGGACGCCAATCACCATTTCGTCTTCATGGGAATGGATTAGACCCTTCGGCGTAGTTCTCTACCTTGATCATCGGTAAATTGCGAATTACTCGCATTTGCGGTGCACCATTTCGCAACCGCAGAAAGGCACGAGCCGGGGAAGGAAACGGGAATCCGTGCCGGTCAGGTCGACGGCGAAGGGGTTTGAAGCAACAGGCTTTCGCACTGTTCCAGCGCGTCGGGCGTGCCGAACAGTACAAGCGTATCGCCGGCCTGCAAACGCGTTCGTGGGGAAGGATCGGCTTCGCGAACCCCGTCGCGCACCAGTGCCTTCACCACGCAACCGGCCAGGTCGAGTTCCTCGATGCGACGACCGGTGGCCCCGATGCCTTCGCTCAGTCGGAACGAGTGCAGCCGCTCGGCATCGGGCGCGCCTTCGGATTCGCCCGAGAGCGGGTCGTCCGCACGATGCAATTCGCGCAGCAACTGGTAGCGGTTGGCCTGCGCTTCCCGCACGCGGCGGACCACCCGTACCGGCGCCACCCCCGCCAGCAGCAATGCATGGGCGGCGATCATCATGCCCGCTTCCAGGGTTTCCGGAACCACCTCCGTCGCACCCAATGCGAGCAGTTCGTCGACAGGCCCTTCGTCGCGTGTGCGAACCATGACCTGGAGACCAGGCCAGGCCGCCCCGACCTGATGGAGCAGCTTGCGCGTCGCCCCCGGATCCTCGTGGCTGACCACGACCAGGCGCGCCCGGGCGGCGCCGACCGCGTCGAGGATGTCACGCTCGGAGGCATCGCCGTAGAACACCGGCATCGCCGCGGCGTGCGCGTCGCGCACACGCTCCGGGTCGAGGTCGAGGGCAACGAAGGGCACCCCCTCCTCTTTGAGGAATCTCGCGACGTTCTGGCCGATCCGCCCGTACCCACAGATGATGACATGGTCACGCTGCCCGGGCGGCGCCGTGGCGGCGACCGGAACGGCCTCCGAACGAGCGACCGGCTCGGCGAACAACATGCGTGCGATCCGGCCGTTGGCGCGAATCAGCAGCGGGGCGGCGATGATGCTGAACAGGACCGCCGTCAACAACACCTGCGCCTGCGGCTCGGCGATCGCTCCTTCCGAAAGCCCGATGGCCAGCAACGCGAAACCGAACTCGCCGCCAATCGCCAGAATCACCGCAATCCGCGCCGCAGTCATCCGCTCGATCCCCGCCAGGCGAACGATCAGCAAGACAAGCACAAACTTGAATGCCACGAACGCAACCGCGCCGATCGCCGCCAGGTGCCAGATCCCTGGCAAGGCCGACACATCGAGCAGCATGCCGATCGTAATGAAGAACAACCCGAGCAGGACGTCCCGAAAGGGGCGGATCGTCGATTCGATCTGGTGTCGGAAGGCCGTCTCCCCGAGCATCATGCCGGCCAGGAAGGCCCCGAGCGCCATCGACAAGCCGAGGAGATCGGTGAGCCCGGCAGCCAGTAGCGTCACGAGCAGCACCGTCATCGTGAACAACTCCGGCGAGCGCCGCGCGGCAATCTCGTGGAAAAGCGGGCCGAGCAGCCAGCGCCCGGCCGCGAACACGATGGCGAAGGCGACGACCGCCTTCACCAGCGCCGTACCAAGCGGCAGCCACAACGGTTCGGAGACTGCGCCGGCCAGCACCGGAATGATGACGAGCAAGGGCACGGCGGTGACATCCTGGAACACCGACATCGAGATGCCCATGCGGCCGTGGCGGGCGTGCTCCTCGCCCTGTTCGGCCAACTGCTTGCCGATCACCGTCGTGGAGGACTGTGCGATGACCGCACCGACCAGGAAGGCGGTCGCAAGCGGAAGCCCCCACCACCAGGCAGCCGCCGTGACCAGCAGCGTGGTCAGGCCGACCTGGGCCGAGCCGAGCCCGAACACCACACCACGCATCGCCAGGATCTGCGGCAGGGAGTAATTCAGCCCGATCGTGAACAGGAGGAAGACGATGCCGAACTCGGCCAGGATGCGGGTATGCTCGGTATCGGGAACGAGTCCGAATGCGTGCGGACCGACGAGTGCGCCCACGAGCAGATAGCCCAGGGCCGAGGGCATGCGCAGCCGCCGGAACACCGCGACCGCGAGCACGGCCGTACCGAGCAACATGACGACTTCGACGAAGACGGCATTATCCATGCGGGACGAACCACCTGCCCGGGCGGCCACCCGAACCCGCCGGGCGCTTCACCGGCGTTTCCCGGGCGGTAGCGCCCACGTTCAGCTTTCGTCGTCGGCAATCTCCAGGATCGCGCCGACGATGTCGTTCATCGTGATGATGCCGGCCAGTTCGTTGGCCGCGGTCACGAGCAGGCGGCGGATCCCCATGTTCACCATGAGCCGCGCGGCATGCTTGACGTCGAGTTCGCGCGAGATCGTCAGCGCCGGTTTTGCGCAGATGTCGTAGACGTTGATCAGGTCGATGTCGCCTTCCTCGGCGACGATGGTCTTGAGGATGTTGGTATAGGTGATGATGCCGAAGGCGTCATGCTGGTCGCGCTTCTCGACCACCAGCGACTTGACGCCACGCTGACGCATCAGCTTCATCGCCTCGCGGATCGTCGCAAACGGCGACACGGTCACGACGTCCCGCACCATGATGTCCTTGATCAGCATTGGCCGGGCTCCTAGATCTCGTCCTTGATGCGTTCTTCGAACTGGTGGATCTGCGTCGTGTCGATCCCCGCGATATGCTCGAGCGGGATCGTGAAGATCACGCCCTTGGTCTGGTTCTTCAGATCGAGCTCACGGCTGATGTTCTTGAGTACGGTGAGCGAGAGCTTCTTCTCGAGCACGAAGACCAGCACCGACTGGCTGCCCTCGTAGGTCAGCCCGAAGAAGGTCTTCTTCTCCTTCGCGCCGATCCCGCGCGCATCGAGAATGGTCACCCCTCCCGCGCCTGAGCGCTTGGCCACGTCGATGGCCTTTTCCTCAAGATCCTCTGCCAGGATCGCGATGAGTACCGAGAATTTCACGATGTATCTCCTCTGGGCCGCGTGACCAGCTCGACGTACAGAGCATAGAGCATGACGGTCACGATGGGAAAGATCGAGGCGAACGCGATCAGGCCGAAGCCGTCGATCAGCACGTTGCGCCCTTCGATGTGGGTAGCCAGGCCGATGCCCAGCGCGGTGACCAGCGGTACGGTGACTTCCGAGGTCGTCACCCCGCCGAGGTCGAAGGCCAGCGGCACGATGTATTTCGGCGCCAGCCAGGTGAGCAGGATCACGAGCGAATACCCGCCCATGATGTAGTAGTGGATCGAATCCCCGGTGATGATGCGATGCACGCCGATCGTGATGCCGACCGCCACGCCGATCGCGACCAGGATGCGGATGCGGTTGCCGTCGAGCCGCCCCTTGCCGGCTTCTTCCGCCTTCTGTCCGATCGCGATCAGCGCCGGCTCGGCCATCGTCGTCGCGAAGCCGATCGAGAATGCGAAGAGGTAGATCCACAGTACCGCATCGAGGGCGATGAGCTGTTCGGCCATGCTCTGCCCGATCGGAAACAAGCCGAGCTTGAGTCCGACCACGAAGGCATACAGGCCGACGATGACGAGCACGAAGCCGCCCATCACCTTGTGCAGGTGGGCGATGCGCTTGCGGATCACCGCGTACTGGAAGAACAGGATCACCACGATGATCGGCAGCACGTCACGGAACATCGTCAGCAGGTCGCCGAGCATGCCGAGAATCACGGCGCCCACAGTGTGACTGGCAACCACCGCACCCGCCGGTTCCGCCCCGAGCGCATCGACCGCACGCACCGCACCCTCCGCGTCGCCGAAGCTATAGACGACGATCCCGTAGAGCTGGACCGAAATCATCGGCACCATCACCGCCAGCGCCACGAGCCCGAAGCCGTGTGCCAGCGCATTGCGTCCGCGAATCGACACCGCCAGTCCGATCCCCAGCGCGGCGATGAGCGGCACGGTCACGATGTTCGTGGTCACGCCGCCCGAATCGTAGGCGAGCCCGACGATCTCCTCTGGGGCGAAAAAGGTCACCAGCACGACGAGCAGATACCCGAAAATCATGTACCAGTGCAACGAATGGCCGAGAATCGTGCGTACGACGCCGAGCGCGACGACGGCTCCCACCGAGAAAGCCACCAGCATGCGCAGCGTGAAGCCATCGACCCGCCCCTCGCTGATCACCTCGGCCTGGCTGGCCACCGCGATCAGCGCCGGCTCGGCCACCACCGCCGAGAAGCCGAGGCAGAAGCCGAACACCATCAGCAGGGGCAGGGATCCCTTCTTCGCGAACTCGTTGGACAGGTTCTTGCCGATCGGAAAGATCCCGAGCTCGAGCCCTTGCAGGAACAGCGCAACCCCGAGCACCACCACGAGCAAGCCGAAGGCCATCGACAGGACCCCGTCGGGGACCTGGCGCATGACCGCAAGCTGGAAAAAGGCGACGACGACGACGATCGGCAGCAAATTCCTGAAGGAATGCTGGAGGATCCGCGCGAATTCCCGCAACTGGTTCAAGACCGGTCGTCCGTGACCAGTGGATCGTTCGGGTCCTCACCGTGACGTGCGGACAGGTGGCGCCCGATCTCCTCGATGTCGAGACCTTCCACCCGGTCGATGCCGAGACAGAATGCAAGCCCCTGGAACGGCGCGAGGAGATCCAGTTCGCGATTGAGGCGGTCGGCGATGCACTCAGCACCGTCGGCGTCGAGCACGCACAGCAGCGCCTTCTCCAGTCCGCGATAGGTCAGCCCGAAGAAGGTCATGTGCTCGGGAAAACCGATGCCGCGCGCCGCAACGACGGTCACGCCGAGCGCCCCTTCCTCCCGCACGATCCCGATCGCGCGCTCTTCCAGTTCGTCGGCGACCACCGCCACCAGCAACACCGCACCCATCCGTCCGTCCCCTTGACCGCGCCCCCTTCGACGGTGACCGCCCAAGGATAAAGCAGTCCGTATGGAATCGGAAACCCGGGCGCCCCGTTCCGGTGCAGGGCCGTCATGCAGGTCTGCCGCTTACAAGATTTCACCTTGGGCATCTTGACCACGCGGCCCGCTTGCCCGATAAGAGCGTCATGGACATCTCCACGACACCCTCCCCCCCTCGCCGGAAATGGCCGCTCTTCATGGCGGTGCTGCTGCTCGTGATCCTGGCCAGCGTTGTCGTGACGCTGTGGGTCGCCCGCACCTGGCTGTATCCTCAACCCTTCACCCCGGTCACCCTCGATGCCCGAGAGCAGGCGGTGCTCGACACCAAGCTCGACGCCCTGAACCCTCGGGATCGGGATGCGCCCGATCCCGACACAGCCACAGACCCCGGTCCGCTGCGTCCCGAAGTGTATGCCGAGCGGCCGGAGGACCGCGTGATCCGCTTCAGCCAGCGCGAACTCAACGCGATGATCGCGAGGAATCCCGACCTGGCCGAACGCCTGGCCTTGCACCTGTCCCGCGATCTGCTCTCCGCGACGATGCTGATCACGGTTCCGCCGGACTTTCCGGTATTCGCGAACCAGACGATCCGGGTCGCCACCGGTCTGCGCCTGCGCACCGAGCAGGGACGTCCGGTGGTCTCGATCGACGGCGTAAGCGTCATGGGCGTGCCGCTGCCCGATGCATGGCTCGGCGGGATCAAGGGCCAGGACCTCGTGTCCCTGCACGGGCCAGACGGAGGGTTCTGGGGAACGTTCGCCGAAGGCGTGCGCGAACTGCGCATCGAGGACGGCCACCTGCGCGTCGAACTCGCCGAATAGACGGAATCAGTCTGCCAGGCCGGTAAAGAAGAGCTCGAGCATCGCCTCGCCTTCGGTCTTGAGGTCGAAACGCTCCGGCGCCCGCAGCCACGACAGGAACACGCCGCCCATCAGCGACCACAGGGTCAGAGCCGCCACCCTTGGCGCCCGGCCGGGCTTGAGCAGCCCGAGCGCGGCCGCCCGGGCGAAATCCCCGGTCAGCCGGGCAAGGATTTCCTCCTCCAGCCGCGCACGGCTGGCGAAGACCGCAGCCGCCTCCCCGACGAGTTCGCAACGGGTCATGAAGATCGCGTGGACGTTGCGATAGGTCGCCTCGTCGTCGAGCCGGTGCAGGGCCAGGCAGCACCGCTCGTGAAGCGTCCTGAGCGGATCCTCGTCAACATGGCGGTCACGATCGGCCAGCCATTCCCACACCGGCCGGTCGATCCGGTCGCGCAGCGCCACCAGCAGGTCGGCCTTGTCCTTGAAGTGCCAATAGATGGCTCCACGTGTCAGGCCGGCACGCCGGGCGATGCGTTCGAGCGTCGTCCGCGATACGCCCTGCTCCAGGAACTCGGCCTCGGCCGCATCGAGAATCGCCTCGCGCGTAGCCTCCGCCTGGGCCTTGGTCCGGCGTGCCATGGCTCAGGCTCCCTGTCGCGATCGCCGGCTCGACCACTCTTCGAGCAGGCGGTACGCGAGCGGCACGAACAGCAGCGCCAGCGTACTCGCGAGCAGCATGCCGCCAACCACGACGGTGCCGATTTCCTTGCGGCTCGCCGCACCCGCCCCGGTCGCGAACACCAGTGGCAGCGTGCCGATGATGAAGGTCATCGCCGTCATCATGATCGCGCGAAAGCGCTGGCGCGCGGCGGTCACCGCCGCCTCGAACGGCGTCATGCCCGCGCTGCGGTTCTGCGCCGCGAACTCGACGATCAGAATCGCATTCTTGGCCGCCAGGCCGATCAGCACCAGCAGCCCGACCTGGAAGTAGATGTCGTTCGGGTAGCCTGCGAACCAGACCGCAAGCCCAGCCCCGAGCACGCCAAACGGCACCGCTGCGGCCACCGCCAGTGGCAGCGTCCAGCGCTCGTACTGCGCGGCCAGGATCAGGAACACCATCAGCAGTCCCATGGCGAAGGCCAGCATGCCGGCATCGGCGCCGGCATCGAGCTGGTAGGCCTCGCCAATCCAGCCGATGCGGCCGTTGCGTCCGAGCACCTCGACCACGGTTTCCTCCATGGCCTGCTTGGCCTGCCCGCTGGTGTGGCCGGGCGCCGGCTCGGCCAGCACCTTGGCCGCCGGGAACAGGTTGTAACGATTGACGATGTCGGCATCGGCACGGCGCTCGAGCGTGACGACCGAAGTCAGCGGGACCATCTCTCCGAGCTGCGATCGCACGAACACACGGCGCAGGTCCTCGGGCTGGCTGCGGTACTCGCCCTCGGACTGGAGGTTCACCTGCCAGTTGCGCCCGGCAAGCATGAAGTCGTTGACGTAGAGCGAACCGAAGGTGCTCTGCATCGTCTCGAAGATCTGGTTGATCGGCACCCCGAGGGCACGCGCCAGCTCGCGGTCGACCTCCGCGACATAGCGCGGATAGCCGGTATCAAGCGTCACCCGCACGCTACTCAGTTCGGGGCGCTCGCGCGCGATCGCAGCAAAGCGCTGGGCGATCCCCGCCAACTCGGGCGTACTGACCTCGCCGCGGTACTGCAGGTAGCCTTCCACACCGCCGGTCAATGACAGTCCCTGGATCGGAGGACGCGTGAAGGCGAACACGTTGGCCTCCTGAATGCCCGCGCCCACACCCATGACCCGCCGCACCATCGAAGCCGCGTCCTGACCCGGGCCTTCGCGCTCGCTCCAGTCCGCCAGTTGGACGAAGCCCACACCGGTATTCGTGCGTAATGCCCCGGCCACGATGTCGAAACCGGCAAAGGCCGTGACCCGTTGGATCTCGTCCATCGCGACGAGTTGTCCGGCCAACTGGTCGCGCACTGCCTCGGCGCGCGGCAAGGCGGCGTTGGGCGGCAGCTGGAACACGGTCAGGATCGCACCCTGATCCTCGGCCGGAACCAACCCGGACGGCAGGCGCTCGACGACCCACACCGCCGCGGCGATGACCCCCGCGAACAGCACCACGCCGACGAAGGCATGGCGCAGCAGCAGGCGCACACCGCCGACGAAGCCACGCGTGACGAAGTCGAACGCCCGGTTGAACAGACGGAACGGCAGTGCGACGTCCTTGGGCTCCTTGTCGAGCAGCAGCGCGCACATCGCAGGCGTGAGCGTGAGCGCCACCACGCCCGACACCACCACCGAGACCGCGATCGTCACCGCGAACTGGCGGTAGAGTTCGCCCGACAGCCCGCCGAGAAAGATCACCGGCACGAACACGGCGACCAGCACCAGCGTCGACGAGACGACCGCACCGGCGACCTGCTGCATCGTCTCGACCGCCGCTTCGCGCGCCTTCAGGCCACGCTCGTGCATCAGCCGCTCGACGTTCTCCATGACGATGATCGCATTGTCGACGACGATGCCGATCGCCAGCACCAACCCGAACAGGGTGAGCAGATTCACCGAGAACCCGAACAGCTGCATGCCGGCGAAGGTCCCGATCAGCGACACCGGGATGGCTACGACCGGGATCAGCGTTGCGCGCAGATGCTGCAGGAACACGAAGGTCACGAGCACGACCAGTGCGACCGCGATCGCCAGGGTGATGAAGACCTCGCGGATCGAGATCGCGACGAAGACCGTCGTGTCGAACGGAATCACGTACTCGAGCCCTTCGGGAAAGCGCTCGGACAGCTCCGCCAGCGCACCGCGCACCGCGTCGGCGGTGTCCAGCGCATTCGCACCGGGTTGCAGGTAGATGCCCATCGGTACCGCCGGCTGCCCGTTGTAGGTCGCCGAGAAGGCGTAGCGCATCGCACCCAGTTCGGCGCGTGCCACGTCCCCGAGGCGCAGCGTGCGCCCGTTCTCGTCGGACCGCAGGATCACGCGCTCGAATTCCTCGGCCGTACGCAACTGTCCCGGCGTGGTCACCGCAAACGTGAACGCCTGCCCCGGCGGGGCCGGCTCGGCGCCGAGGCTGCCGGCAGCGAACTGCGCGTTTTGCTCGCGCAGCGCAGCCGCGACGTCCGAGGGCGTCAACTCGTACTGGGCCAGCTGGTCCGGGCGCAGCCAGATGCGCATGGAGTAGTCTTGTGCACCGAACAGCGAGGCATCGCCGACGCCCGGCAGGCGCACCAGTTCGTCGAGCACGTTGAGCAGCGCGTAGTTGCTGATCGCCAGCGTGTCCATGCGCCCGTCGGGCGACTGAAGCACCGGCACCATCAGCAGGTTGGTCGATCGCGCCTCGACGCGAAGGCCCTGCTCGCGCACCCGTTGCGGCAGGCGCGGCAGCGCCGACTGCACGCGGTTGTTCACGTTGATCGCGGCCTGATCGGGGTCGGTGCCGATCTCGAACGAGACGACGATGCGCAGCGAACCCGAATCGGTGCTCGTCGACTCCATGTAGATCATGCCGTCGGCACCGTTGATCTCCTGCTCCAGCGGCGCGGCGACCGAATCGGCGACCACCTGCGCGCTCGCCCCCGGGTAGGTGGCCTGGACGACGATCTGCGGCGGCACGACGTTCGGATACTGCTCGACCGGCAGGACCCGCAGCGTCGCCAATCCCGCCAGCACGATGATGATCGAGATGACCGACGAGAAGATCGGCCGGTGGATGAAGAAGCGCAGCATCACGCGCCCCCGCCGTTCGCGCTGCGCGGTGCGACCCGCAGGCCATCGCGCACCGCGACCTGGCCATTGACGATGACGCGCTCGCCGGACGCGAGGCCCTCGAGCACCAGTTGCCTGCCGTCGACGACCGGTCCGAGCTTGACCGGTCGTGCCCGTGCGACGTCCCCGTCCTCGACGACGAAGACCGACGGTCCGTGGGCGCCCTGCACGACCGCTCCTGCATCGATGCGGAACACATCCTCGAAGCGCCCGGTCGCGACCCGCACGCGCAGGAACTGCCCCGGCACGACCGCACGTTCCGGATTCGGAAAGACCGCACGCACGGAAATCGTCCCGGTGCGCGGATCGACCGTACTGTCGGCGAAGTCGACGTGGCCCGTGCGCGCATACGCGCTCCCGTCGGGCAACAGCAGCGTTGCCTCGAATCGATGTGCGCCCGGCGTTCCGGCCAATGCGTCACGGGCGATGCGCTGGGCCGCAACATCGCCATGCGGCAACGAGAACAGCACGTGCACCGGATCGTGACGGGTCACCGTCGCGAGCAGCGTGCCGCGTTCGACGAGACTGCCTTCGGGTACGTTCTCCAGCCCGGTGACGCCGGCGAGCGGCGCGCGGACCTCGGTATAGTCGAGATTGAGCTTCGCCTGCGCGACCCCGGCTTCGTTCAGCGCGAGACGCGCACGGGCGAGCTCGAGTTGCGACAGTGCGGCGTCGCGCTCGCGGGCGCTCGCGACCTTCTGCTCGAACAGGCCCGACACCCGCCGCCATTCCCGTTCGGCCTGATTGAGCCCGGCCCGCGCATCGGCCAGATCCGCCTCGGCCCGCGCAAGCGCGATGCGGTAGGGCGCCGGTTCGATGCGGAACAGCGCCTGCCCCTGCTCGACCGCACGTCCTTCCTCGAACAGGCGCGCTTCGAGAATGCCGCCGACCTGGGCCCGCACCTGGACTTCGCGGGCACCCCGCACACGCCCGGGGTAGTCCCCGTACAGTTGCACGTCCTCGGCCTCGACGACCGCAAGCGTGACCGGAGGCGGGGGCGGCGCGGCGGGCGGTCCCGCCGGAGCGGACTCCTGGCCGCAGCCCGCCAGCCCCAGCATTGCGGCCAGCGTGGCGGCTGCCGTGTATCGTGCAAAGGAACGCTGCCTGCACACCCTCATCGAAGCCTCTCCCGAAACGAGTCCGGCCCGGTCCGGGCCGCAGTCATGAAGCGTCGACTATAGATACATTCATAGATGTATGTAAGTGCGCGTACCGACCGCTACGGACCTCATGCCGGGCCGGGTGCGGGCTCTGGGCGAATCGCGCCGGCGGCCTCCCGCGCACGGTCGCGCGCCAGATACAGGTACATCGCCGGCACCACGTAGAGCGTGAACAGGGTGCCGATGGTCATCCCGGCCGCGATCACGAGCCCCATCGCGAAGCGCGATCCCGCACCCGGCCCGGTCGCGATCAGCAGCGGGATCATCGCCAGGACCGTGGCGGCAGTGGTCATCAGGATCGGGCGCAGACGAATGCCCGAGGCCTCCTCGATCGCCTCGCGGCGGCTTCGCCCTTCGGCCTGGAGCTGGTTGGCGAACTCGACCATCAGGATGCCGTGCTTGGCAATCAGCCCGATCAGCGTGACGAGTCCGACCTGGGTATAGATGTTCAACGTCGCGAACCCGAGGCTGACGAAGATCAGCGCCCCGGCGATGGACATCGGCACCGTCATCATGATGACCGCCGAATCGCGGAAGGACTCGAACTGCGCCGCGAGCACGAGGTAGATCACGATCAGGGCGAAGAAGAAGGTCAGCACGAGTTGCTGCCCCTCGCTCTTGAACTGGCGCGACTGGCCGGCATAATCGATGCTGTAGCCCTGCGGCAGCACCTCGGCCGAGATCTCCTCCAGGATCGCTAGCGCCTCGCCCAAGGTCACCCCCGGGCGCGGTACGCCCGAAAGCGTCACGCTGTTCAGTTGCTGGAAGCGCTTGAGCTGTTGTGGCTGCACGCTGTCCTCGAGGGTGACCAGCGTCGACAGCGGCACCAGTTCTCCGGCCCGGTTGCGCGTGTACAGGCTTCCGATCTGCTCGGGGTTCAGCCGTGCCGTGCGCTCGAGCTGCGGAATCACGCGGTAGGATCGGTTGTCCAGCGAGAATCGCCCGGCCGGCGCACCGGACAGCAGCGTGGCCACGTCGGCCGAAAGGGTCTGCATGTCCACGCCCATCAGTGCGGCCTTCTCGCGGTTGATGCGGATCTCGGTTCTGGGCTTGTCGATCTTCAGGTCGCCGTCGACGAAGATGAAGCGACCGGTCGCCATCGCACGGCCGACCACTTCCTGCGCGACCTCCTGCAGGTTGGCCGCCGGCTCGGTGCTGCGGATCACGAATTCGACCGGCGCCCCCCCGCCGCCGCCCGGCAGCGAGGGCGGCACCAACGCAAAGACGTTCAAGCCGGGAATCTGCTCCAGGCGAGGCTGAAGGTCCTGTTCGAGCACTTGCTGCGTGGTGCGCGTGCGCTGGTCCCACGGCGAGAGCACGAACCCGGAGATCGCGGCATTCGTCGCACCGACGCCGGCTCCGCCGAAGCCATTGATGATGAACACGTTGGCAACCTCGTCGACCTCGTCGAGCCAGCGGTTCATGACCCCGGTATTGCGCTCGAGCTGCTCGAGCGTGGTCGGGGCGTCGGCCGAGCCGATCGCAAGCACGAACCCCTGGTCCTCGGGCGGCTCCAGCTCGCTCGGGCTGGTCACGAACAGGAAATAGCACGACACCAGCACGATGAGCCCGAAGACGAGCACCACGTGGCGACTGTCGAGCGTGCCGTGCAGGCTGCGCTGGTAGCGCCCGCGCAGCCCCTCGAAGCGCGCATCCAGCCACGCTTCCAGGCCGCGCCGCGGGCCGTCCGAATGGGGCTTGAGCAGGCGCGAGGCGAGCATCGGCGACAGGGTCAACGCAACGATGCCCGAGATCACCACCGATCCGGCCAGCGTGAAGGCGAACTCGACGAACAGCGTGCCGGTGATGCCCTCGACGAAACCGATCGGCAGGAAGACCGCGATCAGTGTCGTGGACATCGCCACGATCGGCCAGGCCAGTTCGCGCGCACCGCGGATCGCCGCATCGAGTGGCTGCATGCCCTCCTCGATGTGGCGGTGGATGTTCTCCACCATGATGATCGCATCGTCGACGACGATGCCGATCGCCAGGACCATCGCGAGCAGCGTCAGCAGGTTGATCGAGAAGCCCATCACCAGCATCAGGAACAGGGTCCCGACGAGCGACAGCGGCATCGCCAGCGCCGGAATCAGCACACTGCGCACCGATCCGAGAAAGAGGTAGATCACCGCCAGCACGATGACCAGTGCAAGCACGATGGTATGGACTACCTCGTTGATCGCGCTCTCGATGTACTCGGTCGAGTCATACACGATGTCCCCGCCGAGCCCGTCCGGAAACTGCGGCTCGATCTGCTCGCGCCACACCTTGCGCACTTCGGCGATGACGTCGAGCGCATTGGCATCGGGCGATACCTCGATCCCGATGAAGGTCGCCGACAGGCCGTTGAAGCTCACCGAGGTGTCGTAGTTCTCCGATCCCAGTTCCACGACGGCGACATCGGCGAGGCGGACGATCGCCCGACCGTCGGCGCGCAGCACGAGTTGCTCGAACTCCTCGACCGAGGACAGGTCGGTCGCTGCCGTCAGATCGACCGAGACACTCTGCCCCTTGGTGCGTCCGACCGCCGACAGCACATTGTTGGACCGCAGCGCCGCATGCACGTCGGCACCCGTGACGCCCAGAGCGGTCATCCGCTCGGGGTCGAGCCAGACACGCATCGCGAAGGTCCGGTCGCCGAGGATGACCGCCCGCTGCACCCCCGGAATCGTTGACAATTGCGGTTCGACAACGCGCACGAGGTAGTCGGTGATCTGATTGTTCGACAGGATCTCCGAGTAGAAGCTCATATACATCGCGGCGATCGTCTCGCCCACCGACAGCGTGATCACCGGCTCTTCGGCTTCCTGGGGCAACACCGAGCGCACCTTGTTCACCTGCGCGGCGATCTGCGTGAGCGCCTCGTTCGGATCTGCATCGAGACGCAGGAAGGCCTGGACGCTGCTCGCACCGGCCACGCTTGTCGAGACCACGTAGTCGATGCCTTCGGCCGCGGCGACCTCGCGCTCGATCGGCGTCGTGACGAAGCCCTGCATCAGGTCGGCATCCGCCCCGAGGTAGGCGGTCGACACCGTCACGACGGCATTGCGGATCTCGGGGAACTGGCGCACGTTCAGGTCGAAGGCCGCCCGCAGCCCGAGCAGCAGGATGAACAGGCTGACCACGGTGGCCAGCACCGGTTTGTTGACGAAGAGATCGGTGAAGCGCATTTGCATGGGACGCGGTCCGGGTACGTAAGGTCAGGCGTTGTCGGGTCGCGGCGCGGGGCTCGCTTCGGGCTGGACGGCAGGATCGTCGTTGATCTGCACCGGAGCCTGGTTGCGCAGCTTGAGCAGCCCGCTGGTGGCCACACGGTCCCCCGGCTCGAGCCCCTCGACGACTTCGACGAGATCGCCGCGACGTGTACCGGTCTGCACGAAGCGCTGGGCCGCACGCAGGCGTTCCTCATCGTCGGGGGCGATCACGAAGACCACGTTGCCATACGGATTGAAGCGAATCGCGCTCAACGGCACGACCTTTACCCTTCGCGGCGCCCCGGTCTCCAGCGACACGCGCCCGAACATTCCCGGACGCAGGCGTCCGTCGGGGTTGGCGAGGACGGCCTGCAGCGAAAAACTGCGCGTGCTCTCGCTCACCGACGGCTCGATCGCCGTGATGTGCCCCTCGAACACCTCGTCCGAGTCGTCGATGGCCACGCGCACGGCCTGGCCCGGCTGCAGGCGGGCGACGTGCCGTTCGGGGAGGCTGAAATCGATATGGATCGGATCGCGGGTCTGCAGCGAGACGACGGGATCGCCGGCCGCGAGGAACTGCCCGATATTGACCTGCCGGATCCCGAGTTCACCCGCGAACGGCGCACGCAGCGTCTTCTGGCGGATGCGCGCGCGCTGTTCCGCGACAGCGGCCGCAGCCTGTTCCTGTTCGCTCTGGCGACGCGGCAGTTCGGCCTCCGGAAGGTTGCGCTGAGCAACGAGCTTTCGTGCGCGCTCCAGTTCGACCCTGGCCAGACGCTCGGCCGCTTCGAGGCTTCGCAGCCGGGCCTGGTCGGTTTCCGAATCGAGGATGAGCAACTCGGCGCCGGCTTCGACGCGGCTCCCGCTCTCGAAGCGGATCTCGCGTACGATGCCGCCGACCTCGGTGGTCAGGCGCGTCTGCTGGATCGCACTGAAGCTTCCGACCGCATCCAGGCGCTCGGTCCACTCGGCCTCGACCACCTCGCTCGCGGTCACTGCAGCGACCGGCTCGGGCATGTTGTCGAAAAAATCGTTCATCATCGCGCCGACGAAGGCCTTGAAGCCGAATACACCGCCGAACAGGATGCCGACCCCCAGCAACATCAGAATCATGCGTTTCATTGCGCACCTCCACAGGTGGACGACGGCGAAGCGCCGAACACCTCGACACGGATCCGCGCCACCAGCCGGGCAGTCGCAGCTTCATCGGCGAGATCCACGAGCGGCTTCCAGCCCAACCCGTTGAGCTGGGTCTGCACCTGGCGCAACAGCAGCCGATCGACCTCACGGATCTCGAGCGCCTCGAAAAGGCCCTGGACCTGGTTCAGCGCGTTCATCCCTTCGCACACGCTCCACGGCCCCAGGGCGAGTTCCATCGGGGACAACCCCCGATCCTCGAGGTCCCCATTGGCGAGCGCATCGCGGACGATCCCGGTGACGATCGCCCCGACTGGACCGCTGCACGCGAGCGCCTGCTCGCGCCGTTCCGTCGAAGTGTTCTCCCACACCGCCTGGGTATGGACGTAATGCACGAGCTTCATGTGGTCGGGGTGGCCACGGGCGAAGTCGAGATCGCCGACGACGATCGCCATCATGCGTTCGCGCGTCGAGCCGCCGCGCCACCGCTCGACCTTGCGAAAGACGTCCAGATGCGCCTCGACCTGGCGCACGACCAGCGCGAGGAGCAGGTCCTCCTTGGACGAGAAATGCTGGTACAGCGTCCCCGTCGCGTAGTCGCAGGCCTCGGCCAGGCGCGCCATCTGGAGGTTCAGAAACCCCTCGGCGGCAATGATCCCCTCGGCAACCTGGAGGAAACGCTCTTCGCGCTCCTGGAATTCCCGCAGACGACGTTCACGCGTACCCAAGATCCAGCCCCCGAACTTGATGAAGGGTCGGATTTTGAACCTCGTTCAATTTTCGCGCAAGCTTCAGCCGATGCGATCCGGAACCGGAACCGATTCCGCGGCAGAAGGGATCAGCGCTCCAGCGTTTGCCCGGCGATGCGGTAGGCGAGCGCCGTCAGCGCCGCATAGGCCTTCGCAGCCTCCTCGTCCCACTGTGCCACGGCCGCATGCTGTGCCGCGACGACGTCCCGGTCGCCGCGTGCGGCCGGCCCGGTCAGGGCGGCAACCGCACCCCGGGCGAGGACATTGTCAAGCGCATTGCGTGCAAGCGGGGCCATCAAACGGTCGGCGACCGCTGCAGGCACTCCCGCATCGAGATACGCCCGCCGCGCCACGTCTTCGATCACGACCAGAAAGTTCGCGGCGAAGACCGAACCGGCATGATAGAGGGGCTTGCATCTCGGATCGACCGGAAAGCTTTCTGCCCCGACCGCGGCCAGCAGGGTCTCCAGCTCTATGCATAGCGCAGGATCGCCCTCCACACCGCACAAGGCGCCGGCGAAACGCAGCACGGCAATCGCCGGATCGGCGAAGCTGAAGACCGGATGGAGACTCGCGCACAATGCGCCATGGCGCTCGAGCGGGGCGAGGATCGACGAAGGCGTGAAGCCGCTCAGGTGAAAGACGCCATCACCCGCACGCACGCAGCCCGACTCGGCGAGTTGCCGTGCCGTCGGCGCGATCTCGCGGTCGGGCACGCCCAGCAACCACAGCTCGGCCGGTTGCATCGCTGCCATCGCCGGTACCGGCGTGCCGTGTCCGATGAACCGGCAGGCATCGGCTGCGCTCGCGTGCGAGCGCGCCAGCACCTCGCCGACCGCCACCACTCCGGCCGCCGACCACAGGCGGGCCAGCGTCCGCGCGGCCTTGCCACCCCCGACGATGTTGAGCGTCTTCATGCGCGGTGATTGCGTGCGTGCTCGACCGCCCACACGGCCGCTTCCACGCGCGACCGCAGGTTGAGCTTGCGCAGCACGTGCTTGACGTGGACCTTCACCGTGCCTTCGGCAATATCGAGTTCACGGGCGATCAGCTTGTTCGACAGGCCTGCCGCGATGTGGTCGAGGATGCGCTGTTCCTGCTCGGTCAGCCCGGCCTCGGCAACGCTTTCGGGACGCGACACGGTTCGCAGCGCGGTCGCCATGAGGTGCGTCAGGGCATCCGACACGACGATCCGCCCGGCCGCGGCAGCCTGCAGCGACTCGACCATCGCCTCCGGCTCCATATCCTTGAGCAGATAACCATCGGCACCGGCCCGCAGGGCGGAAACGAGGTCCTCGGCCGCGTCCGACACGGTCACCATCACCACCCGCGTGTCCAGGTCGGCCTGCTTGACCATGCGCAGCACATCGAGTCCGGACATCTCCTTCATGTTGAGGTCGAGCAGCAGAAGGTCGGGACGGTGCTTGAGCACACAGGCCACGCCTTCGCGCCCGCCGGCGGCCTCTCCGACGAGACGAAACCCGCTGATCGTGCGCAGCAACTGGATCAGCCCTTTGCGGAACAGGGGATGGTCGTCGATGATCACGACGGTCTGCGGTTTGTCGTTCATGGATTGCTCACCACGGTTTCATTGAGGACGAACTGCGGCGTTCGCTGGGGATTGAAGCGCACGAGCACGCGCGTTCCACCGCCGGGCCGCGGGTGGATCTCGAGGCTACCGCCAAGGCCTCGCGCACGTTCTCCCATGATGGTCAGACCATAATGGTGAAGTTCCTTGACCGGCACCGGCCCGATCCCCGCCCCGTCGTCGTCGACCACGAGCGTCACCTGGTCACGGCTGTCGG
>JBJHDM010000042.1:0-29484 GCA_050486545.1 Rhodocyclaceae bacterium | reverse complement strand
CACGGGCGTGATCCGGGGTCCCTTCGACCGCTTCGGCGTGGCGCCACAACAATAGATCCATGGTTTCTGCTTCCTCCGATCCGAACCGGGTGCGCCTCCGACAGGCGTGGCGGCGGGGCATGCGCCCCCGGACCGCAAGATTGCCGCAGTCCGATGTCAGAGGTATGACGGCGATTGCCGTCCCGTCGTTCGCACTCCGGCGCCCCGGGTCAGCGGTCCCAGGGTGCCCGCTCGTACAGGAGCGGTTCGAGTTCGCGCATCGAACGGCGGCACATGCGCGCATAGCGCGGGCCATGCCAGCCGAACACGAACGATGCGGCGGTCTGCAGCCCCGGGTCGTCCCCCGCGACGCGTGCCAAGACCGAGCGAGCGATGTCGACATCGTGGATGAATCCGAGGGCGTTCTGAACCCGGGCCAGGGCCTTCGAATAGCGGTTCGTCGCCTTCCGGCGCATCAGGGGCTCGAAGAAGTCCACCCCGTAACGCAACTGCTTGAGCGCGATGCGCAGTGCGTGCAGGTCTGCGGGGGCCAGATCGCTCGCGGCCTGGAAACGCTTGCGGATTTTCTTGCGCAAGCGGCGCAACTGCAAGTGTGCGAACGTGCGCAGGTCGGCCGCGCCGATCAGGTTGTTGGTCGGGAGGGCATGCAGGGCGGCCATGAATCCGATCAGCAGGCGACCCTGCGCGGCCGGATCGAGACGGTCCAGGGCGGCTCGTCGGGCCGCATCGCGAACGCCGACGACCCGATCCCGCAGGCGGTTCAGGTCTTCGTCCGCATCCCGTTCGGCGCCTCCAGCCGGGCCGAGGATCTCGTCGTGCAGCACGTCGAAATCGCGCGCGTCGCCAAAGCTCGCAGCGTTGTCGCGCAGGCGCGTGCTCCAGTCCGCGGCGAAGGCGTCGGGCAGGGCCGGGCGGAACAGGCGGATCAGGGAGCGCAGGCGTCGTTGCGAGACGCGTAACTGGTGGATGAACTCGGGGTCGTCCCGGCCTGCCGCGTTGCCGGCGTTGTGTTGCCATTGGCGCACGCACCCGAAGGCAAGATCCCGGAAGGCCTCGACCGGAGTCTGGGTGGGCCGGATCCGGGAACGCTCGGCCCGCATGGGTTGAGGTTCCAGCCCCAGGAAGAGGCGGTAACCGCGTTCGGCCTTGCTGGCATCTTCCGGCAGCAGTGGAACGTCGGCGACCAGCCGGCAGGCGAGCAGCAATAGTTCGAGGGGACGGCCCCGCTCGAGTTCCAGTTCGAGTTCGCAGATGGGCTCGGTACGCTCGCCGGCAACGATCGTTCCGGTATCGAGCATCAGCAGGATTCGCGTTCCGTTGTCGATGTCGATCACCCGCGTTTCGCGCCGGAATCGCGTCGTGAACACCGGTGCCAGATCGGCCTCGGCGCGCCGCAGGCGCTTGCGCACCGTGGGCGCGTCGACGGCAGCGAAGTCGAACTGCCCGTCGAACGGCTGTTCCCATTCCGGACGCTGCGTCAGACCCCCCGTCGATCGGGATGCACACTTGACCGTCTGCAGGCGGTTGCGCCCGTGCCGCCGGACGCGCAAGGCCACCTGCTGCGCCTTGAGCTTCAGGTCGCTCGTATCGTAGTAGATGTTCTCGAGGGTGACGGCATTGCCGGACTTCGGTGCATTCGCAAACAAGGGGTGTCGGCGTAGGGAAGGCAGGGCCTTGCGGGGCAGGGCGAGTTTGAGTTCGATCTCTTCGCTCATGGCATGCTTACAGGGCTGTCGATCCCATGTGTCGGAAGTTCGGGTTCAGGATCACACAAATTCCCAATATAGCCCTTTCATACGCGTTCGTCTCGCTCGGAGCCATGACAGTCATGTTACGGTCCGGTGGTCGGCGAGGCGGTGAAGACGCGGGCCCAAAGATCGAGGACGGGGTCGCGCGCGCCGGATAGTTCTTCGGGGCGAACGCGGGCGGGCAGCCCGTTGAGGCGTTGGCGGTGCTGCAGGCGGCGGTACAGCCGGTAGGAGTCGCCGCAGGCGGCGGCCAGCCCGGCCGGGATCAGGCCGAGTTCTCCGGCGATCCGCAACAGCGCGATGTTGCCCAGATTGCCGGTCAGCCCGGGATGGCGATGGGCATGTCCAAGCACGAGGTACTGGATCAGGAACTCGACGTCGACGAGCCCGCCCGCGTCGTGCTTCAGATCGAAGAGTTCGCTCTTGCCGGCGTGGGCGTCGCGCATCTTCGCACGCATCGCCAGGACCTCGTCGCGAAGCCGTTCGAGATCGCGGGGCTGGCGGAGGATCTCGCACCGGATCGCTTCGAACGCCGCTCCGAGGGCGGCGTCGCCGGCACAGAAGCGCGCACGGGTGAGCGCCTGATGCTCCCAGACCCAGGCAGATTCCAGTTGATACTTGCGAAAGGCCTCCAGCGACGTGACCAGCAGGCCGGCTTCGCCATTCGGGCGTAGGCGCAGGTCCGTCTCGAACAGGATGCCCGCGGCCGTCTGGCTGGAGACCCAGGTGTTGATCCGCTGCGCGAAGCGGGAGTACACCTCGATGGCTTCCGGCGCCTCGTCATCGAACAGGAACACGATGTCGAGATCGGATGCATAGCCCAGTTCCTTGCCGCCGAGTTTGCCGTAGGCGATGACCGCGAACTTCGGGTCGTCGCGATGGCGCTTGCGGATCTTGCGCCATACGAGCGGCAGCGTCAGTTCGAGGATCTGGTCGGCGAGTGCGGAAAGGTGGTCGGCCAGGCGTTCGACCGTGAGCTTGCCGGCGATGTCCTGCGTGAGCAGACGAAAGACCTGGGCGTGATGCTGTTCGCGCATCAGGTCCATCTGGTGTTCCATGTCCGGCTCGATCGCATCGAGCGCACGTCCGAGCTCGCTCGCAAACGTGGACCAGTCGGGTTCTTCCTCGAGGTTGCGGTCGTCGAGCAATTCGTCGAGCAGGATCGGATGCCGGGTGAGGTAATCCGCGGCCCAGCTCGAGGCGCTCATCAGGTCCGCGACCCGCTTGAGCGCCTGGGGGTACTGCTGGAGCAGTGCCAGGTAGGCCCCGCGGCGCGAGATCGTCTCGATCAGGTTGAGGCAGCGCGATAGCGTGTCGTCCGGGACATCGGTCTCGCCCGCGGCTTCGACCACGCGCGGGATCAGTGCGTCGAGCCGACTGCGGATGTGGTTCGGCAACTGCTGGTAGCGTGAACTTTCGTGCAGGGCGGACAGTTTTCGTGCCGCGATCGAGGGGTCGCGGTAGCCGAGACCGGACAGAACGGCCTCGGTCCGTCCGCCCGGGCCACAGGATGTCCAGAGATCGTCGAGCTGGTGCTCTTCGTCGCTGGGGTCTCCGAACACGTCGTCGAAATGGCGACTGACCCGGCGGCGATGATCGTCGAGCGCGGCCTGCAGCGAGGGAAAATCCGGGTATCCCATCGCACTTGCGATCAGGGCGCGATCCTCGGCCTGTTCCGGGAGATCATGGGTCTGGGCATCGTCGAGATATTGCAGGCGGTGCTCGAGGCGACGCAGGAAGACATAGGCGGTCGAGAGTTCGGCCACGGCTTCGGGCGTCAGGATGCCGCGAGCGGCCAGTTCCGAGAGCACGGCAAGCGTGGGCCGGATCTGCAGGTCGAGGTCGCGGCCGCCACGGATCAGCTGGAAGACCTGGGCGATGAACTCGATCTCGCGGATCCCGCCCGGGCCGAGCTTGACGTTGTGCGCCCGGTCTTGCCGCGTGACTTCACGCCGGATCTGGGTATGGAGGTCGCGCATCGCGTTGATCGCGCCGAAATCGAGGTACTTGCGGAACACGAAGGGCCGCGCGATCTGCTCCAGTTCGCGATAGCGTTCACCGCACAGCACGCGCGCCTTGATCCAGGCATAGCGCTCCCACTCCCGGCCCTGCGAGATGAAGTAGTTCTCGAGCATGTCGAAGGAGCATACGAGGGGGCCGGAATCCCCATGCGGACGCAAGCGCATGTCGACGCGAAAGACCTGGCCATGCTCGGTCACTTCCGACAGGGCGCGGATGATGCGCTTGCCCAGCCGCTCGAAGAACTCGAAGTTGCTGATCACCTTCTGCCCACCGGTGTCGCCGTCTTCGGGGTAGATGAAGATGAGGTCGATGTCGGACGAGACGTTCAGCTCCCGCCCGCCCAGCTTGCCCATGCCCACGATCAGGAACTCCTGTTCCCATCCCGAGCGGGACAACGGAACGCCGTAACGCCTGACGAGGGCTTCGCGTGAGACGGCATGCGCGACGCGGATGCAGGTTTCGGCCAGGACGGTCATGGTCTCGGTGACCTCGGAGAGCTCGGCCAGGCCGCCCAGGTCGCGGACGGCAAGGTGGCACAACACCCAGGTGCGAAGCTTGCGGAGCGCTGCCGGCAACTGCTCTTCGTCCAGGCCCTGCGCTTCCAGGAAGCGCTGCATCGCCTCGGCGTCCAGTGGGCCGGGTATCGAGGATTCCAGGTGCGTGGCGAGCCAGGTCCGGCTGTCCAGCATCCGCGTGAGGAAGCGCGAGTGGCGGGCGGATGCGGCGATCAGTCGGGATGGGTCGAACGAATCGGAAGTCATGGAGCCGAGGTTCCGGGATAGAATGAATTTCGGCCGGGGAAGGCGGGTCAACCCGGCATGCCTGCCCGACAGATTGTAGCCAAGCACGGGCTTTCCCGTCGCATCGTACCCCGTTCAGGATGAATACGCCTTTGCCGCAGCCAACTGCAGATGACGACGCCGCCGATCGTAGCGGGGGAACGCTCGTTCGTTTCGTGGCATGGCTGCTTGTCCTGTGCTTTTTCGGACTGGGCTTGAGCTTTCTCGTCGTGCGCGAAGTATTGCTGCCGCGTGCACACGAGTATCGTTCGCAGATCGCGACTGCACTGGAGCATGCCATCGGCCTGCCGGTCGAGATCGACTCGCTCTCGGCGGACTGGTCGGGCTTTCGGCCGCGCTTTCATCTATCCGGGTTGAGCATCATCGATCAGGACGGGGATGCCGCCCTGCGCCTGGGCAAGGTCGATGCGACGCTTGCCTGGTCGTCGCTCGCGCGGGGCCGGATGTACTTCGACCGTTTGGTGGTGTTCTCGCCGCAGCTTTCGCTCAGGCGTGATCGCGAAGGACACCTGTTCGTGGCCGGTGTCCGGATCGATCCGCATGGCGGAGGGCGCGGATTTCCGGACTGGCTGCTGCTCCAGCGCGAGATCCTGATCCTCGATGCCGGCGTGACGTGGGCTGATGACTTGCGCGGGGCCGAACGGCTCGACCTGACCGATGTGAACATCCGATTGTCCAGGCATGGCGCCCGCTACCGTTTCGGAATCCGTTCGAATCCGCCTGCCTCGGTCGCCTCCATGCTGGACGTGCGGGGGGATCTGATCGGCGCGCGACCGGGCGATCCCGGGACCTGGGTCGGACAGGTCTATGTGGGCCTGGACGATGCCGACCTGGGTGCGTGGCGCCAATGGGTGGACGACCCCTTGCCGCTGGAAGGCTTCGGTAGCGTGCGGGCGTGGATCGATGTCGAAGCGGGCCTGCCGCGCAACGTGACGGCGGATCTTGCACTCGATGCGGTCGAAACCCGACTGGGCGAGATGCTGCCGGAGATGCAGCTGGACGGGGTGCGGGGGCGTTTCAGCGGCCGAAGGGTCGGAACGGGGTACGAATTCGCGGTGCGGTCCATGGCGATCCAGGTCGGGCCGGAGGTACGCCTGGATGGAATGGACATTGATCTGTCGTTGCGCGAGATCGGCGACATCGTGCGTGCAGGCGGTCGTTTTCAGGCCAATCATCTGGACCTCGCCGTGCTTGCGCGACTGGCCGACCATTTGCCGCTCGGAGAGGGTTTTCGCGAACGGCTGGCCGATTTCGGACCCAAGGGCACGCTCGAAGGACTGGATTTCGAATGGGGGCCGGGGGAAGACGGGGTGCCGTTCTGGTCGGTTCGGTCGCGGTTCTCGGACCTTGGAATCGATCCAACCGGCCTGGTGCCGGGGCTTAGCGGGTGGTCCGGCGAGGTGAGCGGGGATCGCGCGCACGGTCGCTTTCGCGTTGGCGGGCTTGGGGCCTCCGTCGATCTCCCGGCCGTCTTTCCCGAGTCCCTGCTGACGTTCGAGACGATCCAGGCCGAAGGGGGCTGGACGCACCGGGGCGGAAGACCGGAGATCGTCCTCGACGGGGTACGCTTCGAGAATGCGGATGCGGCCGGGAGCGCCTCGGGACGCTATTTCCCTGTCGAGGGCGGCCGCGGCGAGATCGATCTGGCCGGTCGCCTGACCCGTGCGGAAGCGACCGCGGTGTGGCGTTACCTGCCCTGGGTGGTGAACGAGTACACGCGCAACTGGCTACGCGAGTCGCTCCGGTCCGGGGCGGTGCCCGAGGCGCGCTTGCGGCTCAAGGGCGATCTCGATGATTTCCCGTTCGATGAAGGGCGGTCGGGGCAGTTTCTCGTCACTACGCGGGTCAACGAGGGCGTGCTCGACTACGCGGAAGGCTGGCCGCGGATTACCGGGATCGACGCGGAACTGCGCTTCGAGGGACCGGGGATGCATATCTCCGCCGATCGTGCCCGCATTCTTGGCGCGACGCTGGGCGCGGTCGTGGCCGACGTACCCGACCTGGGCGCCCGTGGCGGCCCGATCATGACGATCCGTGGGGGGGCGAGCGGGCCGACGGCCGAGTTCCTGCGCTTCGTCTCGTCCAGTCCGGTGACCGGTCGGATCGACGGATTCACCGATCATATCGTCGCCGAAGGTCGCGGAAGCCTGGAGCTGGAACTGGTCATGCCCCTGGGCGACATCGACGCGACGCGGGTTTCGGGGGAGTATCGCTTCGCCGGCAACCGCATCTCCGTCCTCGAAGGCCTGCCGCCGTTGACCGATGCGGCCGGACGGGTTCGGTTCACCCGTGACCGCTTGTCGATCACCGATGCCACCGCGCGTGCGTTCGGCGAGCCCTTGCGCCTGACCGCGAGCACACCGGACGGAGGCGGCGTGCGCTTCTCCGTCGAAGGGGGGGCTGCAATGCGTGCCGTTCGCGAAACCTACGGCTGGCCGATCCTCGCCCACTTGTCCGGACGCATGGCATGGGGCGCGAACATCGATGTTCAGCCGCGAGGCGTCTCAGTGACGGTTACGAGCCCCCTCACGGGGGTGTCGTCGAGCCTGCCGTATCCGTTCAACAAGCAGGCGGCGGCAGCGTGGCCACTCGAATTCGTCGTCAAGCTGCCGAGGAGCGGGCGGGGTGAGACCCTTCGTGCACGGGTGCATGACATCGTTCGGGTCGACCTCGAAGGACGACGCGACGGGAATGGCTGGGTAACGGATCGGGGCGGGATCGGAATCCGGGCACCGCTCCAGTCCGCACAACGCGGGGTGCTGCTGACCGCAAACCTGGCCGAGCTGGATCTCGATGCGTGGCGTCGCGTGCTGGATCCCGGTGGAGGCGATGCGGGAGAAGCCGAGGGGCTGGCCGGGCAACTTGCCGGGGTCGACCTGCGGGCACGTCAGGTCCGCGTCCAGGGGCGGACCTTGTCGGAGGTCGAGTTTGGCGCGGTCGCCGACGATGGCGGCTGGCGCGGGCGCATCGCAAGCGAACAGGCGAGCGGCACGTTCGACTGGAGAAGTGCCGGGAAAGGGGCGTTACATGCGCGCTTCGAACATCTGTCGATCGGTGCGAACGAGGACGCCGACACGCGTTCGCAGGACGCGGCCGGCGACGAGGTTCTGAAGAGGCTTCCCGGCCTCGATATCGTCGTCGAGCGATTCGTCCTGCGGGAGATGGAGCTCGGGTCGCTGGCGTTGGCGGCGATCAACGAAGAGGGGTTGTGGACGCTGCAGTCGCTCCGGATCGAGAACCCGGATGGCCAGCTTGTGGGGTCCGGCGGATGGCGCTCGGGTGCGGCGCCCCGGACGGATCTCAAGTTCCAGCTCGAAACCGGTAACGTTGGACGCTTGCTCGATCGTCTGGGCTATAGCGAAACGGTGCGGGGGGGGAGTGCGCAGTTGTCGGGTCGGGTCGAATGGCAGGGCTCGCCGGTACGGATCGATCATCCGTCGCTCGGGGGCGCGATGACGCTCGAGGCGCGAAAGGGCCAGTTCCGCAAGCTCGAGCCCGGAGTGGGGCGATTGCTGGGGGTGTTGAGTCTCCAGTCGCTGCCGCGCCGGCTGGCGCTAGACTTTCGTGACGTGTTCAGTGAAGGGTTCGCCTTCGAGAGCATTTCCGGTAGCATCGAGATGGCTTCCGGCGTCCTGCGCACGGAAGACCTCAGCATCGCAGGACCGGCCGCGAGAATCTGGATCACCGGGACCGCGAATGTCGAGCAGGAGACCCAGGATCTTCTCGTGCTCGTTCAGCCCACCCTGTCCGAATCGGTTGCGATCGGAGCCGCCGCAGGCCTGATCAACCCGGTCGCCGGGGTGATTGCGTATCTGGCCCAGAAAGCGCTGAGCGATCCGATCGAGCGGATGTTCGCCTTCGGCTATGCAATCACCGGCACCTGGGCCGACCCGGTGGTCGAGAAACTCCCCGGCGGTCCGTCCGCCGATCAGGCCGAGACCCGAGGAGAGCAATGAAGTGAGCGAAGGGATGAATGCTCCGGGGCTTGCCCGGATTGCGGCGATCCAGACCGTATCCGGACCGGACGTCGATGCGAACCTGCGAGCTGCCGAGGCGCTGATCGCCCAGGCTGCGGCCGAAGGCGCGCAACTGGTCGCCCTGCCGGAGTATTTCGCGATCATCGATGCGGACGAGCGTGCCAAGGTCCGCATCCGCGAACGGGAAGGGCTCGGGCCGCTTCAGGACTTTCTGCGCGACATGGCGGTGCGGCATGGAATCTGGCTCGTCGGTGGAACGGTTCCGCTCATGGCTTCCGCGGACGAAAAGGTGCGCAATTGCACGCTTGTCTTCGATCCGCGCGGCGAGCGGATCGCCCGATACGACAAGGTCCACCTTTTCGGATTCAGCAAGGGGGCCGAGCGCTATGACGAATCGGCGACGATCGAGCCCGGCGCATCGGTTGTCACGTTCAATAGCCCGGTCGGACGCGTGGGGCTCTCGGTGTGTTACGACCTGCGCTTTCCCGAGCTCTTTCGTGCGATGGGCGAGGTCGATCTCATCCTGGTCCCGTCGGCCTTCACCTGGACTACCGGCAGGGCGCACTGGGAGGTCCTGTTGCGCGCGCGTGCGATCGAGAACCAATGTTTCGTCATGGCGCCTGCGCAGGGCGGACAGCATCCCGGTGGCAGGGTGACCTGGGGACATACGATGATCGTCGATCCCTGGGGCGAAATTCTCGCCTGTCGCGAGGAGGGTCCCGGCGTCGTCGCGGCCGTCATGGATCGTTCGCGCATTGCGGCGGTCAGGGAAAGCCTGCCCGCACTGCGGCACCGCCGCGCGCGGTTCGACGGACCCCCGGCGTAGCCGCGAACCCCGCGACCTTTGGCGCCCTCGCCTTTTCCGAGATCGTTTTCACGCTGCCGCGGTCACACCGTCAGCGATCACACTGGATGAACCATGACCAAGGAACCCAACGCCCTCGACCTCGCGGACCGCTATCTGCTCGGTACCCGCGATCTGGGACGCAATGGCATCGAGAAGGCCTTCGAACTTCTCATGCAGCACCGTCTGGACTACGCAGATCTCTACTTCCAGTATCACCGCTCGGAAGGCTGGAGTCTGGAAGAGGGGATAGTCAAGTCGGGCAGCTTCAACATCGAACAGGGTGTGGGGGTGCGTGCGATCAGTGGGGAGAAGACCGCCTTCGCGTATTCGGACGACATTTCGCTGCCGGCCTTGAGTGCGGCCGCGCAGGCGACCCGTGCGATCGCGGCCGGGGGCGGTAGCCCGGGGCGCATTGCGGTGACTGCGTCGGGACCGCTTCCGCCCCTGTACCGCGGGGACGATCCGCTGGCCTCGCTCGAGGATACCGCCAAGGTCGCGCTCCTCGAGCGTCTCGAACGCCATGCACGCAACGAAGACGCACGCGTGAGCCAGGTGATGGCCCATGTCGCGGGGTCCTGGGAAGTGGTGCTCGTGGCGCGCAACGACGGTCACATGGCCGCGGACGTACGACCGCTCGTGCGGGTCTCGGTCACCGTGATCATGGAGGACGGGGGACGTCGAGAACAGGGCAGTGCAGGAGGTGGAGGCCGTTTCGACTATTCGTGGTTCACCGACGAGCGCTTGCGCGAGTATGCGCGGGCGGCGGTGCATCAGGCCCGCACCAACCTGGATGCGGGTCCGGCGCCGGCGGGAACGATGACCGTCGTGCTCGGACCCGGTTGGCCGGGCATCCTCCTTCACGAGGCGATCGGCCATGGTCTGGAAGGAGACTTCAACCGCAAGGGCAGTTCCGCGTTCAGCGGGCGACTCGGTCAGCAGGTTGCGGCAAAGGGCGTGACGGTCGTTGACGACGGAACGATTCCCGATCGCCGCGGCTCCCTCACGATCGACGACGAAGGCAACTCGACCCGGCGCACCGTGCTGATCGAGGACGGCATTCTCGTCGGCTACATGCAGGACATGCTCAATGCGAGGCTGATGGGGGTGGCACCAACCGGCAACGGGCGCCGCGAGTCCTATGCGCATCTTCCGCTGCCGCGCATGACCAACACCTACATGCTCAATGGGAACCGCGACCCGGAAGAGATCGTCGCTTCGGTCGACAAGGGACTGTATGCGGTCAACTTCGGGGGCGGGCAGGTCGACATCACCTCCGGGAAGTTCGTCTTCTCGACGTCCGAGGCCTACCTCATCGAGAAGGGCAAGGTGACGCGACCGGTGAAGGGGGCGACCCTGATCGGCAACGGTCCGGACGCCCTGACCCGCGTGGCGATGGTCGGCAACGACATGGCGCTCGACCCCGGCGTGGGGACCTGCGGCAAGGACGGCCAGAGCGTCCCCGTCGGCGTCGGGCAGCCGACGCTGCGGATCGATGGCCTCACCGTCGGCGGGACCTGCTGAACGCGGTTCCGAAGTCGTTCTTCGGGCGGCTTTGTAAGCAGACGTTGCCTTGGGCTTGCGTCGTTACGGATGGCTTTCACTTTGAAACAACCTCGACTGCGGGGCGATTGTGCGGGGGTTAGACTGTCCGCGCGGACACATACGGATGGCAAGGGTGCTCGATTGTCGCGTGCCCTTGCGGACCGTCCGGATGGTGTCGGCACGAACCGAATCAAGGAGAGACCATGTTCAACAAGCCCACGCTGTTCCCGAAATCCCCCGAACCACAATCCGTTCGCAGTGGCCGGCTGGTCCCTGGAGGACCGGGCGGTAGCGGTACGGCGCCGCAGGAAAGTGGTGGCCCGGCCGCACGCGAAGGTGGCTCGGGTGCAGGGATGTCCGCGTCCGGGACGGCGTCGAGTGCGGCGTCGTCCGGTGGTGAAACCCGGAATGCCGGTGAGCAGTCCGGCGGAAGCCGCCTGATCGTAGGACCGGAGGTCAAGCTCAAGGGGGCGGAGATCCTGGACTGCGACACGCTCGTGGTCGAAGGGCGGGTCGAGGCGACGATGGACAGCCGGGTGATCCGGATTGCCGAGAACGGCGCCTTTTCGGGAACGGTGGGCATCGATGTCGCCGAGATCCACGGCAACTTCGATGGCGAACTGACCGCGCGCAGCCAGTTGATCATCCACGCGACCGGCCGGGTCAGCGGCAAGATCCGTTATGGCAAGATCCTCATCGAGGAAGGCGGGCAGATCTCCGGCGACGTCAAGGCGATCGATGCCGATGCGTCGGCATCCAGGCGCACCGACGAGACGGCGAAAGCGACGGCCGCTACGCCGACCCCGGCAGTGGCAAACGCCTGATCGGACCGCTTCGGGGCTATCGCAGCGTCGTAACCGGGATGCCTTCGAGCCGTGATGCCGTGGACTCCAGGAGTTCGGCCGGAATCGCATCGGCGAGCATCGGCTTTCCATTCGTCCGGCGGGCCAGTTCGGCTTCGCGGGCGACGACGTCGCGCAGGCTCGCGAGCTTGACGTGACCGAAGCCCCGGATGCCTTCGGGCAGCCGGGCGAGTTCCACCACGGTCGCCAGGCCTTCCGGCGTCAGTCCGGGCAGGCACGCGCGGATCATCGCCGCGTAGCGCTCGGCGAGCGCTCGTTCCATCCGGCGTTCGGCGGTTCGTCCGAAGGGGTCCAGCCAGGTTCCGCGCAGCGGTTTGCCCCGTGCCAGCCATTTCATCGCCCGCAGGAGCCAGGGGCCATAGCGCCGCTTCGCCGGTGGCCGTCCGTCGTTGCCGGATTTCGTCAGCAGCGGAGGGGCCATGTGGAAGGAGAGCGTGAGATCTCCCTCGAAGGTCTCCTCCAGTGCGCGGCGAAAGCGTCCATCGGTATAGAGGCGCGCGACTTCATACTCGTCCTTGTATGCCAGTAACTTCGCGTAGCCTTTCGCGACGGCGGCGGTCAGCGGGAGATCGGGTACATCGGAGATCGCCGCTTCGGCTGCTCGCACCTCGTCGACGAGGCGGCGGTAGCGGGCGGCATAGGCCCGATCCTGGTATCCGGACAGATGGGCTTCGCGGTGTGCGATCACCTCGTCCAGCGTCATCTCGCGCGAAACCGGCTCTTCGGCCAGCTCGAGCACGGTATCGGGCCGTTCGGCCGCGAGCCGGCCGAGATGGAAGGCCATCCGGTTGGTCGCCACGGCCACGCCGTTCAGTTCGATCGCGCGCTCCAGGGCGGCGAGCGAAACCGGAACCCGTCCCCGTTGCCATGCGTAGCCCAGCAGCAGGAGGTTCGCGCCGATCGTGTCACCCAGCAGCCTCAACGCCAGGTCGTAGGTGTCGATCGTCTCCAGTGCCTCCTCGCCCGCGGCGAAACACAGTTTCTCGACCAACGATTCGGCGTGCAGGCTGGCGTCGGGGTCGCGCACGAAACGATCGGTCGGGATGCGGTGACTGCTGGCAATGATATGGGTTCGCCCGCGGCGCACGGTCTGCAGGGCTTCGGCGCTTGTTCCGACGACCAGGTCGCAGGCCAGCAGAAGGTCGGCCTGCTGTGTGTCGATGCGCACCTGGTTGAGCAGGTCCGGCCGTCTGGCCCAGCGGATGAAGGCGAGTACCGCACCGCCTTTCTGTGCGAACCCCATGAAATCGAGTTGGGAGCTGGCCATGCCGTCCAGGTGTGCGGCCATGCTCACGAGGGCGCCGACCGTGACGACGCCGGTACCGCCGACGCCGGTGATCAGCAGGTCGTAGGGCGCTTCCTCGAGACGATGAGACGGGATCGGCAAGTCGTGGATCAGCGCGTCGAGCGCCTCGTGGGACAGACGTGCGACACGCTTGCGCAGGCGAGCCCCCTCGACGGATACGAAGCTCGGACAGAATCCCTCGACGCAGGAGTAGTCCTTGTTGCACGAGGATTGCTCGATCTGGCGCTTGCGCCCGAAAGGCGTCTCCAGCGGCAGCACGGAAAGACAGTTCGACTGCCGGCCGCAGTCGCCACAGCCTTCGCAGACTTCGGCATTGATGAAGATGCGGCGGTCCGGGTCCGGATAGGCCCCCTTCTTTCGGCGACGTCGCTTCTCGGCTGCACAGGTCTGGTCGTAGATCAGGCAGGTGACGCCTTCGACCTCGCGCAGTTCCCGCTGGACGGCATCGAGTGCCGAGCGGTGATGAAAGGTCGTCGCGGGTGGGAACAGGCTCTCCTGGCCGCGATACTTCTCGGGCTCGTCGCTGACGATGGCGAGCCTGCGCACGCCCTCGGCCTCGACCTGGCGGGCGATGCGCTCGACGCCGATGACGCCGTCGACGGCCTGGCCCCCGGTCATCGCGACCGCATCGTTGTATAGGATCTTGTACGTGATGTTCGCCCTGGCGGCGATCGCTTGGCGGATCGCCAGCGAACCGGAATGGAAATAGGTGCCGTCGCCGAGGTTCTGGAACACATGCCTCCGTTGGGTGAAGCGCCCATGCGCCGCCCAGTCCACGCCTTCGCCTCCCATCTGGATCAGCCCGGTCGTGCTGCGGTCCATCCATGAAGCCATGAAATGGCACCCGATCCCGGCTTGCGCGATCGATCCTTCCGGCACGCGTGTCGAGGTGTTGTGCGGACATCCGGAACAGAAGTAGGGCAGGCGCCGGACCGCATCGCCCGCGTTCGAGAGCAGTTCGGGTGCGGTGAAATCGCGAACGTGCTCGCGTCGGTCGAGGTCGGGCTTGTGTGCGGCGAGCCATTCGGCAAACACCGGCATGATGCGTGAGGGACGCAGTTCGCCCAGCGCGGACAGCAGCGGCGCCCCGGCGCGATCCTGTTTGCCGAGGATGACCGGACGATCGACCTGGTTGAACAGCAGATCCTTCAACTGACGTTCTACGACCGGGGCCTTTTCCTCGATGACCAGCACTTCGGTCAGTTCGTCGACGAAGGCGGCAATGCGGGTCGGTTCGAGCGGGAACACGAGCCCGACCTTGTAGACGCGGATGCCCGCGCGCTCGAGGTCGGCCAGCTCGAGTTCGAGGCGCCGCAGCACCTCCAGGAAGTCGTAGTGGGCCTTGCCGACGGTGAGGATGCCGAGATCGGCGTTCGGCGAGGAGCAGATCCACCGGTCGATGCTGTTCGTTTTCGCGAAGGTGCGCACGGCATCGAGCTTGGCGGCCAGCCGCTGTTCGATGGTCAGGCTCGGCAGGTCGGGCCAGCGGTAGTGCAGGCCGCCGGCGGGTGCAGCGAAACCGGCCGGGGCGGGAAACTCGGTCCGAATCCGGTCCAGATCGACCGTCATTCCGCTTTCCACGACCTCGGAGAGAGCTTTGAAGCCGACCCAGTTGCCCGAGAAACGCGACAGCGCCCAGCCGTACAGACCGAACTCGAGATATTCGGCGACATTACCCGGATGGAGCACGGGCATGCTCCACGCCTGCATCGCGACATCGCTTTGGTGGGGCATGGACGAGGAGACGCAGCCGTGGTCGTCGCCGGCCACGACCAGCACGCCGCCATGCGGCGAGGCGCCGTAGGCGTTGCCGTGCTTGAGGGCGTCGCCCGCGCGGTCGACGCCAGGGCCCTTTCCGTACCACATCGCGAACACGCCGTCGGCCTCGCGGTCCGGGTCTGTCTCGACCTGCTGCGTCCCGAGCACCGCCGTACCCGCCAACTCCTCGTTGATCGCCGGGAGGAACTCGATGCGATGTTCGGTGAGCAGGTCGGCGGCCTTCCAGAGCGCCTGGTCCAGACCGCCGAGTGGCGACCCCCGGTAGCCGCTGATGAAGCCGGCCGTGTTCGATCCGCGGGCCTGGTCGAGCGCAGCCTGCATCATCGGAAGGCGCACGAGCGCCTGGATGCCGGTGAGGAACACCGTTCCCGACCGGGCCTTGAGGTTGTCGGCGAGCCGGTAGTTCGGGTGGGCCAGGGAAGGGGTCTGATGTGACGGGGGTGTGTTGCGCGTCGAAATGCCGCCACCGCCCGGCGCGATTGCGAGGGTTTGCATCTGTCTCTCTCCGAGAGGCGTGGATTGCCGTGTATCCACGCTCGTTGTCATGATGAAAGTTTAGTCGCCAACCATGGATCGAACGTTCTCAACTTGACGTAGAACCGGAGAAAATGAGAACGTACATTCCGGTTTTCGCGCAAGTGGAGTTTTCTTATGCTTGATCGGATGCTGCGACGCATGCTGTACGAACTGCAGCGCGATGCGCGCCTGTCCGTGCAGGAGCTGGCGCGGCGGGTCGGTCTGTCGGCGACGCCGTGCTGGAGAAGACTCAAGGAGATCGAACGGGCCGGACTGATCCGGCGCCATACCGTACTTCTCGATCGGGAGGCGATCGGCCTGAAGGAATGCCTGCTGGCGCACGTCACCTTGCTGCGGCACGCGGAAACGACGGTCGAAGAGTTCGAACAGGCCGTGCTCGCTCATCCCGAGGTGATCGAGTGTTACAGCACCACGGGTGATGCCGATTACATCCTGAAGGTGGTCGTTCCGGACATGAAGGCGTACGACGCCTTTTTGCACAAGCGCATCTTCCGCCTTCCGGGGGTGGCCAACGTGCGGACTGCGGTCGTATTGCGCGAGGTCAAGTACGATACGGTGCTGCCGCTTCTCGACCCGTGAGCGCGATGCCCCTGCGGCAACGGGCGCTTCGTGGCCCGTGCGTCAGTTTGCCGCGACGGCCGGAATCTCGGCGGCTTCGGCGGCGGCTTCTACCGCATCGGCACCGGCTTGCGGCGGCTCGTATGCCCATCGGCCTTCCCAGGCCGAGCGAACCTGATTGGGATAGGTCGCCCGTCCGAGACTGCCGTTGTAGCGTCCCAGCGCCCGGAAGAGGTCGCCCTTCTCGATGTCGAGGTAATGGCGCAGGATCGTGCAGCCGTAGCGCAGGTTGGTCCGCATGTGAAACAGGTTGTCATCGGGACGTCCGATGACGTCGATCCAGAACGGCATGACCTGCATGTAGCCGCGTGCGCCTGCGCTCGATACGGCATATTTCCGGAAAGCGCTTTCCACTTCGATCACGCCGAGCACCAGTTGGGGGTCGAGCCCCGCACGGGTCGCTTCGTAATGGATCGTCGTGAGCAGTTCCTCCCGGTAGCGGGCGTCGGGAAGGCGCCGCTCGAGGCGTGTGGACATCTCGGAGAGCCAGCGCTGGCGCTCGGAGGGATTGGCGATCAGCAGTTCCGGCACGCCGCGGTCGCTGACTGCGGCGTGCAAGGCCGCACGCACGCTTGCCGACATGGGTTCGTACTGCTGGCTTCCCGCCAGGGCGACGCTGCTTGCAAGCCAGGCCGATGCGATGGCAAGTCGGGCGATTCTCGTCAGCAGGCGGTTCCGGTCCATCTACAGGACTCCACGTCAGGACGGGGTGCGTCCCTCGAGCTTCATGCGCACCATCTCGAGCGTCTGCCCCAGGGCGATCCGGGTCGGCTCGGCATCCCTGCGGCCCTGGTACTCGGCCAGACCCTCCTTCAGCCCGCGCTCGCCGATCACGAGCCGGTGCGGGACGCCGATCAGTTCCCAGTCGGCGAACATCACGCCGGGCCGCTCATCGCGATCGTCCAGGATGACATCGATGCCGGCCGCGAGCAATTGCTCGTGGAGAAGGGTGGCCTGGTTGCGAACGGCCTCGGACTTGCCCCAGCCCACCGGGCAGATCACGATCTCGAACGGTGCGATCGACGATGGCCAGATGATGCCGCGTTCGTCGTGGTTCTGCTCGATCGCCGCGCCGAGGATACGGGTGATGCCAATTCCGTAGCATCCCATCTCCATGACCTGCTCGCGGCCATTTTCGTCGAGGAACTTGCAGTCCATCGCTTCGGAATACTTCGTGCGCAGCTGGAAAATGTGCCCGACTTCGATGCCCCGGCAGATCTCCAGGCAGCCCTTGCCGTCGGGCGACGCGTCGCCACGCACGACGTTGCGCAAGTCGGCCACCTCGGGCTCCGGAAAGTCGCGATCAATGTTCGCGCCCACGTAGTGCCAGTCGTCGTCGTTGGCGCCGACCACGAAGTCGGACATCGCGGCGACGGTGCGGTCCATGATCACGCGCCCCTTGAATCCGACGGGGCCGAGCGAGCCGGGGTTCGCTCCGAACGCCTCGACGATCTCTTCCTGGGATGCGAACGTGAGCGGTTCCAGGATTCCGTCGACCTTCTGGGCCTTGAGCGGATTCAGTTCGTGATCGCCGCGCAACAGCATGAGCACGGGTTCTCCGGTCGACTCCTCGTCGCCCTTGACCACGATGGCCTTGACCGTGGTGGTGACCGGGATGCGCAGGAAATCGGCAAGCTCGGCGATCGTCTTGACGCCGGGCGTGTGCACCTTTTCCAGACTGCGCGAAGGCTTCGGGCGGGCGACGCCCGGACCGGCGGCCTCGGCCAACTCGACGTTGGCGGCATAGTCCGAATCGGGGCAATACGCAATCGCATCCTCGCCGGTGTCCGCGATCACGTGGAACTCGTGCGAGCCGGTGCCGCCGATCGATCCCGTATCCGCCGCGACGGGCCGGTACTGGAGCCCGAGCCGGGTGAAAATGCGGTTGTACGTGTCGTACATGTTGCGATATTCGCGTTCGAGGTCTTCATACGACGCGTGGAACGAGTACCCGTCCTTCATCGTGAACTCGCGACCGCGCATGACGCCGAAACGGGGGCGGATCTCGTCGCGGAACTTCGACTGGATCTGATAGAAGTGCCTGGGCAACTGACGGTAACTGCGCAGTTCCCGCCGTGCGACGTCGGTGATGACCTCCTCGTGGGTCGGACCCACGACGAAATCCCGGTCGTGCCGGTCCTTCATGCGCAGCAGTTCCGGCCCGTAGGCGTCCCAGCGGCGCGATTCCTGCCACAGCTCGGCAGGTTGTACCGCCGGCATGAGGACTTCGATGGCCCCGGAGCGGTTCATCTCCTCGCGCACGATCTCCTCGACCTTTCGTACCGAACGCAGACCCATCGGCATCCAGGTGTAGATCCCGGCGGCGACCTTGCGAATGAATCCGGCGCGCAGCATCAGGCGATGGCTGGCGACTTCCGCGTCGGAAGGGGCTTCCTTGAGGGTGGAGATGAAAAACCGGCTTGCGAGCATTCCTGGGTTCCGTCGTTGCTGTTGGGCAAACGCGCATTCTATCAGCGTCGCGCCGTTCGCAAAGGAGGGCGAGGCGGTCCGGATCCATGTGCAGCGGCGTCGCGAACGGGGGGAGGATCACCGCAGGACGTCGATGCGCGAATCGCCGCGACCTTGGGGGGCTGCCGGGCCGCGTTCGCTTTCCAATGTGGCACAAGTATGGAAAAATCAATCCAATTTCCGAATCAAGGATTCGATCATGCTCGATCGTGAAGGCTATCGCCCGAACGTCGGCATCATTCTGGTCAATGCACGAAACGAGGTCTTCTGGGGCAAACGGATTCGCGAACACTCGTGGCAGTTTCCGCAAGGTGGCATCAAGCACGGCGAATCGCCGCAGCAGGCCATGTTTCGGGAACTGCAAGAGGAAGTCGGTCTGCGCCCGGAGCATGTGAAGATTCTCGGGCGTACGCGCGGCTGGTTGCGATACGACGTTCCCAAGCACTGGATCCGCCGGGAGTGGCGGAATACCTACCGTGGTCAGAAGCAGATCTGGTTTCTGCTCCGCCTGACTGGTCGCGACAGCGACGTCTGCCTGCGGGCCAGCAAGCATCCCGAGTTCGATGCCTGGCGCTGGAGCGAGTATTGGGTGCCGCTCGATGCGGTCATCGAATTCAAGCGCCAAGTGTATCAGCAGGCATTGTCGGAGCTTTCCTCGGTGCTGTTCCGCTCGTGTCCGCCGCAGCCGCCGGAGGCCTATCGCGCGCTGGTCGAAGCCAGCCAGCAGTGACCGGTTCCGCCCAGGGGCGCGCACGATGGGTCGTGAGGTCGTGGTGTTTTGCAAGGTGATAGATGAAATCTATCGCCCTATTAACTATTCGCAATTTTTGCCGTTCGCATCCTGTGCGCTACAGTGAAACAACGGGGTCGGGACGAGGCGCTGCATCGACCTGACCCCGGGGAAGACAATCCAACCGCGCAACAGGAGAGAAATATGCCTCAACTCAAAGGTTCCAAGACTGAAACCTGTCTGAAGGAAGCGTTTGCAGGCGAGTCCCAGGCCAATCGCCGGTATCTGTACTTTGCCAACAAGGCGGATATCGAGGGCCAGAACGATGTTGCGGCGCTCTTCCGTTCCACGGCAGAAGGGGAAACCGGTCACGCCCACGGACACCTTGAATTCCTCGAAGCCTCGGGTGATCCGGCGACCGGCATGAAGATCGGCGCGAGCCGTGACAACCTGATGTCGGCTGTTGCCGGCGAGACGCACGAGTACACCGACATGTACCCGGGGATGGCGAAGACGGCCCGTGAAGAGGGCTTCGACGAGATCGCCGACTGGTTCGAGACGCTGGCCAAGGCCGAGCGCTCGCACGCCAACCGTTTTCAGAAAGCGCTCGATGCGCTGGTCGACTGATCTGTAGAGGTCCTGGCCGCGCCACCGCGAGTCCGGGGCTGGAACCTTGAGGTTCCAGCCCCGGACTCGTGCAGAATCCCGGTGAAATGCCGGACAAGATCTAGTGCTCCGCCGCAGTGGTTGCGATCAGGTAGGGCGGCTCTTTTTGCCGCCAGGCGGAGAGTGGCTTCGTTGTTTCCGTCCCATTCACCCACAGGTGTGTTCATGAGCGTACGCGAAGGCAATCTCGAAGCGCCGACCCGCCATCCGATCGAATGGCGCGATCCCGCGTTCTACGACGAAGGCAAATTGTTTGCCGAGCTGGAACGGGTGTTCGACATCTGCCACGGCTGCAGGCGTTGTCTCAGTCTCTGCCACGCCTTTCCGACCCTGTTTGATCTGATCGACGAAACCGACGAGGGGGAACTCGAGGGCGTCGAGAAGCGCGCGTACTGGAAAGTGGTCGACCAGTGCTATCTGTGCGATGTCTGCTACATGACGAAATGCCCCTACGTTCCCCCACATCCCTGGAATCTGGATTTCCCCCATCTGATGCTCCGGGCCAAGGCGGTCCGCCACCGCAAAGGGGAGACGACGTGGCGGGACAAGCTCCTGTCGTCGACCGACCGGCTCGGAACATTTGCCGGCATCCCGGTGGTGACGCAAACGATCAATGCGGTGAATCGGACCGGAGCGATGCGCGGCGCGATGGAATCGGTGCTCGGGGTGGACCGCAAGGCGTGGATCCCCGAGTACGCGCCGAAGAAGTTCCGGTCGATTGCCGGCGACCCGGGCGCGTACAAGGTGGTCGATGGCGAACGCACGCCCGGCAAGGTCGTCGTGTACGCGACCTGCTACATCAATTTCAACGAGCCGGGAATCGGACGCGACCTGCTCGACATCCTGCGCCATAACGAGATTCCTTTTCTCCTTGTGGACAAGGAGGTCTGCTGTGGCATGCCCAAGCTGGAACTCGGCGACCTGGAAGCCGTGGCCGCGAACAAGGAGATCAACGTCCCGCAACTTGCCCGGTATGCACGCGAAGGCCATGCCATCCTGACCCCGATCCCGTCCTGTACGCTGATCTTCAAGCAGGAGCTTCCGTTGATGTTCCCGGATTGTGCCGATACCCAAGCCGTCAAGGACGCGATGTGGGATCCGTTCGAGTACTTCGTCGCACGCAACAAGGATGGTCTGCTCAAGACGGATTTCAGGAACGGCCTGGGCCGGATCGGCTATCACGTCCCCTGTCACAGTCGCGTGCAGAATGTGGGCAAGAAGACGGCCGAAGCGTTGCAACTCGTGCCCGACACGGAAGTCGCGGTGGTCGAGCGCTGTTCGGGTCACTCCGGTACATGGGGCGTGAAGAAGGCCTTTCACGCGACGGCGATGAAGATCGGACGGCCGGTTTTCCGTGCGATGGATGAAGCCGCGCCGGACTACATCAGTTCGGACTGCCAACTTGCGGGGCACCATATCGCCCAGGGCATGGAGGGGGCGGGCATGAAGAAGGTCGAGATGATGCATCCGCTCTCACTCCTGGCCAAAGCCTACGGACTTCGCTAACCATTCGATGCAACGAGGACTCTCCAGCATGTCGATGAAGATCACCCCGGAAAGCCTGCTCTCGCTCGAGGCCTACCACAAGGCCCGTCCAGAGATCCGGCAGCGTGCGATCGCGCTGCGCAAGCGCAGAACCGTTCACCTGGGCGAACACCTGACGCTCATCTTCGAGAACGAGGAACTGATGCGCTACCAGGTACACGAGATGCTGCGCGTCGAGCGCATCTTCGAACCGGAGGGCATCCAGGAGGAGCTGGATGCCTACAATCCGCTCGTTCCGGATGGGAGCAACTTCAAGGTCACGATGATGATCGAGTATCCCGTCGAATCCGAGCGCAGGGAGGCCCTCGCGCGCATGCGCGGGATCGAGCACCAGATCTTCGTCCAGGTCGAAGGTCAGAAACGTGTGTATCCGATCGCGGACGAGGATCTCGAGCGCACGACTGAGGACAAGACCTCCGCAGTGCATTTCCTCAGGTTCGAGCTGACGCCCGAAATGTGCGCGGCGCTGAAGGCCGGTGCGCAGATGAAGGTCGGTTGCGAGCACAAGGAGTATCCTATGCACCTGGATACGCTCCCGCCCGAAACCCTCGCGGAGCTGATTACCGACCTGGCCTGACCTCGACGACGATTCCGCAGGGCACGGAATGCGAGCATGACGCTCGCCGAACCGGAGGTGGCCTTCGTCAGTGGAGAATGCTGCTTGTCATTGCTGCAACGATCATTTCTCGGGGGGCTGCTCGGCCTCGCCTTCGCTTCCGGAGCGGTTCAGGCGCAGTTGTTCTCGAGCCCGGATCCCCATTGGCAGGAGCTGGAGATCGAGATGCCGCCTCCGCCCGAGGAAGCCAGCTTGCGCGAGTTCCAGGTCGTGGCCGCTTCCACCAACCGGTTCTTCATCGACGAGTCCAGCCTTTCCGTAGGAGAAGATGGTGTCGTTCGCTACGTACTGGTGGTTCGTGCTGCCGGTGGTGCGGAGAGCGTGGTGTTCGAAGGTGTGCGATGTGCTACGGCGGAACGCCGGATCTACGCAATGGGGCGTGCCGACGGCGAATGGGCTCCTGCGCGGAGTTCGGATTGGAGAAGGCTTGGCGGTGCAGGCTACAACCAGGCCAGTGCGGTGTTGGCTCAGGACTATTTCTGCGATGGCCGTACGCCGCCGCGCAGTCGCGACGTCGTGCTGAGAAAAATGCGCGACGGCTTCCGAGTCTATCGGTAGGACGACGATGGAACCCGGAAAAGGCTGGAACGCAATCGACGAGACCATCGTCCAGTTCGATCATGCCTTGCGCAGCGTGTTCGCGCCGGCATCGTCGTCGCGGCCGGTGCCGGGGCACGATCTGTTCGACGCGCCCTTGAGCGAGCCACAGCGACGGGAAGTCGGTGCACTGATGCGCGTCAATCATAGCGGTGAGATCTGTGCACAGGCGCTTTACCAGGGGCAGTCGCTGACTTGTTCGAACGAGGCCGTACGCGCCGAGTTGGCGCAGGCGGCGCGTGAAGAGGCCGAGCATCTTTCGTGGACGGAGCAGCGCGTTGACGAGCTCGGTGGACGTAAGAGCCTGCTCAACCCACTGTGGTATGCCGGGTCACTGACCTTGGGGATGATTGCCGGGAGTCTGGGCGATCGCTGGAGTCTGGGCTTTCTCGCCGAAACCGAGCGTCAGGTCGAAGCGCACCTGAAAGGTCATCTCGAACGACTGCCCGCTGAAGACGTCAGATCGCGAGCGATCCTGGATCAGATGACGGCCGATGAGATCCATCATGCGGACACGGCCGTTGCTTTGGGGGCACGCGAGTTGCCGATACCTGTCAAGAGCGCCATGAAGTGCATGGCGCGCATCATGACGCTGACCGCATATCGGATCTAGTCCGCATTCCTTCAGGCGGTTTCGACGATCGTCCAGTGGTGGGTGATCTCGGCGGAAGCGGCCAGCATGATCGAGGCCGAGCAATATTTCTCCGCCGAGAGATGAACGGCGCGTTCGACCGCTTCGGGTCGCAAGCCCTTGCCTTCGACCTCGTAGTGAAAGGCGATCCGGGTGAAGATCTTCGGATCGCTTTCGGCGCGTTCGGCCACCAGCTTCACCTTGCAGCCACGGATGTCGTGCCGGCCTCGCTTGAGAATCAGCACGACGTCGAAAGCCGTGCATCCGCCCGTCCCGGCCAGGAGCAACTCCATGGGCCGGGGGGCCAGATTCCGCCCACCTGCTTCCGGCGCCCCATCCATGGCTACGAGGTGACCCGAGCCGGTTTCGGCGATGAAACTCATTCCGTCCGACCACGTGACTGTGCATTCCATCCATCTCTCCCGACGATACTCGCCGCCGACACACGCCGACGACGTCGGCCCCGATTCTACCGGATGCCGTCGCCTTGCCGCAGAGGGGTGCGGTGGCCAGTCCAGAGTGCTGTATGATGCACTGCAACGACAGCTCAGATTCGTGCTCCTTGATATAGGTCAATTATCCGCGATCAATACTGTAAAATGTATTACTTTAAATTACGAAACATGTAGTTATCGCGTCATAAATGGAGCTTATCGGTTGATCAAAACATTTGTAGTGCAATGCACAAAAAAAGCTTGCCTTGGACGCAGTCTTTCCGGATAATTGATTCCAGTCGGATCGAACTGAGCTTGAGCGATCCAAACGGTGTCTCCTCCACCCTCCTCCTTTGGTGTGGATTTAACGCAGTCCTTCCCGGACTGCGTTTTTTTTTGCTGCGCCTTCGATGGTTCCAAGTTTGACATCAGGCGACAGATTGCCGTAACATCACGAGCTTTCCGTTTATTTGGCCGCCGCACGAGGCCGGACAAGATCGAGGATTCGAATGAAAACGTTTTCTGCCAAGCCGCATGAAGTCAAGCGCGACTGGTTTGTTGTCGATGCGTCGGACAAGGTGCTTGGCCGGCTTGCCGCCGAAGTGGCGCGTCGCCTGCGTGGCAAGCACAAAGCCATCTATACGCCGCACGTCGATACCGGCGATTTCATCGTCGTGGTGAACGTCGAGAAATTGCGTGTCACCGGTAACAAGGCGCAGGACAAGAAGTACTATCGCCACACCGGCTATCCGGGCGGGATCTATGAGACGAACTTCACCAAGATGCAGCAGCGTTTCCCCGCGCGCGTTCTGGAGAAGGCCGTCAAGGGCATGCTCCCGAAAGGTCCGCTGGGGTATGCGATGCTCAAGAAGCTGAAGTGCTACGCGGGATCGGAGCATCCGCACAGCGCTCAGCAGCCCAAAGTTCTCGAGATCTGATCAGGAGCCCGTCAATGGCCGTGAGTTACAACTATGGTACGGGTCGCCGCAAGACCGCTGTCGCCCGTGTATTCATCAAGCCGGGTTCCGGCAGCATCGTCGTCAACGGCAAGCCGGTCGACGAGTTCTTCTCCCGCGAAACCGGCCGCATGATCGTTCGGCAGCCGCTCGTGCTGACCGACAACGAATCCCGTTTCGACATCATGGTGAGTGTCGTCGGCGGTGGTGAATCCGGCCAGGCAGGGGCCGTTCGGCACGGGATCACGCGTGCGCTGATCGATTACGACGCCGAACTCAAGTCGGTGTTGCGTCGGGCAGGGTTCGTGACCCGCGATGCGCGTGAAGTCGAGCGGAAGAAGGTCGGTTTGCGCAAGGCGCGCCGTCGCAAGCAATTCTCCAAGCGCTGATCGTTTCGGCGCAGGATCGAAAGCCGCCCTCCGGGGCGGCTTTTCGCTTTTTGTCCTGCGGCTGCATGCCTCGCGACGCAGTGCCATAATCAGACCGGATGATTCAACTCTTTGAAGGTGGCGTGATGATCAAGGCAGGGGTAGTGGGTGGAACCGGGTACACGGGTGTCGAGCTGTTGCGCTTGCTCGCACTGCATCCCGAGGTCGAGTTGTGTGCCATCACCTCCCGGGGTGAGGCGGGAATGGCGGTATCGGAGATGTTCCCGAGCCTGCGCGGCCGGGTAGACTTGCGATTCATCGCGCCCCAGGACGCACCTCTCGATCGTTGCGACGTCGTGTTCTTCGCAACGCCCAACGGGATCGCGATGCAGCAGGCCCGTGAACTGGTGGATGCCGGTGTGCGCGTCATCGACCTGGCTGCGGACTTCAGGATTCGTGATGTCGCCGAATGGCAGACTTGGTATGGGATGGAACATGCGGCTCCCGATCTGGTCGCCGAGGCGGTCTATGGATTGCCCGAGACCAGCCGCGCACGTATCGCATCCGCACGCGTGCTGGCGAATCCAGGTTGTTATCCGACCGCGGTGCAACTTGGATTCCTGCCGTTGATCGAGGCCGGGGTGGTCGATCTTTCACACTTGGTCGCGGATGCGAAATCGGGCGTGTCCGGTGCTGGCCGGAAGGCGGAGGTACGATCGCTCTTCTCGGAGGCCGCGGACAGTTTCAAGGCCTATGGCGCTCCGGGTCACCGTCACCTGCCGGAAATCCGGCAGGGTCTCGCAGACGTGGCGGGGTGCCCGGTCGGGCTGACTTTCGTGCCTCACCTCGTCCCGATGGTCCGCGGCATCCATGCAACGCTCTACGCACGCATAGAGAAGGAGGTGGATCTGCAGGCGCTGTTCGAAGAACGGTATCGCGACGAGTTGTTCGTCGATGTCCTTCCGGCGGGCAGCCATCCGGAAACCCGCAGCGTACGCGCGAGCAACCTTTGCCGGATCGCGGTCCATCGCCCGCAAGGTGGCGACGTTGCGGTCGTCCTGTCGGTGATCGATAATCTGGTCAAGGGCGCTGCCGGCCAGGCCGTCCAGAACATGAACATCATGTTCGGCATGGCCGAGACGCGCGGCCTCGACATCGTCCCGGTCAGCCCTTGAGAACTGCGGCGTTGGACCTTCCCCGGACGGGGGAACTCCATCAGGGATGACTGATCAAACATGGCGTTTTTGGACGATTTGGCGCATCATTCGTCCCATGCCCCGACACAGGAGATGACATGAATACAGCAGTGGACACCCCGGAATTGCTTGTCTTTACCGACAGTGCGGCCAACAAGGTCAAGGAGTTGATCGAAGAAGAAGGCAATCCCGGCCTGAAGCTTCGGGTCTTCGTGACGGGTGGTGGATGCTCCGGGTTCCAGTACGGCTTCACCTTCGACGAGGAGGTCAACGAGGACGATTCGTCCTTCGAGAAGAACGGGGTGACGCTCCTGATCGACTCGATGAGCTATCAGTATCTCGTCGGTGCGGAGATCGACTACACGGAAGGCTTGGAAGGGTCGCAGTTTGTGATCCGGAATCCGAACGCGAGCAGCACCTGTGGCTGCGGATCGTCCTTCTCTGCCTGACGAATCTTCGGCGGAAAGTGAAACGGGGTGCGAAGCACCCCGTTTTGTTTTCACGGCACTGTGCCGGCCAGGGCCGTGAAACGATACGCCGTTCAGTCGATCGCTGCGAGTGAAGCCGGTTGGTAGTTCAGCAGGGCCAGGCGCTCCAGGAACGGCGTGGTGGATGCCTTGAACGAGGTCAGTTCGGCACCTTCGAGGGGTTGTACGGTCGGTAGCGCGATCTTCATCGGGTCATGCGGGACATTGTTGATCCGGATCTCGTAATGCAGGTGGGGCCCGGTTGCCCATCCGGTCATGCCGACGAAGCCGATGATGTCCCCCTGGCGGACCCGTTGTCCGCGTGCGAGTCCTCTGGGGAATCCGTTCAGATGGGCATAGAGCGTCGAGTAGTTGTCCCGGTGCTGGATGATGACCGTGTTGCCATAACCGCGCTGGCTGCCGACGAAACTGATGCGCCCGTCGGACGACGCCATGATGGGCGTTCCGGTCGGAGCGGCAAAGTCCGTTCCGTTGTGGCTGCGCCAGTTGCGGTGGATGGGGTGCATCCGGCGCCCGAAACTCGAGGATATGCGCGTAAACTCTAGTGGGTATCGCAGGAACGCCTGGTTGAGACCTCGGCCGTCCGGCGTGTAGTAGGCTTCGTTACCATCCGATTCGCGGTACAGCAGGACGGTGTGCGTACGTCCGCGATTCTCGAACTCGGCCGCGAGGATCCGGCCGGCCCGGATCGGGATTCCCTGATCGTAGACGGTCTCGTATACGACGCTGAAGCGATCGCCTTCGCGCAGATCGCGAGTGAAGTCGATCTGTGTGCCGAAGATTCGCGCAAACTGGTTGGCCACGCTGTCGGGAACGCCAGCCGCGTCGGTGGCGCCGAACAGCGAATGGGTGATTGTTCCGGAGCGCATCTCGACGAGGGTGTCGACGGCGGCCACGCTCTCTCCGGAGGACTGGATTCCGTCCGCCGTGCGTTCGATGATAAACCGTTCCGCGCCCCGGCCGACCGGAAGGTTGAGCGACGCAAGGGTCCCGTCGCGATCGACCAGCGCGACAAGCGAGCGACCAGCACGAAGCTGAGCCAAGACCTTACGGGCCTCTTCGTCACGCATCAGAAACGACAGGGCTTCGGAATCGTTGATCCCCAGGCGCCGAAAGAGGGTCTGGATCGTGTCGCCGGGCTGGATCCTCTCGTCGAATACGTACGGCAGGTCGGAGTCGGGAAGGCGTTCGAGCTCAGGGGTGCCGAGCCGTTCGAGAATCGGCTCGGGGGTGATACTCGCTTCCTGCTGGCCTGGTACGACGGCAGTTGCCGCCATCACGACGAGAAGGGAGGCGGCAAAGATGCCAGCCAGAATGGAGAATCGGCGCATAGACGGGAATCGGCGCCGCGGTTCGGCTAGAATTCCTGATTTTTGTGCCTGCATGGGATCTCTTTGGCAAAATTTTTCGAATTCTACCAAAGATTGTCGCAATACCGTAATGACTGGAGGGATAAATGGCGGACTTGAAAGCAACGCTTGATTTGATCAAGCGTGGCGCCGAAGAGCTGCTGGTTGAAGCGGAACTGGTCGAACGTCTTGAGGCGGGCCGTCCATTGCGTGTGAAGGCCGGTTTCGATCCGACGGCCCCGGACCTGCATCTCGGGCATACGGTCCTGATCAACAAGTTGCGCCATTTTCAGGAACTGGGCCACAAGGTCATGTTCCTGATCGGTGACTTCACCGGCCTGATCGGGGATCCGTCGGGCAAGAATGCGACCCGGCCGCCTCTGTCGCGCGAGCAGATCGCCGAGAATGCGCGAACCTACCAGGATCAGGTCTTCAAGATTCTCGACCCCGAGCGGACCGAGATCTGCTTCAACTCCACATGGATGGAGGCGCTGGGCTCCGCGGGTATGATTCGGCTCGCGTCGCACCATACCGTCGCCCGCATGCTCGAACGGGACGACTTCGCGCGACGATACGAGAACGGGCAGTCGATCGCGATTCATGAGTTCCTCTATCCGTTGTGTCAGGGCTACGACTCGGTTGCGATGCGTGCCGACGTGGAACTCGGCGGGACCGATCAGAAGTTCAATCTCTTGGTCGGGCGGGAGTTGCAGAAGCACTATGGTCAGCCGCCACAATGCATCCTGACCGTTCCGTTGCTTGAGGGGCTCGACGGCGTCAACAAGATGTCGAAGTCGCTGGGTAACTATGTCGGCATTTCCGAGCCGTCGCGCGAGATCTTCGGCAAGTTGATGTCGATCTCCGACGATCTCATGTGGCGCTATTTCGAGCTGCTTTCGTTTCGCCCGATGAGCGAGATCCATCTGTTCCGCAAGGAGGTCGAGGAGGGCCGCAACCCGCGTGACGTCAAGGTTCTGCTTGCCCAGGAGATTGTTGCGCGGTTCCATGGTCAGGCTGCTGCCGAGGATGCACTCCAGGAGTTCGAGGCGCGCTTCCGGCGTGGGGTGTTGCCGGACGATCTCCCGGAGGTGGTGGTGGCGGCCGGTGACGGTGGAATGGCGATCGTGCAGATCCTGAAACAGGCCGGCCTTACGGGCAGCACGTCCGACGCGATGCGGATGATCGACCAGGGGGCGGTTCGCCTCAACGGCGAGCGTGTCGAAGACCGCGCGCTGGTCCTGAGTGCGGGCCAGACCGTGGTGTTGCAGGTTGGTAAGCGTCGGTTTGCGTCGGTTGTGCTGGTCGCTTGACCGTCAGCTCTCTGCGGCTATAATTCGGCCTCTCTCGCGGGGCCTGGTTTGTTGTTTTGGGGCTTGCGGGGTTTTTGGAGGTGGATTTGC
>JBJHDM010000041.1:0-29929 GCA_050486545.1 Rhodocyclaceae bacterium | reverse complement strand
GCCCACCCTCATGAACCATCCGATCGGGCATGTTGGAATCCTCCCGCGATCGCTTTGGAATTATTGTTGTAGAAACTCCCCATTTCAGGCTAACTGCGAACTTCAGGCCTTGTCCATAATCCAACGGAGCGGAGAGCGAATAACCCCTGTGAGCGTGCACGTATAACCCAAATGGGGGTTTACATCGGTCCCGTTTCTGTTGCTACATAGCCGTAGGCAGGCACTTCCGGCTCAATATACGCCCTGTTCACGACCCGCCGCACCCCTCAAAGAAGGAGGAGACACTCATGAAATCCGGATCACCCGTTCATCACGAAGCCCGTCGCCGCACGCTGAAGCTGCTCGGCACCGCCGGCATGGCGGCCACGCTCACCTCGTTCGGCATCCTCGCCCCCCTCCAGGCACTGGCCGCGACGCCTGCGCTCGGCATGCCCCAACCCGACGAAGCCGTCGCCGACACCCTCACCCGCCTCTTCGGCAACCGGACTCCGCAACCGGCCGGCGACCGGCTGAAGGTCGACATGCCGCTGATCGCGGAAAACGGTTCGGTCGTCCCCGTCCGAGTCGAATCGGGACTGCCGATGACGGCCGACAACTACGTGAAGCACGTCTACGTCATCGCCGACAAGAACCGCCGCCCGATGAATGCCAGGTTCACGTTCAGCCCCGAGTCCGGCAAGCTCGCCGTGGCGACCAACGTACGCCTGGCGACGACCACCGACGTACGCGTCATTGCCGAGATGAGCGACGGGACGCTTTGGGAAGCGAAGCAGGAAGTCAAGGTCACCGTGGGCGGGTGCGGCGGCTGACGGCCGCCCCTCCGCGCGTAAACCATTCCACCTGACTCAGGGAGAGGAGATCATTTATGTCGATTGGACAGGTACGTATTCGTGTCCCCAACAACGTGAAGGCGGGCGAGCCGTTCGAGGTGCGTGTGCTGGTCACGCATCCGATGGAAGTGCTGCGGATGCAGGACGGCAAACCCGTCGAGCAGGTCTATAAATACATCCACAAGATGGAGGCCAGCTTCAACGGCAAGACGGTCTTCGAGGCCGAAACCACGCAGGCGGTGAGCCAGAATCCGTTCTTCTCCTTCCCGCTGAAGGTAAGCGAACCGGGCAAACTGCGAATCATCTTCCACGACACCGACGGATCGACCTACGAGGGAGAGGCCGACGTCAAGTTCTGACGAAACATCCCGACAGCAGCACACTCCGTGCGTCCGGCCGGCCTGCGGGGACGAGGCCGCCGGAATGCCTACAAGAAGAGCAGACGAGACAGAAGAAGGAGGAGGAGCGATGAAGAAGAATCTTGCGTGGATTCTTGGTTTCGCGGCAGCAACCGTCTTGGTTTCGGCACCGGCATTGGCAGACCCGGCCGAAACGCGCGCCACACCCGAAGCACAGGGCAAGATCGTCGATGGCAAGCAGGTCCGCTACGGCCATGGCCCGTTCGCCGGTGTGCGCCAGGACTGGTCCGAATGGCGCACCTATCGAAACGACCTGCCCTTTCCCGAACCCCAGAAAGTGAGCAAGCCTGCTGACCTGACAGGGGATGCGGAACGCGGGCGCAAGCTTTACATGTCCCGGGCCAAGGCACCCTGTACGGGTTGTCACCTCATCCGTGGCGACGACGTATGGCCGGCGGGCAACGTCAGTACCGACCACCAGCAGATCGGCGATCGCTACAACACGCCCGAGCTCGAGGCTGTGCTGTACCAGTACATCTACGATTCTCGCGTGTTCAACCCGGAAAGCTTCATGCCGCCCTGGGGCACCATCGGCGCATTCACGCCACAGGAAATCGTTGACATCGTCGCATTCCTGCGCACGCAGACCGGCCCCTTGCCCGAGGAGACGGACCCGGCCCGCAATCCCAACACGCGGCCCTTGCCCGAGTACTACTTCGGCGACAACCTCGATCCGACCAACAACCCGGCCGTAATCCAGGCAGAGGGCGCACTCGAAGTCTGGAATCGCCAGGGTCCCAAGGGCAAGTCGTGCGCGGACTGCCACGGCAAGATCGAGGACATGCGGGGGATCGCAACCGCCTATCCGAAGTATTTCCCGCAATACGGCCGCGTGATGTCCATGGAGGACGTAGTCGCCTGGCACGGCGCCGACGACACCGGGCTGGATCTGGCCTCGCAGAGCATGGACAACATCGCGCTCGCCTTGCTGATCCGCATGCAATCCAACGGCATGCCGGTCAATGTCGACATCGAGAGCCCGGAAGCCAAGGCGGCTTTCGAGCGTGGCAAGGAGCGCTATTACCAACGCGTGGGCATGCGAAACCATGCCTGCGCGGACTGCCACGACGCGGAGCGCGGCGGCGGCAAGTTCCTCGGTGGCCGCCTGCTCGGCAAGAAGTCCGACGGGCTGACCCGGCACTTCCCGACCTTCCGGACGAACTTTGCGCAGATCTGGGACATGCGCAAGCGCTTCCAGTGGTGCACCACGCCGCTCGGAATGAACTACCTGCCGGCCGATGCGGTGGAGTACGCCGAGATCGAGCTCTACCTGACGTCCTACGACATGGGCAAGGAGATCAGCGCACCGGGCATGCGCCACTGATCGCCGCACCGCACACGGCCCGTCCGGGAGGCAACGTCGGAGTCCGCTCCGGCGGACCTTCTGGACGGGCCGTTTTCTTTCGCTGCCGCATGGAGGCACCATGGAAGTTACCCGCAGAGACTTCATGAAGCTGCTGGCGATCGCCGGCGCCCTGGGCATCACCGACCACAACCGCCTGTGGGCCGCGATGCAGCCCGAACGCCTGCTCGCATTCGAACCCCTGGGCAACGTGACCCTGCTGCACATGACCGACAGCCATGCCACGCTCCGTCCGGTCTATTTCCGCGAACCCGACACGCTGCTTGGCATCGGCCCCGAGGTCGGCCACCCGCCGTTCCTGACCGGCGACGCCTTTCTCGACTACTACCAGATCAAGCGCGGCACGCTCGAGAGCCACGCCCTGACCTATCTCGACTTCACCGAGATGGCCCGTCGTTACGGCCGCATGGGCGGCTACGCACACATCGCCACCCTGGTCAAGCAGGTACGCGCCGAGCGCCCCGGCAAGACACTGCTGCTCGACGGCGGCGACACCCTGCAGGGCTCGGCAACCTCGCTGTGGACCGATGCCGAAGACATGGTGCAGGCGATCAACCAGCTCGGCGTCGACATCATGTGTCCGCACTGGGAGTTCACCTTCGGCATCGATCGCGTCAAGGAGATCTTCGGCGACAAGGACAGCCGTGGAAGCTTCAAGGGCGACTTCATCGCCCACAACGTCATGGACGTGTCATGGGGGCCGCCGGGCGAAGGCGTCTTCCACCCCTACGTGATTCGCGAGATTGGTGGCGTGCGCATCGGCTTCCTCGGCCAGGCCTTTCCCTACGTGCCGATCTCGCATCCGCTTCGCTTCGTTCCGGACCTGTCCTTCGGCATCCGCGACGAACAGGCCCAACGCTATGTCGACGAATTGCGCAACGAGCACAAGGTCGACGCCGTCGTCCTGCTGTCGCACAACGGCGTGGCCGTAGACCTCAAGATGGCGAGCCGCGTGCGCGGCATCGACGTGATCCTGGGCGGGCACACCCATGACGGAATTCCCCAGCCGATCAAGGTCGGGGACACGATCGTGATCAATTCCGGCGCGCACGGAAAGTTCCTGTCGCGGCTCGACCTGGACGTGCGCGACGGACGCGTCGTCGACTTCCGCTTCAAACTCACCCCGGTGTTGTCGCAGTACATCCCGGCCGACCCGGAGATGTCCGCGCTGATCGACAACATCCGCGCGCCGTACGCAGCCAAGCTCGACGAGCAACTGGCGGTGTCCGACACGCTGCTCTACCGTCGGGGCAATTTCAACGGCACGATGGACGAGATCCTCCTGGATGCGATGCGGCAGCACTACGACGCCGAGGTCGCGTTCTCGCCCGGAGTGCGCTGGGGCATCAGCATCCTCCCCGGGGATCCAATCACGCTCGACGATGTCTATAGCCATACCGCGCTGACCTACCCCAACACCTGGTCGCGCGAGATGACCGGCGCCGAGATCAAGACCATAATGGAAGACGTAGCCGACAACCTGTTCAACAAGGATCCCTACTATCGGCAAGGGGGCGACATGGTGCGCGTGGGCGGCGTCACGTACACCATCGATCCCACGCGCAACGTCGGGCAGCGCATCACCGACCTGACCATCGGCGGCAAACCGATGGATCCCGACAAGCGTTACAAGGCCGCAGGCTGGGCCAGCATGATGGAAGTCGACGGACCACCGATCTTCGATGTCGTCGCGGAGCATCTGCGACGGGTCAAGCAGGTGAGCATCGACACCACGCCGAGGGTACGCGTGAGGTAAGACATGAAGACCATCCTGTTCTGGGCGCTCCTGGCGCTCTTCGTCCCGTCCATGGCCGGTGCTGCCGGCCCGGAGCGGCGCAGTGCAGACATGCACTTCTTCCAGGTCAGCTTCGGCGACCTGCCCGAGGAGATGTCACTCGCCACCGATGAAGGCAAGAAGGGCTTGTTCCTGATGTTCGCAGCCGAGGATTGCCCCCCGTGCATCCGCATGAAGGAGAACATCATGAGCCTGCCGCAGGTCCAGGCCTTCTACCGGGAACATTTCCGCGTGCTGCACATCGACTTCAACGGCGACGTGGAAGTGACTTCGCTGGACGGCCGCACGATGCGCTCGAAGGACTTCTCGACACAGGTCGCCCAGGTCATCGGCACCCCGACCGTGATGTTCCTCGACCTCGACGGCAACGAGATCGTGCGGCGTGCCGGCGGTATCACTGAGGTCGCCGAGTTCATGGATCTGGCTGAATTCGTCGTCAGTGGCGAATACCACAATGGGGACTTTGCCGCTTTCCGGAAAGGACGCGGCACTCAGATCCAGTAGTCATCCAGCCCTTCAAAGACGAAGGGCCACCGCAACCGGTGGCCCTTCGTCCATGTTCTTCCCGCGGAACACGATGACCCGCGTACGGGGAGGGTTGGCGGAGACGGAGGGATTCGAACCCTCGAGACAGGTTTTGCCCGTCTGCTCCCTTAGCAGGGGAGTGCCTTCGACCTCTCGGCCACGTCTCCAACCTTTGGAGGCGCGATCATAGCGATTCCGCGCCCTTCGGTCAAACTTGCCTGCGGCTCAGCCCTGCTCCAGTCCGAAGGCCTTGTGCAGGACCCTCACCGCCAGTTCGAGATACTTTTCCTCGATGGCCACCGAGATCCGGATCTCGGAGGTGGCGATCATCTGGATGTTGATGCCCTCGTCACCCAACGCACGGAACATCTTCGCGGCTACGCCGGGATGCGAACGCATGCCCACACCCACGACCGAGACCTTGGCCATTGACTTGTCGATCTCGATGACGTGCTCGCCGATCTGCGCCTTGGCACCATCGAGCGCCTTGACCGCCTTGTCCAGGTCCCCGCGGCTGACGGTGAACGAGAAATCCGTCGCACCGTCGTGGCCGACGTTCTGCACGATCATGTCGACATCGATGTTGGCCGCAGCGACCGGACCCAGGATCTGATAGGCGATGCCCGGCTTGTCGGGTGCGCCCAGCACGGTGAGTTTGGCTTCGTCCCGGTTGAATGCGATGCCGGAAATGACGGGTTGTTCCATATCGTGATCTTCCTCAACAGTAATGAGCGTCCCTTCGCCTTCGTCCTCGAAGCTCGACAGCACGCGCAGCTTGACCTTGTACTTACCGGCGAACTCGACGGACCGGATCTGCAGCACCTTGGAACCGAGGCTTGCCAGCTCCAGCATTTCCTCGAAGGTGATGCTGTCGAGCTTGCGCGCCTCGGGAACGATGCGCGGGTCGGTGGTGTAGACCCCATCGACATCGGTATAGATCTGGCACTCGTCGGCCTTGAGCGCCGCAGCCAGCGCCACTGCGGTCGTGTCCGAACCGCCGCGGCCAAGCGTGGTGATGTTGCCCTGCTCGTCGACGCCCTGGAAACCGGCCACGACCACGACGTTCCCTTCGGCGAGATCCTTGCGGATCGGAGCCTCGTCGATATTCAGGATGCGGGCCTTGGTATGGGCCGAATCGGTCAGGATACGCACCTGTCCGCCGGTATAGCTCTTGGCCTTCAGCCCGATGTCGTGAATTGCCATGCACAGCAATCCGATGGTGACCTGCTCGCCGGTCGAAACCACCACGTCCAGTTCCCGAGGATCGGGTTTCGACGCAACTGCCTGAGTAAGTGCGATCAAGCGGTTGGTCTCGCCGCTCATGGCCGAGACCACGACGATCACCTGATCGCCACGAGCCTGGAAGCGCGCAACCCGCGCCGCGACGTTCTTGATGCGTTCCGGACTGCCCACGGAGGTGCCGCCATACTTCTGGACTATGAGTGCCATCGCTGATCCAAGTGACTGTGGGTAAAGAGCGAAATTCTAACGAAAGCGGCAGAAAATTGCAGGCCCGAACATAAGAGAGCCCCTCTCTGGTTGGCTCAAAACAACGATTCGCGCTCCTTGATCAGGGTCAACCGGATCCCCCGTTCCGGCAGGAAATCTCCCCTTCCTGAGCGACCTCGTGGAATTCCTCACACCCTTCGAGCATTTCCCGAACGGGATGGATATTTTGATGTTGTATGAGGTCCGAATACTGATCTATACTGGCTCTATCCTATGACTAAGGTTGTAGGGCCCAATAATCACCACGCATGCAGGATGGCAGACGTGGATAATTTGTAAGGAAAATGGCGATGAAAGCAACCGAAAAGATCGACGTTCGAGAGATCCGCCGAAAGCTCGGCATGAACCAATCCCAGTTCTGGTCGAAGATCGGCGTGACGCAAAGCGGCGGATCGCGTTACGAAAGCGGCCGCAACATCCCGCGTCCGGTGCAGGCCCTGCTGCGCCTGGTCCATATCGAGCAGATCGACATCAACAAGGTCAAACGCGAGGATGTCGAGGTCGCGGAGTTCCTGAAGTCCTCGAACCCGGATCTGTACAAGACCCTCAAGAAGGAAGCCAAGGCCAAGCGCAAGGAGCGCAGCTCGCGCTGATCGCCGCCACGGATACCGGCACCCGAAGGGTCGGCCTGCGCCGGCCCTTTTCGTTTAGGGGTTGGGGCACGATTTGATCCCGTGGGTGGTGCTATAATCCGCCCCCACCCAGGCGAAGGCCGGAATCTTCGACATGCGCATCACCCGCAAACTGGAATTCGACTCCGGGCACCGCATTCCCGACCATGCGAGTCAGTGCCGCCACCTGCACGGCCACCGCTACATTCTGGAGGTCACGCTCTCGGGCGACATCATCGACGCCGCGGGGCGACCGGATACTGGCATGGTGATGGATTTCGCCCAGGTGAAAGCCCTTGCGAAAACTCACGTCGTCGACAAATGGGATCACGCCTTCCTTGCGTACAAGGAAGACCATGTCGTCGTCGACTTCCTTTCCAGCCTGCCGGATCACAAGACGGTCCTGCTCGATGTCGTGCCCACCGCGGAGAACCTCGCCGAGGTCGCATTCCGCATTCTCGAGCCGGTGTATCGCGACACCTACGGGAACCGCCTCCGACTGGAAAGAATCCGCCTCTACGAGACGCCGAACTGCTGGGCCGACGCCGTTCGCCGATAGGCGGCCGCCACCCCCACGATCCGGTGGTCTGCGGGCTCCCCGTTCAGGCGGCGTAGCTACGCAGACGCATCGAGAACTCCTGCAACTGGCGGATCCCGCTCTGCTCGGCGCGCGTGACCCAGTCCTGTAGCTGTTGCAGCAATTGCTCACTCGATGCGCTCGATCTCGCCCAGATCGCGGCCAGCTCCTGTCGCATCGAGACGATCGTCGCGAGGGCAGGACTGCTCGCCAGGATCTGCTCCAGGCGCTGCTTCTCGTCATGGTGCAGGTGGCTATCCTTGCCGGAGAGGATCCAGCGCCGGAGCGACCTGGGGTCGAACTTCCCACGATGCGTCGCGGCCAGCCGCTCGATCTCGTCTCGACAGGTCCTGCGGATCGAAGCTGCATAGCGGGTCATGACGTCGTACCGGTGGGTGATGACTGCCTGCAGGGTTTCGAGGTCAGGGACATGCTTGGCTTCACCGAAGCGCGGTTTCGGAATCACCTTGCGTACGCGTGCCAGGCCCAGGATTTCCAGGATCCGGATATACATCCAGCCGATATCGAACTCGTACCACTTCGCGGAGAGCTTGGCCGATGTCGCAAAGCTGTGATGGTTGTTGTGCAGTTCCTCACCACCAACGAGGATGCCCCAGGGGACGAGATTGGTCGAAGCATCCGCACAATCGTAGTTGCGATAGCCCCAGTAGTGCCCCAGCCCGTTGATCACCCCGGCGGCCCAGAACGGGATCCACAGCATCTGGACCGCCCAGACGGTCAGGCCGATCGGACCGAACAGCACGAGATCGATGAGCAGCATCAGCCCCAGCCCGAGAATCGAATGCCGATAGAGCTTGCGTTCGATCCAGTCGTCCGGGGTGCCATGGCCGTAACGCCTCAGGGTTTCCTCGTTCTTCGACTCTGCCCGGTAAAGCTCCGCACCCTCCAGCAGGACCTTCCGGATCCCTTTCACCTGCGGACTGTGAGGATCCTCGCTCGTCTCGCACTTGGCGTGATGCTTGCGGTGAATCGCCGCCCATTCCCGCGTCACCATGCCGGTCGTAAGCCACAACCAGCAACGAAAAAAATGACTCGGGAGCGGGTGCAGGTCCAGCGCCCGATGCGCCTGATGGCGATGCAGGAAGATCGTCACCGACACGATCGTGACATGGGTGAGCAGCAGGGTGGCTAAGAGCACGCCCCACCAAGGCAGATCGATCAAGCCATTGAACACGTGTTCGAGTCCTCGATACTGAATTGGACTCATTCTAAGACAATTGAAGCGGAATACGAAGGAAAGAACGCGCTGTAGCGAGCCCCCCTGGCAGGAAGGCCCGCAATTTCCCGAGAATTCGAACTCTTCAGGGCAGTCGTGTCACCGGGGTCGCTACGGCACGATGGCGCTGCCAGTTCTCCAGATACAGGGCCGCAAGCGGACAGTTTTCCCGCAGGACGACAACATTCTCGGCGTTGCGGTGTTGGGCCGACCAGGTGAAATTGTAGGAACCGGTCACCACGGTGCAGCCCGGCAACTCCGCATCGACGATCAGTACCTTGTTGTGGGCCGCGGCAAAGTCGGTCTCGAAGGCCACGGGGATGCCTGCGGCCAGCAAGGTCGGGATCGCATTCCCCTTCTCGCGGCGATTCATCTTTGCATCGGCGAGCACTTCCACCTCGACGCCGCGTGCATGGGCATCGACGAGCGCCTTCGCGATCGTCCGGCTGGTAAACACATAGGCCTGAACCCGGATCGTCTGCCGGGCCGACCCGATGACGCTGACCAGCAGTGATTGCGGATCGTCCGCCGGCGAAAAAGCGACCTCGACCGAGCCCATGGCCGGCAGACGCTGACTTGCCCAGGCGCCGGTCGGCACGGCGAGCACGCACATGCAGACCGCAAACGCCCTGACCCCTGCACTGCGCCGCACGTCAAGGACCATCGGCCTTGCGTTCGAACACTGCAGCGAAGAATCCGTCGGTGTCATGCACATGCGGCATGAGCCTCAGGCGCTCTCCGGTATCCAGGTCGATCCCTTGCCCGCGCAGGATCTCGCCCGCATCCGTTTGCACGAACTCGGGATGAGCGGCCAGGAAAGCGTCCGCGACCCCGTCGTTCTCGTCGGCGAGCAGGCTGCAGGTTGCATAGACGAGGCGCCCGCCCGGGCGAACCAGCCGGGCAGCCGACTCCAAGATCGATAATTGCTTGCCGACCATCTCCGCGACCGACTCGGGGGTCTGACGCCATTTCAGGTCGGGGTTGCGACGCAGGGTTCCCAGACCGGAACACGGCGCATCGACCAGCACCCGGTCGGCCTTTCCGGACAGGCGCTTGATCCGGGGGTCGCGTTCATGGGCGACCAGCATTGGATGTACGTTCGAAAGTCCCGCGCGCGCAACCCGCGGCTTGAGTTTGGCCAGGCGTCTGTCCGACACGTCGAACGCGTACAGGCGCCCGGTCGATCGCATCAGTGCGCCAAGATGAAGGGTCTTGCCCCCTGCTCCTGCACAGAAATCCACGACCAGTTCTCCCCGCCGCGGCTGGACGAGGAATCCGAGCAACTGGCTCCCCTCGTCCTGCACCTCGACGACCCCATCGAGAAACAGCGGATGACGCTGCAGGGCGGGTTTGCCCTCCAGGCGGATTCCCTGAGGAGAAAGCGCACATGGCGCGGCGGCAAACGATTCGGCGCGCAGCGCCTCGACCACGTCTTCGCGCGAGGCCTTCATTACGTTGACGCGCAAATCCAATGGGGCCGCCCGGTTGAGTCCGTTTGCAAGTGCCACGATCTCTTCCCCGGAGTACGCACCCTGCAATCGTTCGACCAGCCAGCCGGGCAAATCGGTCCGTGCAGCCAGCGAATCGGGCACATCCTCGATGGCCTTGACCGTTGCCAGCCAGGCCATCTCCGATGCGGAGGCCAGCCCCTCGAAGCGACGCAGCGGCCACGCCTCTCCACGTGCCAGCCACGCCAGCAGCAAGGCCCGCGGCTGCGCTTCGGTTCCGGCCAGACGCCGGACCCAGGGCAGGCGACGCACGATCGCATACACGGTTTCGGCGATGAAGCCGCGGTCGCGATGTCCGATCTCCCGGTGCTCCCGGAAGTAGCGCGACAATACCGCGTCCGCAGGGTGCTCGAATCCCAGCACCAGTCCCAGCACACGGCTGGCATGAATCACCAGCGGGCGCGACACCCCTTCGTCGGCGGGCTTCGTCGGGGTTCGCCGGACTCTGGCCCGCTTAGGATCGTTTCGCACCATCTTCTTCCTTCGTGCGGATTCTGGCCTCGCTTCGCTCGATCGACATCGCACGCTGATCGAGCACCTGTCCCTTGTCGTCGGTCATCAGGATTCTCACTGGAAGCAGGTCATGGGCCTCGGACAGCCACAGGTCGATCCGGAGCTTGCCCGAGCGCGCGGCTATCCGTACCTTCAGCGTATCCATCCGCCCGGCCGGCACCCGCAAAGCCTCCGGACCGATCACTTCGATCGTGGCCTGAACGGCCTCCCGGTTACTCACCAACCCGATCTCACTGGGATAGGACCGCCCGCGTTGCAATCCGAACAGGTGCCAGATGCTGAGCACATCCTGGTCGTCGGCCGCAATCGGATGTTCGCGCACTCGCCCGCGACGTTCGATCGCAACGATTCCCTTCGTCCGGTCGAACCGGGCGCTTTCCGGCTCGCGACCCTGTCGCTCCACCGAGAACCGGTCTGGGCGCAATCCATCCACCGTCACGCGTCCTTCACTACGCTGGACGTAACGGAAGTCGGCCAGCATCGCGGCAAGGCCGGTCGTCTCCAGGGCATTCTCCATCCGGTAATCCTGCCCGCCATACCGCCAGGAATGATGCGCCTCGCCAATCTTGAGGCCGTTCTCTCCACGCAGGACCTCGAACACGATCGCACCGGAAACCGGCCATCCGGCTGCGTTCGAAGCCGGCATCGACACAGGCGAACCTGACGCGAGTGCGCTGGACGCCACGACGGCGGCAAGCATCCCAGACAGCACGAACGCTCGGCAGCATCGAATCCAGCACATGCTCAATCCCCCGCCGCCGGATCCGGGGCCGGAACGATGCAGGCATCGATGACCTTACTTTCGCCCATCAGCCGAACCCGTCCGCCCGCTTCGATCCGCAGACGCCCGTCGACGAACCAGCGCACGGCCTGCGGATAGATGCGGTGCTCCTGCTCGAGCACGCGGACCGCGAGAGACTGCTCGTCGTCATCGGCCATGACAGGCACCACCGCCTGGATCACGACCGGTCCGCAATCGAGCGCCGGGGTGACGAAATGCACCGTCGCCCCATGCACCCGGATCCCCGCCTCGAGTGCCTTGCGGTGGGTATGCAAGCCAGGAAAGGCGGGCAGCAGCGAGGGGTGGATGTTGAGCAAGCGGCCTTCGTAGCGGCGCACGAACCCGTCGGTCAGGACACGCATGAAGCCCGCAAGCACCACCAGATCGGGGCGATGGCGATCGATCGTCTCGGCCAGTGCCGCATCGAATGCTTCGCGGCTCGCGAAGGCCGTATGGTCGACCACCGCGGTCTCGATCCCCTTCGCGGCGGCAAAGGCCAGCCCCTTCGCATCGGGGCGATTGCTGATCACGGCAGCGATCCGGGCGCCGGGAATCCTGGCCTGCACGATCGCTTCCATGTTGCTGCCCCGTCCGGAGATGAGGATGACGATGGACTTCATGGGGTTCCGTTGTTCCATTGTTAGTGCAACGGCAGGAATACCGCCGTCGCCATGTTCTGGACCACCCGCACGACGGTGCGTTCGGTCTTGACCTCGATCACGTCGGTGAGCGTCTCGAGGATGCCGATGATCCGTCCGAACTCGCGCTCGAAACTGAGGTTGGTCACTTCGCCGATCTCGTTCGACAGCAGCAGGGGCCGTCCGGCCGCGTCGCGGGTCGACCCGAGCTTCCAGGCCGCAATCTCGACGTTGCGCGCGGCATTGTATAGGCGTTGCGCGTCGAGATCATTCAAAAGGTAGAACCCGACCTTGTCCCCGAACGCGGTCTGGACCATGCTGGCAAGCCCGACGATGAAGGCCTGGACGCGATCCCCGCGAAACCCGGGATGAAACGCGATCTGCAGGGCATCGATCCCACGTCGGTTGCCCAGCGATTCGAAGCGCCAGCCATGATCGACCTCGAAGATCCGGGAAACCGCTGCCTCGAGAGTGCCGGCAGACCCTTTTCGCCATTCTCTCGGATTTCGCCGATACAGCTTCTCGGCAAGACTTCGCAGACTGATGAAGATCCGGCGCTGGCTGGCCTCGACAAAATGGTCGACATCGGACTTGACGAGTTGCCGGGGGGAAAACCGCGAGGTCGATGCGGTACCCGGTGCCGTCCCCGGAATCGAACATCCCGCGGCACCGAGGCTTCCGAACACGATCATGCAGATCAGCGCACGTCGCCTGCGGTCGCAAGCTTGAACCGGTTCGCGAGTCGTCATTGCCTCTCTTCGTGGTCGGGTTCGGACGAATGATACCGGAACCGCTCGAAGCCCCACATCCGTTCGCCCCTATAATGGACGCTTGCCATGCGCCCCAGGTCTGCGCCGATGCCCCGCATCCACCTGCTCTCCGATTCGCTCATCAATCAGATCGCGGCCGGCGAGGTCGTCGAGCGGCCGGCCTCGGTGCTCAAGGAGGTTCTCGAGAACGCGCTCGACGCGGGTGCTCGGGCCATAGAAGTTCAACTGGAGCAAGGAGGCGTACGACGCATACGCGTGGCGGACGACGGCTGCGGGATCCCGAAGGACCAGCTTGCGCTCGCCCTGGAGCGCCACGCCACGAGCAAGATCGCCTCGCTGGAGGACCTGGAACACGTCGGCACGATGGGATTCCGGGGCGAGGCCCTTGCCGCGATCGCCGCCGTGGCGCGCACCACGATCACCAGCCGCGCCGAAGACGATGCCCATGCCTGGAGGATCGAAGGCAAGGATCGGAGCACGGCGCCTGCGGCGCTGGGCCAGGGGACGGTCGTCGATGTGGCCGACCTGTACTACAACACGCCGGCGAGAAGGAAGTTCCTCAAGACGGAAGCGACCGAGTTCGGCCACTGCGACGAGGTCTTCCGCCGGATCGCGCTGGCCCGTTGCGACGTCGGTCTCCAGCTTGCACACAATGGGCGCGTCGTGCATCGCCTCGCCCCGGCCGAACCGGCCAGGCGCGTCGCTACCCTGATGGGTGACGATTTCCTGGCGAATGCGCAGCGCATCGACGCGGATGCAGGCGCGCTGCGTCTGAGCGGGTTCGCATCCCGGCCCGCGTGGTCGCGATCGACCCGCGATGCGCAGTATTTCTTCGTGAACGGGCGCTTCGTGCGCGACAAGCTGCTCACCCACGCCGTCCGCCAGGCGTACGCGGACCTCCTGCATGGCAGCCGCCACCCGGCCTACGTCCTGTTCCTCGAACTCGATCCGTCCGGCGTCGACGTCAACGTGCATCCGGCCAAGATCGAGGTCCGTTTTCGCGAAGCCCGTGCGATCCATCAGTTCGTGTTCCACGCGATCTCACGGGCCCTGTCGACCTCGGCGATTGGCTCCAGACCGCAACCAGCAGCCGAACAGACTTCCAACGAGGGTACGGGACTGCCGGTTGCGGGGCAACCGATCCGCACAGGCAACCCGAACATCGCGACCTTCGGGAGGCCGCCGTATCAGGGACAACTGGCGATGGATGCGGCCAGCGACTCCTACTACCGGTTCGTTGCAGCGGCCGAACCCGGTGCGGCGGCGAATCCGCCGCCCGGTTTTGCCGAGACCGGCTCGGTCAACGCTCTGGCCGAGATCCGGGACGGCGGTGTACCGCCGCTCGGATTCGCACTGGGCCAGCTCCACGGCATCTATGTACTGGCTCAGAACGCGAACGGACTGGTCCTCGTCGACATGCATGCCGCCCACGAACGCATCCTCTACGAACGTCTCAAGACCGTTCTGGACGGACGCCCGGCGATCCAGCGCCTGCTGATTCCCGCGGTGATCTCGCTCGGAACGCGAGAGATGGCCGTTGCCGAGGAATCGTCCGGCATCCTGGCGGAAATGGGCTTCGAGACGGCCGCAGCCGGCCCCCGCGAACTGGTCGTACGCGCGGTACCCGCGCTGCTTGCCAACGCTGCGATTGCCGACCTGATGCGCGCGCTGTTGCAGGAACTGGGGGAATTCCCCGCAACCGAGGTCGTCACCGCCCGGCGCAACGAACTGTTGGCCACGATGGCCTGCCACGCCGCCGTGCGCGCCAACCGGCAACTCACCCTGCCGGAAATGAACGCCCTGCTGCGCGACATGGAAGCCACCGAGCGAGCCGACCAGTGCAATCACGGGCGCCCGACCTGGACCCAGCTGAGTCTGGCCGAGCTGGACCGCTTCTTCCTGCGCGGCCAGTAGGGAAGAGGGGCGTATGCGCTGCCGATTCCGGCGCGATCAGCGTTGACCGTTGAGGAAGATCACGCCAATGACGACCAGGGCGATCGTCGCCCAGCCGAGCCGGTCGACATAGCGCTGCAGCAAGGCTTCCATGCGCGCACCGCCCAGGGCCATGAGACCTGCGACAAGGAAGAAGCGCGCTCCGCGACCGATCAGCGAGGCCAGCACGAAAGGCAGCAAGGCCATCGCGGCGACTCCGGCCGCGATCGTGAACACCTTGTACGGAATCGGCGAGAAACCGGCGAGAAAGACGGCCCAGAACCCCCACCGGACGAACCACTCGCGCGCCTCGAGATAGCCGTCCCAGTAGCGCCCGTCCCGAATCACGGGCTCGATCAGATCGAACGCGAACATTCCGATGAAATAGCCCAGGACCCCGCCCGCGACCGAAGCGACCGTCGTGATCAGCGCAAACAGCCAGGCCCGCGAAGGATTCGCGAGGCTCATCGGGGCCAGCATCACATCGGGCGGAATCGGGAAGAAGGAGGACTCGGCAAAGCTCAGTCCTCCGAGGTACCAGGGCGCGTGCCGGTGTCGCGCCCACGACATGGTGCGTTCGTATAGCGGGGAAAAGATTCTCAAGTCGGTGCCTTGCGATGGAGAGGTCGGTCGGAACTCTGCCGCGGATGGCCGACATGATAACGTGCCGCGACGGACCGAGACAGCCATTCGATTCGGGATGCCGAGCACCATCGACAACACGTAGTCCTTACATCCCGATCGAATTCTTGGTTTAATCCCGCTTGCGCCCCGGAAACCCGCCCCGCAAGAGCCGGGACCGGATTCATCCGCCCCACACGTCGAGCCTGCGGACTCCCCGACCATGAGCGACACGACAAGCAGACGCAGCGCACTCCCATTGAAGCTGGTCCTCACCGTGCCGTACGTGGTGCTGGTCATCGCACTGGCCGTGGCGATCGGAACCCTTTCGTACCAAGCGGGCAGCAGCGCGATCTCGCGGCTGACCGAACAGATCCTGGTCGAGACGGTAGGCCGGATCGCCCAGGCGATCGACCGCCACATCGTCGGATCCGGCGCGGTACTCGAATCGGCCTTTCCCGACGGCATGGCCGCACCCGAATCGATCGAATCGGACCTGTACAACATCCGCACGCGCTTCTGGATCGCGACCTCGCTCCACATCGATCCGAACAACTACGTCTATTACGGAAACGAAGCCGGCCAGGGCCTGGGACTCTACCGCCACTCGCTCGAGCATGGCGAGTTGCGGATGAAGCTGCAGGCCAACGAGCGTCGCGGGATCTATCGTTTCGAGGGCATCGACGGCGCACTGGAGTTCATCCGACGCGAAGAACGGCTGTTCGACCCGCGCGTGCGGCCGTGGTATGCGGATGGTCGCAATGCAGCGGGCCACACCTGGACGTCGGTCTATATCGACTTCGGTACCCGTGAACTGGTTGCCACGCGTGCGCGCCGCGTGCTGTCGGCCACCGGCGAGTTCGAAGGGGTCGTCGCCACCGACGTTTCCCTGAAGGCACTGAACGACTTCATCAGCCAACTCAGGGTCTCCCCGAACGGCATCGCCTTCATCATCGAGCCTGATGGCAGCCTGATCGCTTCGTCCGCGACCCCCAACGTGATTCGCATGCCCGACGGCAACTACGTGCGGATTTCGGGTGCGGACAGCGGGCATGCCCTGCTCACCCACACGTTCAACGCAGTCATCGGGCGTCTGCATTCGACCGATCTGTCCGATGGCCCGGAGGTGATCGCGATCCCGATCGATGGCGGAGACCTCATTCATGCCGCGTTCGAGCGCGTCGCCGACGACGCCGGCCTGGAATGGATCACGGTCGTGGCCATGCCCAACAGCGACTTCATGGCGGGCATCACGGCCAACGTCAAGCGTACGATCCAGCTTGCCCTGCTCGCAGTACTGCTCACGATCCTGGTCGGCCTCGCCATCCTCAACTGGGTCGCACGCGACTTGCGACGACTGAGCGAAGCGGCCCGCAAGGTCGGCGACGGCCAACTCGATGCCCCGGTCGGCGTGCGCCGCCGCGACGAGATCGGAGCGCTGGCGCGCAGCTTCGAGGACATGCAGCACCGCCTGCGCACGGACCAGCTGACCGGCCTGATCAATCGCGAGGCCTTCACCCAGAAGTTACGCAACCGAATCGCCGAATACCGGGAGGACCGCCGCAAGGGGGGCTTGGGCATTCTGTTCATCGACCTCGACCGTTTCAAGCAGGTCAACGACCAGCATGGGCACGACGCCGGAAACCGGGCCTTGCGCGAAGTGGCCGAGCGGCTTCGGGCGAGCGTGCGGGCGGACGATCTGATCGCGCGCTACGCCGGCGACGAGTTCGTGATCCTGCTCGAGCGCATCGATGGCGTCGAGGATGCCGACCCGGTGCGCGCAAGCATCGCGCGCAGCCTTTCCGAACCTCTCGACTCCGTTGGCGGCGAAACTTCGATGACCCTCGGCGCGTCGATGGGTCTGGCCGTTTTCCCCGAGGATGGCGAAGACGCCGAGACGCTATTGAAGGTAGCCGATCGAAACATGTACGAGGAAAAATCCACCCACCGCGGCGAGGATGCCGCCCGCTTGCCCGAGCGCGGCTCCACGGATTGACCCGGACCGTTGGCAACGCCTGACACGTCTTCGCCGGTTGCCTTGATGCTGCTCGGCCCTACGGCCAGCGGCAAGACCGCCGGCGCCCTGGCACTCGCCTCGGAGCTTCCCGTCGAGATCGTGAGTGTCGACTCCGCCCTGGTGTTCCGGGACATGGACATCGGCACCGCCAAACCGGACCCGTCCGAACGGGCAGTCTGCCCCCATCACCTGATCGACATCCTGTCTCCGGAAGAATCGTATTCAGCCGCACGATTCCGCTCCGACGCGATGGCTTGCATGAACGCGATCACTGCGCGCGGCCGGATCCCTGTACTCGCCGGGGGAACGATGCTGTACTTCAAGGCCTTGCGCGATGGCCTGTCCGACCTGCCCCCGGCCGACCCCGCCCTGCGCGAGCGCATCGACCGGGACGCCGCTCGCCGCGGATGGCCGGCCCTGCATCGGGAACTGGCCCGGCTCGACCCCGAGGCGGCGGCCCGCCTGGAACCGACCGATGCCCAGCGCATCCAGCGCGCCCTCGAACTCCTCTTCCTGACCGGACGGCCCCTCGCCGAGAGCTATGCCCGGCGGGAGCCGGACGAATCCACCCACCGCCTGCTGCCGATCGCGCTCACCCCGTCGGACCGGTCCGTGCTGCACCAGCGGATCGAACAGCGTTTCGACCACATGCTCGCCAACGGGCTGATCGACGAGGTTCGCAGGCTCCAGGAGCGCTATACGCTCACTGCCGCCATGCCGTCGATGCGCTGCGTCGGCTATCGGCAGGTCTGGGAGTTTCTGGCCGGATCCTGCGACCGGGCAACGATGCGCGACCAGGGCATTGCGGCGACCCGGCAACTGGCCAAACGTCAGTTGACCTGGCAGCGCCAGTTTCGCGAGCGCTGGCCGACCCTCACGGAAATCGACTGCAACCGCGGCGATCTGACGCACGCCATCGTTGCCACGGCGAGACAACTGCTCGACGAAGCCGCCTGATTCAGAGCCTGCGAATAAATCTACTGCGCGGACCGATTGCTGCGCTGCTCACTCGCTCACTTGTCAAGTGAGGCCTTGCACTCGGCCCTGCTCGCTACAATTTCTTCACAAGCTCTCAGGCAACGACGGTCTGGGCTTCCCCGGGCGCCCGCGCCGCGATCCGGCCGATGCGGAACACGGTCTCGCCCGCTGCGGCGAGATGCGCGGCGGCCGCCTCGGCCTGGTCCTCGGCCACGACCACGACCATGCCGATCCCGCAGTTGAAGACCCGGTGCATCTCGTCGTCCGCCACGCCGCCGGCCTCCTGCAACCAGCGGAACAGCGGGGGCAGGGGCCACGAACCGGCGTCGATATGCGCGGTCAGCTCCTCGCGCAGGATACGCGGAACGTTCTCGGTCAGCCCCCCCCCGGTGATGTGCGCCATGCCCCGAACGACCCAGGGCATCGCCAACATCAGCGACAGCATCGGCTTCACGTAGATCCGGGTCGGTTCAAGAATGACGTCGCGCAGTTTGCGACCGTGGAAATCGCCATCGAGATCGGGCGCTGCACGCTCGAGAATCTTGCGGATCAGCGAATAACCGTTCGAATGGGCACCGCTCGAGGCCAGCCCGAGCAGGACGTCGCCGGCGGCGATCCTCGACCCATCGATGATCTCTGCCTTCTCCACGGCACCCACCGCGAAGCCGGCGAGGTCGTATTCTCCCTCCGGATACATGCCCGGCATCTCCGCCGTCTCGCCGCCGATCAGCGCGCAGCCGGCGAGTTCGCAACCCCGTGCAATGCCCTGGACCACCTCGGCGGCCGTCTCGACGTCGAGCTTGCCGCAGGCGAAATAGTCGAGGAAGAATAGCGGCTCGGCCCCCTGGACGAGGATGTCGTTGACGCTCATCGCCACCAGATCCTGCCCCACCGTGTCGTGGCGCCCCAACTGGAAGGCCAGTTTCAGCTTGGTGCCGACACCGTCGGTGCCAGAGACCAACACCGGTTCGCGGTACTTCTTCGACAGTTCGAACAGCGCGCCGAAACCGCCGATCCCGCCCATGACCTCGGGTCGCAGGGTGCGTTTGGCCAGCGGCTTGATGCGGTCGACCAGCTTGTCACCGGCCTCGATATCGACACCGGCATCACGATATGTCAGGGAATTCAAGATTGTTCCTCTCGTCGCCCCCGGAGAACCGTCCAGCCTTGAGGCCGCAACTCCGAGGGGCTACATTAACGGGTTGGGCGACCCTTCGGGGCCGCGCTGCAACCGGAAATTTTACTCGAAATGACCCTTCCCCGCGCCGATCGTCTGCAAACCGCTGTCTGGATCGGCGTCGGCCTCGCCTTTCTCGCGCTGTTCTACGCCCTGACTCCCATCCTGACGCCGTTCGCGATCGCCGCCGTGTTCGCCTATGTGTGCGACCCGGCGGTCAACTGGATGGTTGCACGCCGTGTTCCGCGTGTCCTGGCTGTGCTGTTCGTGATCCTGGCAATGGGTACGCTGGTCGCACTGCTGATCCTGATCCTGGTTCCCGTGCTCTACCGCGAACTCGTGATCCTGATCGCCCGGCTGCCCGAACTGCTCGAGCTGTTCGAGACGCGGGCGGCGCCCCTGCTGAGCGCCCACCTCGGGATCGAGATCACGCTCGACATGGCTGCGATCAAGGACTGGGTCGCCGAACACCGCGAGGCGGCCAAGGACGTGTTGCCGATCGTGCTGAGCCACGCACGCGAAGGCGGGCTTGCCCTGATCGCCGTCGCGGTCAACCTCGTGCTGGTCCCGATCGTGATGTTCTATCTCCTGCAGGAATGGCCCCGGCTTACCAGCGGACTGCAATCGGTCATTCCGCGGCCGATGCTGGCACGCACGATGCGCATCGTGCGCGACATCGACACGGTGCTGTCCGAGTTCCTGCGCGGACAGCTTTCGGTGATGCTGCTGCTTGCGGTCTTCTACAGCACCGGCCTGTGGCTGGCCGGACTGAGTTTCGCTCTGCCCGTCGGGGCGATCACCGGCCTGCTCGCCTTCATCCCCTTCGTCGGATTCGGCGGCGGACTGACGCTGGCCGTCCTGGCCGCGCTCCTGCAGGGCGACGGATGGTCGTTGTTGATCGGCGTCGGCATCGTCTATGGCCTCGGTCAGTTGCTGGAAAGCTATCTGCTCACGCCCTACCTGGTGGGCGAACGCATCGGCCTGCACCCGCTCGCGGTCATCTTCTCGCTGATGGCGTTCGGGCAACTGTTCGGCTTTGTCGGCATGCTCATTGCGCTTCCCGCCAGTGCAGCCATCCTCGTGGGGCTGCGCGAACTTCGCAACGAATGGTTGGCCAGTCCGGTCTATCGCGGCGACGAACCGCCGGGAGGACAGGCCGGATGAAACAGCTCGTGCTGGAACTGCAGCCTGACTCTCCGCCGACCTTTTCGAACTTCGTCTGCGGGGCCAATGGCGAGCTGTTGCGTGCATTGCACGATGCGATATGCGGGGCGACCCATGTCTATCTCTGGGGGCCACCGGGCAGCGGACGGACCCATTTGCTCCACGCAACGGCGGCCGCCGCGATCGCAGCCGGCCGCCCGGCTGCGTACCTCGACGCCAGAGAGATCGGCCCCGATCTGCCGCAGCAGACCGGGCAGCTTCTGGCCGTCGACGATCTCGAAACGCTTGGCCATGCCGGGCGCAACGCGCTGTTCAACGCTTTCAACCGTTCGACCGCGCTGCAGCAGACGCTCGTGATCGGTGGCGCCTCCGCACCGCGCGGCCTGGACCTGCGCGAGGACCTGCGCACCCGGATCGGTCAATGCCTGGTTTTCGAGGTCCGCCCGCTCGACGATGCCACGCGTACCGGGATCCTGGAAACCCTGGCCGAACGCCGCGGCTTGCGCCTGCAGCCCGAAGTCGTCGAGTTTCTCCTCCGCCACGGCCGACGCGACCTGCGAAGTCTGGTCGCGGCGGTCGACGCACTCGATCGGGCCTCGCTCGAGCACAAGCGCCCGGCCACCCTGCCCCTGCTGCGCACGCTGATGCAGGCCGGTCTCGACATCTGACAAGCACCTCAAACCCCGTCGCAAGGATCTTTTCGTGGAACTCGTACTTTTCGATCTCGACAACACCCTTCTCGCCGGTGACTCGGACTTCGAATGGGCCCGGTTTCTCATCTCGAAGGGCGTGCTCGACCGCGAGGTCTATGAAGCGCGCAACGCCGCGTTCTATGACCACTACAAGGCGGGAACGCTCGACATCTTCGAGTTTCTCGACTTCCAGCTCGCCCCGCTCGCCCGCCACCCGCGCAGCCAGCTCGATGCCTGGCATCGCGAATTCATGGAAACCGTCGTGCGGCCGATGATGGGCGCGAAGGCAAGAGCGCTGGTCGCCGGGCACCTCCAACGGGGGGCGGTCGTAGCCGTCGTGACCGCGACAAACAGTTTCGTCACCGGCCCGATCGTGCGCGAGTTCGGCGTCGCCCACCTCGTCGCGACGATTCCCGCCCAGGAGAACGGCGCGTTCACGGGCAAGCCCCGTGGCATGCCGGCGTTCAAGGCGGGCAAGATCGAACGCGTCGACAACTGGCTCGAGTCGATGGGGCTGTATCGGGGAAGTTTCGAGCGTTCCTGGTTCTACAGCGACTCCCACAACGACCTGCCGCTTATGCTGCAGGTCACCGATCCGGTCGCCGTCGACCCGGACGATCGCCTTCGCGAGCATGCGCTGGCACATGACTGGCCGATCCTCTCGCTGCGCTGATCGGCACAGCCGCACGCACGTCGGGGGGCGCATCAGTTATGATTGCGCGCTCATGTTGATGCTCATACCGTATTTCCGATGATCCGCAAGCTGCTACGCAAGGTCTTTCGCCGAGCCGGGTCACCCGCCAACGCCGAGCCGGCCCTGATTCCCGTGGCACGGCACGGGATTCGCCGCGATCAGTTGTCCCCGGTCGCGTGCAAGGTCTGCTCGGTCCTCCAGGACAACGGCCATGCGGCCTTCGTCGTCGGCGGCGCCGTCCGTGACCTGCTGATCGGACACCCCCCGAAGGATTTCGACGTCGCAACGAGCGCCACGCCCGAAGAGGTGCGCGCCCTGTTCCGTCGCTCGCGGATCATCGGCCGGCGCTTCAAGATCGTGCATGTCATGAGCGGTCGCGAAACGATCGAGGTTTCCACTTTCCGTGCAGGCCACGACACCGAGAACGCGCAGACCGACGAACACGGGCGCGTGCTCCGCGACAACGTATACGGCAGCCAGCCAGAAGATGCCTCGCGTCGCGATTTCACCGCCAACGCCCTGTACTACGACCCGACGACCGAAACCATCGTCGACTATCACCACGGCGTAGCCGACATCCGCCAGAAGACGCTGCGCATGATCGGCGATCCGAGGGCGCGATATCGCGAGGACCCCGTCCGCATGCTGCGTGCCGTGCGGCTGGGCGCCAAGCTCGGTCTGAGCATCGACCCCGAGGCACGCAAGCCGATCCGCGAGATGGCCGTCCTGCTCGAGAACGTCCCCGCTGCACGCCTGTTCGACGAGATGCTCAAACTGCTGTTCTCCGGTTATTCGGTCCGATGCCTGAAGCAGCTGCGCGAGGAGGGTCTGCATCACGGGCTGCTCCCGCTCCTGGACGTAATCCTGGAGCAACCTCTGGGCGAGCGCTTCGTCTGGCTGTCGCTCGAGAACACCGACGAACGCGTGCGCCAGGACAAGTCCGTATCCCCGGGTTTCCTGTTCGCGACCCTGCTCTGGCACGAAGTGCTGGCCAACTGGGAAGCCCGCAAGCGCGACGGCGAGCAGGCCCAGCCGGCCCTGTTCGAGGCCATGGACGACGTGCTCGACTCCCAGGCCCGGAAGCTCGCCATCACCCGTCGCATCGCGGGGGACATCAAGGACATCTGGGCGCTTCAGCCACGCTTTGACAAGCGCACGGGCAAGGCTCCCTATCGCCTGATCGAGCAACCGCGCTACCGGGCCGGCTGGGACTTCCTGAAATTGCGGGCCGAGTCGGGCGAGATTCCCATGGAACGGGTCGACTGGTGGCAGCGCTTCGCTCATGCCGGCCACGAGGAACGCGAGGCGCTGATCAGCAATACCCCTTCGTCGGACGCTCCTGCGAAGAAGAAACGCCGCCGCCGACGCAAGCCGTCCGACACGTCGGCAACCGAAGCGGACGCAGCATGATGCGCGGTGCATCCGCACCGGACCCGGTCCGCGCGTACGTCGCGTTCGGCGCGAACCTGGGCGAACCGACCGCGGCACACGGCCGTGCGATCGAGGCCCTCGGCAAGCTGCCGGGCACGAGGATCCTGAAGGCGTCCTCCCTCTATCGCACCGAACCGATCGGCGTGAGCGGACAGCCGGACTACATCAATGCCGTGATCGAGATCGAGACGACGATGCATCCGGAAAGCCTGCTCGACGCCCTGCTCGAGATCGAACGCACGGCCGGCCGGACCCGTTCCTCGTACCGGGCGCCCCGCAATCTGGATCTGGACCTCTTGCTATACGGCGACACGGTGCTCGACACCCCGTCCCTGAAGCTTCCCCACCCGCGCATGCATCGGCGCGCGTTCGTGCTCGTACCGATGGCGGAAATCGCACCCGACGCGCACATTCCCGGCCGGGGGCCAGTACACGCCTTGCTGCCGGCCGTGGCCGATCAGGCCGTCACGCGCATCGTGTCCTCGGCCGCCCTTTGACCGGCCCTGCGAGGCCGCTTTGTCCGGATCGAACGCACGGCAGGCTTGACGAGCAGTAGGGACCACTGTGTATAGTCGTCCACCATCACCCCTCGGGATGCCCCCGTTTTCCCCCTATGCTGGACAAGGCGCAGTACATCGTCGTCGAAGGACCGATCGGCGCGGGCAAGACCTCGCTCGCAAGGCGGCTGGCCGAGCGGCTCGACGCCCGGACCGTACTCGAGCAACCCGAACGCAACGAATTCCTGGGACGCTTCTACCAGAACCTCGACCGCTGGGCGCTGGCCACCCAGATCTCCTTCCTGTTCCAGCGCATGGACCAGCTCGCCCTGCTCGCCACGGCAAACCCGGACCAGCGCGTCGTGTCGGATTTCATTCTGGACAAGGATCCGCTGTTCGCCGCGCTCAATCTTCCGGAGGACGAGCTGAAGCTCTACCAGCGCATCTTCGATACGATGAAGCCGGAGCACACGCCCAAACCGGATCTGGTCATCTATCTGCAGGCCCGGCCCGAAACCTTGATCGGGCGGGTCCATCAAAGGGGCATGCAGGCGGAGCGCCGGATCACCGAGAGTTATCTGGAACGGGTGGCCGATCGCTATGCGCGTTTTTTCTACCAGTACGACGCAGCCCCCCTGTTCATCGTCGATGCGGAGGTCCTGAACCCCGTCGATCTCGACGACGATTTCGACCTCCTTCTCGACCGCCTCCGCAACATGCGCAGCTATCGGGAATTCTTCGGCTACGCTGCCTGACCGCTCGGCCGTCGCGATTGGAAATCCCCATGGGACTTGTGCGGCGCAGCGTTTTGGGAAACACTCCCGCCTCGAACCGTCCGGCCCTCCCGATCGAGCACCCACACAGGCACCGCCCCAAGTGCTCGGCACAGAAGCCAGAAAACCGCCGGACCAGGAGCCAGTCATGAGCTATCTGCAGGACGAAAAACCGATCACCTTGCACGAACTCGGAAAGATGCGCGCCGAGGGCCGCAAGATCGCGATGCTGACCTGTTACGACGCAAGCTTCGCGGCACTGCTCGATCGCGCCGGCGTCGATACCCTGCTTGTCGGGGACTCGCTCGGCAACGTGTTGCAAGGTCAGCGGTCGACCCTGCCGGTGACGATGGAACACATGGTCTATCACACCGAATGCGTCGCCCGTGGCGCCGCACGCCCGTTCCTGATCGCGGACATGCCGTTCGGCAGCTACCAGGAGGGTCCCACGCAGGCGATGCGCAATGCAGCTCGCCTGATGGCTGCCGGAGCGCAGATGGTCAAGCTCGAAGGCGGCGCCCATGTCGTCGAGACCGTGGCTTTCCTGGTCGAACGGGGCGTTCCGGTTTGCGCCCACATCGGACTCACGCCACAGTCGGTCCACCAACTCGGGGGCTACCGCGTCCAGGGGCGCGACGAAGGCGGTGCGGCACAACTGAAGTCCGACGCCCTGGCGCTCGAACAGGCCGGTGCGGCCCTGATGGTCATGGAAATGGTGCCGGCAACGGTAGCCGCCCACATCACTTCGAGCCTGAGTTCCACGGCGACGATCGGCATCGGCGCAGGCCGCGATTGCGATGGGCAGGTCCTGGTCCTGCACGACATGATCGGCGTTTTCCCAGGGCGCAAAGCCCGCTTCGTGCGCAACTTCATGGAAGGTGCAACCAGCATCGACGACGCCATCGCCCGCTACGTCGAAGCGGTCAAGGACGGCACTTTTCCCGCCACGGAACACTGTTACTGAACGGAACACTGTTACTGAACCGGACCCGGTCGCACCGCCCAGACGGAACTTCAGCCATGCAGATACATACCACGATCGAAAGCCTTCGCAAGGCACGCGCCCAGGCAGGCAAGGTGGCTTTCGTGCCGACCATGGGCAATCTGCACGCCGGTCACATCACGCTGATGCGGCAGGCCGGCACCAGCGCCGACGCGGTGATCGCCAGCGTTTTCGTCAACCGGCTGCAGTTTGGCCCCGGTGAAGACTTCAACAAGTATCCGCGAACGCTGGAAGCCGATTGCGAGAAGCTCGAGGCGGCCGGTGTCGCCCACCTGTTCGCCCCGGACGACCGCCTCATGTATCCGGAACAGCAGAACTACCACGTCGATCCGGCACCGGCCCAGATCTCGATCCTGGAAGGCGAATTCCGCCCCGGCCATTTCCGCGGCGTCGCAACCGTCGTGCTGAAGCTCCTGAACATCGTGCAACCGGACATTGCCCTGTTCGGCAAGAAGGACTACCAGCAGCTCATGGTGTTGTCCAACATGGTCCGCCAGCTCGCCTTGCCGGTCGAGGTGCTCCCCGGCGAGACGGTTCGCGCCGAAGATGGTCTTGCACTCTCCTCGCGCAACGGCTACCTGTCGGATACCGAGCGCGCCGAAGCCCCCCGGCTGTACCGCGAACTGAAGAAGATCTGCGATGCGGTCCGGGCCGGAGATCACGATTTTCTCAAGCTCGAAACCGAGGCCATGGCAACGCTCCAGGCCCACGGCTGGTACCCGGACTACATTGCGGTGCGCCGCCGCGCGGATCTGCAGCCGCCGTTCCAGGAGAACGACCCGCTGGTCGTACTGGCCGCCGCCCGTCTCGGACGCACCCGCCTGATCGACAATCTCGAGATCTGAGCCCGCCGAACTGCGGAACAATCCGCTTCCGCCATGTCAAATTTTTAGGGTCTTCGGGCAACCCGAATTCGTGCGCGGCTGTGAGAGAATGCCTTAACCACAATCAAATAAGAGGGAGAGATACTGAGATGACCGAGATTGCCATTACCGTAAAGCAGGTCCTCGACAAGAAGGGCTACAAGACTTTTTCGGTCACGCCCGACGCCAGCGTGTTCGATGCGCTCACGCTCATGGCCGAACATGACATCGGCGGCGTTCTGGTGATCGAAAATGACCGTCTGGTCGGCATCTTCACCGAGCGCGACTATGCCCGAAAGATCGTGCTCAAGGGACTCAGCTCGCGCAGCGTCAAGGTCGGCGACCTGATGACCACCAACGTGCAGACGATCGGCCCGTCCGACCAGATCACCTCGGTCATGGCGACGATGACGAACAAGCGCTTCCGCCACCTTCCGGTCCTCGACGAAGGCAGGACGATCGGGATCATCACGATTGGCGACGTCGTCAAGGCCGTGATCCAGGAGCAGGAGGCCACCATCCAGCATCTGGCCAACTACATCGCCGGCGACATCGCCACCTGAGATCGCACCTGGCCGACGTTGCGCAGATCGTCCCGCAGCAACGCGCCCCCCGGACACACCCCCACCCCGACATGGAGAGTTCAGTGATCAAGGATCCGAGCCGATTCGAAGCGGCAATCGCCGCTTTCGACCGCGCCAACGCGGAGGACCCCAACCAGGAAGTCGTCAACGGCGAGACCTGGCCCAAGGAGTTGCTCTACGCACACCGCATGAGCGAAATGCTGCAGCGTTTCGCTCCCGACGCCCCAGAGGCCATCCGTCTTGCAGTGCGTGCGCAGCACATCCAGCGCTGGAAGACGCCGCGCAGCAGCTATCCGATGGATCGACAGGGATACCTGCAATGGCGCACCGGCCTGTACCGGTTTCATGCGGACACGGCCGCCCGGATCCTCGAGGAAGTCGGCTACGATACGGAAACGATCGAAAGTGTCCGCATCGCGATCGGCAAGAAAGGACTCAAGGTGCACACCGAGACCCAACTGGTCGAGGACGTCATCGATCTCGTGTTCATGGAACACTACCTTTCCGGCTTCGCCGCACAGCATCCCGAGTACGACGAGGCGAAGTGGCTCGACATCATCCGCAAGACCTGGAAGAAGATGTCCGACGACGGCCGGGCCTTCGTCCTGGCAGGCCACATCCGGCTGCCTGAAGCACTGGTGCCGCTCATCATGAAAGCCGTCGGCTGACCGCTTTGCCCCCCACCCCCGGCTGCGTATCGCGCCGGGGAACGACCCGCTCAGTCGGCGAGCGCCTTGCCGACGATTTCCGATACGTCGTCCGAAAGACCCGGGTGAGCCTTGATCTGCTCGAGACGAGCACGAATCGACTCCTGCAGCGGCGGGATGAAATGCCGCCAGTTCTCCAGCGCCCGGGCCAGTCGCGACGCCACCTGCGGATTGCGTGCATCGAGCGCCAGGACCTGCTCGACCCAGAAGGCATGGCCACTGCCGTCGGGTGCATGGAACTCGGCGGGGTTACCCCGGAAAAAGCTGCCGAGCAAGGCGTGAACCTTGTTCGGGTTGGAGATCGAAAAGGCCGGATGCCCGGTCAGCGCACGCACCCGTTCAAGCACAGGCGCTTCGTCCGGGCCTCGACGCCACATCATGGCCTGCAACGCAAACCACTTGTCGAGCACCAGGGCATCGTCGCGAAAGCGCGAATGAAAGGTCTCCAATGCGGCAAGTCCGGCCGCCCCACCGCCGAGCACGAGCGCCCCAAGCGCGCCGAAACACTCGGTCATGTTCGATGCATACTCGAACTGCGTTTCCGCCCGGGCGATCCCGTCGGCAATGCCCGCCGCCGCAAGATAGCGCAGCGCCAGGTTGCGTAGCGCCCGTCGCCCCGCGTCGGACGGGTGATATCGATACGCGCCATGCACTTCGAGCGTCTTGTACAGGTCCATCCACTCTTCGGCAAGCCGTCCACCCAATGCGCCCATGACCCGGATGAGCGCCTGCCGCAAGGCGGCCGGATCGGCCGGACTCATGCACTCGAGCAGCCAGGACTCCGAAGGCAGCGCGGCAGCCAGTGCGCGAAATGCCGGATCCAGCCGACCGTCGAGGAGCAGCGACCGGAACGCCTCCAGGAAGCGCTCGGGAATCGTGGTCTCCTCGCGCCCCTCGGCGAACTCCGATGCGATCTCGAGCACCACACGCTCGGCATAGCGCTGGGCGGCATCCCAACGATTGAACGCATCCGAATCGTGCGCCATGCGAAATGCCAGACGCTCGTCGCCTTCTTCCAGTTCGAGCACGACCGGCGCGGAGAAACCTCGCAGCAAGGACGGCACGGGCTCGGACGGCAATCCGACGAAGTGAAAGGTCTGTTCCGCTTCGACCAGTTCGAGAATCCGGGTCGTCCCCCCCGCATGATTCTCTCCCTCGAGTTGCAGCGGAAAATCCTCCCCGTCGGGGCCGATCAGACCGGTGGCCACTGGAATCGGGAGCGGCAGCTTCTCCTCCTGCCCCGGCGTGGGGCGCGTGTGCTGCGCCAGGGTGAGCACGTACATGTGTGCGCTGCCGACCCACTTGCCCGACGCGCGTACGACCGGCGTGCCGGCCTGTGCGTACCAGCGCATGAACGCGTCGAGGTCGCGCCCATTGGCCTCGGCCATGCAATCGACGAAATCGTCGCAGGTCACCGCCTGGCCGTCGTGGTAGCTGAAATACAGATCCATCCCGTTGCGGAAGCCTTCGCGCCCGAGCAGCGTATGGAGCATCCGGATCACCTCGGCCCCTTTCTCATAGACCGTGGCGGTGTAGAAGTTGTTGATTTCCTGGTAACTGTCCGGACGGATCGGATGCGCCATCGGCCCCGCATCCTCCGGAAACTGTGCGCTGCGAAGCACTCGCACGTCCTCGATGCGCTTGACCGCGCGGGCCGAGTCCGCCCCTTCCTCGCCCGCTGCCGCCGCGAGCATGTCCGCGGAGAACTGCTGGTCGCGAA
>JBJHDM010000040.1:0-30795 GCA_050486545.1 Rhodocyclaceae bacterium | reverse complement strand
GACGACATCTACGAGGTCCGTTCGCTGGTCGAGCCCGCCGCGCTGCGGCGCATTGCCCCATTCACCGCCGATGCCGCGATCCGGGCGCCGATCGACCGGGCGCTTGCGGATGCGGTTCGCGCGCACGACACCGGCGACGCCGAGGCCTTTCGCGAGGCGAACGTACGTTTTCGCGCCGCGTGGCTCGCATTGGTGCCGAATCCGCGACTGGTTCGTGTCATCGAGCAGTACGCCGATCACATGCAGCACATCCGCACCGTGACGCTGGGCGATGCGCAGGTGCGCAAGATCGTCCTGAACGGCCTGGCACGCATCACGGCCGCCCTCGCGGCCGGCGACGGCGCGGCGGCGGACCGCGCGATGCAGGATCACCTGCGCGAAGCGCGCCATGCCTTCGTCGTCGCGATCGGTCTGTCGGAGGTCGAAGCCGAGCAGGAGCAGCCGGCATGAGCTTTCGTGCAGAAATTCCGTACGGGGCCTGGTGGAGCACGCCGTTCGCACGCTGGCAGGGAAGCTTCTCGAATCTGCACAGCATTCGTTTCGCTGCCCACGTCGCGAAGGCGGAACTCGTCCGTCGCGGCATCGACGCCGCCCGCTTCGATTACGGCGCGCTGGGGATCTCCGTGCCGCAGCGCAATGCGTTCTATGGTCTTCCGTGGCTCATGGGCATGATCGGTGCGCCGCGTGCCGGGGGGCCGACCCTGATGCAGGCCTGTGCGACGGGCGTGCGGACGCTGCTCGCCGCGACGCAGGAGATCGAGTCGGGCATGGCGCAGACGGCACTCGCGATCAACTGCGACCGCACCTCCAACGGCCCCCACCTCTACTACCCGAACCCGCGCGGCCCCGGTGGCACCGGTTCGGCCGAGGACTGGGTCATGGAGAACTTCTCCTGCGATCCGCTGGGGCCGCATTCGATGCTGCAGACCGCCGAGAACGTTGCTGCGCGCCATGGCATTTCCACCGCGCAACAGCATGAGGTGGTGATGCGCCGCGAAGAACAGTACCGCGACGCGCTGGCGGACGACTCGGCTTTCCTGCGCCGCTTCATGACCCTGCCTTTCGAGGTGCCCGACCCGGCCTTCCGCAAGACCGTCGCGCGACTGGACGGCGACGAAGGGGTGTCGCAATCGACCGCGGAGGGGCTTGCGCAACTGCGGCCGGTCATGGACGGCGGTACGGTCACGTTCGGCGGCCAGACCCATCCGGCCGACGGCAACGCGGCGATCGTGGTCACGACCCGCGAACGTGCGCGCGAGCTGGCTTCCGATCCGAAGATCGCCGTGCGCCTGCATGGCTTCGGGCTCTCCCGCGCTGAACTCGCGTACATGCCCGAAGCCACGGCGCCGGCCGCGCAGCGTGCGCTGGAACACGCCGGGCGCACGATCGGCGAGATGGCGGCGATCAAGACGCACAACCCGTTCGCGGCCAACGACATCGTGTTTGCGCGCGAGACCGGCGCGGACCTGATGAAGATGAACAATTTCGGCAGTTCGCTGGTCTGGGGCCACCCCCAGGCTCCGATGGGCACGCGCGCCATCATCGAACTGATCGAGGAACTGACCCTGCGTGGCGGCGGCTTCGGCCTGTTCGCCGGCTGCGCGGCGGGCGACACCGCAATGGCAGTGGTGCTCGAAGTCGTAGACGCCTGAGCCGCATCGCGGCGCTGGCCTGAACGAGAGAGGCGTTCGAACGCCCGGACCGGCCGACACTCCCCGACCGAATCGCCCAGGGGGCGACCACACAAGAAGCGCGTAAAGCGCTCGTGTCGAACAAGGAGGAGGTGGTGCGATGGACTTGTCCGAATGGATAGACCGTCACGCCAGGCTGACGCCCGACCGGATGGCGATCCGCTTTCCGGGGCGCGACCTGACGTATGCTGCACTGACGGGACTGATCGGCCTGCTGGCTTCCGCGCTGGCCGCACGCGGGGTGGCGCGCGGAAAGGCGGTGGCCTACCTGGGCTACAACAGCCCGGAGATGCTGGCATTGTTGTTCGCCTGCGCGAAGCTCGGAGCGCTGTTCATGCCGCTGAACTGGCGGCTCACCGCGGCCGAGCATCGCCAGATGCTCGAGGACTGTCCGCCCACGGTGCTGCTCGTCGAGCCGCCCTTCATCGAGCAGACCGATGCGATCCGCGGCGAACTCGACGCGACCACGCTGGTGGCATTCGGCGAGGCGCCGCCCTCGGGCTGGACCGGATTCGAGACCTTCTTCGCCGCAGGCGGCCCGGTCCCCACGGACCCGCAGGTCGGATCGGATACGCCCTTGCTGATCTGCTATACGTCGGGTTCCACCGGAAAACCCAAGGGCGTCCTGCTCACCCAGGATGCGCTGGTGTGGAATGCCGCCAACAGCGTCGACATGCACGACTTGCTGCCCGACGACCGCATCCTCAACACCCTGCCCCTGTTCCACGTCGGCGGCCTCAACAACCAGACCACGCCGGGATTGCTGTCGGGCTGTACCGTCGTGCTGCACCCGAAGTTCGATCCGGACGCCACCTTCGATGCGATCGAGCGCGAACGCGTCACGCTCACGGTACTGGTGCCGGCGCAGATCGACATGCTGATCGCGCACCCGCGCTGGGCCAGTGCCGACCTGTCGAGCCTGCGCATGATCACGACCGGCTCCACGATCGTGCCCGAGCGACTCATCGAGCAGATCCACGCGCGAGGCATCCCGCTGATCCAGGTCTACGGCTCGACCGAAACCTGTCCGATCGCGGTGTACCTGAAGGCGCGCGATGCGCGACGCAAGGCCGGATCGACGGGCAAGGCCGCGGTGCATTGCGCGATGCGCGTCGTCGACGAGAACGGCCGCGAGGTCGAGACCGGGGCGACCGGCGAGATCCTGCTGCGCGGACCGAACCTGATGAGCGGCTACTGGAATGCGCCCGAGGCGACCGCCGCGGCGCTGCGCGACGGCTGGTACCACACCGGCGACATGGGACATCTCGACGACGAAGGCCACCTGTGGGTCGACGGCCGCAAGAAGGACCTGATCATCTCCGGGGGCGAGAACATCTATCCGGCCGAGATCGAGAACGTGCTGATCGAGTCGCCCGACATTCTCGAGGCGTCGGTCGTCGGTCGTCCCGACGAACGCTGGGGCGAAGTCGTCGTCGCGGTCGTCGTGCCGCGCGCGGGGGCCACGCTGACCGAAGCGGCGGTGATCGGTCTGCTCGAAGGGCGCATCGCGCGCTTCAAGCATCCCAAGGAAATCCTGTTCGTCGAGGCGCTGCCGCGCACGGCGCTGGGCAAGGTACGCAAGGAGGACGTGCGCAGCCTCGTCACCCGCCACGCGGTCTCGGGATTCGGCTTCGAGGTGGCGGGGTGAGGCGGGCGCGAGCGACGGGCCGCAATCTGATCATGGAGAGCATGCAATGGCGCTGAAAATTGGGATCGATGTCGGCGGCACCTTCACAGACTTCGTCGTCACGCGCGAGGGCGCCGAGCCGGCGATCTTCAAGACCTTGTCGACGCCGTCCGATCCGTCGATCGCGGTCGTCGAGGGGCTTGCCGATATTGCCGCGAGCCAGGATCCGCCGATGTCGGTCGAGGCCTTCGCGCGCACGATCGACACCATCGTGCACGGCACCACGGTGACGACGAATGCGACGCTCACGCGCACCGGCGCGAAGTGCGGGCTGCTCACGACCGAAGGCGTGCGCGACGCGCTGGAGATGCGCCGGGGCATCCGCGAGGAGCAGTACAACAACCGCTATACCAACGTGAAGCCGCTGGTGCCGCGCTTCCTGCGCGCGGGGGTGCGCGGGCGGCTGGATCGTGACGGTGGCGAGCTCGCCCCGCTCGACCTGGAGGACGTGCGCAATGCGCTGGCGCTGTGCCGCGACGAGGGGGTCGAAGCGGTCGCGGTGTGCTTCATGAACGCGTTCGCGAACCCGGCCCACGAACAGGCCGCGGCCGCGCTGGTGCGCGAGGCCTTGCCCGGCGCCTACCTGTCGGTGTCGACCGAGCTCCTGCCGTCGATCCGCTTCTACGAGCGCGTAAGCACGACGGTGCTCAACGCCTACGTCGGGCCGAAGCTCAACCACTACCTCGACCAGCTCGTCGGGCGGCTCAAGGGCATCGGCTTCGGCGGGCTGCTGCTCATCATGCAGTCGAACGGCGGCGTGATCTCGCCGCAGCTCGCGCGCGACAAGGCCGCGTTGACCTTGCTCTCGGGGCCGGCCGGCGGGCCCGGCGCGGGCCTCTTCTACGTGCGTGCCCACGGCCAGAACAAGTGCATCACGACGGATATGGGCGGCACGAGCTTCGAAGCCTCGGTCGCGGTCGACGCGCCGATGATCAAGAACGACGGCGAGATCGCGCGCCACAAGATCGCGCTGCCGATGCTCGACATCCACACCATCGGCGCCGGCGGAGGCTCGATCGGCTGGCTCGACGAAGGCGGGCTGCTGCGCATGGGGCCGGCCAGCGCCGGCGCCGATCCCGGCCCGGCCTGCTACGGCAAGGGTGGCGAGCTGCCGGCGACGACCGATGCGAACGTCGTGCTCGGCTATCTCGACCCCGAGTTCTTCGCCGGCGGCAGGATGAAGCTCGACGTCGCCGCCGCGCGCCGTGCAATCGAGACCCACATCGCCAAGCCGATGGGGCTCTCGATCGAGGAGGCCGCGGCCGGCATGTATCGTGTCGCGTGCAACAACATGGCCCAGGGGGTGCGCGAGGTCACGATCCGGCGCGGCTTCGACCCGCGCGAGTTCCCGATCATCCCGGCCGGTGGTGCCGGTCCGATCCACTCCTGCCTGATCTGCGAGGAGCTGGAGATCCCGCTGCAGATCGTGCCGCGGGAGTCCTCGGTGCTGTGCGCGTTCGGCATGCTGATGAGCGAGCTGCGCCACGACTTCGTACGTACCTTCGTATCGCGCCTGGATGCAATCGACTGGGAGCGGCTTGTCGCGCTGGTCGATGAGATGGCGGCCGACGGCGCGGCCCAGCTCGACGAGGAACGCATCCCCGGGGCGCGACGGCGTTTCGACGTGAAGTTCGACTGCCGCTACATCAAGCAGTACCACGAGGTGTCCTTCCTCGTGCCGCGCTCGCTCATCGATGCGCGCGATGCGGCCGGCGTCGCGGCGGCCTTCCATGCCGAGCACAACCGCCTGTATGGCTACTCGCTCGAAGAGGAGAACACGCCGGTCGAGATCATCAACGTGCGCGTGCAGGCGGTCGGTACCACCGACAAGCCGGCGGCGCGCGAGCAGGCCTGGAGCGGGGCCGAGGCCGGCCATGCGCTGAAGGGGCGGCGCGCGGTGTACGTCCCCGAGCGCAAGGCCTTCGAGGACGTGCCGGTGTACGACGGCCACCGCATGCAGTGCGGCAACCGCATCACCGGCCCGGCGATGATCGAGCAGGCCACCACCGCGATCTTCGTCTCCGCGAGCTTCGACTGCGTCGTCGACCCCCTCGGATCGTTCGCGCTCTACCGCAAGGGGCGCGAGGACCTGGTCCGATCCTGCATCCGCGAATCCACGGAGGCCACCGTATGAGCACCAAGACGATCGATCCCATCCTGCTGTCCGTATATGCGCGGACCTTCCGGTCGATCACCGACGAGATGAGCATCTCGATGGAGCAGACCACCCGCTCGCCGATCCTGTGCGAGGCCAAGGACTACGTCACCGGCCTCTACGACGGCGACGGCAACATGCTCGAGCAGACCGAGAACCTGCCGATCCTCGCGTTCTCGCTCGCGCCGGTGTGCAAGTACATCAAGGAATATTTCGGCGACGACCTGCACCCGGGCGACGTCATCTTCCACAACGACGTGTTCAGCCTCGGCAACCAGAACAACGACGTCGCGGTGTTCAAGCCGATCTTCTTCGAAGGCCGGCTGGTGGCGTGGACCGCGGTCAAGGGCCACCAGGCCGACATCGGCGGCAACGTGCGCGGTGGCTACAACCCGAACGCGGTCGAGGTGTGGCAGGAGGCCCTGCGCATCCCGCCGGTCAAGGTCGTCGAGAAGGGCAAGCTGCGCAAGGACGTGTGGAACCTGATCTTCGCCAACATCCGGCTGGACATCGTGCAGCACGACATGAAGGCCGAGATGGGCGCGTGCACGGTCGGCGAACGGCGCCTCCTGGAGTTGCTGAAGAAGTACGGGCTGGAGAGCTACGACGCGCACAAGGCGGCACTGTTCGAGGCCACGCGCAAGATGATGGAAGCCGAGATCGCGAAGATCCCGAACGGGCGCTACTCCGGCGAGGGCTACGTGTACTACGACGGCCGCCACGAGGGCAGCAAGTTCACGATCCGCGTCGACATCGAGGTCGCCGACCGCTCGATCAAGTTCGACTATTCGCGTACCGACGCGCAGACCAACGGCTTCGTGAACGGCACCTTCACGTCGAGTGCGTCGGCCACGATCCTCACGCTGCTGCAGATGGTCAATCCCGACATCCCGCACAACGAGGGCATGGTGCAGCCGATCGAGATCGTGATCCCGGAAGGCACGATTCTGAACGCCGCGTACCCGAAGGCGACGACCTTCGGCAACCACCTGTGCCCGCCCAATGCGGACGCGATCCAGCGCGCACTCTCGCCGGTCATGCCCGACCGCGTGACCGCCGGCTGGAACAACCTGCTGTGCTCGCTGACCACCGGCACCGACCCGAAGAAGAACGAACCCTACGTCGACATCGGCTTCATGGGCCTTAAGGGCGGGTCCGGGGCGATGCTCGGCACCGACGGCTACGACCACATCGGCATGATCGACGCCTCGGGCGGGGTGCTCGACCAGGACTACGAGATGTTCGAGCAGCAGACCCCGCACCGGCTGGTGCGCCACGAACTGCTGACCGATTCGGCGGGAGCCGGCCAGTGGCGCGGCGGGCTGGGGGTGGAGACGATCTTCGAGATCGGTTCCGAGGACACCCAGCTCGTAACCTTCGGCGACGGCGACTTCGAGCCGGCCTTCGGCCTGTTCGGCGGCGGTGATGCAGGACTGAACTTCATCCGCTTGCACTATCCGGACGGCACGACCGTCGTGCCGAAGAACAAGGACCTCATCACCGGCGTGCCTCGGGGCACGATCTATCACCAGGTCGCGAGCGGGGGCGGCGGCTACGGCGACCCGAAGAAGCGCGATCGCAAGGTCCTCGCCGAGGAGGTCCGCAACGGCGTGATCTCGGCCGAGGCCGCGCGCGAGCTGTACGGCTACGAGGCAAGCTCGACATGAACTTCGACCTGACCGAAGACCAGCAGGCGATCCGCGACACCTTCGTGCGCTTCACCGACGCGCGCATCGTGCCGCAGGCGGCCGCGCTCGACGAGGCACGGGCGTATCCGCTCGAACTCTTCCGCGAGCTGGCCGGGCTGGGTTTCTTCGGCATGCGCTACCCTGAGGAAGTGGGCGGCAGCGGGCTGGGGCTGACCGAGTTCTGCCTCGCGCTCGAGGAGATCGCGCGAGGGTCGATGTCGCTCGCCGGCGCGGTCGCGATGCAGTCGCTGATGGGGACCAAGTTCCTCCACATGCTCGGCGGTGCCGACATCGTCGAGCGCCTGTTCAAGCCCGCGCTTGCGGGCGAGAGGATCGGCGCGATCTGCATGACCGAACCGAACGCCGGCTCGGATCTGGACGGCATCGCGACGACGGCGACCCGGGTCGACGGCGGCTACGTGCTCAATGGCCAGAAGACCTGGATCACCTCGGCGCCGGTCGCGGACTTCTTCACCGTGTTCGCGCGCGCCGGCGAGGAGAAGAAGCTCACGATCTTCCTCGTCGAGCGCGAGTTCAAGGGGCTCGTCGTCGGGCGCGAGATCCACAAGATGGGCGTGTGGGCGCTGCCGACCTCCGAGGTCGCCTTCGACGAGTGCTTCGTGCCCGACGCGAACCGGCTCTCGCGCGAGGAAGGCGACGGCGAAGGGCATCTGAAGAAGACACTCGCCGAGATCCGCATCATTACCGGCGCGATGGCACTCGGCGTGGCGCGCGCCGCGCTCGACGAGGCGGTGCGCTACGCCGGCGAGCGCAAGCAGTTCGGCAAGCCGATCAACCGCTTCCAGGCGATCCAGATGAAGCTCGCCGAAATGGCGACCGGGCTCGAGGCGGCCACCCGGCTGGTGCACTACGCCGCTTGGCTGCACGGGGCGGGGCGACCGCACCACAAGGAAGCAGCGATGGCCAAGCTGTTCGCGACCGAGACCGCTGCCGGCATCTGCGACCAGGCCGCGCGCGTGCTCGCGTCCTACGGCTACGCGATGGAGTACCCGGTGCAGCGCTTCCTGCGCGACGTGCGCTTCACGCTGATCGGCGGCGGCACCAGCGAAATCCTCAAACTCATCATTGCCAAGGAAGTCAGTTCATGAGTGCAGCGACCCAGCCCCTGCCGGACCCGCGTATCCGGGTCCTGCTCGCCAAGCCCGGCCTCGACGGCCACGACCAGGGCGCCAAGGTGGTGGCCCGCGCGATGATGGATGCCGGCTTCGAGGTCATCTACACCGGCCTGCGCCAGACCCCCGAGCAGGTCGCGCGCATCGCGCTGGAGGAGGACGTCGACGTCGTCGCGCTGTCCTCGATGGCCGGCTCCCACCTTCCATTCTGCCGCAAGCTCAAGCCGCTGCTCGAGGAGGCGGGGCTCTCCGACAAGCTGTGGGTCATCGGCGGCAACCTGCCGCAGCAGGACCACGACGCGTTGCGCGCACTGGGCTTTCGCGGCATCTTCCCGACCGGCTCGAAGCTCGATGCGATCGTCGGCTATATCCGGGAGAACGTCCGATGAACGGCTTGCGCCCACACGAGGTTTCACGGAGGCCAGCATGAACGATCGCGCCGCACCCGAGATCCGCCCCGTCGTCAACGAATCGGGCATCGAAGTCCGGCCGCTCTATACGGCCGCCGACGTCGAGGCGAGCGGCGGCTGGAAGATGATCGGCCAACCGGGCGAATACCCCTTTACGCGCGGCATCCACAAGCTGATGTACCGCAAGCAGCCGTGGACGATGCGCCAGTACGCCGGCTTCGGTAATCCGTCCGAGACCAACCAGCGCTTCAAGTACCTGATCGCGAACGGGCAGACGGGGCTCAACGTCGCATTCGATCTGCCGACGCAGATCGGGCTCGACTCGGACGACCCGCTTGCGGAAGGCGAGGTCGGGCGCGTCGGCATGGCGGTCGATACGCTGCGCGACTTCGAGATCGCGTTCGACGGCATCGATCTCGAGAAGATCACCGTTTCGCTGACGATCAACGGCGCGGCTGCGATCCTGATCGCGATGTATCTCGCGATGGCCGAAAAGCGCGGCTACGACGTCGCGAAGCTGCGTGGCACGGCGCAGAACGACATCCTCAAGGAGTTCGTCGGCCGCGGCACCTGGATCTATCCGGTCGAGCCGTCGATCCGGCTCGTCGGCGACACGATCGAGTACTGCGCCGAGCATGCGCCCAAGTACAGCCCGGTCTCGGTGTGCGGCTACCACATCCGCGAGTCGGGCGCGACGCCTGCGCAGGAGATGGCCTACGCGTTCTGCATCGCCAAGGCCTATGCCGACGAGGTGATCAAGCGCGGCCTGCACGTCGACGAGTTCGCCGGGCGCCTGTCGTACAACTTCAACATCTTCGGCAACCTCTTCGAGCAGGTCGCGAAGTTCCGCGCCGGGCGCAGCCTTTGGGCGCAGATCATGAAGGAAGAATACGGCGCGCAGAAACCCGGCTCGATGTGGCTGCGCATGATCGCCGCGGGCGGCGGCGGCGGGCTGACCTTCGAGCAACCCGAACTGAACATCGTGCGCGGGGCCTACTACGCGCTGATCAGCGCGCTGTCGGGCACGCAGACGATGGCGCTGTGCTCCTACGACGAGGCCTACACGATCCCGACCGAATACTCCGCGCGGATCTCGCTGCGCACGATGCAGATCCTCATCGAGGAAATGGGGCTCACCGAGACCGTCGATCCGCTCGGCGGTTCCTGGTACGTGGAGACGCTGACCAATGAGATGCGCGACAAGATGGTCGAGATCATGAAGGAGACCGACGCGCGCGGCGGCATCGTCAAGCTGATCGCCGAAGGCGCGATCCAGGCCCAGGTCTCGTCCCAGGCCTACCAGATGCAGCGCGACATCGAGACCGGCAAGTTTCCCAAGGTCGGCGTCAACTGCTACCGCAACGAGACCGAGGAGGAACACCCGGTCGCCTTCCACCCCTACAAGGACGAAGACGCGCGCGTGCAGGTCGACGCGCTCGCAAAGGTGCGCGCCGAACGCGATGGCGCGGCGGTGGCCGCCGCCCTCGAACAGGTCGCGGCCGACGCCCGTTCGGGCGCGAACGTGATGCCGGCGATCGTCGCGGCCGTGAAGGCCTACGCCAGCGTCGGCGAGATCACGCAGCAGCTCGTCAAGGTATTCGGTCGCTACCGCGAACCGATCCGTTTCTGAGGACCCCACGCATGACAGCAATCCAGCACTATGTCGCACCGACCAGCCTCGACGAGGCCGTGGCCTGCCTGCAGGCCGGAGAGGTCACGATCCTGGCCGGCGGCACCGATCTGATGCCGCAGAGCCAGGCCGGGCGGGTCGCGTTCCGACCGACCCTGATGAACATCCGGCGCGTTCCCGAACTGCGGGGAATCGTCCGGGACGGCGAGGGGCTGCGCATCGGCGCGCTGACGACGATCACCGAGCTGATGCGCGACGAGCAGGTGCGCGCGCACTTTCCGGTGCTCGTCGAGGTCGGCGACCACTTCGCCTCCGACCAGATCCGCAATGCCGGCACGATCGGCGGCAACATCAACAACGCCTCGCCGGCCGGCGACACCCTGGTGCCCTTGCTCGTGCTCGACGCCGAGGTGGAACTGGCCTCGCGCCCGAACGGCAGCGTCGCGACCCGCCGCCTGCCGCTCGCGGACTTCTTCACCGGTCCCGGACGGACCGTGCGCCGACCCGAGGAACTGCTCACCGCGGTCCGCGTGCCGCTGCCGCCAGCCGGCCACCTCGCCCGCTTCTACAAGTTCGGCACGCGTCCGGCGCTCGACATCTCGGCGATCTCGATCGGCATCGCGGGGGTGCGCGACGGCGCCTGCCTGCGCAACGCGCGGGTCGCCTTCGGCGCGGTCGCACCGACCCCGGTGCGCGCACCGAAGACCGAAGCCGCACTGGAAGGCCGGCCGCTCGATGCGGAGACGATCGCGACGGCCGCGGCGGTGGCGCGCGACGAGGTGCACCCGATCGACGACGTGCGTGCGTCGGCCTGGTATCGCAAGGAACTGATCCACAACATGACGCGGAGGATGCTCGACCATGTCGCTCAAGCAGGAAATTGAATTCACCCTCAATGGGGTGAAGAAGCGCGCCACGGTCGGCGTGGGAATGAGCACGCTCGACATGCTGCGCGACGTGGTCGGACTGACCGGCACCAAGTACGGCTGTGGCGAGGGCGAGTGCGGCGCGTGCACGATCGTAGTCGACGGTGCGACGCTCAATTCGTGCCTGATGTTCGCGGTCGATTGCGACGGCCGTGAGGTCACGACGATCGAGGGGCTCGCGAACCGTCCCGAGGGCGAGCGCCTGCGCGATGCCTTCGTCGCCCACGGCGCGGTGCAGTGCGGCTTCTGCACCCCGGGGATGATGGTGCAGGCGAGCCAGGTGCTCGCCAGCGGCTGCGGCGCCGATGCGGAGGCGATCAAGCGCGGCATCGAGGGCAACCTGTGCCGCTGCACCGGCTACAAGAAGATCGTCGACGCGATCGCGTCGGCGGCCGAACCGGCAGGAGGTGCGCAATGAACGTCGCCGAAAAGACGCGGCCGGTCGTGCGCGAGAGCCTGATCGGCAAGCGCATCCCGAAGATGGATGCGCCCGAGAAGGCCACCGGCAAGACCCGCTACATCCACGACATCAACGTCCCCGGACAACTGCACGGCAAGATCCTGCGCTCGGCCCGCATCCATGCGCGCATCCTGTCGATCGATACCTCGGCGGCGAAGGCGCTGCCGGGCGTGCATGCGGTGATCACCGCGTTCGACGTGCCCGACCAGCGCCCGATCGGGGTCGCCAAGGACCACCTGCCGCTCAAGCGCGACCGCGTGCGCAGCCAGCGCGACGAGATCGCGGCGGTCGCTGCCGACACCGAGGAGATCGCCGAGGCCGCGCTCGAGCTGATCCGCGTCGAATACGAGGACCTGCCGGTGCTGACCGACCCGGCCGAGGCGCTCAAGCCCGGAGCCCCGCTGATCCACCCCGAGCCGCACGGTGCCGACGGCACGCACCTGCACCTGAAGCAGGGCACCTCGATCGCGTTCGCCGGCAAGCCCGACAACATCGCGATGCGCTTCGACTACGACCACGGCGACGTCGCGCAGGGCGAGGCCGAATCCGACGTCGTCATCGAGAACACCTTCCGCCTGCACTACGTCACGCACTGCTGCATGGGGGTGTCGGGGATCATCGCCGAGTTCGACGCGTCGGGGAACCTGCTGATGCACTCGAACACGCAGGTGCCCTTCCTGCACAAGCGCGAGTTCGCCGAGTACCTGAACATGGACCCGGCGCGCATCCGCATCATCCAGCCGCCGATCGGAGGCGGCTTCGGTTCCAAGCTCGACATCTACCCGTTCGAGGTCATCTGCGTGTTCCTCGCGCGGGCGGCGAAGCGGCCGGTCAAGATGCTGTTCTCGCGCGAGGAGGAGTTCCTCGCCTCGCCGACGCGCCAGCCGGTGGTGCTCACGCTCCGCTCCGGCTGCCGCAAGGACGGCACGCTGACCTTCCGCCAGGTACACACCCTGCACGACAACGGCGCCTACACCTCGTGGGGGGCGACGACCCCGTTCGTGATGATGCAGACCTTCTCGTCGCTGTACCGCGTGCCGCACTGCGACTACCACACCGTCGCCGTCTATACGAACAACCCGTATGCCGGGTCGTTCCGCGGCTACGGCAACCTGCAGGCGACCTTCGCGATCGAGCAGCACATGGATGAGCTGGCCGAGGCGATCGGCATGGATCCGGTCGAATTCCGCTTGAAGAACGCCCAGGAGCCGGGTGAGGTCACCGGCCAGGGGATGGTGTTCAAGAGCTGCGGCTTCAAGGAGTGCATCACGACGGTGGCCGAGCGCAGCGACTTCGCGCGCAAGCATCGCGAGAACCTCGCCCACCGCGGCAACGCCGATCCGGTCAAGCGCGGCATCGGCATCGCGTCGATGCTGCACGTGGGCGGCGGCGCGAAGATCTATCCGTCGGACGGCTGCGGTACCATCCTCAAGCTCGACGATTTCGCCCACGTGACCCTGATCACCGGCGCCTCCGAGATCGGGCAGGGGTCCGAGACGGTGCTGTCGCAACTGGTGTGCGAGGAACTGGGCCTGCCGATCTCGGCCGTGACGGTGGTCAACAACGACACCGACATCACGCCGTGGGACGTCGGCGTGCATGCCTCGCGCACGACCTTCATCGCCGGCAACTCGGCGATCGGCGCGGCGAGGAAGGCCAAGGCCAAGATCCTCGCCGCCGCGGCAAGGAAGTACGAATGTGCCGAGGACGAGCTCGACCTGGCCGGCGGCTGCGTCGTGCGCGCGGACACCGGCGAGGCGCTGGTCGATCTCGCCCGCCTGATGCGCAGCCTGCACTTCTCGGACAAGGCCGAGCTGGTGATGACCACCTATTACTACGAACCGCCCAGCGTCCATCAGGACAAGGGCTTCAAGGGCGACGTGTCGGCCGCGTATGCGTGGGCCGCGCAGGTCGTCGAGGTCGAGGTCGATACCGACACCGGGATCGTGAAGATGACCCGCGTGACCGGGGCCCACGACGTCGGCCGCGTGCTCAACCGGCTCGGCATCGAGGGGCAGATCGAAGGCGGTGTCGTGATGGGCCAGGGCTATGCGCTGACCGAGGACCTCATGATCGAGAACGGGGTCATGCGCAATCCCAACTTCCGCGACTACAAGCTCGTCACCGCGCCCGAGATCCCCGAGATGGACATCTCCTTCATCGAGTCGATGGACGGCGAAGGGCCGCAGGGCGCCAAGGGCGTCGGCGAGGCACCGGCGATCTGCATCGCGGCGGCGACCGCGAACGCGATCGCCAACGCGACCGGGGTGCGCATCCGTGCGCTGCCCTTCACGCCCGAGCGCGTCTATCGCGCATTGCACGGGTGCGGCGAGCAGCCGAGCTGGAAGCCCGAGGCATGAGGCGACGCACCGTCCTGTCGATGGAGCAGGCGCTGTCGCTGCCCTACGCGACGCTGCGTTTCGCCCAGCTCGGATGGCGGGTGATCCGCATCGAGTCGACGCCCGGCGAGAAGGGCTTGCCCGGCGACCCGAACCGCTACATCGGCGGCAAGGTGGTCGACGACGACCGTCGCACCTACTTCATCGCGCCCAATGTCGGCAAGGAAGCGATCGCGCTCAACCTCAAGGAGCCCGAGGGCCAGGCGCTGCTGCGCCGCCTGCTGGTCGAACTCGACGTCGACGTGTTCTGCTGCAATACCGTGCCGCGGCGCTATGCGCAGCTGGGGATCGACTACGAGACGCTGTCCGCCGCGAAGCCGGACCTGATCTGGGCCGGGATCTCGGCGATGGGGCCGGACTACCCGGATGCGCCCGGCTACGACCCGGTGATCCAGGCCATGGCCGGCTACATGGAGCTGACCGGCCCCGCCGACGGGCCGCCGACGCTCTCGGGCGTGCCGATCGTCGACCTCAAGGCCGGCGATGAGGTGTACGCCAACGTGATGCTCGCGCTGGCCGAACGGGCCGAGACCGGCCGCGGCCTGCGCATCGACGTGTCGATGCTGCAGGCGGCCGCCTCGTGGCTGATCACGACGCTGCCGCTGCTCGACTTCGACTGCCAGCCCAACGAGATCACCCGCTGCGGCAACGAGCACCGCAAGTTCATCCCGACCAACGTATACCCGACCGCCGACGGCTTCATCTACATGGCGATCGGCAGCGACGTGCAGTGGCGCCGCCTGACCGAGTTGCCGAAGTTCGCCGCGGTCGGCAACCCGGTGCGCGTCACGAACGAGGGCCGGCATGCCGAGCGCGAGGCGATCCATCGCGACATGGCGGCCGCGACGCGCCGCTATACGACCGCCGAGATCGCCGCCGACTTCCGCCAGGCCACGATCCCGCATGCGCCGATCCACGACATCCCCGCGGTGCGCGACCTGGACGCGGTCGCGCGCAAGCTCACGCGCACCCGCATGCCCGATGGCAAGCAGGTGCGCATGCAGCCGATGGCGGTCGATCTGCCGCAAGGGTCGGCGGAACTCGACTTCCCGCCGAAGTACGGCCAGCACACGCGCGCCGTGCTCGCCGAGGCCGGCTACGGCGACGCCGAGCTCGACCGGCTCGAAGATCAACGAATCATCGCCTAGGACACCATGAGTACCGCCAATCCCCTGCTCCTTACGCCCTCGCGCCCGCTGCCTAAGCGCGTCGCGATCATCGGCGCCGGCACGATCGGCCCGGACATCGGCTACTACCTGAAGAGCGCGCTGCCCGACCTGCGTGTGACGCTCGTCGACATCTCGCAGGACGCGCTCGACCGGGCGTTGCAGCGCTGCCGCGACTACGCGAAGAAGGCGGTCGCACGCGGCAAGATGGATGCGGCCCGGGCTGACCAGGTCGTGGCCGGCATCGACGGCACGCTCGACTATGCCGACCTGTCGGACTGCGACTGGGTGATCGAGGCGGCGACCGAGAACCTCGCGCTCAAGCGGCGCATCTTCGCGCAACTGGAAGCGATCCTGCGCCCCGATGCGCTGATCACGTCGAACACCAGTTCGCTGCCGGCCGGACGCATCTTCGCCGAGCTGAAGCACAAGGCGCGCGCGACGGTGACGCACTTCTTCGCGCCGGCCTGGCGCAACCCGGCGGTCGAGGTCATCGCCTGGACCGAAACCGACCCGGCCGTCGTCGAGTATCTGCGCTGGCTGTTCTGCGTCACCGGCAAGGTGCCACTGGTCACCAGTGATGCGGTGTGCTTCATGCTCGACCGCGTCTTCGACAACTGGTGCAACGATGCGGCCCTGCTGCTCGACCGCGCGACTGCCGCCGAGATCGACAGTGTCGCGACCGGGTTCGTGCATGCCGGACCGTTCTTCGTGCTGAACCTCGCCAACGGCAACCCGATCATCACCGAGACCAACACGCTGCAAGCCGAGGAGGAAGGTCCGCACTACACCCCGGCGCCGATCTTCCGCTCGGTCGACCGCTGGCTCACCCTCGCACCCGGCAAGGCGGCCGAGGTCGCCTCCGGACTCGTGCCGGCCGTGCGCGACCGCCTGCTCGGGGTCCTCTTCTCGCAGGCCGTCGACATCCTCGACCGGGACATCGGCGAGCCTGCCGACCTCGATCTGGGCTGCCGCGTCGCGCTGGGCTTTCGCAAGGGGCCGCTGGAGCTGATGCGCGAGCTCGGCGCGGGCGAGACGCGGCGCATCCTCGATCGCTTCGCCGCCGAACGCCCCGGCATGCCGATGCCGCGCCGGCCGCTCGCGGAGTACCAGGACTTCTGGCGCCACGTGCTCGTCGACGACGTCGACGGCGTCAAGGTGATCACGCTGCGCCGGCCCGAGGCGATGAACGCGCTGCACGACGAACTCACCGACGAGGTGCTCGCGGTGATCCGGCGCTTCGAGGACGATCCGGCCGTGGCCGGCTTCGTTCTCACCGGCTACGGTACGCGGGCCTTCTGCGCCGGGGCGGACATCGGCCGCTTTCCCGCGATGCTTGGCGACGCCGAGGCCTCGACGCAGTACGCGCGCGACTGTTCGCGCCTGCTCGTGCATCTGGACGCAATGAAGAAGCCGGTCGTCGCGGCCGTCAATGGCATGGCACTGGGTGGCGGGCTGGAACTGGTCATGCGTTGCCACGGGATCGTCGCGCTGCAGGATGCATGGATGCAGTTTCCCGAGATCACGCTCGGCATCGTGCCGGGCATCGGCGCGATGGTCGTGCCCTACCGTCGCTGGCCTCAGGCCGCACCCGCCTTCCACGGCATGCTGCGCCGCGCCGAGCGTCTGAGCGCGCAGCACGCGCACGAGTTCGGCATCGTCGATGCGCTGGCCGATGATCTGCCCGGGCTGATCGGCCTGGCCGTCGAGCGCGTACGGGCGCTCTCCGGCCGGATCGTGCCGATTGCCGATGCCCCCGTCGCGCTGGCCGCCCCCGATCCGGTCGAGCCGCGTGCGGCCGGCGGTCAGCCGCTGTCGCGCGAGATCCTGGAGATCCTCGAGCGGACCGTGGTGCGTGCGGCGGCGGCGCCCTCGCTCGGCGAGGCCCTGGAAATCGGCTATCGTGCCTTCGGTGAAAGCGCCTGCGCCGCAGCGGCTCGCGAGGGGATCGGTGCCTTCATGGAGGGACGAAAACCGGACTTTTCCCGAACGCCGTGATCCGTCACGTCGGGTGGGAATCAGATTTCAGGCGGCAGACACCGAAAAGACCGCCGGATCGTGCGTCATGCAACACCACCATCGAGTTGTTTCATGCCAGAGGAGGAACACCATGAAAACGCTTCACAGTCTCGCGGCAGGCCTGGTGGCCGGCCTGCTGATCGCGGCACCGGTGCAGGCCCAGACGGTGCTCAATGCTTCCTCGTGGGTGCCGCCCGCCCACCTGCTTACCGCAAACGTCATGGTTCCGTGGATGCAGGAGGTCGAGAAGGCGACCGAGGGCCGGGTAAAGTTCAACATGCTGCCCAAGGCGCCGGTCGGGCCCCCGCAGACCTTCGACGCGGTCAAGGACGGCGTCGTGGATTTCTCCTTCACGGTCCATGGCTACACCCCGGGCCGCTTCACGCTGACGAAGATGACCGAGTTCGGCTTCCTCGGTGATTCGGCCGAATCGATCTCCGTCGCCTACCAGCGCATGTTCGACAAGCATCTGGCTGCACACAACGAGCACCAGGGTGTGAAGGTCATCGGCGTGTTCGCGCACGGACCGGGCCACATGTACTCGGCGCGCAACGCGATCGGCTCGCTCGCGGATCTCGCGAACATGAAGATCCGCGTCGGGGGCGGCGTGGTCAACGACTACACTCGCGCGCTGGGCGCGAATCCGCTGCTCAAGCCGTCGAGCGAATCGTTCCAGATGCTGCAGACCGGCGTGGCCGACGGGATCTTCTTCCCGAGCGAGTCGATCGAGGCGTTCAAGCTCACCGGCTTGTTGCGTCACGGCACCGAAGTCCCGGGCGGGCTGTACAACACCAGCTTCGTCATGATGATGAACGAGGCCAAGTTCAACGCCTTGTCGCCGGCCGACCAGGAGGCGATCAACCGGCTTTCGGGCGAGCACTTCGCACGGCTGGTCGGAAAGGCCTGGGATGTCGCCGATGCGGCCGGGAACGAGGCGATTCGCGCCGCCGGGGTGCAGGTGCAGACGGCCAGTCCGGCCTTCATGGACGAGTTGCGCTCGAAGATCGACCCGATCGAGCAGGCCTGGTACGAGGAGATCAAGGCCAAGGGACTGGACGGTGCGGCCTTGATGGAGGAGTTCCGCGCCGAGATCCGCAAGGTCGCGGCCGGCGGCTGAGCGGTGTCCTCACCCCTGCTGCATCCGGGCGTCCCCCTGCTCGCCGCGCTGCTGCGGCGGGTGGAGGGGCTGCTCGGCGTGATCGCCGCGCTCACGCTGTTCATGCTGATGATGCTGACCTGCGTGGATGTGGTCGGCCGCTACTTCTTCAGCCGGCCGCTGCCGGGCGGCTTCGAGCTGACCGAACTCGCGATGGGTGCGTTGATCTTCACCAGCCTGCCGCTGGTCACGCTGCGCCGCCAGCACGTGCGCGTCGATCTCGTCGAACACCTGGTGCCGGTGGTGATGCGCAACCTGCAGCAGGCCCTGCTCGATGTCGTGTCGGCCGTGTGCATGGGCGTGATCGCCTGGCGCCTGTGGATTCGTGCCGAAGGCATGGCGCGTGCGGGCGAGACCACCGCGACGCTGCAGATCATCGTCTACCCGCTCGTCTACTACATGGCCGTGATGGCCTTCGTGACGACGGCGCTCATCGTCGTGCTCGCCTGGGCCGACGCATTCGGAACGAGGAAATCAGGGATGGCCGGATCATGACCGAGGCGCTGATCGGCTTTGCCGTCATGCTGTTGTTGGCGCTGGCGCGCATGCCCATTGCCTTCGCGATGGGGCTGGTCGGCGTGGTCGGCTTTGCCTGGAAGGTGAGCTGGCCGGCGGCGTTCGCGATGACCGGCGCCGTCACCTACGAGACCGGTCTTTCCTACGGGCTGTCGATCATTCCGCTGTTCATCCTGATGGGCAACCTCGTCACGCGGGCGGGACTGTCGGAGGAGTTGTACAACGCCTCCTATGCCTTCCTCGGCCATCGCCGCGGCGGACTGGCGATGTCGACGGTCGTGGCCTGCGGCGGGTTCTCGGCGATCTGCGGGTCGAGCATCGCGACCGCGGCGACGATGTCGAAGGTCGCGATTCCGCCGATGCGCCGCTTCGGCTATTCGGACCGGCTCGCGGCCGGTTCGGTCGCCGCCGGCGGCACGCTCGGCATCCTGATTCCGCCTTCGATCATCCTCGTCATCTACGGAATCCTGACCGGGCAGAACATCGGCAAGCTGTTCATCGCCGGCATCCTGCCGGGGATGCTCGCGATCGTGTGCTATCTCGCTGCCGTATCGGCGACGGTACGCCTCGACCCGACCTCGGGGCCACCGGGTGAGCGCATGGGCTGGCCCGCGCGCCTGCGCGCGCTGCGCGCCGTGTGGGGGGTGCTGGTGCTGTTCGTACTCGTGCTCGGCGGGATCTACGGCGGCGTATTCACGCCAACCGAAGCGGCCGGCATCGGCGCGGGCGGGGCGTTCCTGTTCGCGCTCGCACGCAAGGGCTGGTCGTGGCCGCTGTACCGCGACGTTCTCGTCGAGAGCGCGGCGACCACGGCGATGATCTTCTCCATCCTGATCGGTGCGTTGCTGTTCGCGAACTTCGTGAACATGACGACGATGCCGATGGAGCTGATCGAATTCACCGACCGCTTCGTCGCCACGCCGCTGCTCGTGATCGTTGCGATCTGCCTGATCTACGTGCTGCTCGGCTGCGTGCTGGAAAGCATGTCGATGATGCTGCTGACCGTGCCGCTGTTCTATCCGGTCGTGGCGCATCTGGGCTTCGATCTCATCTGGTTCGGCATCGTCGTCGTCGTCGCGATCGAGATCAGCCTGATCACCCCGCCGGTGGGAATGAACGTGTTCGTGCTGCGCAGCATGCTGCCCGACATCCCGACGGGCACGATCTTCCGCGGCGTGCTGCCCTTTGTTGCCGCGGACGTCGTGCGCCTTTCCATTCTCGTGCTGTTCCCGGCCGTGACGCTGTATCTGACCCAGTTCGTGCGATGAGGGCCTCGTCCCCATGAGCCTCGCCCGCGTGTCGCTCGAAGACAAGTACCGGCTCGAACACGGCCGTGTCTTCCTCAGCGGCGTGCAGGCGCTGGTCCGGCTCCCGATGCTGCAGCACCAGCGCGATGCCGCCGCCGGGCTCGATACCGCAGGCTACGTCTCGGGCTACCGCGGTTCGCCGCTGGGCGGATTCGACACGGCCCTGCATGCGGCGAAGCCCTATCTCGACGCGCATCGCATCCGCTTCCAGCCGGGCGTCAACGAGGAACTCGCCGCCACGGCGGTGTGGGGGTCGCAGCAGTTGCACCTGTTCCCGGGGGCGAAGCGCGACGGCATCTTCTCGATGTGGTACGGCAAGGGGCCGGGCGTGGACCGCTGCGCCGACGTCTTCAAGCATGCCAACCATGCCGGCACGTCGGCGCACGGCGGCGTGCTGCTGGTCGCCGGCGACGATCACGGGGCGCGATCGTCGGCGGTCGCACACCAGAGCGAGCACCTTTTCTCGGCCTGCGGCATTCCGGTACTCGCGCCGGCCGGCGTGCAGGAGATCCTCGACCTGGGCATCCACGGCTGGGCGATGTCGCGATACTCGGGCTGCTGGATCGCGATGAAGCTCGCTTCCGACACGATCGAGAGTTCCGCCACCGCCGAGGTCGACCCCGGGCGTGTCGTCGTGCGCCTGCCGGACGATTTCGATCTGCCGCCCGACGGTGTGCACATCCGCTGGCCCGATCCGCAGCTCGCGCAGGAACGACGCATGCAGGCGTACAAGGTGTACGCCGCGCTGGCCTACGCCCGCGCGAACGGTCTCAACCGGCTCGTCTTCGATTCGCCGCGGGCGCGGCTGGGCATCATCGCCTGCGGCAAGGCCTGGCTGGACACCCGACAGGCCCTGGATGACCTGGGGATCGACGAAGCGACCGCCGCCGCGATCGGCTTGCGGCTGTACAAGGTGGGCATGCCCTGGCCGCTCGAGGCCGATGGCGTGCGCCATTTCGCCGAGGGACTGGAAGAGATCCTGGTCGTCGAGGAAAAGCGCCAGATCATCGAGTACCAGTTGAAGGAGCAGCTCTACAACTGGCGCGAGGACGTGCGTCCGCGCGTGGTCGGCAAGTTCGACGAGGGCGGTGAATGGCCCTCGCCGCACGGCGGTTGGCTGCTGCCGCCGACCGGGGATCTCACCCCGGCCATCGTCGCGCGCGTGATCGCGGCACGCGTCGGGCGCTTCTTCGAATCGGAGCGCATGCAGGAGCGCCTGCGCGTGCTTGACGCGAAGGACACCGAGCCCTTGCGGGCCGGCCCCGCCTTGCCGCGCACCCCCTGGTTCTGTCCGGGCTGCCCGCATAACCGCTCGACCCGCGTCCCGGATGGTTCGTGCGCGCTCGGAGGGGTCGGCTGCCACCTGATGGCGGTATGGATGGGTCGAAACACGCTGACCATCAGCCAGATGGGCGGGGAGGGTGCGGCCTGGGCCGGGATGGCCGAGCATGCCGGCATGCCGCACCTGTTCGCGAACATGGGCGACGGGACCTACTACCATTCGGGACTGCTCGCGATCCGCGCGGCGGTCGCGGCCGAGGTCAACATCACGTACAAGATCCTCTACAACGACGCCGTCGCGATGACCGGCGGCCAGCCCGTGGACGGGCCGCTCTCGGTGCCGCAGATCACGCGCCAGCTCGCCGCCGAGGGCGTGCGACGCATCGTCGTGCTCGCCGAGGATCCGCAGCGCTATCCGGTGGGCGATGCGTTTGCCCCTGGCGTCGAGATCCTGGGTCGCGAGGCCCTCGACCGGGTGCAGGACGCGTTGCGTCGCACGCCCGGCGTCACGGCGCTGGTGTACGACCAGACCTGCGCAGCCGAGAAGCGCCGCCGCCGAAAGCGGGGGACGCTCGAGGATCCCGACCGCCACGTATTCATCAACGAACTCGTGTGCGAGGGCTGTGGCGATTGCAGCGTGTGCTCCAACTGTCTTGCGGTGGTTCCGGTCGAAACCGAGTTCGGCCGCAAGCGCGCGATCGATCAGTCCGCCTGCAACAAGGATTTCTCGTGTGTCGAGGGCTTCTGCCCGGCGATCGTGACGATCGAGGGCGGCCGCCTTCGCCGCGGCCGGGCGGTGACCGGACTTGCGTGGGAGCCGTCGGAACTTCCGCGGCCCGCCGCACCGAATCTGTCGACCCCCTTCGGGATCCTCGTGGCCGGCGTCGGCGGAACAGGAGTCGTGACGATCGGCGCACTGATCGGCATGGCGGCCCATCTCGAAGGCCGCGGCGTGACGGTGCTCGACATGACCGGGCTCGCGCAGAAGGGCGGGGCGGTACTGTCCCACGTGCGCCTGGCCGATCGCCAGGACCGCCTGCACGCAATGCGTGTCGCGACCGGCGAGGCCGACGTGCTGCTCGGCTGCGATCTCGTCGTCGCGGCCGGGGACGAGGCCCTGTCCAGAGCGTGGTCCGGCCACACGCATGCGGTCGTGAATACGGCCTGCACCATCACCGGGGCCTTCGTCCAGGACCCGGACCATGTGTTCCCGCGCGAAGCGATGCAGCAACGGATTGCCGAGGCCTGCGGCAGCGACGCAGTGTCCTTTCTCGATGCCGCACACCTGGCCCGTGTGCTCACCGGCGATGCAATGGCCGCCAATACCCTGATGCTCGGCTACGCGTGGCAGCAGGGGCGGATCCCGGTGTCGGATGAGGCGCTGTTGCGCGCGATCGAACTCAACGGCGTGGCCGTCGAGGCGAACCGGCAGGCCTTCCTGTGGGGGCGGCGCGCGGCGGCCGATCCGGCGGGCGTCGAGGCGATCATGCGGGCGGCCGAGCCCCCCGTCGCGAGTCAGGTCGCCTCGGCGACGCTCGACGAATCCATCGCACGTCGTCACGAACGCCTGCTCGCCGGTTATGGTGAGAAGGTTGCCGGGCGCTACCGGCGCCTCGTCGAGCGGGTGCGCGTCGCCGAGTCGCAGTGTGTGCCGGGCAGCACCGAACTGACCGGGGCGGTGGCTCGTGCGTGGTTCCGCCTGCTCGCACGCAAGGACGAGTACGAGGTCGCGCGCCTGTTTTCGGACCCGGAATTCGAGCAGGCGCTTGGCGCGCGTTTCGAGGGCGAGTACCGCGTGATCCACCATTTCGCATCGCCGCTCGCCCGCCGCGCCGATCCGCTCACCGGCATCCCGCGCAAGCGCCGCTTCGGACCGTGGATGCGTCCGGTCCTGCGGGCGCTCGTCCGGCTGCGATTCCTGCGTGACACCGTGCTGGACCCCTTTGCCCGGACCGAGGACAACCGACTCGCCCGCGCGCTCGTAAGGGACTACGAAGCGACGATGCTTGGATTGCTCGACCGCCTTCGCGCGGAGACGCTCCCGGCAGCGGTCGGGATCGCGTCCTTGCCCGACGAGATCCGTGGATTCGGTCCGGTGCGTGCGCGCACTGCCCGGCGCGCGGCCGAGCGTCGGCAGCACCTGCTGGCCGCGCTGGATGCGGCCGGTTTCGAGGGCATCGACGCCCGTCCGGAGTAGACTGCGGCATGCGCAGCCAAGACGTGATCCGGGGGCATGCCCCGGTCTGGACCAGCCCCTTCCGGCCTTTCTACCTGCTCGGGACCCTGTACGGTCTCGTGCTCGTCCTCGTGTGGGCCGGCGCCTATGCGGACCTGTGGCGTGCGCCGACCGGTGCCATGGCGCTTTTCCTCTGGCATGGACACGAGATGCTGTTCGGTTTCGCGGCGGCGATCATCGTCGGCATCGTGCTGACCGCCTTGCCGAGCTGGGCCGGAACGCCGGAGATCCGGGGTGTCCGGCTCGCCGCGCTGGCAGCGTTCTGGCTGGCCGGACGGGTCGCGTTCTGGGCGCGCGACGCCTTGCCGAACACGTGGGTGGCGGTCATCGACCTCCTCCTCTTTCCGGCCGTTCTCGTGCTGGTCGCGCCGCAGTTGCTGCGGGCCGCCAACCGCTGGTACCTGCTGCTCGTGCCGATCCTGATTGCGCTCTTCGTCGCGAACTTCGCCTTTCACGTTGCGATCCACGGAGCCAACGCGGTGGCGGCTGGCACGGCGCTGCGCGCCGCGCTCTACGCGATCGTGATCCTCTACGTGCTCAAGGGCGGCGTGCTGACGCCGATCTTCACCGGCAACGCGCTGCGCGAGAAGGGCCGCGGCGAACAGGTGCCGTTCGTGATGCCGCTGGAGGCCCTGTCGGTGGGGGTCGTGCTCGCGCTGGCCGTGCTCGACCTGAGTGGGGCCCCGGGCGCCGCGGTCGGGGGCGCCGCCCTGGCCTGCGCGTTCGTCCACGGCTGGCGGACCGCACGCTGGCGTGGCTGGCGGGTGCCCGACGTGCCGCTGGTGTTCGTCATGCATCTGGGCTTTGCGTGGCTGGTCGTCGCTTTCGCGCTCAAGGCCGTGGCCGAACTGACCGGAGCGGTGCCCGAATCGGCCTGGGTCCACGCCTTCACGCTGGGCAGCCTCGGCATGATGATGCTCGGGCTGATGATGCGCGTGAGCCTGCGCCACACCGGGCGTGCGCTGGTCGTCCCGCCGATGATGCTGGCGGCCTGCGTGCTGATGCTCGCCTCGGCGCTGCTGCGCCTGGCCGCCTCGGTGCACGGCTTCGGCGATGCGGTGATCCTTGTCTCCGCACTGCTGTGGGCCGGCGCGTTCGCGCTCTGGCTGCTGCGCTTCGCCGGGACCCTCGTCACCCCGAGCCTGCCGCGAAAGTCCTGATCGTGACTACCAGGGCAGGGAGTCGCCGTTCGAGTGGCGGAAGCTGCCGCTGGTCTGCGGCGACAGTTCGTCGATCCGCGCGGCCAGCCGCTCGGCGGCCTCGCGTGGCGTGATGTCCCCGGCGAAGCCGACCATGCGCGTCTGCACGAAGCCGGGGTGCAGCATCACGACCGAGATCCCGCGCGGGGCAAGATCGCGGGCGAGACTGACGCCGGCCGCGTTCAGCGCCGCCTTGCTCATGCGGTAGCCGTAGTAGGCCCCCGAGCCGTTGTCTGCCATCGAACCCATGCGGCTGGTGACGAGGGCGACCTTCGAGCCGCGGCCGAGCCGCGGAAGCAGCGCCTCGGTGACCCGCAGCGGTCCGACCGCGTTGACCTGGAACTGGCGGACGACATCCTCGTAGTCGATCGATTCCAGAGTGCTGTTGCCGAGGATGCCGGCGTTGTTGATGAGGATGTCGAGCGGGCGCCCGCCCAGCGCATCGGCAAGCCGCGTTCCGGCGTCCTCGCGGGCCACGTCGACGTTGTCGACGATCTCCACGCCCAATTGCTGCAGGGCCGGCGAGACCGTGCGGCAGGCCGCCACGACCGCGTCTCCCCGTTCGCGATACACACGGCACAGCTCCAGCCCGATCCCCTGTGCGGCGCCCGTCACCAATACCGTCTTCATGTTCCCTGTTCTCCTGTTCGTTGCCGGAATCCGTCAGATGCGATTCGCGTGGAGGAATTCCCCGGGCGGTGCCGGAACCGGACCGTGCATTGCGATCGGCCGAAAAACCGGGACAATGGCCCCGTTCCCCATCGTCGAGTGATTCATGATTCCCGTCGTCCCGTTCCGTGCGCTTCGTCTGCTCCTGCCCATCCTTGCAGTCCTGTTACTGACCGCCTGCGAGCGCGGCGTCGATGCGCCGGTGGCACCCGCCCCGCCTCCGGCCGAACCCGGCGTCTTGCGCATCGCCACGCAGCCCGGCGAGGCCCGACTGTATGTCGACGATCGTCTGCAGGGCAACACGCCGGCCGGGGAAGGCGAATTCTTCGCACTGCGGCTGCCGGAAGGCGCGTACCGGATCGAGGCCATCCGTCCGCTCGACGCGTTTACCGAACTGTACGGCCGCATCGACGGGATCGAGGTCGCGAACCGTCCGCTCGACCCGGTCGTGCTGAGGCTTCGTCCCCGCCTGACGTCCGAGGGCGAGGAGCGCGAAGCCCGGGAACGCGAGCGTCTTGCCGAACGCGAACGGGCGCTCGTGGCGCGCTTCGACCTCGACGGTGCGACGGCGACCGATACCGCGACCGGGCTGATGTGGACGCGCTGCAGCCTGGGCCAGGAATGGGACGGCGCGTCGTGCGCCGGCGAACCGCGGATCTTCACCTGGGGCCAGGCCCGGGAAGCCGCCGAGGCTGCACGCGTGGCCGGCTACGACGACTGGCGTCTGCCGACGATCGACGAGCTGCACGCGCTGACCTATTGCAGTTCGGGCCGGCGCTACGCGCTCGATCGCGACGGCAGCGGGGGAGGATGCGCCGACGACCATGCCAGCCCGACCATCCTGCAGGACGTCTTTCCCGATACGCCGGCCGTACGCTACTGGTCGGGCACGCCGCACGAGCTGTATACCTATCGCGCCTGGGGCGTTGCGTTCACGAACGGCATCCGTGGCGCCGGAGGCCGGGGCGACTACGATCGCGTCCGCTTGGTTCGGGACCTGCCTTAGCGCCTGCTGCTAGACTGCAAACGTAGGGCAAGCAGGGCGGAAGAGACCGCTGGTTCTGTCCATGCGGTTTTTCGCGGTCTGCAACCCCGGTCGATTTCTGGACCTTGGCGCTCCGTTGCAGGGGCGTGAGGGGCCTTAACAGGGAGGATTCGTCATGGCCTACAATCGCATCCACGCACGCAATCTGTGCAGCGCTGCCGAACTCGAACTGTTTCTCGCGAGCCTGTCCGATGCGATCGGCGCGCTCGACGTCGCACGGCTCAAGAGCAAGATCAAGCGTGCCCGGGAACTGCGCAACAAGAACCAGGACCTGTTCCGTCGTCAAACGGTCGCCATCCGTTCGGCCACCGGAAGCAAGCGTGGAAATACCAGCGTGGCCAACCAGCGTACCGAGCAGAAGGCCAAGCTGTTTGACGAGACCCTCCGGCGGTTCGAGGAGCGCCTGGCCCAGATCGAGGCGGCCGAGGCCCGCAAGGCCGAGCGTGCGAAGATCGCGGCCGCGAAGGCGGCAGCGCGGGTGGCCGGCAAGGCGCCGGCCCGATCCGCCAAGGCGCCGGCTCGTCGGGTCGCCGGAAAGCCGGGTGGTTCGGCCGCGGCTGCGGGCAAGGCCGGGACGGCTTCCAATCCTCATGCCCGGACCCTCCGCGCCCATGCAACGGCTGCCGGGAAGCGTTCCCAGGCGAAGCGCGACCGCCGCTGATCGGTTCGCGCGCGGCATCCGGGCAGGAAGAAGGCCTGCCGGTCGCGGACGATTTCCGCGTTCGACAGGCCTTCGGCCTTCCTCGCTTGCCGGGCCGCGGGTATGCGCGCCCGGGTCCGGGATTACTCGATCAGTTCGCCGTCGAGCACCTTGTCGTCACCCGCGTAGATCGCGACGCGGGCACCGTGGACGAGGATCTCGTAGCATCCGCTGTTGCCGGCCAGCGGGCCGGTTTCCCATTCGCGGCAGTAGTCGCCGTTGTCGTCGATCCACCAGCGACCCTTCGCGTTGCGGTTGTCGGTCAGCGTTCCGTCGGCGCGGAAATCGAGGACATAGGGCGAGCCGTCACGCATGTAGGTTCCGACGAATACCCGTCCGCTCAGCCGCTGGGCCATGGGCGATCCCTGGGCGGCCGGCCCGGCTGCGGTTTCTCCTCCGGCGCTGCCCTGTGCCAGGGCGCCACCGGTCAGAAGGCTCAGGCTCATGCCCACGATCATCCAGCTCTTGCGAAGTTGCATCTTCAATGGCTCCTGTGAAAAAAAATTCGGTACGCGTGCGCCTGGGTCAGTCCGTCGAACGCGTGAAGAGTTCAATGATGCCATCGGAAGTGCGATCAATCGGTGATCAGATCGACATTCCGGGGGCTTGCTCCACCGTTTCCCCACGCCGGATCTTCTCCAAGGCGGCTTGCTTCTGCATTTCGCGGAAGCGTTCCTCGAGACCGTTTCGTTCGAACAGGGCGTGGACCGGCCTGAAGACCTGGCGGACCTGATCGCGAGCGAACAGGGATTGGGTGATCGTGCAGGCCAGCTCATGGTCGCCAAGCTCGAATGCAGCATGCAGGAGGTCGAGCTTGGCCGTGGCGCCCAGCCATTCGTTGGTCCACATCTCCCGGCGCGCGATGAACGCCGGGCGCGCGCTCTCGGGTTCGATGCGCACGAGCAGCGCCTGGTGAGAGGCTTTTTCGTCCAGGCTCGCGGCTTCCATCTCCTGTGCGCGGATCTCCCGGATCACCGTCTCGGCCATCATGAACTCCTCGTCCTGGAGATAGCTGCGTGCGAGCACGAAGCGATCGGACAGCGAGATCGCGCCGGGGATCGAGTCGTTCGCGAGAACGTCCGAAATCGCCTCGCGTGCGGTGGCGGCGTCGCCGTTGAGCAGGGCGGCATCGGCGAGCAGGCGTTTGCGGCGGTAGTTGCGGGCGGTGCGCTTCGACGTCTCGGCGACGGTGCGCTGTGCCTCGCCATAGTCGCCCATCTCGATGCAGATGCGGGCCTTGAGGTCGCTCGCGTCGAAGTACAGCGGTGAGGCCGACACGACCTCGTCGACGAGGCTGCGGGCATCCTGAAGGCGGTTCTCGTGAAGCAGGGCACGCGCCTTTCCCGCGCGGGCCCAGGGGAACGGATGCAGGGAGAGGATTGCGTCGAATGCATTGACCGCAGCTTTCGAGCTGCCGCGTGCGAGCTGCAGTTCGGCGTTCTGGCGCATCAGGTCGAAACGATAGGGCTGGCCGGCTTCACTTTCGAGATGTTCGGCGATGAAGGCTTCGGCCGTGTCGAAGTCCATCTCCCGCCGGGCGACGTAGAACGGTCGGAAGAAGTGCTTGCGCTGCAGGGCGCGGTCGAGCCGGAACTTCAGGCGATCGGGCGAGAACGGCTTGATGATGTAGTCGTCGGGGCCCAGTTCGACCGCCGCCACGACGTTCTCGTAGGCCTGTTCGGCCGTCACCATGATGAAGACGGATTCCTCGGGCAGCAGTTCGTGGCGTCGGACCTCCTCGAGCAACTGCTGTCCCGAGCGGTCGTCACCCAGATTGAAGTCGCACAGCACGACGTCGGGCACGCTGCGTCGGATCCGCCCGATGGCGTCCTGGTATCCGGGTGAAAGGTCGACCGAGAACGCCCCCATCGTCTGCGCACAGGTGCGCAGGCTCTGGCGTGCCGCGGGCTGGTCGTCGATGACCAGGAAGCGCAGGGTCTTGTAGAGATCCTTGTCGGTCGTGCTCACGGCAATCGCATCTCGAACACGGCCCCACCGAGTTGTCCGCCATTGGCCAGTGCCAGCGCGCCGACGGACGCTCCCCGCCGATGCAGGCGGGCGAGTTCGCGTGCCACGAACAGACCGACCCCTTTCTCGGCCAGGGCGTCCGGATCGAGGGTCGCAAAACCGGGACCGTCGTCTTCCACGCGCAGTACGAGCTGTGCATCGTCGAGGATGGCCGAGGCATGGATCTTCGCCGCGGCGTGGCGGCTCGCGTTCTGGATGGCGTTGGACAAGGCGTCGAGCACCAGTTCGCGGTCGAGGGCCCACAGCAGGCCAGGGGTGCAGTCGAACGAGAGGGCCAGGCCGAGATGGCGGCAGTGGGTGCCGTTGATGAGCGCGGCTTCCTCGAGCAGGTCGGAGACCGAGGTCATCCCGATTGCGAGGTCGCCGACCTGGCGTTGAAGGCGATAGGCGGTGAGCAGGCGCGACAGGCGTGCGGCGGCCTGCTCGATCGAGAAACGCGCCTCGTCGAGCGCGATGCCGTGGTCGGCTTCGGCCTGCACGAGCAGGGATTCGGCGATGAAGAGCTGGTTGCGGGCGTCATGGACGCCGGAAGTCAGCATGTCGAGCACGTTCTGCATGGGTCTCCCGCCTGTCGATGTCTCCGGCCCCGGTCGGCTTTGTGTCCCCGCTACAGCGGGCGTTCCACCCGCACGGTCTCCGGATCCTCGGGGTCGTGATGCACGGTGAATCCGAGCTGTCGCGAAAATTTCAGCATCTTGTCGTTGGTGGCCAGCACCTGGCCCACCATCGTCGTCAGGCCACGTTCGCGAGCGGCCTCGATCAGCGACAGCATGAGCAGTCCGGCCACGCCCGTCCCCTGCCAGTCGTCGTCGACGGCGATGGCGAACTCGCACTGCTTCGGGTCGGGGCCGACCACGTAGCGCGTGACCCCGATCTCGATTTCCTTTCCATCGCGGTCGATGGTTGCCACGAGTGCAAGATGCTTGTCGTAATCGACTTCGGTGAAGTACTTGAGCTTGCCGGGGGCAAGTTCCTTGAGCGTGCCCATGAAGCGCTTGTAGCGCGACTCGTTGGACAGGCGGCGGACGAAATCCTGCTCCCGCTGGGCATCGTCGGGCCGGATCGGCCGGATCGTGACGCGATTGCCGTCGAACAGGTAGCGGGTGCGGACGAGGTCGGCGGGATAGTCGGCCATCCGGTCAGCGCTTCCCTTGCGCCGCGAGCGCGGTGTGTAGGTATTCGACCATGTCGTCCAGGGTGCGCAACTTGCCGTAGTCGCGTTCCGGAATCTTCAGTCCGAGCCTTTCGCCGAGTACGGTCAACACGTTGAGCCAGTCGATGGAGTCGAGATCGA
>JBJHDM010000039.1:0-31114 GCA_050486545.1 Rhodocyclaceae bacterium | reverse complement strand
AGGGCATCAAGCCGTCGCCGTGGCTCGTCCGCGGCGGCGCCAGCGTCGTGACGACCAGCCACCCGTCACTCGAACTCACGGCCGGTTACGCGTTCGAAGCGCGCAAGCGCTTCGCCAACCACACCGCATACGTGAAGCTCAACATGCCGTTCTGAGGCCCGCGAATCCGGAGCGCGCAGGGCAGGAGCACCGCCCTGCGCAGCATCACTCGGCGTCAGGCAGCGATACAGCGACACCAGGATGCCCGCCGTCGCGCCCCAGATGTAGTAATCCTCCCACGGCATCGCGTGGTACTCCCGCATGCGCCCGCCGTATTCCGCCCGGTGGCGCTGTGGTCGGCCCGCCGCAAGCGGAACCAGGCAGCCTTACGGCACGACGCGGCGCCCCGCAGACACCGTTCCACGGAAGGGGGGCCATTCAGGAAGGCCCTCGACGAATCGTCATGCCCGTGAAGGCGGGCATCCAGTTCCTCGTGCCGGCTGGGCTCCCGCCTTCGCGGGAGCGACGAGACGCAATGGTTCAGCGCTTCCTGGATAACTCGGCTATTCGTAAAAGCGTGCCCTTCCACTTGGGAGAGCATACAATTTATTCATGGAAACACTGGACCAAATCAATCGAGAAGCCTTGAAGCCCCTTGCCAGCAAGTACATCTGGTGGAAAACACCGGATGACGCGGTGGCCATGCCGGAGCGGGTGATCGCCCAAGTCATGAACATCGGCGACTACGCCGATGTTCAGACGCTCGCCTCGCAAATCGGTGATGAAGTGCTGCGCGAGGTCCTGACGCACGCAGAGGCCGGTCAGTTCAATGAGCGTTCATGGGCATATTGGCATTACCGTCTCGGGCTATCCAGCGTGGATCACGTTCCTGCCTTGCCAGTGCGGAGATTCGCATGAGTCGCAAGTTCAAACCTCGCATGGACGTATTGCCGCCTGCGCAGCAACGTCTTTGGCCGGAACTTCGCAATGCACCAGATCTTGGATTCACGTTGTACGGCGGCACAGCCATTGCGCTGAGGCTCGGCCATCGTGATTCGGTCGATTTCGATTTCTTCTCGGAAAAGCCGCTTGATCGGGAAGCCATCAAAGCGGCTTTTCCGTTTATGACCCAGTCCACAACGCTCCAGGATCAGGACAACACTTGGGTTGTGCTGGTCCCCTATGGGGACTCCGAGAGGGAGCACGTCAAGGTGTCCTTCTTCGGCACGATTACCTTCGGGCGAGTAGGAGAACCGGCCTTCACCGAAGATGGCATGTTGCAGGTGGCCTCTTTCGACGACCTGATGGCGACCAAGGTCAAGGTCGTTCTTCAACGGGCCGAGGCCAAGGACTATCGTGATGTCGCCGCGATGGTCGATGCGGAGGTGAGCTTGTCACGGGGGCTTGCTTCCGCTCGTCTGCTTTTCGGTCCGAACTTTCAACCAAGCGAGAGTCTGAAAGCGCTGGTCTATTTCAATGACGGCGATCTGAATACGCTGACTGCTGCCGAGAAGAACACGCTCGTCAATGCTGTGAAGGCGGTTCGCGATCTTCCAGACGTAACGCTGCGTTCAAAGTGTCTGAGTGGACTGGGCTGAGGTAGAGGCGACGAACCGTCGACGATAGCGGCCAGGTCGGCATCGACCGATTCCAGCCAGAAGGGAGCGAACTACCCGAAGTGAGCGAACTGAAGGAGATCGAAACCATGCTTGCCGGACGCTTACCCTTTGCCGGAGGCGGTGCGCAATTCACCACCACGGGCATCAAGCCGTCGCCGTGGCTCGTCCGCGGCGGCGCCAGCGTCGTGACGAACAGCCACCCGTCACTCGAACTCACTGCCGGCTATGCGTTCGAGGCCCGGAAGCGCTTCGCCAACCACACCGCGTATGTGAAGCTCAACATGCCGTTCTGAGGCCCGCGAATCCGGAGCGCGCAGGGCAGGAACCCCTCCCTGCGCAGCATCACTCGGAGGAAAGGCAGCGATACAGCGACACCAGGATGCCCGCCGTCGCGCCCCAGATGTAGTAGCCCTGCCACGGCATCGCGTGGTACTCGCGCATGCGCCCGCCGTATTCCGCCCGGTGGCGCTGATGGTTGGCCGGGTCGAGCAGGAAGTCGAGCGGCACTTCGAAGGCCTCGGCGACCTCGAAGGTGTCCAGCCGGAGCGAAAACGGCGGATGCACCAGCCCCACCACCGGGGTGATGCGGAAACCCGTTCCGGTGCAGTAGTCGGGCAGTTCCCCGAGCAGTTCGATCCGGTCCGGATCCAGCCCGATCTCCTCTTCCGTCTCGCGCAGCGCGGTCATGACCGGGGTCACGTCGGCGTCCTCGACGCGCCCGCCCGGAAAACTGATCTGGCCGGGGTGGTGATGCAGATGGTCGGTGCGACGGGTGAGCAGCACGGTCATCCCCGCGGGATGGGGGACGAGCGGCACAAGTACCGCCGCCGGCCGGAACGAGGCCGCGGCCGACACGCCCTCCTCGCGTACCCCGGCCGTCCTCGCGCGCCCGTGGAGGAAACGGGTGCGCAGGCGCTCGGCGTCGAGCGCCACGAGGTCGCGGGAAGTCGTTTCGCTGTCCATCGGAAATATCACACGACAAGGGAATGGCCTGACAAGTATAGTCGTGCCAGGCGGGCCAGTGGTTCCCCGCCAACCACTCATCGCCCGGAAACCCGCTTCCGTCGCGGACCTCTTGAGATTTACCGCTGTGCCACATAGTGTCAGGGATATGAAAAAGGCAAACGGATTCACGCTGATCGAGCTGATGGTGACGATTGCCATCGCGGCGATCCTTCTGGGCGTCGGGGTACCGTCGTTCACGAACATGATCGTCGGCAATCGCCTCGCGACGCAGACCAACGAGTTGATCTCGGGCATCAACCTGGCCCGCTCGGAAGCGGTGAAACGGAACCGGACGGTGAATTTCTGCCGTGCGGCCGACGCCAACGCAACCGTGTGTGCCGGAGCCGGCACCTGGGAACACTGGATCATTCTCGCCGGCGCCAACAATGTCGTGCGGCGGGGCGCGATCAACCGCTTCAGCAACACCCTCGGCGTGACCAGCACCCTGCCCGGAGGCAACCTCTTGCTCGGACCCGACGGCCTCGCGCGCACCACCGGTGGTGCACTGGCGAACGGTCAGTCGATAACCGTCTGTGCAACGAACGGGCCGGCCCAGAACAACCGCCGCATCGATCTGGGTGCCGGCAGCCGGGTCACGACGGTAGCATTCGGAGGGGCCTGCGCATGGTAACGCTCAATCCCTCGCGCCGGCGGCTCAAGCAGCCCGCGCAACGGCTTCAACGCGGCGTCAGCCTGCTCGAAGTCCTCATCGCCGTGCTGGTCCTGTCGTTCGGCCTGCTTGGGCTCGCAGGCCTGCAGATGAGCGCGTTGCGCAACAACCAGAGCGCCATGGAGCGCAGCATGGCCGTCGTAGAAAGCTACACCATCGTCGACGCGATGCGCGTGGATCGCACCAATGCGATCAACGGTGCCTTCAATATCGCACTCGACTCCACCCCGTCCGGCTCGAGCTTCGCCGCGAACGAACTCGTCAAGTGGCGGGCGCGTCTCGTGCTGCTGCTCGGCCCCGACGCCACGGGTTCGGTGAACTGCAATGGCGCCGACTGCACCATCGTCGTGCAGTGGAACGACGAGCGCGGCACCCAGGGCGAGAACGACCAGCAGATCGCGACGCAGGTACAGCTATGACGACGCACCACCGCCCCATCCCATCCGTGGCCCGGCCATCCCAGTCCGGCCTCACCCTGGTCGAGCTCATGATCGCGATGGTGCTCGGACTCATCGTCATTGGCGGCGTCATCAGCGTGATTTCCGCCAACCGCCAGACCTACCGCACAAACGAGGCATTGTCTCAGGTCCAGGAAAGCGCGCGCACGGCCTTCGAACTGCTCGCCCGCGACATTCGCCAGGCGGCCGCAACCGGCTGCGGCAACATGGACCGGGTTGCCAACACCCTCAATACCGGTGCGAACTGGTGGCAGGACTGGGCCGGCATTGTCGGCTACGACGGTGCGACCGCTGCCCCGGCCGTGGCCTTCGGCAACGGCGTCGGGCAACGTGTGGCGGGAACCGGCGCGATCCTGCTCCAGGGCCTCGAAGGCACGGGGCTTTCGATCGAGGAGCACGAGGTCACCTCGGCGAACTTCAAGATCAACGCGGCCACGACGGACTTCGTCGACGGCGACATCCTGATGGCCTGCGACTTCGACCACGCCGCGATCTTCCAGGTCACGAACTACAACTCGAACAACGTCACCGTCGTGCACAATACCGGCACAGGCAACCCGGGAAACTGCTCGAAGGGCCTCGGCTTCCCGACCGACTGCAGTTCGACGAACGGCAATCCCTATCAGTTCGGTCCCAACTCGCAGATCGCCCGCATGACCGCGGTCACGTGGTACATCGGCAACAACGGCCGGCCTGACGAAGGCGGCCGCTCGCTCTACCGCGTCCGTCTCGGTGCCGGCGCCGCCGTGCAGACCGAGGAGGTCGTCGCCGGGGTCACCAACATGCAGTTCCAGTTCCGCGAAGGCACGGCCACCACGCTGACCACCGCACCCGGGAACTGGGACAACGTCAACGCCGTCGAGATCACCCTGACCGCGGACAGCGCCGACACCCGGGTCTCGGTCGACCCGAACGTGAACCAGGGGCGTTTGCAACGCAGCTTCACGACCATGGTCGGCCTGAGGAATCGCATCGAATGAACACCAGCCTTCCCCTCCGCCCTGCCCACCGGACCCGTCAGCACGGCGTCGCGCTGATCGTCGCGCTCATCCTCCTCGTCGTCGCGACCCTGATGGGTCTGGCCGGAATCCAGGGCACGACGCTGCAGGAGCGCATGAGCGCGAACATGTATGACCGCTCGCTCGCAATGCAGGCCAGCGAAGCCGCCCTGCGCGCGGCCGAAGCGGCGCTCACCGCCAACCCCACGGTCGGACTCGATTGCAGCCCGGGCAGCGCGAATCTGTGCGACCTCGTCCCGGTGAACACCTTCAACGGGACCGATGCCAACTGGACGAACGTCGATAACAACTTCTTCGTGAACCAGGGCATGGCTGCCGGGCGAGCCCAGTTCCACATCCAGTTCATGGGCGAAGGCACGACCGAGGACGAAATGGGGCTGACCAGCAGCGCGAACCTCGCGCAGTACGGCGCGGGCAGCGGCGTGCCCCTGTCGCGCTTCTTCCGGGTCACGGCGCGGAGTCACGACCCCACCGTCGCCGCCCTGGGCGATCGCGCCATCGTCGTGCTGACCACCACCGTGCGTCGCGCCATCTGATTGCCGTACCGGATTCGAAGAGGATCACCGTCATGTCCGCCACCACGAAACCCATCCGCCACGCGCGCAAGCCCCTCTTGCGCATCGCCCTCGCCTGCGCGGCTTCGGGCGTCCTGACCTTCGCCGTGACCGGAGCGGCAGTGGGCCAGATCGTCTCGCAGACCCCGCTGCATGTGGGCATCAGCATCCCCGGCAACCTCGCGCTGACCCCCTCGGTGGAATGGCCCACGATCAACAGCGTCGCGAACCTCGGGAACTACTCGGAAAGCATCGTCTACGCCGGTTATTTCGACTCCCACAAGTGCTACCAGTACCACTTCAGCAACACCGAAACCGAACGCCATTTCTTCCCCGTGAGCACGACGAGCGATCGTCGCTGCACCACTTCCGGGGCACCATGGAGTGGCAATTTCCTGAACTGGGCGGCCACCCAGACCATCGACCCCTTCCGCTCGGCGATGACCGGTGGCTATCGGGTCGTCGACACCGCCTCGGAGACCTGGCTGGAGAAGGCCCGCCACGACGGCCAGGGCGGCACCAGCATCTATCCGAACCGTCGGCTGCCAGGCAGCGGCGACAATTCCACCCTCGTGTCGAGAGCAACGCCCTACAGTGCGAACTGGATGCGCATGCGCATCGAGGGGCTCGGCAACAAGATGCGTTTTCGCATCGGCAACGACGACGTCAACAGCGGGGTCGTCGCGTACAACCCGGGCGCGGCATCCACGCATGCGAGTCGCGCCTGCAGTGCCAACGGCTGCGAAGTCAGCATCCGCGTGAAGGTCTGCGTGTCCGGCCTGCTCGAATCCAACTGCAAGCAGTACTCGGGCGGCTGGAAGCCGGAAGGCACGCTGCAGGAATACGCAGACCGCATGCGCTACAGCGTCTTCGGCTACCTGAACCACACCGACATGCTGCGCGACGGCGCGGTGCTGCGCGCGCGCAAGAAGTGGATCGGCCCGACGATTCCGGACGAGGACGGGGAGATCGACAACCCCAACAAGGAATGGGACCCGACCACCGGCGTGCTGATCCAGAACCCCGATCCGGCCGACGCGACCGCCACTTCCAACGCCTTGGGGGTGACGATCTCGCACAGCGGCGTCATCAACTATTTGAACCGCTTCGGGCAGATGACGGGGCAGAACCACAAGAGCTTCGACCCGGTCAGCGAGCTCTTCTACTCGGCCGTACGTTATTTCAAGAACCAGGGCAACGTTCCGGCCTATTCGAACATCACCAGCAACCACTTCAACCTGGCCGACGGTTTTCCGGTCATCACGAACTGGACCGATCCGGTCGAGCACTGGTGCCAGCAGAACACGATCCTCGGCATCGGCGACATCTATACGCACCGCGACAAGAACCTGCCCGGCAGTGCCTGCACGACGGACGAACCGACGCGGCCCTCCCAGGTGTCCGGCGACACCACCGTCAATGTCGTCACTGCGACGAACCAGGTCGGTCAGATGGAGGGCGTCGGCAACATCGGCAGCAGTTGCAACTTCACCGGGCGCAACAACTCGGCCTTCATGGCTGGCCTGGCCTGGGATTCGCGTGCACGCGACATTCGCCCGGATCTCACCGGCGGCAAGACCACGATCTCCACCTACTGGGTCGACGTGCTCGAGGAGCAGTCGCTGGAAGGCATGGCGCGCAACCAGTTTGCCCTCGCGGCGAAGTACGGCGGCGCACGCCTGCCGCAGGATTTCGACCCCGACGAGTGGGGCGACGACCCGCTGCCCGAAGCCTGGTGGCACAGCAACGGCGAGACCCTGACGCCGTTCGGCAGCCGCGGAAGCGGCCAGGCCTCCTTCAAGCGGCCGGACAACTTCTTCACCGCGGGCGAAGCACCGCAGATGGTCGAAAGCCTGAAAACCGCCTTCGCGAACATCGTCGCGGAAATGACCGGCTCCGGCGCCTCGCTGGCCGCGAACTCGACCAAGCTCGAAACCGGTACGACGACGTTCCAGGCCCAGTTCTTCACCGGAACGTGGCGCGGCGAACTCAATGCCTTCGCCGTCGACCCCGACACCGGCGCCCTGATCACCCCACCCATGTGGCAGGCCGGCAGCGTGCTCCCGGCGCACGGGTCACGCAACATTCGCTTCCACAAGTCGAGCGGCTGCGGATCGACGGGGCTGTGCGCCTTCACGCAGTCCAATCTCACCGCTACTCAACGGGCCGCCTTGGGCTCCACCACCACGGAACAGGAAGCGGTCGTCAACTACCTGCGCGGCGACCGTAGCCAGGAGCAACCGGGCGGTCCGCTCCGCACACGCACCGGGGTCCTCGGCGACATCGTCCATTCGCAGCCCGTGTTCGTCGGGCGGCCCAATCCGAATCTCTACGCCGCAGCCAGCTTCAACGGCGCCGGTGACTACGGCACCTTTGCCAATGCCCAGTCCAGTCGCACGGGTGTCGTGTATGTCGGCGCCAACGACGGCATGCTGCACGGCTTCAATGCGACGACGGGTGTCGAGACCTTCGCGTTCGTCCCGAACCGTGTGATCCTCAACAACCTCAAGAGCTTCACGTCGCCGGAGTACGAACACCTGTACTTCGTGGACGGCGAGATGACGGTTGCCGACGTGTACTTCTCGGGCGGCGGCGGTGGCTGGAAGACGGTTCTCGTCGGCACGCTCGGACGCGGCGGCCCCGGCCTCTTCGCACTCGATATCACCAACCCGTCCAGCGTCGTCTTCCTGTGGGAGAAGACCGCCGCCGACATTCCCGCCCTGGGCCGCAACATCGGCAAGCCGATCATCGCCCAGGTCGCGAACGGGGACTGGCGCGTCATTCTCGGGAATGGCCCGGACAGTGCGGACGGCAAGGCGCAACTGATCATGGTCGGGATCCAGAGCGGGACGACATACAGCGTCGACACCGGCGTCGCCGGCGACAACGGCCTGTCGGCCGTGTTCACGTGGGACAGCACCGCGGACGGATTCATCGACACGGCTTACGCCGGTGACCTGCAGGGCAACCTGTGGCGCTTCAACGGGCTGGCTTCCGGCACGAGCACGCTCAAGCTCTACGAGGCCCGCGACCCGCTGGACAACCTGCCGCAACCGATCACTGCCGCACCGCTCGTCGGGCGCAATCCGGACACCGGGCAGCGCTGGGTGTTCTTCGGGACTGGCCGCTACCTGAACGAACTCGATCCGCTCAATCAGCAGATCCAGACGTGGTACGGTCTGATCGATACCGGCGTCACCATCGTCGGGCGTACCGACCTGGTCGAACGCGAGATCCTCGCGGAAGGCGAGATCAACGGCTTCGGGGCCCGCGTGATCGACGAAGGGTCGGTCGACGACATGATCGGCAAGAAGGGCTGGTTCATGGACCTGGAATCGCCGGAGAACGGCGTCGAAGGCGAACGCATGGTCGTACCGAATCAGTTCCAGGGCCGGGTGCTGATCGGCACGACCCGCATTCCGGACGCGAGCGACGTGTGCCGCCCGACCGGCCGTGGCTTCGTCATGGCGATCGACCCGTTCACCGGGGCACGCCTGGACCGTACCTTCTTCGACATCACGATGGACGGCCTCTTCAACGACGCCGACAAACTGCTGGTCGATGGCGTGCTCATGATCGTCTCGGGCATCGGCTTCCTGAGCAGTCCGAACAACCCGATCTTCATCGAGAACGTGATGCAGGTCAGTCTCGACGACGGCTCGACCGAGGCCCTGGCCACCCAGGGGACCGCAGCCGACGCACGCAGGACGTCCTGGCGCGAAATCATAGGAAACTGACCCATGCCCATCCGCCCGATCACGACACCCGCCCGCCCGCAAGGGCGGGCCCAGCGAGGCTTCACCCTGATCGAACTGATGATCACGGTGGCCATCGTCGGCATCCTCGCCGCGGTCGCCTATCCGTCGTACCAGAACCACGTCGTCAAGACCTACCGGGGCAACGCGAAGGCCTGCCTCTCGGAACATGCGCAGTTCATGGAACGCTATTACACGACCAACATGACCTACGTCGGCGCGGCACCCAACCTCGGATGTCGCGTCGAAAGCAACCTCGACGATCGCTACGTGATCGCCGTCGGCAACCTGGCTCAGGGCACCTACACGATCACGGCCACCCCGATCGGAACGCAGCTTGCGCGTGACACCCTGTGCGGTGCCTTGACCCTGAACCAGGCCGGCACGCGAACCGTCTCCGGGACCGGTACCGTGGCAGATTGCTGGTAAGCCACGAACGCACGATACGATACGGCTCCCTGGACCCGGAGCCAGCCCCGGCCGATGATCCGTGAAGTGCGCATCCCGAAATACCCCGACTGCTGGGAAAGCTGCGGGCAGTGCGCGTCGGGCGACATCTTCGTCGAAAGCGTGCTGGTGTCGCCGGGCCAATCCGTGCGTCGTGACGACACCCTGATCGTGCTCGAAACCGGCAAGGTCGCACTCGACATCCCCTCCCCCTGCGACGGCACCGTCACGGAGGTCTGCATGACGCAGTTCGATCTCGTCGAGGAAGGCGACCTGATCGTGCGGATAGAAACCCCCTGAGCAACCAGCCGTCCTCCTGAGCACCCCCACCCGTCGCCGCGTCAGCGCGTCCAGTCCTCGATGGCGAGTCCCGCGATCCGATCGAACTCCCGTGTGTTGTTCGTAACCAGGACCGCCTCGTGCGCGCGGGCCGTCGCCGCAATCAGCAGGTCGTTCGGCCCGATCGGGCAACCCCGCGCAGCCAGGTCGGCGCGGATGGATCCGTAATGCTCCGCGCAGCGGTCATCGAAAGGCAGGCTATGCAGTGGTGCAAAGAACGTCCTCAACCGCTGGAGATTGGCGTCGGCCCGCGTGCTGCGCCACGCACCAAACCAGAGTTCCGCCTTGACCACGCTGCACAACGCGATCTCCATGGGGGAACGCTTTTCGAAATGGGAACGGACCCGGGCGTCGGCCTGATTGAGCAAGTGAATGCAGATATTGGTATCGAGCAGGAACATTACTCGAGTCCGGTCCGACGCTCGTAGTCACCCTGAGGCGCCCTTTCGAGGATCTCCCCTTCCCAATTCCCGAAAACCTGGTCGAAGTAGCCTTCCGGCCAGTTCTTGCACTCGCAGGCTTCCCGTTTGACGAGTTCGGCCAGAAAGCGGGAAAGCGGTTTGTTTGCCGCCGCCGCCCTTTTCCGGAGCAGTTTCTCCAGGTCGTCGGGCACATAGAAATGTAGTTGAGACATCACATACTCCACATATATTTGTACTATGTCCGTCAAACTAGCCGGCATGCATGAATAAATCAAGGGCTTCTTGGGACACCCCCTTTGTCCTGGTGATCGCTCAGCAGTTTCCGTCGCGCACCACCCGCGGCCGGCCGGTTGCGCTGATCACGATCTGGCGTACCCGCCCACCGCTGCAGGCCGTGATCGTACCCATCTGCAGGGCTCCGCTGGTTGCGCGCGTCGTGCCGGAGGGTACGTAGGAGACGTAGTTGCGGACCGGCAGGTTGCCCGTGACGGTGATTCCCGGCGGCAAGGCTTCGCCCACCCTCAGGAGCGACTCGCCGGCATCGCGCACTCCGTTGCCGTTGCGGTCGTCGAATACGATCCATCCGGCGTGCCAGCCGGCGCCGGCCGTGCACGTGGCCTGATCGACGCTGGTGCACAAGGTCACCCGCCTGCCCCGCTTGATCGACTCCGAACGGGTATAGAACAGGGCCGAATGCACCGTGTTGATCGAAGTCGTCAGGCGCGTATCGCGAACGAGACCGGCGAAGGAAGGCAACGCGACACCGAGCAGCACGGACAGAATGGCCAGTGTGGCCATCAGTTCGACAAGGGTCACTCCCGAGGAGGATCGAATCATCATCACGTTTGATGGTCGGAAACTGCGTGCTCGGATCGGCCGGCAGATCCCGGCGTGCAGCCGGGTCGGCGCAAGGATCGTGAATGCTTTATGCATACGCTAGCGTATTCGTTTGGCATCGTCAACGAAATCTCGAAAGTAAACTTGACCGACCGGTCAGTCCAAGATATATTTTTGATGTACATCAAAGGCAACACCCGTAGCCGGGCCATGCGAGTCCGGAACGGCACCCCCACCGCAACAGAACCAAGGAGACATGCATGGCCAAGAACGAAAAGCTCGCGCTGCGCCAGGAATTTCCGCCCGCAACCGAGCAGCCCAACGTCTATCCCCTGTCGTGGCACGCGCACACATCGAAGATGGAGGAAGTCTGGGACGCCGCACAGCGCGAGAACTGGGACCCCAAGAAGCTGCCGTGGGATACGCTCGATCTCGACTCCTACACCTGGGAAGAGCGCGAATCGATCGCCTACTGGTGGACGTTGCTGTCGGTCTTCGACGCCTCGGCGCCGCCGGTCTTCGCAGCCGCATTGATCAAGACCTACGAGGATCACGAGGAGGATCCGGTGCGCCGCTGCTTCTTCTCGGTGACCCGCGACGAACAGAACCACGAGCAGATGTGCGGCCTGTCGATCACCAAGCTGCTCGGCCATCCCGATCCGCTGACCTACGAGCCGAAGACCGACCTGGGACGACGCCTTCAGCGCAACGCCCAGTGGCTCTACTACAACGGCGGGCGCTACTGGAGCGGCTACAAGCAGGCGGTACCCAAGTATTCGCTGGCGGTGTTGTTTTCGTCCTTCCTCATGGGCGAGATCGCCGCGGCCACGATCTTCAAGCAGATGCACGACAACTCGCGTGAACTGGTGTTCAAGGAAGGTTTCCGCAACATCGGGCGCGACGAAGGTCGCCACATGGCGATCTGCATGGCGCTGATGGAACGCGACTATCCGAAGCTTCCGGCTGAAGACAAGGCCGTCGTCACCAAGCAGATCCGCGCCGGCTACCTCTTCCTGTCGGCGGTCCTGTTCGAGCCGCCGATGGAATTCTGGGACCTGCCGGAGGACTTCATCGCCACGCAGCGCGAGGCCGAGGAAGTGGCGCGCGGCGCGGGATTCGGGATTCCGACCTACGAGGCGAAGAAGGAGAACTGGCGCAACGCCATGCTCAACCTCAAGGGCGTACTGGACCGCTACGGCATCCCGTTCCCGGCGATTCCGGAAGTCGGGATCACCGGCGAGGAGGTCTCGGACGTCGACATGGAAGACATCATCCCGGTATTCTGAAACCATTTAGAATGGGCGCCCCGCGGCCGCACGGTCGACGGAGCGCCCTTCCGGGCGCGAGATCGGACAGGTCGTCCTCTGCGCGCCCGCGAACCCGTTCGATCCACCCGATTCCTCTCCGAGGCTGACCCATGCACAAGATCCGCCTGCACCCCTCCGGTCGTGAAGTCGAATGCCCCAGCGGCGACACCGTGCTCGCCGCGCTCGAACAGGCCGGCTACGCCCTGCCGAACAATTGCCGGGCCGGTGCCTGTGGCGAATGCAAGGTCAAGGTGCTGTCCGGTCATTTCGACCAGGGCATGGTGCTCGACATGGCGCTCTCGCAGGAAGAACGCAAGCAGGGCTTCGGACTGATGTGCATGGCCAAGCCCCTGTCCGAGGAGCTGGTGATCGAATGGGGCACGGAGGATGCCAAGCCCAAGTTATTCCCGCCGCGCGAGGACCAGCGCTACGTGGTCACGGACCGGATCCAGCGCACCCCGAGCATCATCGAGATCCATTTCCGGCCGGTCGGCCCGGTCATGCGCTTCTGGCCCGGCCAGTACGTGACGATTGGCGATGCCGGCTCAGGCGCCCCTCCCCGCTGCTACTCGATCGCCAACGCGCCGCGCCCGGACGGGGAAATCATGATCCAGGTCACCCGTCTCGACGAAGGGCAGACCAGCGTGTGGATGCACGATCAGGTGAAGATCGGCGATCTGGTGAAGATTTCGGGCCCGTACGGCACCTTCATCGGCGACCCGTCGGTGGACACCCCGGTGTTGTGCATCGCCGCCGGGTCTGGCCTCGCGCCGATCCTGTCGCTGGCCGAGGCGGCGCTGCGACGCGGTTATCGCAAGCCGGTGACCCTGATGTTCTCGGCCCGAACCGCGGAGGATCTGTACGACTTCGGCCTGATGAAATACTGGGAGACGCGTCATCGCAACTTCACCTACAAGCCGACCCTGACGCGCGAAACGAAGGAAGGCATGCTCCACGGCCGCATCCCCGCGATCCTGTCGCAGCAGTTCAAGGATCTGTCCGAGTACAGCCTGTTCGTGGCGGGAAGCCCGGAATTCGTCGCCGAATGCGTCGAAGCGGCCAAGGCGCTGGGCGCGCGTGACGAACTGATCCACACCGAGGGCTATTTCGGCCAGGCGCAACCGCAGACGGCTCCGGAGAGCCAGATGGTTCAGACGTAGGTGTCGATGCGGCCGCCAACGGGACCGGCATTGGCCACGGGCGCACTCTGCTGCACGGCCTCGATGAGCTGCGTCGCGGTCGCGGCCTGAAGGTCCATCGCCTTTCGGAGAACCAGGGTGGATGCCTGCGCCTGGGTGTTCGCCTGGATCATCGCGGACTGCATGGCCGCGGCATTGGAGACGTTCATGCCATTCAATCCCGGAAATTGCCGTATTGCAGCGGAAAGTCTGTGATCTGCTTCTTGACCAGAGCGATCGCCTCCTGAAGCGTATCACGCTTGGCTCCGGAGACACGCACCGAATCCCCCTGGATCGACGCCTGAACCTTGAACTTCGCGTCCTTGAGCAGCTTGACGATCCGTTTGGCCAGGTCCTGCTCCACCCCGACACGGACCTTGAGTTCCTGCTTGACCTTGTTGCCGCCGGCCTTCTGCAGCTCACCGTGCTCGAGACAGCGCACGTCGATCTGCTTGCCAGTCATTTCCGGAAGCAGAATGGCCTTCATCTGGTCGAGCTGGAAATCGCTGTCGCCGACCAGGGTGAGCAGCTTCTCGGTCTGCTCGATATGTGCGTCGGTTCCCTTGAAGTCGTAGCGGTTGGCGATCTTGCGGTTGGCCACGTCGACCGCATTGCGCAGGGCGACGAGGTCGACTTCGGACGTGATGTCGAACGATGGCATGGCCTGCTCCTATCCGTAGTGACAGACGTAATGAAAGGGTTCGCCTGCCACCTCGATCTCGAAGCGCGATCCGGCCGGGACTGAAAACGACTCGCCCGCGGCGTAGTCCTTCCACTGCGTTTCACCCTGCGTGCGCACGCGACAAGCCCCTGCCACGCATTCCATGGTTTCGGGCGAATCGGTGCCGAAGGTCAGGCATCCCGGCAGCACCACCCCCGCCGACTTGCGCGTTCCATCGGCCAGCACGAACGAGTGACTCACGCACTTGCCGTCGAAATAGACGTTGGCGCGCGTCAGCAGGGTGACTTTTTCGAATTTTTCCGTGGTCGTCATGTTCCGGTCCTTACTCGATTCCGAGTAGCCGTTGAATCAATCCCTTGGCGACGAAGCCGATGAAACCGAGGCCGAGCGCGAAGAACATCCAGATCGCACCGTACTTTCCGGCCTTCGACTTCCACGCCAGGTTCCCGATGATGAACAGCATGTACAGGATCAGGGCGGTCAGCAGGACCCTCAGGGAGATCGCTTCGAACTCCGCGACGGTGAGGCCGAAGATGATCGGCTCATTGCCCATCCGCGACGACCTCTCCCTTCCCGGTCCGGCATCGCCTCATCAGCCGCCCCGCTTGGCCCGCGCGTTCGCCTCGATGCGCATGCGCAGCGCGTTGAGGCGGATGAACCCGTGTGCGTCCTTCTGGTTGTAGGCGCCGGCATCGTCCTCGAAGGTCGCGATGGTCGGATCGAACAGCGAATCGGTCTTCGAGTCGCGGCCGGTCACGATGACGTTGCCCTTGTAGAGCTTGACGCGCACCCAGCCATTGACGGTCTGCTGGGTCGTGTCGATGAGCGCCTGCAGTGCACGCCGCTCGGGACTCCACCAGTAGCCGTTGTAGATCAGCGCCGCGTAGCGCGGCATCAGGTCGTCCTTGAGATGCGCGACCTCGCGGTCCAGCGTGATCGATTCGATCGCGCGGTGGGCGCGCAGCAGGATGGTCCCGCCCGGGGTTTCGTAGCAGCCCCGGCTCTTCATGCCGACATAGCGGTTCTCGACCAGGTCCAGGCGACCGATCCCGTGCTTGCCGCCCAGTTCATTGAGTCGGGCGAGCAGCTCGTGCGGCGCCATGCGCGTGCCGTTGATCGCGACGAGATCACCCTGCTCGAACTCGAGATCGACGTACTCGGCGGCATCGGGGGCGGCTTCCGGGGAGACCGTCCACCGCCACATGTCCTCTTCGGCCTCGGCCGCGGGGTTCTCGAGGTGACGGCCTTCGAACGAGATGTGCAGCAGGTTCGCATCCATCGAGTACGGGGATCCGCCCTGCTTGTGTTTCATCTCGATCGGGATGCCGGCGTTCTCGGCGTAGGCCAGGAGCTTTTCACGCGACAGCAGATCCCACTCCCGCCACGGGGCGATGACCTTCACGCCCGGCATCAGCGCGTAGTAGCCGAGTTCGAAGCGCACCTGGTCATTGCCCTTGCCGGTGGCCCCGTGCGAAACGGCATCGGCACCGGTGGCACGGGCGATCTCGATCTGGCGCTTGGCGATGAGCGGGCGCGCGATCGAGGTGCCCAGCAGGTATTCGCCTTCGTAGACCGTGTTGCAGCGGAACATCGGAAAGACGAAGTCGCGGACGAACTCCTCGCGCAGGTCGTCGATGAAGATGTTGTCCGGCTGGATGCCGAACTTCAGCGCCTTCTGGCGCGCGGGCTCGAGTTCTTCCCCCTGGCCCAGGTCGGCGGTGAAGGTCACGACCTCGCAACCGTAGGTATCCTGGAGCCATTTCAGGATCACCGAGGTGTCCAGTCCGCCCGAATAGGCCAGAACGACTTTCTTGACTTCGCTCATCTTGGTTTCCGCTCTCGAGAATGGCTGCTCGTGGCAGCCGGGATGTCATGAAACCGGTCGCGAGCCCGATCCGGGCCAGCGACCGGGGGTCGGTCAACGCGTCGACTCTTCCACCTTGCCGAGTACGAGGTATTCCATCAGTGCCTTCTGGGCATGCAAGCGGTTTTCTGCCTCGTCCCAGACGACGGACCGGGGGCCGTCGATGACTTCGGCGGTGACTTCCTCGCCGCGGTGGGCGGGCAGGCAGTGCATGAACAGGGCATCCTTCCTGGCGCAGGCCATCATGTCGGCGTCGACACACCAGTCGGCGAAGGCCTTCTTGCGCGCTTCGTTCTCCGCCTCGAATCCCATCGAGGTCCACACGTCGGTGGTCACGAGGTCGGCGTTGCGGCAGGCTTCCATCGGATCGGCGAACTGCTCGAAGTGATCGGTTCCGTAAAGCCCCGCCCGCTCGGGTTCGACTTCGTAGCCCGGAGGCGTCGACACGTGCACGTTGAAGTCGAGCACTTCGGCAGCCTGCAGCCAGGTGTTGCACATGTTGTTGGAGTCACCGATCCAGGCCACCGTGCGCCCCTGGATCGGCCCGCGGTGCTCGATGAAGGTGAAGAGGTCGGCCAGGATCTGGCACGGGTGGTACTCGTTGGTCAGGCCGTTGATCACCGGCACCCGGGAGTTCGCGGCAAAGCGCTCGACGATGTCCTGCTCGAAGGTCCGGATCATGACCAGGTCGCTCATGCGCGACATCACCTGAGCGGCGTCTTCGACCGGTTCGCCGCGCCCCAGTTGGGAGTCACGGGTGTTGAGGTAGATCGCGGATCCGCCGAGCTGATGCATGCCCGCTTCGAAGGACAGGCGGGTACGTGTGCTCGCCTTCTCGAAGATCATGACCAGCGTGCGGTCGAACAACGGATGATACGGCTCGTAGCGCTTGAACTTGTCCTTGATCCAGCGTGCCCGATCGAACAGGTATTCGTACTCGTCGCGGGTGAGATCCCGGAACTGCAGGTAATGTTTGAGCGCAGTCATCGTACGACCCTCACGATTCCAGGTGCGTGCGAATCAGCGGCGCGAGCAACGAGACGAGGGTCCGGGCATCCTGCTCGGTGAAGATCAGCGGCGGCAGCAGGCGCACGACGCGCTCGGCGGTGACGTTGATCAGCAGTCCGGCTTCGAGCGCCCGGGTCACGAGCACCCCGCAGGGACGGTCGAGTTCGATCCCGATCATCAGGCCGCGTCCGCGGATGTCCACCACGCCCGGCACGCCGGCGAGCGCCGTGCGAAGCTCCTCGCGAATGACCTCGCCAATGCGCGACGCGTTGGCCATCAGCCCATCGTCCTCGATCGTGGCAAGCGTTTCGAGCGCCGCCGCGCAGGCGAGCGGGTTGCCCCCGAACGTGGAGCCATGGTTGCCCGGACCGAACAGCCCGGCCGCCCGGCCTGCGGTCAGGCAGGCTCCGATCGGTACGCCCGAACCGAGCCCCTTGGCCAGCGTCATCACGTCCGGACGGATCCCTGACGTCTCGAAACCGAACCAGTGTCCGGTCCGACCGATCCCGCACTGGACCTCGTCGCAGATCAGCAGCCAGCCGTACTCGTCGCAGATCTGGCGCAACTCGCGCTGGAACGTCTCGTCGGCGATGTTGATTCCACCCTCGCCCTGGACCATCTCGAGCATGACCGCGACCACGCTGGAGTTGTGCTCGCCAACCTTGCGGATGGCCTCGATGTCGCGGTAGGGAACGCGTACGAATCCCGACACCAGCGGCTCGAAACCCGCCTGCGTCTTGCGGTTTCCGGTCGCCGAAAGGGTTGCCATCGTACGCCCGTGGAAGGCGTTTTCCATGACGATGATCGCCGGCTGATCCACCCCCTGACGATGCCCGTAGAAACGCGCCAGCTTGATCGCTGCCTCGTTGGCCTCGCAACCGGAATTGCAGAAGAAGACCTCTTCCATGCCCGACAGGGCAGCCAGTCGATCCGACAGTTCTTCCTGCAGCGGAATGCGATACAGGTTCGACGTGTGCAGCACGCATGCGGCCTGTTGCGCGATGGCGCTGACCAGACGTGGATGATTGTGACCCAGCGTGGAAACGGCGATTCCAGCCAGGGCATCCAGATACCGCTTGCCCGTCTCGTCGAAGAGCCAGGAACCCTCTCCGTGCGAGAAGGCGACGGGCAGCCGCGCATAGGTGTTCATGAGGTGAGACATGAATGGCCCCGGTCGATAAGATCCGTAAAACGCACACGGCGGCTTGTGCCGCCGTGAATGTGTGTCGAAACAAAAATTCTAAGCCAATCCACCCCCAAAGTATAGATTCGCCGACGCCTCCGCGCCTGTGTGGGCGATGGAGCGCCCGGATTTTCTGCTAGAATCCGCATCTTTGTGCAGTGCGCAAACCCGGGCGGCAACACGGGCTCCCGGCGGTTTACCTGCGCACCGGCTGCATCGCACCCCCCATGTGGCGTGAACCATGACCCAGAAGATCCAGGACTTCGTCATCGTCGGCATGACCCGGGAGGGCAAGCGCTTTCGCCCCAGCGACTGGGCCGACCGGCTTTGCGGCATCATGTCGGCGTTCGGGGCAGACCATCGCATGAAGTATTCGCCGTACGTCCGGCCGGGGTCGAAACCCACCGGCGAGCGAACCGTACGCGTCGACGCCCGGCTCTACGAGGTCGAGCCGCTTGCCTACAAGTTCCTCGTCAATTTCGCCCACGACAATGATCTGCAGGTCGAGCCGTTGGAACCCGCTCCGTAACGATCCGATTCCTGAAGCGAGAACGGCGACCCGCGGGTCGCCGTTCTCGCTTCTTTCGGAAAGCTGCCGGTCAGGCGGACATCGCCTTGATCGCTGCGGACAGGCGGCTCTTGTGGCGAGCGGCCTTGTTCTTGTGAATGATCTGCTTGTCCGCAATGCTGTCGATGGTGCACTGGGACGTGCGAAAGACGGCCTGAGCGGCGTCCTTGTCACCCCCCAGGATAGCCTTTTGCACGGCCTTGATTGCGGTGCGCAGACGAGAACGCAGGCTGGCGTTGTGAGCGCGGGCCTTGACCGTCTGACGGGCGCGCTTGCGGGCTTGTGCCGAATTGGCCATAGATGTTCTTCCGTTCGTTGGTTCTGTGAGAAACGCGGTAGTGTACCCCGCAATCCTGCACAGCGCAACCGCCTTGCCGCAATCGGGGTGAGCACTAGGCCTGACCCCCTACCTCCGCACCCGCGCCGAGACGGGCATGCATCCGAACCGTTATCATGGCGCTTTTTGCGAACGCCATGAACCTGCTGCGCGCCCTTGCTACCGTCAGCGGCATGACCTTGCTGTCACGCATTCTCGGATTCGTCCGGGATTTCGTGATCGCGCGCACGTTCGGAGCCGGCATGGCGACCGACGCCTTCTTTGTCGCGTTCCGGCTGCCCAACCTGCTGCGCAGGATGTTCGCCGAGGGCGCCTTCTCCCAGGCCTTCGTCCCGATTCTCGCCGAGTACCGCAACCGCAAGGGCGAAGCCGAAGCCCATCTGCTCGTCAACCGGGTCGCGACGGCACTGGCGCTGGTCGTCGCGGCGATCTCGCTCATCGGAATCCTGGCCGCCCCGCTCATCATCTATATCTCCGCCCCCGGTTTCAGCACCGACGCGGAGAAGTTCGCGCTGACCGTCGAACTGACCCGCATCACCTTCCCGTACATCCTGTTCATGTCGCTGGTCGCACTGTCCGGGGGAATCCTCAATACCTGGAGCCGGTTCGCGATCCCCGCCTTCACACCGGTGCTGCTGAACCTGTCCTTCATCGGCATGGCCCTCTTCGCGGCCCCATGGTTCGATCCGCCGGTGCTGGCGCTCGCCTGGGCGGTGTTCATCGGCGGCGTGCTCCAGCTCGCCCTGCAACTGCGCCCGCTGGCACGGATCGGGATGCTGCCGCGCTTCGATCTCAAGCTCTCCGATCCCGGCGTGCGCCGGGTCGCCACACTGATGCTGCCGGCCATGCTCGGCGTCTCGGTGGCGCAAGTCTCGTTGCTGATCAACACGATCTTCGCCTCGTTCCTGCCGAGTGGCAGCGTGTCATGGCTCTATTACGCCGACCGCCTGATGGAGTTCCCGGCCGGCCTGCTCGGCGCCGCATTGGGTACGATCCTGCTGCCGAGCCTGTCCCGCCTGCATGCCGACCGCAATCCGGTCGAGTTCTCCGCCACGCTCGACTGGGGACTGCGGCTGACCCTGATGCTGACCTTGCCGGCGGCGCTCTCCCTGGCCATCCTGGCCGTGCCGCTGATCTCTACACTGTTTCAGCACGGCGCGTTCACCGCCGACGACGTGCTGCAGACCCGCCTCGCCCTGATGGCCTACAGCGTCGGACTGACCGGACTCATCCTCGTCAAGATTCTGGCGCCCGGGTTCTACGCGCAGCAGGACATCCGCACACCGGTGCGGTTCGCCATCATCACGCTGGTCGCGACGCAGGCGATGAACCTCGCCTTCATCATCCCGTTCCGCCATGCGGGCCTGGCACTGTCGATCGGCCTGGCCTCGCTGCTCAATGCCGGCCTGCTCTACCGCGCATTGCGCCAGCGCGGCGTGTTCCAGCCCTTGCCCGGCTGGAGCGGCTTCGCCTGGCGGGTGGCCGTCGCATTGGCGGTACTGGGTGCCCTGTTGTGGTTCGGCATGGGCGAGGCGTCTTCCTGGCTCGAGGAACGTGCGCTCGATCGCGTGACACGACTTGCGCTGCTTGTCTCGGCCGGGATCGCGAGCTATTTCGCGGTGCTCTTCGCCCTCGGATTCCGGCCCGGCGACTTCCGGCGCCAGGCTCGCGAGTAACGGATGCACCGACAAGGGCATTGAATGCCGCAGCGCCGGACTGCGACAATCCGGTTCAGATACACCGACGAAGGAGCGGAGACGATGATGAAGCTGACAAGCGCGAGCCTTGCCGAGGGCGCCCCGATTCCGGGAGATTTCGCCTTTTGCATTCCGGCGACCGAAGGGCACGTATGCCTGGGCCGCAACCTCAATCCCCATCTCGCATGGGAAGGCGCGCCGGACGGAACGCGCTCGTTCGTCCTGATCTGTCACGACCCGGACGTGCCGAGCCGCGGCGACGACGTCAACCAGGAGGGCCGCAGCGTACCGGCCGACCTGCCGCGGGTGGATTTCTTCCACTGGGTACTGGTCGATCTGCCGGCCACGACGACCGCGATCGCTGCCGGCAGTTTCTCCGCCGAGGTCACCCCGACCGGAAAGCCCGGTCCGGATGCGCCGATGGGCACCCGCCAGGGCATCAACGACTACACGGCCTGGTTCGCCGGCGACGAGGCGATGCGCGGCGACTATCATGGCTATGACGGACCCTGCCCGCCGTGGAACGACGAACGGCTGCATCATTACGTATTCACGCTGTACGCACTGGACGTGGCGCGCTGTCCGGTCGAAGGTCAGTTCGACGGCAAGGACGTGCGCAAGGCCATCGAAGGCCACGTCCTGGCCCAGGCCACGCTGACCGGCACGTACAGTCTGAATCCGGCCGTGCGCGCCTGACGTCGGTCAGAAATCGTAGCGGGGGAGAAGCTTCGCGACCGGCTCCAGCCGGAATCGGGGATAGTGCGGAAGTCCCCCGCGAAACGCCGGAAGCAGCTCGCCGTCGATCAACGGGGCGAGGTAGCGACGCGCCGCGTCGGTGACCTGCAGACCGTCATCGGACACGAACTCGGGCGGTACGAGGCGTTCCCGGTTGGCCACGGATGCGACGGGCACCGGTTCGAGCGTCCACCCGTAGGGGGCATCCGAGAGGCGGCGGATGGCCACCATCGTCGCATCGCGCCCTTCGAGCGCATAGGCAACGGCGGCCCGTCCGACCGCACAGGCATGCGCATGATCGGTCGCGGAAACGCAGTGTCCCGCGGCACGCTGCAGGTAATCGGGAATCGCCCAGTGGTGTTTGTAGCCGAAGCGCGCGTGGATCCGGCGCGCGATGCACTGACCCGCGCCACCGAGCTGAACGTGCCCCTTGCGATCATGCGACTGTTCCATGACGAGCGAGCCGTCGCGATAGCGGATGCCTTCGGATACGGTCACGGCGCAATACCCGTTGCGCTCGACGACCTCGCGCACGCGCTCCAGGAAGGCCTCTTCGTCGAGCGGTACCTCCGGCATCAGGATGATGTGCGGGGGTTCATCCTCCTGCCTCGCGGCCAGCGCCGTCGCGGCAGCCAGCCAACCGGCATTGCGGCCCATCACCTCCATCACGAAGACCCGCCCGACCCGGCTCGACATTGCGTCGAGATCCAGACCGGCCTCGAGCATGGACGTGGCGAGGTACTTCGCGGCCGAGCCGAAACCGGGGGAACAGTCCGTTCCTTCGATATCGTTGTCGACGGTCTTGGGCACCCCGACGCACACCAACGGAACGCCGCGTTGCCGCGCGGCCGCCGACAGCCTGGCGACCGTATCCATCGACCCGTTGCCGCCGTTGTACAGCACGTATCCGATGTCGTGGGCGGCGAAGACGTCGAAGAGGCGGTCGTACTGCCCTGGGTTGACCTCGGGTGCGTCGAGATCGAAACGACAGGATCCGAACGCACCGCCCGGCACATGCGCGAGCGCATTCAGATCGTCATCGGTCAGTGAAGCGGTATCGACAAGGTCTTCGCCGAGGGCCCCCAGGATGCCGTGCCGGCCGGCGAAGACCCGGCCGATCGCATCGGGATGGGTCCGGGCCGCACGGATCACCGCGGCGGCCGTGGCATTGATCACCGCCGTCACGCCGCCCGACTGGGCGTAGAACAGGTTGCGTCGCTGCATCGGCACCCTTCGATCCGCGCGTGCGCCCCGGGACTCAGCCGCCCAGTGCCTCGAACGCCCTTGCGGTGATCTCCTCGACGGAGCCGAGCCCCGAGATCTTGCACAGCTTCGGCGCCGCCGCATCGCCCGATGCGGCCCATCGCGTGTAGTACTCGACCAGGGGCTTGGTCTGCCCATGGTAGATCTCGAGACGCTTGCGCACCGTCTCCTCGCGATCGTCCTCGCGCTGGATCAGGGGTTCCCCGGTCGCATCGTCCTTGCCTTCGACCTGTGGCGGGTTGTAGCGAATGTGATAGGTACGTCCGGAGGCAAGGTGCACCCTGCGGCCGCTCATGCGGGCGATGATCTCCTCGTCGGGAACGTCGATCTCGAGCACGTAGTCGAGCCGCACGCCGGCCGCCTTCATCGCATCGGCCTGCGGAATCGTGCGTGGAAACCCATCGAACAGGAATCCCGCGGCGCAATCGTCCTGCTTGAGCCGCTCCTGGACCAGGCCGACGATGATGTCGTCCGAGACCAGTTGTCCGGCATCCATCACCCGCCTGGCTTCGAGACCGAGCGGCGTGCCGGCCTTGACCGCGGTGCGCAACATGTCGCCGGTCGAAATCTGCGGAATGCCGAATTTCTCGGTGATGAAGCTCGCCTGCGTGCCCTTGCCTGCCCCGGGGGGTCCCAAAAGAATCAATCGCATAATCCTCTCCCGTTTCGTGACGCACAGCTGGCGGCCACGTCCTCGTCCTATTGTGAGACGCCGTTCCCTCGTTCAGCACCCGACGCCCGGATCAAACGCCGCACACGCTCGAGATCTTCGGGCGTATCGACTCCGGGTGCCGGGGCTTCGGCTATTGTTTTGACTGCAATCGGGTCGCCGTGCCAGAGCACCCGTAGTTGTTCCAACGCCTCCCACTGCTCGATCGGAGAGGGCGCCATCTGTCCGTACCGGCGCAGAAAGGCCGCACGATACGCGTAGATTCCGACATGCCGCAAGACCGGAAGACCGGTCGGCATCACATCCCGGGCGGCAGCGAACGCATCACGTGCCCACGGAATGGGTGCGCGAGAAAAATACAGCGCACGCCCGCGCCGGTCGCAGACCACCTTGACCACATTCGGATCGAAGAACGCAACGGCATCGCTCAGCGCGTGGGCGGCCGTTGCCACCATCGCATCGACGTCCCCGGCAAGGGCCATCGCGACGTCGCGAATGAGCGCCGGTTCTATCAGCGGTTCGTCACCCTGGACGTTCACCACGATCTCGTCGTCCGACCACCCGAAGCGGTCGGCCACCTCGGCAATCCGGTCGGTCCCGCTGGGGTGGTCCGGCCGCGTCATCACCGCTTCGGCTCCCGCGGCACGCACGGCTTCGCACACCGCGTCATGGTCGGTCGCCACACAAACCGATTCGGCCCCGGAGCCCTGCGCGCGCTCGAATACGCGGACAACCATCGGCTGCCCGCACAGATCGGCCAGCGGCTTGCCGGGAAGCCGCGTCGACGCGTACCTGGCCGGAATGACGACCCTGAACCGCGTGGTCATTTCTTGCGCAACGCTTCGACTTCCTCGGCCGTCAGATGCCTCGCCTCTTCTTCGAGCATCACCGGGATCCCGTCCCGGATCGGGAACCCCAGGCGGTCCGCCTTGCAGACGAGTTCCTTCTCCTCCTTGAGGAAATCGAGCGGTCCCTTGCACAAGGGGCATACGAGGATCTCAAGCAGCCTGGCGTCCATGCCTCAGTTTCTCCAGAATCCGTTCGAGCGCGATGGGCTCGATCGATGCCGTCACGGGGAGCTCCCACGTATCGGGCGGGGCAAAAGCGTGACATTTTACCGCATCCTTCGCGGTGAGGATCTTCGGCGCGTCGCAATCGAACGCCAGATCCCCTGCGACATAGCGGTGATGGTCCGGGAATGCGTGCGGCACAACTTCGAGGTCCATCGCACGCAGCTGTTCGAAAAACCGCTCCGGATTCCCGATTCCGGCCACGGCATGTACCCGGCGCCCGGCAAATTCTTCGACCGGTCGCAACTCGCTCGGGCAGGCAAGCGAGCGCAGGCTGCGGCCCTCGAGCCGCATCGTGGCGGTCGTCCGTTCGGGCAAGCGGCCCCGCAATTCATCCGAGACCGCCCCATGCACGAGGACCACGTCGACTTCGCGCAGCCGTGTCAGCCCCTCGCGCAAGGGGCCGGCAGGAAGGCACCAGCGGTTGCCCAGGACGTGCTCGTCCACGACCGCGACCTCGACGTCGCGATGCAGGCGGTAATGCTGCAAGCCGTCGTCCGATACGATCACGTCGCAGTCCGGATGCGCCTGCAACAGGGCCGCGGCGGCGGCCGGCCGGTCTGCACCGACAGCCACGGGACAACGCGTCGTCTGCGCAAGCAGCACCGGTTCGTCGCCATGACGTGCGGGATCCGCATCCGCGCCGACCAGTGCGACGCCGTCGACCTGTCCGCCGTACCCGCGACTGACGATACCCGGGACATATCCGGCTTCGCGCAGCCGATCGACCAGCCACGCGACGACCGGCGTCTTTCCGCTCCCCCCGACCGCGATGTTCCCGACCACGATGACGGGGACCGGCAGGACGACCGGCCGAAGCCATCCGGATTGGTACAGCCTCCTGCGCAGACGGGCCAGCAGGCCGAACAGCCATGCCAGCGGAAGCAGTGCGACCGCCGCGGGCGAGCGAAGGGTCCAGAAACGTGGTGGAGTGGCCTGCATGGGTCGATCCACGTCGGCGAAGATCGCGGGCGCGGGGTCGCCGTCGCTCAGGACGGCGGCGCCTGGATAGCGAAGGTGATGTGGGGCAGACCGGCCCGCTGCGCCGCCTGCATGACGTCGATCACGCTCTGGTGCGACGCCTGCGCATCGGCGTTGATGACGATGACAGGGTCCCGCTGCCCCGGCGCGACCGCACGCGTGAGCGCCGCCGCGATGGCATTGATCTCGCGCGAGCCGACCGGATTGCCGTTGACGAGAACGTCACCGGCCGGTGTCACCGCGACGCTGATCTCGTTCGGCGTCGCGTCGCTCGATTCGGCTTCCGCCGTCGGAAGGTTGATTTCCAGTCCGGACACCTTCGAGAACGTCGTCGTGAGCATCAGGAAGATGATGATCACCAGCACGACGTCGATCAGCGGGATCAGGTTGACCTCCGGCTCCTCGTGACGGTTTCCCCGCTGGAAGTTCATTCCCCGCTCCGCCTAGCGCCGCTCGCCATGGACGACTTCGACCAGTTTGATCGCCTGCTGCTCCATGTCGATGACGAAGCTGTCGACCAGGGCGCGAAAATGTCGCCAGAAGATCGTGGCCGGGATGGCGATGATCAACCCGAGCCCGGTGGTGTTCAGGGCGATCGAGATGCCCTGGGCGAGTTGTTGCGGGTTCGCGCCGGTCACCCCCTGCGAGGCGAAGATGTCGATCATGCCCACGATGGTTCCGAACAGGCCGAGCAACGGACTGATCGCGGCGATGGTGCCGAGCGTGGTGAGGTAGCGCTCCAGTTCGTGCGCCACCGCGCGGCCCGACTCCTCGATCGCCTCCTTCATGATCTCGCGCGAACTGCTCACGTTGCGCAGGCCCGCCGCCAGCACGCGCCCGAGGGGCGAGTGGACCGCCACCCGACCGGCCATCTCGGTCGTCACCCCGTTGACCCGCAAGTCGTCGAGGACATCCTCGAGCAATCCGGCTGGCACGACACGCGAGCGCCGCAGGCTCAGCGACCGCTCGATGATAAGGGCGACGGCGATGACCGACGCCAGCAACAGCGGCCAGATCGGCCAACCCGATGCTTCAATGATCGCGAGCACGCGCACCGCCTCCCGGTTCCGAAACCCGGAACTCTATCGCCCGAAGTGCCTCAGGGCAAGGCCGCAAGCCCGTCATGCCCGCCCCGCCGACTGCAGCCGCGTTTCGCGTCGACCTGCCCACCAGTTGGCCGCCAGGACGATGACGATGATCGCCAGGCCAGCCGATTCGATATAGATGTCGGGATAGAAGATCGCAATCGTCGCGGGCACGATCAGGAGTCTGGGCAGCGGCCCCATCCGGCAGAACAGGTAGCCCTCGAGCGCGGCCGCGAAAGCCGCCAGCGCACACACGGCGATGAACACGTTCCACAGGACGACATGCACCGGGCCACCCAGGATGAGCTCCGGATTGAACACCATGAACATCGGGATCAGGTAGAGCCCCTTGGCGAACTTCCACGCCTGGATGCTCGTCTCCATCGGCTTGGCGCCGGCGATCGCCGCCCCGGCGAAGCCAGCGAGCGCGACCGGTGGCGTCACGTTCGAGTCCTGCGAATACCAGAATACGACCAGGTGGGCGATCAGCAACGGAATGCCGAACTCGGCGGTCAGCGCAGGGCCGACCAGCACGATCAGCACGATGTAGGCGGCCGTCACCGGCAGGCCCATGCCGAGAATGAGGCTGGCGATGATCACGAGCAGCAGGGCCAGGACGATGTTCCCGCCCGAGAAAGCCATCATCATCGACGAGAACTTCAGCCCGAGACCGGTGAGCCCGACCACCCCGACGATGATGCCGGCGACCGCACAGGCCATGCTCACCGGTACCGCGTTGCGTGCGCCGAGCGCCAGACCCTCGATGAGCTTGGACCAGCCGATCCCCAGCATGCGCAGGATTTGCCCCGTGTCGACACGGTGCCCCTGCCGGGGTCCGAAGACGAAGAACCATGCGAGATGGCGCAGGACCGCGACGGCAACGACCGACACGACTGCGTAGAACCCCACGCGCATTGGCGACATGTGCATCACCAGCAGATACACGAGCACGACCAGGGGGACAAGGAAATGCCAGCCTTCGCGCATGACCTTGCGCACCGACGGCAATTCCGATGCAGCCATGCCCTGCATGCCCTGCTTGATCGCGATGAGGTGTACGAAAAGGTAGACCGTTCCGAAATACAGCAGGGCCGGAATGATGCTGACCTTGACGATCTCGAGATAGGGAACACCCGTGTATTCCGCCATCAGGAAGGCACCCGCCCCCATCAGCGGCGGCATGATCTGGCCGCCCGTGCTTGCGGCAGCCTCGACGCCTCCGGCCTGGGCCGGCTTGTAGCCCAGGCGCTTCATCAGCGGGATCGTGAAGGCCCCGGTGGTGACGACGTTGGCGATCGCACTTCCGGAAATCGAACCCATGCCCGCCGAAGCGATAACCGCCGCCTTGGCCGGCCCTCCGCGCTGGCGTCCGGTCGCGGCATAGGCCAGGTCGATGAAGAACTTGCCCGCCCCGGTGACCTCGAGGAAGGCCCCGAACAGCACGAAGACGAAGATGAAGGTCGCCGCAACCCCCAGCGGCAGGCCGAACAGTCCTTCCTGCCCGAGGTAAAGCTGACCGACCACGCGCTCGAGCGTATAGCCGCGGTGCGCGAGGATGCCCGGCAGGTAGTCCGCGAGCCACGGCAGTTCGCCACGCGGTCCGGCAAAGGCGTAGACGATCGCAAGTACGCCGATGATGGTCAGTCCGAGTCCGACCGCACGCCGGCTCGCCTCGAGGACGGTCACCAGCGCGATACACCCGACCATGATGTCGGTCCGGTTCCAGAACCCGGCACGCTCGATGATGTCGTCGAGAAAGAAGGCCAGATAGAAGCCGGTCAGCACCGCGCCGGCAAAGAAGACCGTATCCACGATCCCGCCGAGAATGCCCCGCTTGCGCCCGCTGCCGGTCACCGGAAAGAGCAGGAAGGCGAGCATCATGATCAGCGCGAGGTGGATGCTGCGCTGATAGAACAGGCCGAGCTGCTGGATGCCCGCCGAATAGAGCTGGAACAGTGACAATCCGACGGCAACGATGGTAATCAGCCAAAGGACCGGGCGGGGTTGATACTGGTTCACCGTTGGTGCGGGGTTCGCGGAATCCATCTGCTGCTCGCTCATTTCTTCCTCATCGATACGACCCGTTTCGCCCGGCATCCGTCACGGAACGAACCGGATCACGACCTGACGACCCGCTGCGAGCCTGCTCAGCGAAACCTGTTCGTGCCCGAACTCGATGCGATGATCGACGGCGGCGGAGCCCACTCTCAGGTGGAGCCGATTCTGCGGCACCGGCTCGTCGATCCCCTCGATCCGGTAGCCGCCGGCCGGGTCCGTACGCATGGTTCCGCGCCCTTCGAAATGCCCGAGTCCCGCTGCGAAATCGGGTTGGAAACTGCTGTCGAGCACCATCACGGAGCCACGAAGCGCAAAGCAGTCCCGAACGGTAAAGCCCGCGACGGAATGGTTCCAGGCGAGACACCACTGCGTATCGGCCTGCACCGGAAACGTCGCGATCACGGCGCCTTCGGCATCGACGACTTCCAGAACGCTGCCGGAGCCGCCTGCCGCCGCTACACCGCACACAAAACAGAGCGCGAGTGGCATCCGCCACCCGCGCCCGCATGTTGCCCGGCGATTCATCCGCCGCGATTCAGGGTCTCAGACGGTCCGGAATCGTTGCGCCGATCTCCTCGTAATAGCGAATGGCGCCCGGATGCAACGGCACCGGGGTGGACGTCAGGCTGAAATCCACCGTCGTGTCGTTGGCTGCCGGATGGATGGCGATCAGCTCCGCGGTCTTCTCGAACAGCACCTTCGTGATTGCGTAGGCGAGGTCGTCCGACATGTCGGCGTTGACGACCAGGACGTTCGGGATGCTGATCGACGGAACGGGCGTATCGACCTTGTCGTACATGCCCGCACGCAGCGTATAGGGCGCGAATACCGGCTCCAGCTTCTGCGCATTGGCGATCTCGTCGTCGGACAGCGGCACGATCGCGATGTCACGTGTGGCGGCGAGGTTCAGGATCGAGCTGGTCGGAGGCCCCACGCTCCAGAACCCCGCATCGATGTCGCCATCGCGCAGCGCATCGGCGGTCTCGTTGAAGTTCAGCCGCTGTACCGTCAGCTGATCGTAGGTGATGCCGTTGGCTTCCAGAATGGCATTGGCGTTGACCTCTGTGCCGCTGCCCGGCGCTCCGACCGAGACACGCTTGCCCTTGAGATCCTGGAGCGACTTGATGCCCGAATTGGCCAGCGTCACGATCTGCACGGCGTTCGGATAGATCGAGCCGAGCGCGCGCGTCTTCTCGATCCGGCGGCCTTCGAAACGCCCCGTTCCGGTGTACGCCTGATAGACCGTGTCGGCCAAGGCAAGCGCGAGGTCGGAATCCCCGCGCCCGATCAGGGCCATGTTCTCGACCGATGCGCCGGTCACCTCGGCGACGGCGGCATAGCCATCCACATACTTGTTGATCAGTTCCGCCAGACCGCCACCGTAGGGGTAATACACGCCGCCGGTGCCGCCGGTGGAAATCGACAACTGCTGTTGTGCGCCCGCCAGCGGTACCGCAAGCGCGAGAGCCAGCCCACACAGGTATTTCGTCATTCTCATTTGAGGTCTTCCTCCATCAGTCCAGAATCGTTCGTTCGGGATATTCTTCTCGAGGCCTTCGCGAGTTCGTAGCACGCCGCAACGGGAAGGCCGCCACGAGCGTCGGAAAGCACGGACAAAGGTTAGCACAGCCCCCGGGAGGGTGGGTACGCGATCGACCCCGTCGTATCCATCGATCGCACCGCAACATTTCCGATACCCGATTTGGGCAGACCATAGAATCCACAAATTCTGTGGATAACTTTGTGGATAGCAGGCCAACACCAGCGCAGAAGGCTGTGAATCCGGGAAATCGCTTTCTCCGATCAAAAATTATGCAACTCTTTTTTATTTAATATCAGTTACTTAGAATTACGCCATTGAATCGAAAGGGTTTTTGAGAATTGCTTTGACAAAGTCCACGCGTTGTGGATTGGAGTGTCCTTCAAACGGTCGTTTCCCATGGCGAAACCGGGCCTCTGATAGAATCCATCGCCATGGAATCGCGTCCCGGAATGCCTGCCGACCCCCTGCTCGACCCATCTTCCGACGCGTCCGTGCTGAGCGTATCGGCTTTGAACCGGCTGGCCCGGACGACGCTCGAACGAAACCTTCCGCTGCTGCGCGTGGCCGGCGAGATCTCGAACCTGACCCGCGCACCGTCCGGACACCTGTATTTCACCCTGAAGGATGACCAGGCCCAGGTGCGGTGTACGATGTGGCGCAATCGGGCGCAATTGCTGGCGTTTCGACCGGACAACGGCATGCAGGTGGAAATGCGAGCGATCGCCACGTTGTATGAAGTGCGCGGCGACTTCCAGCTGAGTGTCGAGTCCCTGCGGCAGTC
>JBJHDM010000038.1:0-31725 GCA_050486545.1 Rhodocyclaceae bacterium | reverse complement strand
GCGGCAAGGATTCCTACACGCTGTTGACGTGTCTGCTCGCCTTGCGCGAACGCGCGCCGGTCTCGTTTCGCATCGTCGCGATGAACCTCGACCAGAAGCAACCCGGTTTCCCTGCCGACGTGCTGCCTGCCTGGTTCGAGTCGACCGGTATCGAGTACCGCATCGTCACCGAGGACACCTATTCGATCGTCAAGGACCGGATTCCCGAAGGCAAGACCACCTGCTCGCTGTGTTCGCGCCTGCGCCGCGGCATCATCTACCGCACGGCGCGGGAGATCGGTGCCACCAAGATCGCGCTCGGCCATCACCGTGACGACATCCTCGAAACCCTGTTCCTGAACATGTTCTTCGGTGGGCGGATCAAGGCCATGCCGCCCAAGCTCGTCAGCGACGATGGCGGGCACGTCGTGATCCGTCCGCTTGCCTACTGCGCCGAGGCGGACATCGCACGCTACGCGAGAACGATGGATTTCCCGATCATCCCCTGCAACCTGTGCGGCTCGCTCGAGAACGCCCAGCGCAAGCAGATCAAGGAGATGCTCCAGGGCTGGGCCCGCAACCATCCGGGCCGCATCGAATCGCTGCTCACCTCGCTGTCCAACGTGGTCCCCTCCCATCTGGCCGATCCGAAGCTGTTCGACTTCAAGGGCCTCACGCGCGACACCGTCGTCACCGAAGGAGACCGGGCCTTCGATCCCCCCGAGTTGCCGACCGCGCAGACGCAGGAACTCCGGTTGCTGAAGCATCCGGCATCGGAGCACTAGGTCGATGACATTTTTCTTGCATCCTGCAGTGCATTTGATCATGATGGTCCGGTCAAACTGCGGCCCGCGCCCGATCGCCTCGACCGGGCCATGAAGCGGTAACGAATCGGTGATGGTCGAGCGGAAGAACCTTTGCGTGCTGGTAGCCGAAGTGGTCGGAGGGCCGAGTGCCGACACGTCCGTCGACATGCTCGAGGCACGTCACGCGATCGACCGCTGCATGCGCCGCATCGACCTTGCGATCGAGGCCAACGAGGGGGCTGCGCTGCACCGGACCGACGAGGGCGTCACCGCCTGTTTCGAGCGTTGTGACATGGCCGTGCTGGCCGCCTGCGAAATGCTCGAACGCATTCAGAGTCTCCCGCCACTGCGCGGCAAGCGGCTGGCCACGCGCATCGGCATCCACTACGGAAAGGTCGATCCGGGCCGGGGTACGCCGGAAGAGGGCGAGGAAGTCGCATCGCTCCTGTCCGCCGCCGCCCGCGGCGGCGAGGCCCTCGTCACCGGGGCGGCGATCCTTCTGCTCTCGCCCGCTACCCGCCATTTCGCCCGCCAACTCACTGCCCCGCGCGAGGGGCTGGAAACCCTGGAATGGCCCCTGTACGCGGTCTCACGCCAGCCCGAATCGGTGATCTCGCTCCCACCGGCTGCGCGACTGCTTCAGCGCCTGCGCCTGCGTCATCAGGAAGAAGTCCTGTTCATCGACGAACAGCGCCCGATCCTGCTGTTCGGGCGCGAACTGGGCAACGACGTCGTGATCATGGATCCGCGGGCCTCGCGCCAACATGCACGCATCGAGCGCAGGCGCAACGGTTTCGTTCTCGTCGATTACAGCACCAACGGCTGCTACGTCGTCGAGGACAGCGGCGACGAACGGTGCGTCAAGGGCAATGAAGTGCCGCTGGTCGGCCCCGGGCGGATCGGATGCGGATTCTCCGCCAACGAGGTCGAGCGGGACCTTGTGTTCTTCGAAATCGTCTGACGAAGCTGCTGGCGACATCTGGCTGGCCGGTACGGATTCATTCTGAAAATCAATACCCTGCAGCCATCAAGGGCTTGCCGGATCATCATTCCGCAGCGCAATAAGCTACAATCGGTGGTTTCCCTGTCGTCCCGGTCCCGGACCCACCCATGACCCATCGCCTGCGAGAAATTCCGTACAACTACACGTCGTTTTCCGACCGGGAGATCGTGATCCGGCTGCTCGGAGCCGACGCCTGGACGCATCTGGAGGCCCTGCGCAACGAGCGGGTCACGGGGCGCTCGGCACGCATGCTCTACGAGGTCCTGGGCGACATTTGGGTCGTCCGGCGCAATCCCTATCTCCAGGACGACCTGCTGGACAATCGCGAACGGCGCACGGCACTGATCGGCGCCTTGCGCCATCGTCTCGGCGAGGTCGAACGCCGTCGCGCGGAGAGCGCCGCACAGGACCCGGAACGCAGCGGCAAGGTCGCCAGCCTGATCGAAGCCGCACAGTCGGCCGTCCACGAATTCGAGCGCTTCTTTAGTGAGATGGCTGCCCTGCGCAAGCAAGCCCTCAAGGTTCTATCGCGCCACACCCGTCGCGACAACGTCTGCTTCGATGGTCACGCACGCGTCTCCCACGTCACCGACGCGACCGACTGGCGTGTCGAGTACCCCTTCGTCGTCCTCTACCCGGACACCGAGGACGAGGTCGCACCGCTGGTGCGCGACTGCATCGAACTGGGCCTGACCATCATCCCGCGCGGAGGCGGCACCGGCTACACCGGCGGCGCGATCCCGCTCGACGCCCGATCGGCGGTCATCAATACCGAGAAGCTCATCGAGCTCGGCCCGGTCGAGGAACGGATCCTGCCCGGACTGTCCGTACCGGTCGCGACGATCCGCACCGGAGCGGGGGTGGTCACGGCGCGCGTCGCGGAAGCGGCGTCCGCCGCAGGCCGGGTCTTCGCGGTCGATCCGACCTCGGCCGAGGCCTCGTGCATCGGCGGCAACATCGCGATGAACGCCGGGGGCAAGAAGGCCGTGCTGTGGGGTACGGCACTCGACAACCTGGCGTGGTGGAAGATGGTCACGCCCGACGGCCACTGGCTCGAGGTCGAGCGGCTCGACCACAACCTGGGCAAGATCCACGAGCAGGAGACGGTGCGCTTCGGCCTGCGGCGCTACGACGCTTCCGGGCGAAAGCTGCTCGGCGAAGAGATCCTGACCATGCCCGGCGCACAGTGCCGACGCACCGGCCTGGGCAAGGACGTCACCGACAAGTTCCTCGGCGGCGTGCCGGGCGTGCAGAAGGAGGGCACCGACGGGCTCATCGTCGCCGCGCGCTGGGTGCTGCACCGCATGCCGCCGGTCACGCGCACGGTGTGCCTGGAGTTCTTCGGCCAGGTGCGCGAGGCGGTGCCTGCGATCGTCGAGATCACCGATCATTTCAAGCCCGGTGGCGCCGGCCATGCAGCCGATGTGCAGCTTGCCGGCCTCGAGCACCTGGACGAGCGCTACGTCAACGCGGTCGGCTACACGACCAAGGCCAAGCGCCACGGGCGGCCGAAGATGGTGCTGATCGGAGACATCGTCGGGCACGACGAGGATGCCGTGATGCGCACGGCCTCCGAGGTCGTGCGCATGTGCAATGCACGCGGCGCCGAAGGCTTCATCGCCGCCTCGCCCGAGCAGCGCAAGCGCTTCTGGCTCGACCGTTCGCGCACCGCGGCAATCTCGCGCCACACCAACGCATTCAAGATCAACGAAGACGTGGTCATCCCCTTGCCGCGCATGGGCGACTACTGCGACGGCATCGAGCGCATCAACATCGAACTGTCCACGCAGAACAAGCTCGCGCTGTGCGATGCGCTCACCGAGTACCTGCAAGGGGAACTGCCGCTCGACCAGGGCGATGCGGAGATCACCCCCGAAGTGCTGATCGGCGACCGCCGCCAGGCCGCGCTCGACTACATCGCAACGGTGCGCAGGCGCTGGCAATGGCTGCTCGACCACCTCGACCTGCCGCTGGCCGAAGCCGAGGCGCGGTTCGACGCGTACGGCGTGCAGGCGAGCGAGCTGACCAACCGCGCGGCCGACCCGGTGCTGTTCCACCGCCTGCAGGACTACTCGGTGCGGGTGTCGTGGAAGACCGAACTCAAGCCGAGGCTGGACAAGATCTTCGACGGCGTGCTGTTCCATCCCGTGCTCGAGCGCATCCAGGAGATTCATCGCGAGGTGCTGCGTGGGCGCGTGTTCGTCGCGCTGCACATGCACGCGGGCGACGGCAACGTGCACACCAACATCCCGGTGAACTCCGACAATTACGAGATGCTGCAGACGGCCAACCGCGCCGTCGACCGCATCATGGCGTTGGCACGTGCGCTTGACGGGGTGATCTCGGGCGAGCACGGCATCGGCATCACCAAGCTCGACTACCTCACCGATGAGGAGATGGCGAACTTCTGGGCCTACAAGCAGAAGGTGGACCCGGAAGGCCGCTTCAACCGCGGCAAGCTCCTCAGGAACGGCACCGGCCGGGCGGCCGGCAACCTCGACAGCGCCTACACCCCCAGCTTCAACCTGATGGGGCACGAATCGCTGATCATGGAGCAGACCGAGATCGGCGACATCGCGCACGACATCAAGGACTGCCTGCGCTGCGGCAAGTGCAAGCCGGTGTGCTCGACCCACGTACCGCGGGCAAACCTGCTCTACAGCCCGCGCAACAAGATCCTCTCGACCTCGCTGTTGATCGAGGCGCTGCTCTACGAAGAGCAGACCCGCCGCGGCGTCTCCCTTGCGCACTGGGCCGAATTCGAGGACGTCGCCGACCACTGCACCGTGTGCCACAAGTGCGAAAAACCCTGTCCGGTCGACATCGACTTCGGCGACGTCTCGATCAAGATGCGCAACCTCCTGCGCAAGCAGGGCAAGAAGTCCTTCAATCCGGGCAAGGCCGCGGCGATGGCCTTCCTCACGGTGAAGGACCCGGCTACGATCAAGCTCATCCGCAAGGTCATGATCGAGTGGGGATATGCCGCACAGCGCATCGCGCACCGGCTCGGCAAGTCCTTCGGCCTGATCCAGGGCCAGACCAAGGCCCCTCCGGCGACGCTGGGCAAGGCCCCGCTCAAGGCCCAGGTGATCCACTTCATCAACAAGCCGATGCCGGGCAACCTGCCCAAGCGCACCAGCCGGGCACTGCTCGACATCGAGGACGACAAGGTCATCCCGGTGATCCGCGACCCGCAGAAGGTCACGCCGGAATCCGAAGCGGTGTTCTACTTCCCGGGCTGCGGCTCGGAGCGCCTGTTCGGCCAGGTCGGGCTCGCCACGCAGGCGATGCTCTACGAGGTCGGCGCGGTCACGGTGCTGCCGCCCGGCTATCTCTGCTGCGGCTATCCGCAGACGGCCGCCGGCGAAGACGCCAAGGGCCAGAAGATCACGACCGACAACCGCGTGCTGTTCCACCGCGTCGCGAACACACTGAACTACCTCGACATCAAGACGGTGATCGTGTCCTGCGGCACCTGCATGGACCAGTTGCAGAAGTACGAATTCGAGAAGATCTTCCCCGGCTGCCGGTTGCTCGACATCCACGAGTACCTGATGGAAAAGGGCGTCAAGCTCGAGGGGGTCGACGGGGTGCGCTACATGTATCACGAACCCTGCCACACGCCAATGAAAGTGCATTCGGGCATCCAGGTCGCGAACACGCTGATGGGCACGCGCGTCGACCTCAACGACCGCTGTTGTGGCGAGTCCGGCACGCTCGCGGTCGCGCGCCCGGACATCTCGACCCAGGTGCGCTTCCGCAAGCAGCAGGAGATCGAGAAAGGGGCCGCGGAACTGCGCAAGGATGCGGCTGGCGCCCCCGTCAAGGTACTGACCTCGTGCCCGAGCTGCCTGCAGGGCCTGTCACGCTACGTCGACGATGGCAAGGTCGAGGCCGACTACATCGTCGTCGAGATGGCGCGACACCTGCTCGGCGAGAATTGGATGGCCGACTACGTGCGAAACGCCAACACGGGGGGCATCGAGCGGGTGCTGCTGTAAAGGGAGCAAAGGGAGGGGTCAGGTCTAGCTTCGTAGCATCCGTGGATGCTACGAAGCTAGACCTGACCCCGACCACCCAGCCGCCGCCAGATCTCGGGCAGCGCCTCGGCGGCCCGCATCTGCAGACGGCAGGACACGAGGTGGCTGACCTCGGTATCCCCGGGATTGATTTCGATCGTCGGCACGCCCGCCTGGCGCGCCCACCATACCGGACCGGCAATGTACGGAAAGACGCTCGTCGTCCCGATCGATACGACCAGATCGGTCCCGCGCGACAGGACCGCTTCGAGCCGGGCGACTTCGCGCTCCGGCAACATCTCGCCGAACAGCACCACGTCGGGCCGCATGATGCCTTCGCAGACCGGGCAACGGGGCGGGATCGCCATCCCCGAATAGTCGGGGACCTGCCGCGAGTGCGGACACTCCATGCAACGCAGCCGATGGACCGTGCCATGGATCTCGATCAGATGGCTCGATCCGGCCTCGCGGTGCAGCCCGTCGACGTTCTGCGTCAGCACCAAAACTCCGGGCCTCTCGCGCTCCAGGGCCGCAATGATGCGGTGGGCGATGTTGGGTCGGGCGCCGCGGCAGTTGGCCTCGATCTCGGCGATGTATTTCCAGGAGATGGCAGGCTGTTCGGCCATCATCGGCCCCGACAGCGCTTCTTCGATAGTCAGTCCGTCGGCGGTCAGGCGCTCGTGATACAGGCCGCCCACGCCCCGATAGGTCGGAAGCCCCGAGTCCGCCGAGATCCCCGCACCGGTGATGAACAGGATCCGTTCCGCCGCCCTCACCGCCTGGGCCGCCATGTCGAGCCTCTCGCCGGGCGTCATCGCCCCACCTCCCCTTTCTGGGAGGGGTCAGGCCTAGCTTTGTTGCATCAACGGATGCTACAAAGCTAGGCCTGACCCCAGTACGGTACGTCTAGCGCCGCTTCATGCCAGCGGCGAGCAGCTCAGCATACCGACGCCTGTCCGCCGCGTAGCGTGACCGGATCGCCGCTTTCTCGGCCTCCTTGGCCTCGAGGACGCTGCGATAGGCACGCAGTTCGGCCTCGATCAGGCGCAGACCGGTGGCGATCTCGTGCGGAAGATCGCGCCCTTCGTAGAATTCGGCTTCCTGCCGCAGCCTCCCACGCTGCTCGATGAGTTCGATCTCGCGCTCGCGGATGTCCTCGACGCTGCGTTCGACGTCCGCCAAGGCGCGTTCTTCACGCAGATCGATCTCCTCCAACCCGGTATAGGTTTCCAGCAGCGCTTCATCCAGCCTGCGCTGCGCGAGCGCGCGCGCTTCCTCTTCCCTGCGCAGGCGCTCCTCTTCATCGCGCCGGGCAATCTCTTCCGCGCTCATCGGTGCCGCAACGAAGCGCCGGACCGTACCCTGCGGCGAGATCACCCGATATGCCTGCCCATAACAGGCCGCGGGCAGCACGTCGCCGCACACCGGGTTGCCCTGATCGTTGTCGCAGCAGTAGATATTGCGTTCGCGTGCCTGCGCCATCGCATCGGTGGCACCCAACAGCAGGACCAAACAGAGACTAGCCAGTCGCAGATACGCCATAAGTCGTCCGATATGCCAGCACGGCATCGAGATTGGCCGTCAGTTCCGCACTGTCGGCGAGATACGCGATGAGGTCGTCGAGCGACGCCACCGCGACCACGGGAATGCCGTACGTCTCCCGCACTTCCTGCACGGCCGACAATGCCGACTCGCCGCGCTCCATGCGGTCGAGCGCGATCACCACCCCGGCCGGCCTCGCGCCAGCCGCCCGTATGATTTCGACCGATTCGCGCACCGAGGTTCCCGCGGAAATGACGTCGTCCAGAATGAGCACGCCACCGGCAAGCGGCGCCCCGATCAGGGTGCCACCCTCGCCATGATCCTTGGCTTCCTTGCGGTTGAAACTGAAGGGCAGGTTGGCGCCCTGCTCCGCAAGCCGGATCGCCACCCCCGCCACCAGCGGGATCCCCTTGTAGGCCGGTCCGAACAACATGTCGAACGCGATCCCCGAGGCACGGATCGCCTGCGCGTAGTATCCGCACAGTTCCCGGAAGGAGGCCCCGTCGTCGAACAATCCCGCATTGAAGAAATAGGGCGAATCGCGCCCCGCCTTGGTAATGAAGGAACCGAAACGCAATACGCCCTTGCGGCAGGCCAGCTCGATGAAATCGCGGCTAAAATCCATGTTCGACCAACATGCGGAAACTGTCCGGGAATGTTACGCGTCATCACCGCCAACCTCAATGGCATTCGCTCGGCCGCTCGGAAGGGTTTCTTTCCCTGGCTCGCACGGCAGGATGCCGACTTCGTATGCCTGCAGGAACTCAAGGCGCAGCCTGCCGACATGACGACGGAGATGCTCAATCCGGCCGGCTACTACGGGTATTTTCACTACGCGGAGAAGAAGGGATACAGCGGCGTGGGGATCTATTGCCGCAGGCAGCCCGATCAGGTCGTCGAAGGGCTCGGCGTGCCGGAATTCGACGCCGAGGGGCGCTATGTGGAGGTGGTTCTCGGGTCGCTTTCGGTCATTTCTGTCTACATCCCGTCGGGCTCGAGCGGTGAGGTCCGCCAGGAGGCGAAATACCGCTTCATGGACCATTTCTTCGCCCACCTCGACGCCCTGGCCCGAAGCGGCCGCGACGTTATCCTGTGCGGGGACTGGAACATCGCCCACAAGGAAATCGACCTCAGGAACTGGCAATCCAACCAGAAGAATTCCGGCTTCCTGCCCGAAGAGCGCGCCTGGCTCACCCGCGTCATCGACGAACTGGGCTGGATCGACGTCTACCGGCACCTGCATCCGGACGCCACCGGCGAGGCCTACACCTGGTGGTCCAACCGCGGCCAGGCCTGGGCGAAGAACGTCGGCTGGCGCCTCGACTATCAGTTCGCCACGCCGCCCCTGGCCGAATGCGCGCGCAGCGCCGCCATCTACAAGGACGAACGCTTCAGCGATCACGCACCGCTGACGATCGATTATGCCCGGGACGAGTGAGCCCACACGCCACGCAGCGTCCATCCTCACGGCCTCCCACCTGCACGAAGGACCACAATGCTCTACAGACTGCTGCCCTTCCTGAGCTGGCTCCCCTTTACACGGGACCAGTTGCGTGCCGACCTGGTCGCCGGCATCACCGTGGCGCTGGTGCTCGTGCCGCAATCGATGGCCTACGCGCAACTGGCCGGGCTGCCGCCCTATTACGGGCTCTACGCCGCCTTCCTGCCCGGAATCGTAGCGGCCTTGTGGGGGTCGTCAAAGCAGCTCGCCACCGGCCCGGTCGCCGTGGTCTCGCTACTGACCGCATCGGCCCTGATGCCACTCGCCGAACTGCGCAGCGAGGAGTTCATCGCCCTGGCGATCCTGCTCGCGCTGCTCGTGGGCGTCTTCCAGCTCGCACTCGGGATGCTGCGTCTCGGCGTGATCGTCAACTTCCTGTCCCATCCGGTCATCGTCGGCTTCACCAACGCCGCGGCGCTCATCATCGGTTTCTCCCAGCTCAACAAGCTGTTCGGCGTGCCCAGGCTTCCGGCGGAGAGCTTTCTTCACGAGATCGCCGGGGTACTCTCGAGGCTTCCAGAATCACATCTGCCTACCGTCGCAATGGGCTTGGGCGCGATCGGGATCATGGTTTATCTGCGCCGACGCCACCCGAAATTGCCCGGCGTACTGGTGGCGGTCGTGGTGGCGACGCTCGTGAGCGTCGTGATCGGCTTTGCAGACCGGGGGGGGGACGTGGTCGGCGCGATCCCGGCCGGATTGCCGGCCCTGTCGATGCCAATGCTCGATCTCGGGATGGCGAGCACGCTCGTGACCAGCGCGGTCATCATCGCCCTGGTCGGTTTCATGGAGGCGATCTCCATCGCCAAGGCGATGGCGGCAAGGACCAAGGATCGCATCGACCCGAACCAGGAGCTGATCGGACAGGGCCTGGCCAACATCGTCGGCAGCTTCAGCCAGTCTTACCCGGTGAGCGGCTCGTTCTCGCGTTCGGCCGTGAACCTCGATGCGGGTGGGCGTACCGGACTATCGGCCGTCATCACAGGACTGGCCGTCCTGCTCACCCTGCTGCTGCTGACCCCGCTGCTGTACCACCTGCCGAGCGCCGTGCTCGCCGCGGTAATCATGATGGCGGTGGTCGGACTCATCAACTTCAAGGCGATCAAGCATGCCTGGCAGGCCAACCCGCACGATGGCGTGGCGGCGGTCGTCACCTTCTTCGCGACGCTGGGGTTTGCGCCACATCTGGACAAGGGGATCCTGGTCGGTGCCGGACTGGCGATCCTCCTTTACCTGTACCGCACGATGCGTCCGCGGGTGGCCCTTCTCGGCCGCTTTGAAGACGGGACGCTGCGCGACCTCGAGGTGCATCCCGACCTGCCCACCGACCCGCGCATCATCGCGGTCCGCTTTGACGGCCGCCTCTATTTCGCCAACGTGTCCTATTTCGAGGACGCGATCCTCACCGCGGTGGCGCGCCAGCCCACCGCAAAGTTCGTGCTCGTCGTCGGCGACGGCATCAACGAACTCGACGCTTCCGGCGAGGAAGTCCTCCATCATCTCGTGCGCCGTCTCAAGGATGCCGGCGTGACCCTGGTGTTCAGTGGACTGAAGCGGCAGGTCCTGGAAGTGATGCGCAGGACCAACCTGTACGAAGCGATCGGCGCGGATGCGATCCACGCGACCGAGGAAATGGCGATCGACGCGATCTACGAATGGCTGGAGGTGGACGAGGCCGACGGCGTGTTCTGCCCGCTGAAACGTCCACAATCGGCATCGGCCTGAGCGATGGCGGCCGGCCCCGAAGAAACCGACGGGTTCAGCGGAAGACGATGGTCTTGTTGCGGTGGACCAGGACGCGGTCTTCGAGGTGGTAGCGCAACCCCCGCGCAAGCACGGTCTTTTCCACGTCCTTTCCGTAGCGCACCATGTCCTCGACCGTATCCGAATGGTCGATGCGGATCACGTCCTGCTCGATGATCGGCCCCTGGTCCAGTTCGGCCGTCACGTAGTGACAGGTCGCACCGATCAGTTTCACACCCTTGGACCACGCCTGATGGTAGGGCCTCGCGCCGACGAAGCTGGGCAGGAAGCTGTGGTGGATGTTGAGGATGCGTCCCGGATAGGCTTCGCACAGCTCGGGGCCGAGGATCTGCATGTAGCGCGCGAGCACCATCACGTCGCCGCGCACTTCCTCGAACAGACGCCCGACTTCGGCAAAGGCCGCCGGCTTGTTGTCCGCCGCGACCGGGACATGATGGAACGGAATGCCGTGCCACTCCACGAACCCACGGAAGGTATCGTGGTTGGAAATGACGCACGGGATCTCGATGTCCAGCTCCCGGCTCTGCCAGCGGGCGAGCAGGTCGTACAGGCAGTGCTCCTGACGGGATACCAGGATCACGACGCGCTTTCGCACCGCCGAATCGGTGATCTTCCACTCCATCTCGAGTTCTTCGGCCAGCGGACGGAAACGCTCGCGGAATTCCGAAAGATGGAAAGGCACCGAATCGGCCCGGATCTCGATGCGCATGAAGTAGCGACCGGCCGACTCACCCTCGTCGGGCGGTTCGGCATGCAGCGACGTTTCCAGGATCCAGCCGCCGAGCTCGGCGATGAAGCCCGAGACCCGATGCACCAGTCCGACGCGGTCGCGGCACGAAGCGGAGAGGGTGTAGAAGCGCTCGCGGGCCATCGTCAGGCGCGGGCGAAAGCCCGGTCGATCTCGCTGCGCAGCTCGTCGTAGCTGCGCGTGACGGGGAAATGCGGAAACTCTCGCACGACGTTCTCGGGTGGATGGAACAGGATGCCGCCGTGGGCCTCGCCGAGCATCGCCGTGTCGTTGTAGGAATCGCCCGCGGCGACGACGCGGAAATTGAGTTCCTTGAAGCGTTTCACGGCCTCGCGCTTCTGGTCCGGCATGCGCAGATGGTAGTCGATCAGGAAGCCGCGCTCGTCGGCCTCGAGGCTGTGACAGAACAGCGTCGGCCAGCCGAGCTGGCGCATCAGCGGATGCGCGAACTCGTAGAAGGTGTCGGACAGGATCACGACCTGGTAGCGTTCGCGCAAATCGTCGAGAAACTCGCGGGCACCCGCCATCGGCCCCATGTCGGCGATGACCGACTGTATGCTGGGCAGGCCCAGCTCGTGCCGCGCGAGGAGGTCGAGCCGGTACTTCATCAGCACGTCGTAGTCGGGCTCGTCCCGGGTCGTGCGACGCAGTTCGGGGATGCCGGTACGCTCGGCGAATTCGATCCAGATTTCCGGGACCAGAACGCCTTCGAGGTCGAGACAGACGATTTGCACGACGGGCCTTTGCAGTGGATGGAAAAACGGCCCCGAATTCTACCATCGACCGGTGGTCGGGACGGCGCTCACAGCCACAGCAGATTGCGCACCGGCAGGCCTTTCTCGGCGAGATGGTCGAGCAGTTCGCGCTGGTGGTCGAAATCCCGGGTCTCCATCTGCAGAATGACCTCGGTCATGCCGACCGGAACATGGAGTTCTCCGCGCCGATGCTCGACATGGCGCACGTTGATGCCCAGCGCGGCGACCGTTCCGAGCAGGGCCACCAGGCGGCCGGGCGCATCGGCGATCGTCACGCTCACGCTCATGAGGCGGCCGCTCGACGCCAGCCCGTAGTCGATCGAGCGACCGACCACGGTCATGTCCACGTTGCCGCCGGAGATCACACAGCCCACCCGGTCGTCCGCTTGCAGGCGCACGCGTTTCTGCAGGAGCGCGGCGAGCCCGACCACCCCCGCCCCCTCGCCGATCGTGTGGGTACGCTCGAGCAGCGCGACGATCGCCTCGGCAATCGCGTTGTCATCGACGGTGACGATCTCGTCGACCCACTCCGCGACGATCCGTCGCGTCAGCCTGCCGGGCCGCTTGACCTTGATGCCGTCGGCGATCGTATGCGGTGCGTCGGCGAGTTCCTCGAGCAAGCCGTCACGCAGGAAATGGCGCCAGGGCGCTACCGCATCGGCCTGCACGCCGACGATCCGGATCGCCGGATTCTGCAGCTTCAACGCGAGCGCCACGCCGGAGAGCAGTCCTCCCCCACCCAACGGCACGACCGCCACGGTCAGGTCGGCCTGATCCTCGAGCATCTCGAATCCGCAACTCGCCTGCCCGGCGATCACGTCGGGATCGTCGTAGGGGTGAAGAAAGACCAGCCCGTTGTCGGCAGCGATCCGCTTGGCCTCTTCGGTGGCCTGCTCGAGCGTTCCGGCGATGAGACGGACCTCGGCGCCGAGTGCGCGACACGATTCGATCTTGGTCAGCGGCGCATCCCCGGGCATCACGACGGTGGCCGGCAGTCCTGCCCGGCGTGCGGCATAGGCGACGCCTTGTGCGTGGTTGCCCGCCGAAGCCGCGACCACCCCGGCCGGACGCGCCCCTTCGGCCAGCAGGCAAGCGATCCGGTTTGCCGCCCCACGCAGCTTGAACGATCCGGTGCGTTGCAGATTCTCAAGCTTGAGATACAGCGGCCGCCCCACCTCGCGCGACAGCGATTCGCTTTGGGTCTGGGGGGTGCGTACGATCGCATCCCCGATGCGGCGCCGCGCCGCCTGCAGGGCGGCAAGATCCGGCGCTTTCAGGTCTTCTTCCACGCTAGGCCTCCGGTCGGGTCGATCGAATGCGGTCAGTCCGCGGGAATCGCGTCCAGGGCGTCCTCCAGCTCCAGCCAGCGCTCCTCGGCCGACTCGATCCATGCGGTCAGTTCGGCATGGCGCCGGAGCAGGTCCTGGACCCGCGCCGAGTCGCTCTCGCCATACAGGGCCGGATCGGCCAGCCGCTGGTCGAGCAGCCCGAGTTCCGCCTGCCAGCCGGAGAGCTTGCGTTCGAGCTGGTCGCGCTCCTTCACCAGCGGGCGCCGTGCGGCCAGCCGCGCCTGCCGGTCGGCGGCGGCCTGTTCGCGCCCTACCTTGCGGTTGGCTTTATCGGCGCTCTGGTCGGGGCAGCGTGCGGCCGCATCGGCCACCGCGCGGCGCTGGACGAGCCAGTCACGGTAATCCTCGAGGTCGCCGTCGAACGGCTCGACCCGCCCGCCGTCGACGAGCAGGAAACGGTCGCAGGTCGCCCGCAACAACGCCCGGTCGTGCGAAACGAGCACCATCGCCCCTTCGAAGTCCTGCAGCGCAAGCGTCAGGGCATGGCGCATCTCGAGATCGAGGTGGTTGGTCGGCTCGTCGAGCAGCAGCAGGTTCGGCCGGCGCCAGATCAGCAACGCCAGCGCGAGGCGGGATTTCTCGCCACCGGAAAAGGTCCCGCAGGGCGTGGTCGCCCCGGTCACCGCGTTGGCCCCGACGGTGTCGCCCCGGAAGGCGAAGCCGCCCAGGTAGTCGCGCAACTCCTGCTCGCGCACCGACGGATCGAGTCGCAACAGGTGCTGCAACGGCGATTCGTCCGCACGCAGGGTTTCCAGTTGATGCTGGGCGAAATAGCCGGTCGCCAGGCCCTTGCCGTCGGTTCGCGTGCCGGCCGAAAGCCCGAGTTCGCCCGCCAGAAGCTTGATCAGCGTCGACTTGCCCGCCCCGTTGCGCCCGAGCAGCCCGACCCGCTCGCCGGGGCGCAGGGTCAGCGCGATCGACTCGAGCACCGGCCGCTCGCCGTAGCCGACCGCACCGTCCTCGATCTGCAGCAGCGGATCGGGGGCCGCGGGGCAGTCCCGGAACGAGAACGTAAACGGCGTATCGACATGTGCCGCGGCGATCCGCTCCATGCGCTCGAGCGCCTTGATGCGGCTTTGCGCCTGGCGGGCCTTGGTGGCCTTGGCCCGGAACCGGCGGATGTAGCTCTCGATGTGCGCGATCTCCCGCTGCTGCTTCTCGAACAGGGCCTGCTGCTGGGACAGGCGCTCGGCCCGCTGGCGTTCGAAATCGGAGTATCCGCCGGCATACAGCGTCAGGCTCTGGTTCTCGATATGGGCGATATGGCCGACACAGGCATCGAGGAACTCCCGGTCGTGGGAGATCAGGACCAGCGTGCCGCGGTAGTCGCGCAGCCATTGCTCCAGCCACAGCACCGCATCGAGATCGAGGTGGTTGGTCGGCTCGTCGAGGAGCAGCAGATCCGATCGGCACATCAGCGCCTGCGCAAGATTCAGGCGCATCCGCCAGCCGCCGGAGAAGTCGGCGACCGGCCGTTCCACTTCCGTGGACGAGAAGCCCAGTCCGTCGAGCAGGGCTGCCGCACGCGCCCGGGCGGCATAGCCGCCGATCTCGGCAAGGCGGGCGTGAAGTTCGCCGATCGCGACACCGTCGTGCGCTGCCTCGGCCGCTGCCAGACGGACCTCGATGTCGCGCAACTCGCGATCCCCGTCAAGGGCGTATTCGATCGCGGGTCGCGCGATGGCCGGTGTCTCCTGCGCGACATGCGCCACTACCCAGCCGGGTGGGCGGTCGAAGTCACCCCGATCCGGATGCAACTCGTCCCGGAGCAAGGCGAACAGGCTGGACTTTCCGCTGCCATTCGCGCCGGTCAGGCCCACCTTCCACCCCGGATGGATCTGGAGCGTGGCCGAGTCGATCAGGATCTTCGCGCCACGGGCAAGGCGCAGGTTGCGAAACTGGATCACGGGTGCGATTCGAGGGTCAAAAGCGTTATTCTACGCGTCGATCACTCTGACCCCACGGAACACGGATGTTCAAACCGCTACTGCTTGCCGCCCTGCTCTTCGCCACCGCCGCCCCCGTCGGCGCCGACAACGGCGAAAGAGCCGAGGCCGCAATCGAAATCGACCTCGAACGCGCACGCATGCTCCGCGAGCAGGCCGCCGCCCTTCGCTCCGAAGCCGAAACCCGCTTCCGGGTGGCCGAGCCCGCCTGCTACGAGCGCTTCCTTGTCAATCGCTGCCTCGACAACGCACGACGCGAACGCCTGGACGCGATCCGCCAGGCACGCGAGATGGAAATCGAATCCCGGCGCATCGAACTGGCCGACAAGCGCCGCCAGGCGGAAGAAGCCGGCCTCGTGAGCGGCATCGGGGCGCCGCCCCCCGAACCTGCGCCCAGCACGGTGCCTTCAGCCATGACGGACGACGAGGCGCAGGCTCTGCGCGAGCGCCGTGCCGCCGAAGCGCGTCGCGCCGAAGCCCAGGCCCGTGAAGAACGACAGTTGCGCGACGCGCGGCGCGCGGAAGAGCGTGCCCGCTCGGCCGAAGAAGCTCAGCGTCGCGCCGACCGCGCAGCCGCCGATGCGGAGCGCCGCGAACGGCGCTTCGAGGAACGCAGCCGGGAAGACTGAACGCTCGCCCGCATTTCTCACACCGTCACGGCTGCGGCCACCGATGCGCTCGCTACGCACCCGTTTGAGAAATGCGGGCTAGCCCGGCGACTCGAACGGCTCGGGTGCGGACAGCGAGAACCCCTGGGCATAATCGAAACCGTATTCCGCCAGCGCCTGACGGAACAGCGGGTCCTCGACTTCGGTCGCCACGGCGGGAATCGACAGGGCCGCTGCCATCCCGCACAGCGCCTGCGCGAGGTTGCACCCCGCCTCCATCCCGTAGGTTTCCGACAGCCGCATCAGGCTGATCTTGACGTAGTCGGGTCGAAGGTTTCTGAGCTGCCCGCTCGAGCCTCCGTCGAGCCGCTCCACGGCCACCCTGAATCCCCGTTCGCGTGCGGCCTGCACGAAGGACAGGGCTTCGTGCGGTGCGCCCTCCGCCAGCTCCGCCGGAAACTCCAGGACCACCTGCGCCGCCTCGAGCCCATGTGTTTCGATGCTGCGACCCAGCCCGGCAAGGTAGTCGGCACCATGAAGAATCGTGTCCCGACCGATGTTGAGCGCAATCCGGTGCATGGCGCCAGCGCCCCCCCGCATACGGGAAAACAATCGCATGCAGGCCTGCTCGGCCACCCAACGGTCGAGCACCCAGCCGCTGCCGCAGCCCTCGAAATGGGTCAGCAACTCTCGCGGCGCACAGAGCACCCCCTGGTCGTTGCGCACCCGCAGCAGGATTTCGTGCCAGGACCCCGTCTCGTCGGCACCGACCGGCACGATCGCTTGCCCGGACAACTCGAGCCGCTCGTAGGGAATGGCTTCGCGCAGGCCACCCGGGCCGGGCTGGCAATCCGGGCACCCCCGTTCGCCGGCAGGCGTCGCTTGGTGCTCGACGACCCGGTTCCGCCCGCCGTTCTTGGCGGCGTAGCAGGCCAGATCGGCTGCGACGAGCACGTCCGACGCGCTTTCCACCCCGCCATTGATGCGCACCAGTCCGATGCTCGCGCCGACCGTGAAGCGACGCCCCTCCCAGCTGAAACGGATCGACGCGACCGCTTCGCGCAGGTGTTCGGCGATTCTCCGGCCCTCTTCCGGGGCGCACCCATGCAGGATCAGCGCAAACTCGTCTCCGCCGATGCGGCAGATCAGGTCATCGGCCCGCACCCGCTGGCGGATCGTCTCGGCAATGCGACACAGCAGCGCATCGCCCGCGGCGTGACCGCAGGTGTCATTGACGATCTTGAAGCGATCGAGATCGATGAAACACAGGGTATCCTGGTCACCCGCGCGTCGTGAAGCGTGGACGGCGGTCTCCAGCGCCTCCTCGAAAGCGCGACGATTGGGCAGTCCGGTCAAGGGATCGTGCAGCGCTTGGTGCGCGAGTTGCGCAGTGGCCTCGTCCACCTTGGCCTGCAGGGTGTGATGGGCTTCGGAAATGGCCTTGGCCATCGCGTTGAATCCGCCTTGCAGCACCCGCAGTTCGGCGACCGCCGCATCTTCCTTCACCGCGATGTCCAGATCGCCATGGGCCACACCGCCGACGGCCTCAGCCAGCCGGTCGACCGGGCCGGTCACCGCATCCGCCATGCGCACCGCCAGCCAGGCGGTGAAGCCCAGGCCACACAGCGCCAGCGCGAATGCCGTCCACAGGATGGCGCGCTTCTCTTCGTCGAGGGTCCGCGTGTCGAGTTCGACAAAGACCCAACCGATCTCACGCCCGTGGGCAGCCTCGGGCGCGCTGAAATGCGCCAGGGCGAGATCATCCACGACCGGTAGCGGCACGGTCACCACCGGTGCGGCGAAGGCGAGGCGGTCGCGACGCCGGTCCACCATCCGGGGCGCCGCCGCCTCCTGGAGGCGCTCCGGGGCGGCAAGACGCAGGCGACCGCTGACCGCGAGCACCTCTCCGGTGACATCGTAGATGGCGGCCGCCGCCACGTCACGCTGGTCGAGCACAGCCTGCAACAAACCGGTCAGGGACGTGCGATTGCCCGAAATCACGCCGTATTCGGCCGCCGGTGCGAGGAAACTGACGATTGCCAGACCGCGCTCCCTGAGCGCGTCATCCACGGCCTGCGTCCCGCGGGCCGCGAACACACCGGCAATGCCGGCCGCGAGCAGGGCCGCAGGCAGCATGACCACCAGCAACAGGCGTCGTCGCAGGGATAGGGTCACGGTCTGTCCTCCATACGCATGCGCTCGCGGATCGTTGGCACGTCGACAATCCTCAGATCGAGTGCCCGGGCCACCTGTTGGTTGATCGCCACTTCGAAATGACGCGGAGCCCGCATCGTGGGCGCCGACGGTGTGCGGCCATCCAGCTCGTCCAGCCATTCTGCGACGTCGCGGGCCGCGTCCCCGGGTCCGCTGAACACCGCAGCCAGCGCACCGGCATCGACATAGGCCCGGGAGTATGCGACCACCGGACGCCCATAGCGGTAACTCGAAAGCAGCAGAGAACGGGCCGCGCCGGCCCCGATCAAGAGCGGATCGGCCAGGGCCAGCAGCACGTCCGTCGATCCCAGGGTCCGTTCGAGGACCGGCATCAGCTGCGCCGCGGACGACACGGATTCGCGCACCATTTGGACCCCGGCCTCAGCCGCCGCGATCTGGAACGCAGTTTCCTGGCCAATCGTGTCCGGTCCGAAGAGCACGCCCACGCGCCGGCTGTCCGGAAGCAACGCAGCGATCAGCGCCAACTGGCGGGCTGGCGGCTGATCGAGCACGATCGCCGACAGCGCCGCATCGGGATATTGCCTGCGCAAGACCTGATATTGTCCTTGCGAGAGCAGGACCGCCAGCGTCGGTCGGTCGGTTCGTCGCAGCACGGCCTCGGTCGCTGCGACTCCGCCGGTCACGACCAGATCCGCACGCGCAATCGCCTCGCTGTCCAATCCGGATTCGGCGGCGCCCCCATCGACGAGCCGATGTCCGCCCGGCGCCAGGCTCGCCGCCAGGGCTTCGGCGAACAATGCATGCGCACCGCCCTTCTGGGAGAGCACGAGCGCGATCTCCAGCGCTCCGACAGGCTGGACCAGGAACAGACAGCCGGCGAGCAGGGCGAGGACATGGCGCAAAGGAGCGATCATCCCGCCGGGTCGCTCATCGGGCCATGCCTCAGAAGTCCATCCGTAGCGAGACCCAGTGGCGGCGGTCGACCACGCGCTGCATGCGCTGCTCGTGATGCTTGCCATTCAGCGACTGTACGGTATAGGCCAGTTCGCCACGCTGGGTACCCAGCAAGAACGGATAGGCGAGCCGCAGGTCGGTGCGACGGTACTTCTCCACGTCGGTGTTGCGGGACCATTTCATCGCACCGACGCGGTAATGGGCCACCGAGAGATCCATGCCATAGGGCAGCTTCTGCATCAGCAGCAAGGACAGCGAGCGACGCGGAGCCGAATTCTCCGCCAGGCTGATGTAGCGCGGATACGCACCCCGTTCGCGCCAGTAGTTGCTGGCGGGAGTTTCGGACAAGCGCTGTCCGTTCGAGGTATTTTCCATGTCGATCCGGATGTCGGCATAGCCCAGCGCCACTCTCGTCGCATCGGCCAGTTGCCACTTCCACTGCGTCTCGAAGCCCCGGATCCGGAGATTCTGGAGTGGCTGGACAGTATTGGGCGAGGCCGTCAACCCGGGCGGAATCTCACCGGTACGGATCAGGTTCATCAGGCGATCCGACAGACGCTCTCGAAAAAAGCGGACATCCAGGCTCATGCGTGCTGCGCGCCAGTCGCCGAGATAGCCCAGCTCCCAGCTGTCCAGACGCTCTGCGGGAAGGTCCCGGGTTCCGCCCCAATGGACTTCAGTCGGCGAGTACCGGTAGTTGGCGCGATAGTCGAGCGTACCGGCCGTCCGCCAAGCCCGGGCATACCCCAGGCGGATCGTATCGTCGGGCGTCAGGTGAAAACTGGCCGAAGCCCGCGGGGCGAGATGTCTCCCGGCCAGGGAATCGTACTCGTACGATACCCCGAGATTTCCGGTGAACCACTCTTGCGGTTTCCACTCGCTGTTGGCGAAGATTCTCCCGACATCGCGCCGCACACCGCCGCGGCCATGCATCACGGTATCCGAACGGAGGGTATCGATCCGCCAACTCGTACCCCATACCAGACGGGTTCGCTCGAACGGCAGGAAAGTATGCACGGCCTCCAGTTCGTGGCGGGTACCGCGGTCACCATCCTCGTTCACCCGGTTGTAGCCGGGCAGCCGGTCCGGATGCGTGAAGGTCGAATCCGCCTCGTCCCGACCATACGTGTAGCGCAACGAGAAATCGGCCGAGTCCGACAGGGTGCGCAGCCAGCGCAACTGCAGCCAGACGGAGGACTCGTCCAGGTCTCGAACCGGATCGTCGGGGCGCGGCTGCTGGGTCTGCCAGAGCACGCGGCCGGTCAGTCGCGTCCCCTCGACACGGCCCAGGTGGAGTTCGAGGAGGTCGTGGACATCGATCTGGAAGGCCGCGCGCAGATCGAGCAGGCGCGACAGGTTGCGGTCTCGCCAGTTCAGGCTCTCTCGCGGAACCGAACCTTCGTTCAGGCCGTCGTCGCGCAACTGCTGGTAGGTGATCCGGAAGTTGCCCCGTTCGCCGAGCGTGCCGCCGGTGCGCAGCGTGTAGTCACGAACGCCCTGATTTCCATGACTGGCCGAAACCGACACGCCCCGTACCAGGGCTGGGTCGACGGTGACGATGTTGATCACCCCCAGGAAGGCGTTGGAACCATAGGAGGTGGTGTTGGAGCCGCGAACGACCTCGATGCGTTCGATGTCTTCGAGGGCGACCGGCACCAGCGCCCAGTTCATGCCGTTGCGAAACAGCGGGGAGTGCAGCGAGCGGCCGTCTACGAGCACCTGCACGCGGGGCGAGAAATCCGCATCGTCGGTCACGCCGTGGTAATTCACCCGCGCCGGCGTATCGCTTTGCGCGAACGTCTGGAAGCCCGGTACCAGACGGAACAGGTCGCTCAAGGCACGCGCACCGGAGGCACGGATCGTGGCGCGGTCGAGGATGGTCACCGCCGAAGGCGCATCGGCGACGCGCTGCGGCAGGCGGCTGATCGAAGCGACGATGGGCAGATCGCCGAAGAACAGGTCTTCGGTCGCATGCGCCGCTTGCCAGAGTGCTGCGCCGAGCAGGATCGCCAACGGGCACGACGCCGCACGCACATTCATCCACCCCCCACTGGGTCTCCGGAACCGCTTCAAATGCCCTCCAATGCTTGACCCATAAACATTTGTCCGACAATAGTCAGAGTATTCCGACTCCCAACCAAGCGGTCAATCTTCCTTCGCTCCAACCGTGCGAAATGTCTCCTGCACGCATCAGATCATCCCGCCGAAGACTGCGACCAGGCGAGCGCATCTTCCAGGCGGTCGTTGCCCCAGAACAATTCCTCCCCGACGACGAAGCTCGGCGCGCCGAACAGCCCCAGCCGCACACCCCGCTCGGTTTGCTCGCGCAGCGCATCCTTGTTCTCCGGGGCGACGGCGGCTTCCAGCAAGGTGTCGGCCGGCAGGCCCAGATCGACGAGGATCTCCGCGATCACTGCCGGCTCGCCGATCTCGCGATCCTCGGCGAAGTTCGCGCTCATCACCGCCCGCGAGAACGGGGCGACCCAACCGGGCTCGACCCCGAGCAACGCGACGCGTGCCGCAAGCAGGCCGCTGCGCGGAAAACGGCTGGGCATGCGGAAGGGCAATGCATACTTGTCGGCCAGCCGCGCGAGATCCCGCCACATGTAGCGGCCCTTGGGCGGATAGATGTTGAACGGCGAATCGTTCCAGCCTAGCGCGAGAAACACCGGACCGAGCAGGAACGGGCGCCAGACGATCTCGACGCCCGCTTTTTCGGCCAGCGGCTCGAGGCGCATCACCGACAGGTAGGAATAGGAGCTAGCGAATTCGTACCAGAATTCGATCTTCGGTCGCGACATGATGCATTCACCTCCTTGGTTCCGGAACCGGCGTCGGCACGACGCCCAAAGACGTTCAGCGCTCGCCGGCGGCCCCGTCAGTAGCCGGCCGGGCGACGGCAGCCGGCTTCGCCACCGGGCGGTTGGCCACCCAGATCCCTGCACCGACCAGCGCCAGGGCAGCGACCATCGCCGGGGTAAACGGCTCTCCGAGCAGGACGACGCCAGCCAGCACCCCCATCACAGGGGTCAGGAACGAGAACGAGTAGAGGCGTGTCGCCGGATAATGCCGCACCAGCCAGAACCACGCCAGGTAACTGCCCGTGGCGATCACGACGATCTGGAAAGCCACGCTTCCCCAGACCATCGCCGTCGGGGCGAAAACGCCCGCCTCGCCGAGCAGGATGGAAAAGGGCAGGAGCATCGCCGCCGACACGCCCAACTGGTAAAGCAGCGTCTTCTCAGGGGCAGCCTGCGCGAGGCGCGTGACCTTGATTGCCAGCGTGGTCGCTGCCCAGAAGATCGCCGCGATCAGGATCATCAGGTCGCCGATCCACGCCCCATGCGCCGGCGGCCGCAGCAGTCCCTCTCCGAACAGCACGAGCACGCCGGAGAACGCCAGCGCCATGCCGATCCACTGGGCCCGGCGGATGTTCTCCTGTGGCAGCAGCCAGGTGGCCCCGAGGGCCACGAAAAACGGCGCCGTATAGAGAAAGATCACTCCCCGCGACGCGTTGGTGTACTCGAGCCCCAGGTAGATCAGGGCGAACTCGGCCCCGAAGAGCAGCCCTGCAAGAATTCCCGCCCACAGGGTCCCATCGGCCTCCCACAGTTTCACGCCACGCAGGCTGGCCCAGGCCCAGACCAGTGCCGTGGCCCCGAGCGAACGCAAGCCACACTGCCAGATCGGCGAAATCCCGGCATTGGCAAGCTTGACAACCACCTGCTGCAGGCCCCAGATCGTGCACAGGATCACCATTGTGAAGATCGCCAGGCGATCGAGTTCGGTGCGATACGGCGTCATCGTCGGTCCCGCAAAGGTCGGTTGCGATCAGTCTCCGATGGGTTCGAGCACGATCAGTCGATAGGACTTGTAGCGCTCGAATACTTCCTGGGTACGGTGCTCTTCCAGGTACTTGTAGCGGAGTTTGGCAAGTTTCTTCCGATACAGCCACAACACGAAGCGGCGGATGCGCGGGATGCGCTCCGCGAGGAACTGGTCGAGCGTCCCGCAGGCCGGGGCGATACGCTGGCGCAGGATCTGATCGACCAGGGCGACCGACGGGCTGATGAACCGGGTGATGTCGTCGTCGCGAAGAATCCCGAATCGGTGTTCGGCCAGTGCCAGGTAGAAGCGATCGAGCCGGTGCCCCCCGCCAAAGCTCTTGTCACCCGGCTTGCGGTCGCCGTGGTGCTCGGTCTTGAAGAAGTCGCACACGACCACTTTGCCGCCCGGCACGAGCAGCGAGCGGATCTTCGGCAGGCTGTCCTCGAGCGGGACGTACTGGAAGCTCTCGGAAAACAGAATGAGGTCGTACGGCTGCCCACGCGCCGTGTCCGGCAGCTCCTCGAGGCGACACGGAAACACCTCCGGACGATACGCGGGCTGCAGGCGCTCGATGCGCTCTCGCACACGCTGCTCAAGCCAGGGCGCGGGAATCACGCCGTCGACCCGATAGCCGGCTTTCAGCAGCTTTTCAAGCAGATGCCCGGTGCCGCAACCGACGTCGAGGATCCGCCCGCCGGCCGGGCAGTGCTCCGCGAGCGTCGCGATCAGCCGTTCCGAATAGCGCTCCTGGGCATTGCGCAGCGCCGCAAGCGTGGGCACCTCGCCCGCTTCCCACCAGCCGTAATGCAGATCCTCCACGTCCAGCAACTGCTGCGCCAGCACCAGTCCCAGTTCCTTGCTGTCCATTCGCCTCCTCCGGGCATTCGCCCTGTTCAGGGCCGCTTCTCCGGCGACCGCCCCCTCCTCAATCGACGACCGTGACCGGCCCGATCCCCGACGGAATCTGCAGCCGTGCGCGCAGCGCCCGCGTGACTTCGATGCGCCCGTCCTCGGCCACCCGCAGGACGTGCTCGACGCCGTGGCGACGGGTGTAGTGACGCCACTCGTCACCGGCGATGAACGGCGCCTTGCTGGTTGCATCCGACAGCGTCCCGGCATGCTCCCGGGGGGTGATAAGGACCGTCAGCGACTGCGTCCCGACGGCCGGTTGACCGGTACGGGGGTCGAGCAGATGCGCGAAGCGCTCACCGTCGAGTTCGAAGAAGCGCTGGTAGTCCCCCGAGGTGCCGATGGCTTCGCCGTCGTAGAGCGGCAGGGTCGCCAGCGGACGGGGTTCCCGCGGATGCTGGATCCCCAGACGCCAGGGGGTGTTCCCCTTGGCGCCGAGTGCCATGACGTTGCCGCCGATATTCACCAGGGCGTTTTCGATCCCTTTCGCGCGCAGGATCTCGATCGCGCGATCCAGCGCATAGCCCTTGGCATACCCGCCCAGGTCGATCTGCACCGCGGGATTCGTGCTCGTGACGCGGTTGCCGTCGATGCTCAGGTCGGCCATGCGCGGACGGGTATCGAGCAGCGCCTGGATGGCGTCGGAATCCGGCCGGACCGGGACGAACTCGTCGTCGTGAAACCCCCACAGTGCGATCAGCGCGCCGAGCGCGGGGTCGAACAATCCGTCGCCCTCTTCGGCGACGCGTTGCGCGTCCCGTAGCAGGAAGGCCAACTCGTCGGAGACGGTCGCCGGCTCTCCACGCGCGATCGCCTCGTTCAGCACGGTCAATTCGGACGGCTCCCACGCATGATAGGCCCGATGCAGGCGATCGAACTCGCGAAGCACCTCGCCCATTGCCGACGCGGCCAGTTCGTGCGACTTGCCATGGATCGTCAGGTCCACCCGGGTCCCGAACACGTAGGATTCCTGGTGGAAGAGCTGCGGCTGCGAGCAGGCCGCGAGGGACAGCACGAACACGCAGGCAAGCAGGACGCGGGCGATGCGCCCGCGAAGGATTCGCCCGGCCATCACGCGCACGCCTGCTCGATCCGGTCGATCAGGAGTCCGGCGACGGAAAACCCGCTTTGCGCCTCGATCTCGACGAAGCAGGTGGGACTGGTGACGTTGATCTCGGTCAGATGTCCGCCGATCACGTCCAGTCCGACCACCATCAGGCCGCGCGACCACAGGATCGGCGCCAGATGCTCGGCGATCTCGCGCTCGCGTGCAGTCAAGGGCATCGCTACGGCCCGCCCGCCCGCGGCGAGATTGCCCCGGGTCTCTCCCGCGCGCGGAATGCGCGCCAGCGCCTGCGGCACGACTTCACCCCCGATCAGGAGGACCCGCTTGTCCCCGTCGACGATCGCCGGCAGATAGCGCTGGGCCATGATCGTGCGTGCGCCTTCGTGGGTCAGCGTCTCGACGATGACGTTGCGGTTCGGGTCCTGGGCGCGCACGCGAAAGATCTGGCTGCCCCCCATGCCGTCGAGCGGCTTGAGCACGACGTCCCCCAGCTCGTCGATGAAGCGGTGGATCTCCCCGGCGTCGCGGGCCACCAGCGTCGTCGCGAGGAACGATTCGAACTCCGTGATGGCCAGTTTCTCGGAATGATCGCGGATCGCGCGCGGATGGTTGAACACGCGCGCACCGGCCGCAACGGCACGTTCGAGCAGCCAGGTGGCCGTCACGTACTCGAAGTCGAACGGAGGATCCTGACGCATCAGCACCGCATCGAAGGCAGTCAGGGAATACACGCCCGACTCGCCCGGTTCGTACCATCGCTTGTCGTCGCCGGCAGGATGCACCTCGAGCATCTGCGCGAAGACTTCTCCGTCGCGCCAGGCCAGGGCCTCGCGCTGCATGGTGAACACCGAATGGCCGCGGCGCGCGGCCTCGCGCATCACCGCAACGCTGGAATCCTTGTAGGCCTTGAGCCCGTCGAGGGGGTCGAGGATGAAGGCGAGTCGCAGCGGCATGTCAGGCCGCCAGTTCGGCCGCAACCGGCGCGGTCTCGGCGATCTCCATCGACGCCGCGAGCAGTGCGAGACGTGCCACCACGCCATAGGCATAAAAGCGGTTCGGCGGCGCATCCGGCCCCTGGTCGAGATCGGGCAGCGAGCAGCAGGTGTCGAATGCGAGTGGACGGAAATGCATGCCCGGCGCATTCAGGTTCTCGTCGCGTCCGCGCTCGGTGTGCACGCGGTAGAAACCCCCTACCACATAGTGATCCATCATGTAGACGACCGGCTCCGCAACCGCTCCATCGAGGGTTTCGAAGGTGTGCACCCCTTCCTGGATGATCACCTCCTGGACCTGCAGGCCCTCCTTGACGACCGCCATCTTGTTGCGTTGGCGTCGATTGAGCCCCTTGACCTCGGATGCATCCTTGACCGTCATGACGCCCATGCCGTAGGTCCCGGCATCGGCCTTGACGACGACGAACGGGGTTTCCTCGACGCCGTACTCGCGGTATTTCTCGCGAATCTGCGTGAGCTGCGCATCGACCTTCTCGGCCAGGCACTCCTCACCGGTCCGCTCCTGGAAATTCACATGCCGGCACACATCGAAGGCCGGATTGATCCGCCACGGATCGATGCCGATCACCTCCGCGAACGAACGCGCAACACGGTCGTAGGCCTCGGCATGGCGTGACTTGCGCCGGGCGTGCCAGCCGGCATGCAGCGGCGGAATCAGTTTCTGATCGCTGAGGCCGGTCAGGATCGGCGGGATTCCGGCCGAAAGATCGTTGTTGAGCAGCACCGCGCACGGGCTGAAATCCGCCACGCCGATCCGTCCACCGCTGCGAACCAGCGGTTCGAGGGTCAGGGTCGCGCCATTGTCCAGTTCGATCGTGGTGGGTTCGGTGATCTCCGGCAGCAGGCTGCCGATGCGCACGGTCAGCCCGGTCAGGTTCAGGATCGAGACGAGCTGGGCCACGTTCTGCAGGTAGAACTGGTTGCGGGTGTGGTTCTCCGGAACCAGCAGCAGATTGCGCGCGTCCGGACAGATCCGCTCGATCGCGGCTTGCGCCGCCTGCACGCACAAGGGCATGAACACCTCGTTGAGGTTGTTGAAGCCGCCCGGGAACAGGTTCAGATCGACGGGTGCGAGCTTGAAACCCGAATTGCGCAGATCGGTAGAGCCGTAGAACGGCGGCAGATGATCGCGCCACTGCACGCGCATCCACTGTTCGATCTCGGTGGCGTGGTCCAGGAACCGCCGCTCGAGTTCAAGCAGGGGGCCGGTCAACGCAGTTGTCAGATGAGGGACCATGTTCGCTGTTCTCTGAAGGGAGGCCGCACGCTTGGCGGCAACAGGTTTTCGACCAATATTACACCACCGCCGCACCGACTCCCGGGCCGGAGGCTGCCGACGAGCCGGGTTTCTCAGCCGACCGCCGCTGGAACGAATCGTTCCAGCGCTGCGGGCAACGGGGCGTTTTCCAGGCTGCGTTGCGTAAACAGGAAACGTCCATCGCACACGAACCCGAGTGCGGCCCAGTCGACGTCGTTGAGCGCCTCGCACAGGGCATGAACATCGACCCACGGATCATGGGGGAACACAGCCAGCACCGCGCCGTCGTAATGCCGGCAGTCATGGACGAAAAAGGGGCGGGACGCCCGGGTTCGGCCGTTGACATAGACGCGCGGGCGATCCGACTCGTAGTAGCCGCGCCCCCACTGCCACCAGTTCGAATCGTTGAACGGCCGGATACGCCGTGCAACGAGCCGTTCGTAATGCGGCTCGAGGACGCGCGGCGGCGGTGGCGGATCCCCCGGCCGGCACCAGATCATGCGACGCGTGCGGCCGCTGCGCACCGTCTCCGAACAGACGAAGTCGCGATTGCCGTGCACCCGATCGGCGTAGATCGCGTCGGCGCCCGAGACGGCACCGACCTTGACGAACGCGACATCGGACAGGCGCAATGCGTGTTCGCTGCGGGCGAACATCAGATGGCCGGCGCATTCGACGAGGTGGCGTGTCTGCCACGCCGGCGAGGCCAGCGCGGGCACCAGCGGGCATGCGACGCCGATCTCGGCGTAGCGCACGCTACGATCGAAGCGGCCCTTCTCGAAGCGCCAGATCAGGCAGTTCGGCACCGCATCGTCGAAGATGCGCGCATCGCCCAGCTCGATCGCGTCGGTGATCGTACCGTGCTCGTACAGGAGGCGGTTGAGCTTTACCGCCGAGGTCGCCTTGAGGAAGTCGCGCGGCGTGATGAAGATCAGTTCGCCGCCCGGCACGAGGTGGCGGAGACACTTTTCGATGAAGAAAAGATAGAGATTGGAACGCCCGTCGAACAGGCCGGTGCGCAGCCGCGCCCGCGTCGCGGCCGGCACATCCTGGAAGCGGACGTAGGGCGGATTGCCGATGATCGTCTCGAAGCGTTCTTCGTCGGGGTAGGCGAAGAAGTCCAGGTTGAGCGCGCCGGGCGGACAGTGCGCCGGATCGACCTCGATCCCGACCGCAGCGGGAAGGTGCCGCAGAAAGGCGCCATCGCCGCAGGACGGCTCCAGCACCCGCCCATGCCGGCGACGCAGCCCGAGCATGGCCTGCACCACCGGTTCCGGGGTAAACACCTGGCCGAGCAGGGCGACGTCGAACACGCGGGGGGGCAAACAGGCGCTCATGGAGGACACCGGGTCAGACTCTGGGACGGCAGCGGCGCAGTGTATACCCTCGGCGTCGATGCATCCATCCGCCGCATGGACAGTCGCTCATGCGTCCTGCACCCTTCCCGTCAGGACCGGGAGTCGTTCGAACTCCTCGGGCGGCACGGGCCGGCTGACGATGTAGCCCTGATAGGCATGGCAGCCCAGCTCCCGCAGGATGTCGAGCTGCGCCGCCGTCTCGACGCCCTCCGCGTGGGTCCTCAGGCCCAGGCTGCGCGCCATCGCGATCGTCGCGGTGACAATCGCCTCGTCGTTGCTCTCGGGCGACATGCCGCGGATGAAGCTCTGGTCGATCTTGAGTTTGTGCAACGGGAAACGCTTGAGGTAGGCGAGCGACGAGTAACCGGTCCCGAAATCGTCGACGGCCAGCCCGACCCCGAGCGCCCGCAGCGCATCGAGCCGCATCACCACCCCCTCGACGTCGGTCATCAGGGCCGATTCCGTGATCTCGAGTTCAAGCATCGATGCGGGTAGCCCGGTGCGCTCGAGCACCTCGGCAATCTTTTCGACGATGTTGCTCTGGCGGAATTGGCGCACCGACAGATTGACCGCGATCGGCCCGAAGGGCAGCTCGCGGTCGAGCCATTGCCTGGCCTGCTTGCAGGCCTCGTGCAGGACCCACTCGCCGATCGATACGATGAGACCGGTTTCCTCGGCCAGAGGGATGAAACGATCGGGACCGATCATCGGCGCATCCGCCGGTTGCCAGCGCAACAACGCTTCGGCGCCGATGGATGGGGAAGAGCCGTCCAGCACCATCAGAGGCTGGTAGTGCACGCGGAATTCACCTCGTTCCAGCGCCCGCCGCAACTGCAGTTCCAGTTCCATCCGCTCGTTCGCTTCCGCCGTCAACGTGGAAAGGTAGAACTGCGCGGTGCTGCGCCCCTGGTCCTTGGCACGATACAGTGCGGCATCGGCATGCTGGATCAGTTCGGTGGCCGAATCGCCGTCGCTCGGAAACAGGCTGATGCCGACACTCGCGCTCAGGATCACGTCCTGACCGCTCGACACCCACACCGGCTGCTCGACCAGCTCGATGACGCGGCGCGCTACGGCGGCCGCTTCGTCCGGCGACTCGAGGCACTCCATGACCACGGCGAACTCGTCGCCGCCGAGCCGCGCAAGCGTGCATTCGCAGTCGAGCCCCCCCGAAAGCCGTCGCGCGATCTTGACCAGCACCTCGTCGCCGGTCGGATGGCCAAGGCTGTCATTGATGTTCTTGAAGCGGTCGAGATCGATGTAGAGCAACGCGATCATGCTCTCGTGCCGCCGAGCCTCCTCGAGTACGAAGGTCAGACGGGACTTCAGCAGCGAGCGATTGGGCAGGTCGGTGAGCGGATCGAAGTGCGACAGGTATTCCAGTTGCTCCTCGGAATACTTGGTCGCGCTGATGTCGGTCCATGTGCCGACGATCTCGACCGGACGCCCCTGCGCGTCGCACAGCAGGCGCATCTCGTCGTGCACCCAGCGCTGCCGGCCTTCACGGTCCAGGAAGCGGTACTCGTGGACGCGCTGACCGCTGGCGAGCAGGTCCTCCACGCTGGTCGATGCCTTGTCGCGATCATCGGGATGGACATGGTCCCACCACCAGGACGGCGCGAGCACTTCCTCGATCGTGAAGCCGAGAATCCGCTCGACGTTTCCGCTGACCCACGTGGAGCGCATCCTGCCCTCCTCGACCGCCAGCGTATAGAGCAGGGTCGGGCTCGCCGACAACAGGCGCTCGAGGCGCTCGGACGTTTCGCGCAGGCGCATTTCCTCGCGCACGAGCTGCGCCTGGCGATGGACCTTCTCGAGCGTCGCCGCGAGTTCGAACAGATAACCGTCGCGCTTGGACAGATAGTCGTCGAGCCCGAAGCGCAGGGCATTGGCCGCCAGTTCCTCGCTGCCATGCCCGGTAATCAGCACGATGGGGCGCGAGAACGCGTGTTCCTGGCGCAGCAGCCGCGACACCTCCAGTCCGTCCATGCCCGGCAGGCGAAAATCGAGCAGCAGCACGTCGAACGACGTTCGGCCCGCATCGTGCGCCGTCACCCGTTCGACCACCTGATCGGCGGTCGCGACGATGTCGAGCCGGATGTGCGGCGCATACTGGGCCAGGTGACGCCTGGCCAGGTCGGCGTCGAATGCGTTGTGTTCCGCATACAACACCCGCAAGCCGCGATTGCGCATCGCCGAATGGGCCCGGCTTCGCACACGCGCCTCCTCGATGCGTTGCGGCAGGCGCTTCAGATAGTCGCCGTGCTTGACCAGGTAGTCGTCGGCACCGGCCTTGATCGACGCGATCACCGCCGACTGGTCGCCCGAGCCGGTCAGCATCACCACGACGACCGGCAGGTTCCTTTCACGGATTTCGGTGAGAAACTCGAGCCCACTGCCATCGGGCAGGCTCAGGTCGAGCAATACGACTTCGAACCCCGAATCCTCCGCGAGCCACCTTCTGCCCTCGGCGAGCGTGGGCACCCGCAGCAGTTCCAGATCGGGCGCGCTGCGCTCGAGTGCGCGCCGGGTCAGGTCGGCGTCGGATTCCGAGTCTTCGACGTAAAGCAGCCGTGTCGTCATCGGCCCGGGGCCTTACAGTGCGTCGCCGGCCCTCGAGCGGGACGTTTTCGGTCGTCGGTCATCGCGGCAACTCCAGATAGAAGATCGCGCCCTCGCCCGGAGCGCTCTCGGCCCGGACACGTCCTTTCATGCGCGCCACGGCCTTCTTCACCAATGCGAGCCCGATCCCGGTACCGGGATAGTCCTCTGCACGGTGGAGCCGCTGGAAGATGTCGAAGATGCGGTCATGGTACTTCATGTCGAACCCGATGCCATTGTCCCGCACCCACAACACCACGTGCTCGGCCTCCTCGCGCGCGCCGACTTCGATGCGCGCTTCTTCCGCATGGCGGCTGAACTTGAGGGCGTTCTCGATCAGGTTGCGCAGCACCATCGTCAGGCCCTCGCGGTCGACATGCATCCGCAGTGACGGAACCCGGTCGTCAACGAGGATGCTGCGTCCTTCCCCCTCGGCCAGCCCTGCCTGCACTACGGCGCCCACGAGTTCGGCAAGATCGACGAGTTGCGGTTCCAGCGCACGGCGCTCCATGCGCGAATACGCCAGCATGTCCTCGATGAGCT
>JBJHDM010000037.1:0-32157 GCA_050486545.1 Rhodocyclaceae bacterium | reverse complement strand
CCTTGCGCAACAGCGGCTCGCCCCCGGACAGGATCAGCACCGGCACCCGGAAGGCCTTGAGATCGTCCATGACCTTGAACACTTCGGCGGTGTCGAGCTCGCCGGGGAAATCGCTGTCGGCCGAGATCGAATAGCAGTGCTTGCAGGTGAGGTTGCAGCGCCGGATCAGGTTCCAGATCACGACCGGGCCGGGTGGATTGCGACGGGGGCCGACGGGGGTCGGGTGGTCGAGTTCGCGGATGAAATGGGAAATTCGAAACATCGGGCTTCTCCGGTTCGGATGCCATTAGACCGCAGCGCGTCGTGCGGAAAAATGATTGCGGTCAAACCCGGCCGACGGGCCGGGTCACTGGCCGATCCGCAATCCCGTCTTCTTGAGGATCGCGGAAGAGAACAATACGTCGCGACTGCGGCACGCGCCGGGAAAGCGCTCGGCCAGCAGGTGTGCGATGTCGTCGATCTGCTGGCAGACGGCTTCGCGGCTGCGCCCGTGCACCATTGCGAAGAGATTGTAGGGCCATTCGGGCAGGCGCCTCGGACGCCGGTAGCAGTGCGTCACGAAATCGAGAGCGCCGACGAATTCGCCGACCGCGTCGATCTCCTCGTCGGCGATGTCCCATACGCTCATGCCGTTGGCGGTATAGCCGATCGCATAATGGTTGGGAACCGCGCCGATCCGGCGGATCACTCCGCCATCGAGCATGACCTGCACGCGCTGCAGGAGTTCATCGACGGCAATGCCGACCTCGTCGGCCACTGCACCCCAGGGGTCCGGTACGAGCGGAAGGCCGCCCTGGGTCACCAGGACGATGCGGCGGTCGATTTCGTCGAGTTGCGGGGTGCGGGATGCTTCCCTCTGTGCCTGCGCGGACATCACGCCTCCAGCTTCATTTCGACGAAGTACTCGCGTTCCTTCGGGAACAGGAATACCGGGATGCCGGTCGCGGCCTCGATGCGGACAGCCGCATCGTGGATGCCTTCCGGGCGTTCTGTGGCGAGCACGAACCACATGTTCAGTGCGTGTTCGCGCCGGTAGTTGTGAGCGACTTCGGAGAAGGCGTTGACTTCGGTGTTGACCGTCTCGAAGCGTTCCTCGGGGACCTGCATCGCCGCAAGACAAAAGGCGCCGCCCATGCGTTCGATCTGGAACATCGGGCCGAAGCGCGTGAGCGTGCGCGTCTCGAGCAAGCTGGACAGGCGGGAGAGGATCTCCGCTTCATCGAGTCCGAGCGCCTTGCCCACGTCTGCAAACGGGGTCCTCGACAACGGGAACTCCCCTTGCAAGGCGTTGATGATCCGCCGGTCGATCTCGTCGGGTGCGATGTCCGGGGTGGACAGGGAGGGCTTCATGCGTCGTGCTCCCGCTTCTTTGCGGGAAGGTAGCGAGCCCCGCGTTGCTTGAATCGACGTGTGCTGAACAGCACGGCATGCGGCCATTGGTCGAGTCCGAGACGGGTAGCGAGGTCGTTGCGGATGCGCTCGACGACGTCGCGCGACTTGCCGTGGATCATGCAGAACAGGTTGTAGGGCCAGTGCGGAGGGACGCGCGTGCGGCGATAGCAGAGCGTGACGTCCGGCTCTGCCGCCAGGGCGCGGCCGGCAGCGCTGACCTGCTCGCATGGGATGTCCCAGACGCACATCGCGTTGGCGCGGAAGCCCAGCTCATGGTGGCGCACGACCACGCCGAAGCGCTTGACCAGGCCGTCGGACTGCCAGCGTTCGATCAACTCGATGACCAACTGCTCCGACAGGCCGATGCTTCGACCCAGGGCTTCGAACGGCCGAAGCTCCAGCGGCAGACCGGACTGGAGCGCACGCGTGAGCGTGCGTTCGACTTCGGGCATGGCACATGCCGCCTCGCCCAGCGCGGGCAGGGCGAGCGGGCTTGCGGCCGGGGCGGTGCGAGCGGTGCCCGCCAGGCAGAACCCCAGGTCGATATGGAACTCCTCTTCGAGCGGAAGGACGAGTACGGTACATCCCGTGTCGTGCTCGATGCCTGATACGACCTCGGACAGACGCTTGCCCGACTCGGCCGTGATCACGAACCACATGTTGAACGCGTGTTCGCGCAGGTAGTTGTGATTGACCTCGGCGACCGCGTTGACGCGGGCGGCGATCTCCTCGATGCGCGCTTCCGGGGCCGACAGCGCGGCCAGTGCGCTCGCGCCCAGGCGCCTGGGTGCGAAGACGGCACCGATGCGGCTGACGACGCCGTCTTCTGTAAAGCTGCGGAAGCGGTTCAGCACGGCTTCCTCGTCGAGCCCGACGTCCGCCGCTACGGCTGCAAACGGGCGGGGCACCAGCGGAAAATCGCGCTGATAGTCGTTCAGCAGGCGGAAATCCGCACTGCCCGGTTCCGGTGCGATCCGCTTGATCGAATCGTTGATCGAGGGTGCGTGCGCGGTACCCGACATCTCAGAAACCGCTACGGAACGCGCGGCTCGTGAAGAAGATGCCGCTCGGACTCGTTGCCGGAAGTTCGCCGAGTTTTTCACGCGTGCGCGTGTCATAGATCACGACCTTGTTGTCGTCGCGTGCGGAAATCCAGATGTGCTCGCCTTTTGGTGTGAACTCCATGTGGAGGATCGCCCGGCCGGGTTCGAAGGTGTGGACGACCTCGTTCTCGAGCGTATCGATGATCTGCATCCAGCTGTTGTCGGGGAATGCGAAGTTGACCCAGACCTCGCGTCCGTCGGGGCGGGCCATCACGAACACCGGCTGGCTCTTGACCGGGATGCGCCCGACTTCCTTCCAGGTGCCCAGTTCGACCACGAGCACCTCGTGGCGCCCGATCGCCGGCAGATAGGCGCGGCCGCCCGCGACTGCCCATCCGCGCAGATGCGGCATCTTGTAGACCGGAAGAGGTTCCTCGCCGCGACCGTATCCGGGGAGGATCGTCCGCACCCCCTGGTCGGTCTTCCACAGGTCGAGCATCGACAGGCCGTCCTCGCCGAACAGACCGGCGATGTAGTAGCGTGCGTCGGGTGTAACCAGCGCATCGTAGGGCTGCTTGCCCGCCGGGAAACGCTCGGTGACCGGATTGGACGGATCGGAGAGGTCTGTGAGCCAGATCTCGCCTGCCTCGAAAAGGGAATACACGAAGCGATTCCCCGGAAGGTCACGCAATCCGACGACCTTCGCCCGCTGGCCGTCGTTGCCGTAATATGCGGGCACCTCGGCGATCTGTTCCAGGGTCTCGGTATCGAAGGCCTTGATTCCACCCGGTTCGTAGTTCTGTGCGACCAGGATGCGCCCATCCTGGGAAATCGCACCGCCGATGGCATTGCCGGCCTGGACGACGCGTCCGACGATCTTCGCATCGAGCAGATCCACCTTGGTCAGGGCTCCGTCACGCCCGAAGACGAACGCATAACGGGTGTCGCGCGAAAACACGATCGACGCGTGGGAAAGGTCGCCCAGTCCGGAGACCTGTGCGAGGCTGCTTCGCCCGGTGCTCTCCACGATCTGCACCTCTCCGGTCGCGCGCTCGATGACGACCCCGAGATCGCCCGTGCCGCGTGGTGACAGGCTTTGCGCGATCGTGCCGGTCGACAGGAGCAGGGCCGGCAGCAGCCAGCTCGCGCGTTGGATCATCTGCTTGAATTTCATAAGTCTCTCGCGAACTTTGGGGATCATTGCGGGGTCGCAGCGGGAATGGGGCCATCGCCCTCGGGAAACCCGTTCATCAGCCGATCCACGATCCAAGCGGCCTCGTCTTCGGTCACGATGCCGCGGAAGGGCGGCATCGGCGTCCCGGGGCGCCCGCTGACGATGGTGGCGACCAGGCCTTCCGCGGGCTTGTCGCGCAGCGTCTCCGGAAGCAGGGCAGGGCCGAGCCCGCCCTTGAGGGTCAGGCCATGGCAGGAACCGCAATCCTGGCGAACCAGATGGACCAGCTGTTGGATCCGGTCGTCGTCGGGGATCGGCGTTTCGGCTTGGACATGGCCGCCGATCAGGCTGGCTGCGACGGCGATCGGGAGGGTGAAACGGCGCAAAAACACGGATGAAACCTCGTTTTCTCGATTCTGGGCGGCAGCCGGAAAACCGTCTTCCGGCACGACCAAGCATACCAAGCATCGGTCGGGTCGAGTATCGACGCCGTACTTTTGGTGCTCCTTGATGTGCGTTAATTTCCCCGGATGGCCGTAGGGATAAAGTGGCGACCAGGGACGATTTGTTGTTCAATGTCAAAAAATGGCCGTGAGACGGTTTCGATGCGGCAGTACAGGAGAGTCATTGATGAGCGAGCAGTTCAGCCTTGATGCCGCGAGGCGTTACGCCGCCAGACCGAAGACGGGCAGGGAGCCGGGCAAGGTATTTCTGGTCGGTGCAGGCCCGGGCGACCCGGAACTTCTGACGCTGAAGGCCGCGAGAGTCCTGCGCGAGGCCGAGGCGGTCGTGTTCGATCACCTTGTCGGAGAAGGTGTTCTCGACTTGCTCAATCCCTCGGCGCGGCGGATCTATGCAGGCAAGGAGGCCGGCAATCATGCGCTCCCGCAGGACCAGATCAACCGCTTGCTGGTGGATCTCGCCCTCGAGGGGCTCAGGGTGGTGCGCCTGAAGGGCGGCGACCCGTTCATCTTCGGCCGTGGCGGCGAGGAGATGGAAGAGCTGCTCGCGTCCGGGATCGAGTGCGAGGTCGTGCCCGGGATCACGGCCGCATCCGGGATCTCGGCCTGTACGGGCATGCCCCTGACGCATCGCGATCATTCGCGTACCGTGGTCTTTACGACCGGGCACCTCAAGGATGGTACGGTCAATCTCGACTGGCCGGCGCTCGCGCGTCCGCACCAGACCGTCGTGATCTACATGGGGCTCGGCGCACTCGAAATCATCTGCCGTGAATTGTCCCGACATGGATTGCCGGCCGATACGCCGGCAGCGGTTGTCCATGCCGGCACGACGCCCGAGCAGGTTACGGTGACGGCGACCCTCGGGACCATCGTGGAAGCGGTACGCAAGGCCGCGCTGAAGTCGCCGGCCCTCATCATGATCGGATCGATCGTTTCACTGCATGCCTTGCTGGGGCAGCAGGGCCGTCGACTCGACCCGGTTGCCCTGGAGGCCTGATCCGGGACAGGTCGTCGTTCCGGCGTGGCGCGCGGGGAGGACGCACCGGCCCCTCCCCCGAGTTGCGCTATAATCCGCCGCGCGCCGGCATAGCTCAGTTGGTAGAGCAACCGCCTTGTAAGCGGTAGGTCGTCTGTTCGAGTCAGACTGTCGGCACCAGCGGTCGGGCCTGCATCGGGAGCGCCCAAGGTCCGAAACCTGGTCGGCGCCTCTGCCGTATGCTCCAGAACACGAACGTTTCAACCTGTATGCGGATTGCATGATGAAGTTCCTTGCCGTTTCATTTGCCGTCGCCGCGGTCTTGGCCGTGCCTCAGGTCGTCCTCGCAGGGGATGCTGCGGCAGGCATGGCGAGGGCGACCGGTGCTTGCGCAAGCTGCCATGGCATGGACGGTATCGGGCGCAACGAGCGCTGGCCGAACATCGCGGGGCAGAACGATCTCTACCTGATCAAGCAGATGAATGCGTTCCGGGAAGGGACACGCAAGGATTCGCTGATGACGCCGATGGCGCGTCCGCTGACGGATAGGAACATTCGCGACCTGGCAGCCTATTACTCTGGCCTGCCGGCCGATCACACCAGCCCGCCGGGTGATGGCATCGCCGAGCGCGGGCGGGAGCTGGCGGGTGCGTGCGCAGAGTGTCACGGCGCCGACGGTCGCAGTCCGAACCGTGAATGGCCCAACCTGGCCGGGCAGAAAGCCGACTATCTCATCAAGCAGATGCGCAAGTTCCGCGACGGGATCCGCGAGGACCCCCTGATGTCGCCGGCTGCGGCCGAACTCGGCAATGACGAGATCAACGATCTCGCGGCCTGGTTCGCGACCCTGAAGCCCTGAACGACCGATACCGGCCCGGACGGGCCGGCGTTTCCGGGCTGTTCCGAAGATCGATTACAGAGGGATGCCTTGCGGCCGACGCAAGCGGTGCGCAAGGACCACGAGCGCCGTGAGCAGCACGACGGCAACGGTCTGGTGTGCGGATGCGATCCCGATCGGGACGTGCATCACCAGGGTCGAAATGCCCAGCGTGACCTGCAGGACGGCAAGACCCAGCGTGGCGTGAAGCGCGATCCGCGTACCGGAGTCCAGGGTGTATTTTCGGGCACCCAGCCACAATGCCAAGATCAACGCGAACAGCGTGATTGCGAGCATGCGGTGTGTGAATTGCACGGTGACTACGTTATCGAAGAAGTTCGACCACAGGGGCTGCAGTGAGAACAGCCCGTCCGGAATCCACTGCCCACCCATCAGCGGGAAGGTGTTGTACGCATACCCTGCCTTGAGTCCTGCGACGAAACCGCCCGAGAGGATCGTCACAAATGCGAACGCGGTCAGGCCCGATGCGAAACGCCGCAGCGAAGGGACGTCAGGGTCGAAGCGGACCTTGTCACGCGCCAGCAGATCGAGCGCGACCCAAAGGATGTAGACGTAGATCACGACGGCGAGCCCGAGGTGCGCGGTCAGCCGGTACTGGCTGACGTGCGGGTCCTCGGACAGGCCGCTGGCGACCATGAACCACCCGAGCACGCCCTGCATGCCGCCGAGGATGAACATCGCGATCAGCTTCGGGAGCAGGCCGCGCTCGATCTTGCCGCGAATCCAGAAATAGAGGAAGGGCAACAGGAAGGCCAGGCCGATGAACCGCCCGATCATGCGGTGGATGTATTCGAGCCAGAAGATCGACTTGAATCCCTCGACCGTCATGCCGATGTTGACGTAGCGGTATTCCGGCGATTGGCGATACAGAGCGAACTCGGCCAGCCACTGGACCTCGTTGAGAGGCGGCAGCAGGCTGGTCGGCTTCCATTGCACCATCGACAGGCCGGAGCCGGTCAGCCGCGTGAGGCCTCCGATCAGGACAATCCCCAGAATCAGCGCACAGCAGGTCAGCAACCAGATCGCAATGTGCATTCGATCGCGCGGGTTCCCATCCATGGCATTCACTGCATCTTCTCCCTGGAAAAATCAGTTTTCTTCCGCACTGCAATGTCTTCGGCGTGGCCGTTCAGCACGCTGCCACACCGTGGCGCGCCGGTGCGGCGAATCGATTCGCCTCGCCCAGCAGCAATAGCAGCAGGGCCAGCGCCAGTGCATAGTGCGCGAGTACGATCCACGCGGGCAGGCCGAGTTGGACCGATACGACCCCGAGTGCGATCTCTGCGAGCGTGATCGCGGCAATGGTCAGCGCCAGGCCGCTGCGGCCATCTCGATGGAACAGCCAGGCGACCCGGCCGAGCACCGGGACCAGCGCGAAACCAAGCAGTCGGTGGCTCATGTGCAGGCCGGCAAGAGTGTCGCCGACGATCACACGACCGCTCGCGTCGAGTTCGAGCTGTCCGGCCAGCGCCGACAGCTCGGTCCACGGCAACCCTGGCATCCAGCTTCCGCCGCACGTCGGTGAGGTCCCACAGGCAAGGGCGGCAAAGAAAGCGCTCACCAGTCCGCCGAGCAGGATCTGGATGAACAGCAGGCCGATCGCGAAAACGGACCACCCGTGCAAGGCCGTGCGATTCCTGTCCGGAGGAGGGAGGGCATGCGTCCGAAGCGCTGCGATCAGCATCCACCAGAGCAGGGCCGCCATCACGATCCCTCCGGTGAAATTGGCGAGAACGACCCCTGGCCGCAGCAGCCCGGATGACCAGTTGCCGAGTACGGCAAGGCCGATCATGACGAGCAGCAGCGCGACCGGCGACCCCCAGTTCGTGAAACGCATCCGCGGCCACAGTGCTGCACCGGCAACGACGAGGACGACCAGCCCGAGGGCACTGGCCAGAACGCGATGGGTGCGCGTCGCACCGTCGGCGGCGTAGGCGCCGATCTGCCCATAGCACTGGGGCCAGTCGGTGCATCCGAGCCCCGAATTGACGAGGCGGATATGCGCGCTGACCAGTGCGAGCGCGACGGCCATCGTCAGGGCTGTGACCAGCAGTGCGAGATACCAGCGAGGTGCGCGCATCAACGCCTCGGTCGGTTTCGTCAGCGTTTGGGACCGCGCGGCGGTGCCGGAGCCACGCCGGCCTCGCCGCGGACAAGGCGGATGTGCTTGGCGTTTTCCTTCAGGTCGACCCGATCCAGTCCATTGGAAAAGCTCCACGTCCAGGCGCCAGGCGAGTGGTGGGCATAGGTGCTGGACGTCCAGTGCTCGGCCGTTGAGGTATTGGGGAAATAAAGATGATCCAGGGTCGGACCGGGCGGGCGGATGCGCGGGTCGACGATGCTGCCCAGTTCCTCCTTGGTCGGCACCCGCCAGTCGTCGTAGCCGCACAGGCCGACTTCGTTGACGGCATTGGCAAACGCCCAGGTATCGCATGCGCTCCCATTGCAGCGTCCGCCGTCGGCCTTGCCGGCATCGCGGCGAGTGTAGATCTCGGACTCCGGCGGGAAATGCCAGGTGTAGGTGTTGGCCGTGTCGTGCAGTCCGGGGGTGGTGGTCTTCACTTCCCAGATCAGGCTCGTGCGAACGTCCAGTACGCACGCCCAGGGGGCGGTGGCATAGTCGCCGGATCCGTTGTATGCACTACCGTCGGCGTTGAGTCGTTCGAAGGTGAAGACGATCGGCTCACGCTTGCCGCAGCCTGCGAGCAGGGTCAGCGAGGCGAGAACCGCAATGGTCAGCAGGCTGCCCTGCCGGGAAAAACGCTTGGTCATGGTCTGTCCGGTAGAATTGTATGGGGACGGTGGCGGTGCGCCGATGATAACCGCAGTCGCCGAAACTCGGGCCTTACGGTGGATCCAGCCGGTCGAACCACGCATCGTGTAGTCTTGTCCGTCGTCTCGGCGGCCTCCGAACCGCTTCGGACGAATGATGCCGACAATGGGCTTCGGGGGGATTGATACCGGTCAATTGCAGGTGGGCCGCCATTTTTCGGCCAGTTTGACATGGATCAAACAGGTTTTTCGACCAAAAGAGTCTACTATCCGGTACTCACCCCTTACTGGGGGGTAAGGGATTGCGGCGACGCCGCGGGGATGGATGGTACGCGTATCCGAACGTCCCGGAACGCGTCGATATCAACGGTAAATTTGTCAAATCGAGGGGGATCATGACTGAACCAGTCCAGGAAACCACCAAAACACCCGGGGCCGGCGAAGAGCGCCAGGAGAAAATTCCGGTTTTGCAGCAGATTCTGGATAACCCGTTTCTCCTGTTGTTCCTCGGCGTGGTCATGCCGACGGTCTTTTACATCTTGTGGGGCGTGATGGAAGTCATCTCGATTCCCATCGCACAATGATTGATTTCTAGGGGGGAAATTTATGAGCGCACTGTTACCGCCCTCTGAACGAGTCTGGGGAAATCAGCCCCTGGACAAAGTTGAGGGAACCTGGATCCTGATCGCCCTGGTCTGGTGTCTGTTCATGTTCTTCATGATGCCGTACTGGCACGTGTTCGGAAAACAGAACTACTCGGGTGAAGCCTACCGGACCACGCCGCAGGCCTTCTCGGCGAAGGTGGACGAAATGGTCAAGGCCTACACCGTCCGTCACGAAACGGCACGCGAGTTTCCGGTAGTTCGTCCGCCCGCGGGCAGCGATGTCTACCTGCTCGGCCGGCTGTGGGATTGGTATCCGATTCTCGAACTCGAGAAGAACCAGACCTATCGTCTGCACATCTCGTCGATGGACTGGCAGCATGGCTTCTCGCTGCAACCGCTCAACGTCAATGCGCAGATCGTTCCGGGTTACCAGATGACCCTGACCATCACGCCTGACCAGTCGGGCGAGTACACCATCGTGTGTAACGAGTACTGCGGTGTCCTGCACCACACGATGCTCGGCAAGATCTACGTTGTCGATCGTTAAGGGGGCTGATAAATGAGTGAGCAATTTCGCACCTGCCCGCAAAGCGGGCTTGTGTTCCATAAATCGGCGGAAACCCTGATCAAGTGGAACGCCGTGACCGCGGTCGTATTCCTCGCGGTCGGGGGGCTGCTCGGCCTGCTCGTCGTGCTGACGCGCTGGCCTGCAGTGCATCTTCTTCCGGCAGACATGTTCTACCAGGTGCTGACCGGTCACGGTGTCGTCACGCTGCTGGTCTGGATCATCTATTTCGAGGTGGCCATCCTGTATTTCTGCTCGTCGACGCTGCTAAGGTGTCGATTGGCGACGCCCAAGATGGGCTGGGTGGCCTATTTCCTGATGCTGGGTGGTGCTGCAATCGCCGCAGTGGCGATCCTGCAGGGCAGCTCGAGCGTCATGATGACCTCCTATGTCCCGATGCCGGCCGCGCCGCACTTCTACCTCGGCTTGATCCTGTTCGCGGTGGGCGCCCTGATCGCCTGCTTCATCTTCCTCGGCACGCTCGTTGTCGCGAAGAACGAACGGACGTATGAGGGATCCATCCCGCTGGTGACCTTCGGTGCGCTGACCGCCTGCATCATTGCGGTCTTCACGATCGCCTCGGGCGCCATCATCCTGATCCCGACCTTCCTGTGGTCGGTGGGCTACATCAGCGAGATCGATCCGCTGATGTACCGGATCATCTGGTGGGGCATGGGTCACTCGTCGCAGCAGATCAACGTCTCGGCGCACGTCGCCGTGTGGTATGCGATTGCCGCGATCGTGTTCGGCGCACGTCCGATGTCCGAGCGCGTCAGCCGCGGGGCCTTCCTGCTGTACATCCTGTTCCTGCAGCTCGCTTCGGCGCACCACATCCTGGTCGATCCGGGTGTCGGCACCGAATGGAAGATCTTCAACACCTCCTACGCGATGTACCTGGCGGTGCTGGCTTCCATGGTCCATGGCCTGACGGTTCCGGGCAGTATCGAGGTCGCCCAGCGTGAGAAGGGCTACACGAACGGTCTGTTCGAGTGGCTGCGCAAGGCTCCGTGGGGCAATCCGGTGTTCTCCGGGATGTTCATCTCGCTGGTCGGTTTCGGCTTCCTCGGCGGCATCACCGGTGTCGTGATGGGGACTGAGCAGATCAACCTGATCATCCACAACACCATCTACGTCCCGGGTCACTTCCACCCGACGGTCGCGGTCGGTACGACGCTGGCGTTCATGGCGCTGACCTACTTCCTCGTTCCGGTGCTGTTCCGGCGGGAGCTGGTCCTTCCCACCTGGGCGAAGTGGCAGACCTACATCTTCGGGATCGGCACGTCGCTGATGGGACTGTTCATGATGGGTGCCGGCACGCTCGGCGTATCCCGTCGTCACTGGGACATGGCCTTCTCCGGTTCTGCGTTCAGCTTCGAGTACGGCGGTGCCGCGTACATGATGATGGGCCTCACCGGGTTCTTCGGGGTCGTATCGGCCATTGGTGGTGCGATGTTCATCATCATCATCGTGGGGTCGATCCTGTTCGGCAAGAAGATCGAGGACAAGAGCGAATACACCACCGCGCGTCCGGCTACCCTGCCGATGGCACCCCCGGCGCCGGCGCATCACGGCAGCGGCTTCGTCGCTCCGGGGACCTTCGTGCTGGCGATCGTGTTCCTGGCGACCTTCGTCGTGTATTACTTCCTGAACTGGATGTACCTGTCGTCAGTCTGGCCGATGAGCTAAGCTGACCGAGGAGGGGTGGGCGTGTCTCACCCCTCCGTTTTCTGGACAAGCCTGCACCGGATTGGCCGAGTGCTTCCACTGAAAGGCCCGGTGGGCATTCGAACCGCAGCAGGTCGATGAGTAACATAAGGCTGGCATGAGCATTCTGGCATGAGCATTCTGGTCAGGCAGCTTTCGAACGTTTTCAAGCTTCGAATCGGATTCACGATCGCATTCACCGCGTTGGCCGGCCTTGCCATTACGCCCGGTCCCGGGCTCGAGACATGGCAGATCGTGGCTCTGGCGGTTGCGGTACTGATGTCGTCCGCGAGTGCGGGCGGTTACAACCAATACATGGAGCGTGACCTCGATGCGCGGATGAACCGGACGAGCAATCGGCCGTTCGTCACCGGCGCCTTGCGTCACGGCCCCTATTTCCTGGTGATCCTCGGACTGATGCTGGTCGCCGCAGTGGGGCTGGCTGCCGTGTCGCTCAACGCGACTTCGGCGCTGTACGTGTTCCTGGGCGCTTTCGTCTATTCCATCGTCTATACGTCCTGGCTGAAGCGCCGTACCTGGCTGAACATCGTGTTCGGCGGACTGGCCGGGAGCTTCGCCGTATTGGCGGGCGCTGCCGCGGTCGATCCCGGTCTGAGCGCGCTTCCGATCATTTTCGCGGTCGTCCTGTTTCTGTGGACGCCATCGCATTTCTGGAGTCTCGCGATCGTCCTGCACAAGGACTACAAGGCCGCGGACGTTCCGATGCTGCCGGTGGTTGTTGGCGACCGCAAGGCCGCTCAGGTGATTTTCGTCAACACCCTGATGCTGGTGGCGGTTTCGCTCGTGCCGATGTGGTACGGCATGGGCTGGATCTACCTGCTGGGTGCCTGTATCGGCGGAGGCCTGTTCCTGTACAAGAATGTGCAGTTGCTGAAGGATCCGTCCGAGAAGATGGCCCGAGCCAACTTCCATGCCTCGCTCGTGCAGCTGACCCTGTTGCTGGCAGCCGCGATCGCCGACGTGCAGTTTCTCGGGTGATCGCGGTTCGCGCGTAGAACGTTTTTTGCCGGGTACGGTCGTATTCGGCGTCGTCGATGGGAGGGGGCGGCCGGGTCGCAGACTCGCTCGTACCCGGCCTCGGCGGTCACTTTGCGCGGCGCCCGCGCGCTTGAGATCATCACAGGCCGGTCATGTCCTTTCGTTTTCGTTTCGCAGTACTCCTCCTTTTCGTTTTCACCCTGGGCGTGGCCAGTGCGCATGCGGAGCCTGCCGAGAACGGCGCCTACCCGGAGGACTACGCCGAGTTCGACTATCAGACGACCCTGCGATACAGCCAGGAGGCGATCGGACGCACGCTGAGCGATCATCGTTTCGTCAATAGCGCCGGAAAGGAAGTCCGCCTGAGCGACTATGCCGGGCAACCGCTGGTGGTTCAGCTCATCTTCACCAGTTGCTATCACACCTGCTCGCTGTCTACCCAGCATCTGTCACGCGTCGTGCAGATCGCACGTGCGGCGCTGGGGGATGAGAGCTTCACGGTGCTGACGATCGGCTTCGACACTGCACGCGATACGCCCGAGGCGATGCGGACCTATGCGCGCCAGCAAGGCGTCAACCTGCCGAACTGGGAATTCCTGAGTGCCGACCGCCAGACCATCGAGGCGCTGACTGCGGAGATCGGTTTCGTCTATTACCCTTCGCCGCGCGGCTTTGATCACTTGGTGCAGGCGAGCGTCATTGACCAGGAACGCGAGATCTACCGTCAGGTATATGGCGAGGTCTTCAATACGCCCCTGCTGGTCGAGCCGCTGAAGCAGCTCGTGTTCGGGGGGCGCGTGCAGGAGACGGCGCTGGAGGCGCTGGGCAATCGGGTGCGTCTGTTCTGCACGACGTACGACCCGAAGCAGGATCGGTACTACTTCGACTACTCGCTGTTCGTGGGGATGGCCATCGGGGGCCTGATCATTGGCACGACGATCCTTTTTCTGCTGAAGGAATTCGTATTCCGGCGTCGCCGGCCACGGGCCGGTTGATCTGAATCATGGTTTCCTGAAATTTGGGGGTGGACAATCCTCTCAAAATCCAACAGAGAGGAACGACCTTGGCTACGACACTTCGTCAGGCTTCACTGAAAGCCCTGACCCGGATCGAGGACCGCTTCACGCAGGTCTTCGGTACCGGCTGTAACCCTTTCTTCCATCTGGGCGCGCTGACGATCTATTTTTTCTGGATCGTCCTCATCAGTGGCCTGTACCTGTTCGCCTTCTTCGAGACCAGTGTCTATGGGGCGTTTCAGTCCGTAGAGCGTCTCACGCACGACCAATGGTGGCTGGGCGGCGTGATGCGGAGCCTGCACCGCTATGCGTCGGACGCCGCGGTGATCACGATGCTGCTCCACCTGATCCGCGAATTCGTGCGCGACCGCTACCGTGGGGTGCGCTGGTACTCCTGGCTTACCGGGGTGCCGCTGCTGTGGATGGTGTTCCTGCTTGGCATCACCGGGTACTGGCTCGTTTGGGACATGCTGGCCCAGTACATCGCGCTCGTCAGCGCCGAGTACATGGACTGGCTGCCGATCTTTACCGATCCGATCGCACGCAATTTCATCTCGCAGGAGGCACTGTCCGACCGCTTCTTCACGCTGATGGGCTTCCTGCATTTGCTGGGCATCCCGCTGTTCCTGGTATTCGGGATCTGGTTCCACATCATGCGGATCGCGATGCCGAACATCAACCCACCGCGCACGCTGATGGCCGGGAGCCTGATCGCCCTGCTGGTCCTGTCGTTCATCAAGCCGGCAGTGAGCCATGAGATTGCCGATCTGGCGGCCGTTCCGGGAGAGCTCAATCTCGACTGGTTCTATCTGTTCATCTATCCGGTCATCGACGTGATCGGCGTCGGTGCGACCTGGATCCTGCTGACCGTGCTCACCTTCCTGCTGATGGCCTTCCCCTGGCTGCCGCCGAAGAAAGCCGAACCCGCGGCCGTGATCGACCTCGAGCACTGCAGCGGCTGCACCTGGTGCGCGAACGACTGTCCGTATGGAGCGCTGACAATGCGGCCCCGTACGGATGGGCGGGCGCACAAGAAGGAGGTCGTGATCGATACCGACCTTTGCGTCAGTTGCGGGATCTGCGCCGGTTCCTGCCCCTCGGCCACGCCGTTTCGCAAGTCCGAGGATCTGGCAACGGGGATCGAGTTGCCGCAGTTCTCCTTCCGCAGGTTGCGTGACGAGATGGATGCCGCCCTGTCCGGGCTGAAGGACGGCGAGAAGAAGATCATCGTCTATGGTTGTGACCATGCAGCAATGGTCAAACAGTTGCGTGGCCCGGGGGTGGCCTCGGTGAGCCTTCCCTGCACCGGCATGCTCCCGCCGTCCCTCATCGACTACGCATTGCGCGATCGGCGAGCCGATGGGGTGCTGGTGACCGGCTGTTGCGAAGGCGACTGCCTGCACCGCCTGGGCAATACCTGGATGGAGCAGCGCCTGACCGGGGAGCGACCACCGCAGTTGCGCGGGCGGGTCGATCGCGATCGTGTGCGTGTGCGCTGGGCCTCGTCGACGGACCTGAGCACGCTTCGTCAGGAGATCGAAGCCTTCGGACAGGATCTTGAAACACTTGACGGACAGGCAGGCGCTTCGGCGCAGCCGGTTGCCGCACAAGCCGGAAAGGAGGCCTGACATGGGAGCGTTCGGAAAATATGTCGGGCAGTTCGTCGCCTACGCACTGCTGATGGCTTTTGTCGGGTATTTCTCGACCTCGCCGTCCTATACCTATCTCGAGCCGGACAAGTCCGTGATCAAGGTGAGCTTCGCCCATGCGGGCAAGATCGTCGGCGAATGCCAGGAAATCAGCGAGGCGCAGCGTGCCCGATTGCCGCCTGGGGCACGCATCCCGATGGACTGCCCGCGCGAGCGTTCGAACCTGACGGTGGAGTTCGACCTGGATGGGCAGAACGTGTTCAGCAAGGTGGTGCCGCCGACCGGGTTGTCTAAGGATGGTACCGCCTACGTGTACGAGTCCTTCGTCGTGTCGCCGGGCGAACACCGCCTCGAGATGCGCATGCGCGACGACGTGCGCACCGAGGGATTCGACCATGTCAGGTCGGTCGACGTCACGCTCGAGCCCGGGAGAATGCTGGTGGTGGACTTCATTGCCGAGCGTGGTGGGTTCGTTTTGATAAGATAGCGGCTCGGGCAATGACTGGTTATCCATTCAGGGTAAAGAAGGTTTCGTGAGTAATTATTCGTATACCCTTGCCGCTCCGACGGGCGAGGCGAGGCAGGTTGCACGCGGCTGGCTGTTCCTGGCCGTTGGCGCGCTGGTGCTTTCGGGTCTGTTCGCCGTGCTCATCGTGCTGTCGCGCGTGCCGTACATCAGCGACGTATTCCCGTGGGTGGATTTCTTCCACATCGCACTGGTCGTACACGTCGATCTGTCCGTTCTGGTGTGGTTTCTGGCCTTCGCGGGCATCCTGTGGAGCCTGTATCCGCGGACCAGGGCGCTTCCGGTCGCATGGGTGGCACTGTGGCTGTCCGTTGCCGGCACGGCGGTGATGACGCTTTCGCCTTTCCTGGGCGCGAACCGGCCGATCATGGCGAACTACGTACCGGTACTCGATCACCCCCTGTTCCTTTCCGGTCTGGTCGTGTTCGGACTCGGCTTTCTGGTGCTGGTGCTTCACGGCATGTGGACGACGATGCGCAAGGGCGATCTCGGAACCGAGGCCGGGAGCAATGCCGACGTGCTCTGGTTCGGGATGAAGACCGCGATGATCGCCGCGGTCGGTTCGGTCCTTGCAGTCGCCTGGACCTGGGGGAGAATCCCGGAGTTCGTCGTCGACAAGGAGTACTACGAAGTCCTGTTCTGGGGCGGCGGGCACGTGCTGCAGTTCATGCACACCCAACTCGTTCTCGTTGTCTGGCTGTGGCTCGCCAGCGTTTCGGGCGTGCCGGTCTCGATCAGTCCGCGGTTGCTGCTGGCCTTGTTCGTGGTCGGTATCGTCGCGATCTTTCTGACCCCCTGGATCTACTTCATCCACGAGGTTCATTCGTTCGAGAGCCGTCGTGCCTTCACCTGGATGATGGGCTTCGGCAATGGATTGGCCGCGGCACCGGTTTCGCTGGCCATCCTCTGGGGGGTGTTCGTGGCGGGCCGGAAGAGCATTCCGCCGCTGGCCCATCCCGAGCGGGCCGCCCTGGTCTTCTCTGTGCTGTTGTTCGGTGTCGGCGGGATCCTCGGCTTCATGATCACCGGCAGCAATACGATCGTGCCGGCTCATTACCATGGAAGCATCGTCGGCATCTCGCTGGCCTTCATGGGCCTGACCTTCCACCTGCTGCCGCGACTCGGATTCGGACCGGTCCCCCGACGCATGGCGACCCTCCAGCCGTATATTTTCGGGGTCGGGCAATTGATGCATGTGCTTGGGCTTGCATGGTCGGGCGGGCATGGCGTGCAGCGCAAGACCGCCGGCAGCGCGCAGGGCCTCGAGAACCTTCCCGAGATCCTGGGCATGGCTTTCGCCGGATTGGGCGGGTTGATCGCGATCGTCGCCGGGGTGATGTTCCTGATCATCGTATTCCGCTCGGTCATTGCCGGGCGCAGACCGCAGTCACCGGCGATGCAGCCGGAATAAGGGAGATACAATGGAAATCGTGCTGTTTACGCTGGCCGCTATCGCGCTCTATTTCGGGGCGGACTGGGTCCTCAGAACGTTGGAGGCGCGACGCGGAGCGCCGTTCAAGAACCGCAGCATCGTATTTTTCGCGATCATTCTTCCGCTCGCGCTGGTGGTCTTCAAGCTGATGGAAAACCTCGGGGGGTGAACCCACCCCCCGGTCAGCGTACGAAACGAAGAGGCCCGACCGGAGATTCCGTGTCGGGCCTCTTCGTATCAGGGCCGTTGCGGCGGCCCTTCGGTGTGCTGGCTCAGGCCGTCGTGACCGGAATCTTGCCGATCTTCATCTGCCACTCGCGCGGTCCGGTGTTGTGCACGCTGGTTCCGTTCGAGTCGACCGCAACCGTCACGGGCATGTCCTGGACCTCGAACTCGTAGATGGCCTCCATGCCGAGGTCTTCGAAGGCGACGACCCTTGCGGACTTGATCGCCTTTGAAACCAGGTAGGCCGATCCCCCCACGGCCATCAGGTAGGCCGATCGATTGTCGCGAATCGCATCGATGGCAACAGGGCCGCGCTCCGACTTGCCGATCATCGAGATCAGGCCGGTCTTCTCAAGCATCATGCGGGTGAACTTGTCCATGCGTGTCGCCGTCGTCGGGCCGGCAGGACCGACGACTTCGTCGCGGACCGGGTCGACCGGACCGACGTAGTAGATGACCCGGTTGGTGAAGTCCACCGGAAGGGCTTCGCCTCGTTCGAGCATGTCGGCGATGCGCTTGTGGGCCGCGTCGCGCCCCGTGAGCATCTTGCCATTGAGCAGCAGGATCTGTCCGGGCTTCCAGGCGGCGACTTCCTCGCGCGTGAGGGTGTCGAGGTTGACGCGCGTGGCGACGTCGGCGTCGGCTTTCCAGGTGACCTGCGGCCAGTCCTCGAGCTTCGGCGTTTCGAGCCGGGCTGGACCGGAGCCGTCGAGTTCGAAGTGGACGTGCCGCGTTGCCGCGCAATTCGGAATCATCGCGACCGGAAGACTGGCCGCATGGGTCGGGTAGTCGAGAATCTTGACGTCCACGACGGTGGTGAGTCCCCCCAGCCCCTGGGCGCCGATTCCGAGCGCATTGACCTTCTCCATCAACTCGAGACGCAATTCCTCGACCCGGGACAGTTCCGCCCCGGAGGCCGCCTTGTCGCGCAGGGCATGGATGTCGACCGGCGCCATCAGCGATTCCTTGGCGAGCAGCATCGCCTTCTCGGGGGTGCCCCCGATGCCGATGCCCAGGATGCCCGGCGGGCACCAGCCGGCGCCCATCGTCGGAACGGTCTTCAGGACCCAGTCGACGATCGAATCGGACGGATTGAGCATCACCATTTTCGACTTGTTCTCGGAGCCACCACCCTTGGCCGCACAGGTGACTTCGACGTGGTCGCCCGGAACGACCTCGTAATGGACCACGGCCGGGGTATTGTCGCGACTGTTCTGGCGCTTGCCTGCCGGATCGAGCAGGACCGAGGCGCGCAACTTGTTGTCGGGGTGGTTGTAGGCCCGTCGCACGCCCTCGTCGACCATCTCCTGAATGCTCATCGTCGCGTCCCAGCGTACGTTCATGCCGACCTTCAGGAAGACCACCGCGATCCCGGTGTCCTGGCAGATCGGACGGTGCCCTTCGGCACACATGCGCGAATTGGTGAGGATCTGCGCGATGGCGTCCTTGGCGGCGGGGTTCTCCTCGCGCTCCCAGGCCTCGCCGAGCGCCTGGATGTAATCGAGCGGATGGTAGTAGCTGATGTACTGGAAGCCATCCGCGATGGACTGGATGAAGTCTTCTTGGCGAATTGCAGGCATGACGCTTTCCCTTCGGGTTCCGGTGGTGTGGGCGCGATTCTACCAGTTCGATGCGGGCAATCGGAGTGCCGGAGCGTATGATTGGCCGAATGGAGCTTCCCTTGCGATACGCAGCGATGTAAGTCCTGTGTAAGATACAGATCCTTAAATGTGCGGCATATAATTCGACACTGAGTGCGAGCCCGGATCGCGGCCGGCAACAAGCGGCCACCCCTCGATCGCCTTTGCGCGATCGTCCCGGGAACCTTCGATCGATTGAATCCGTTGAGGAGAGGTGAGTATGTCCAATGATCAGCAAGCCCGCATCTATCAACCGTCCGAAGAGGCGGTTCGGAACGCTGCGGTTTCCGGCATGGATGCCTATCGCGCCCTGTGCAAGGCGGCCGAGGATGACTACGAGGGCTACTGGGGCCGCCACGCTCGCGAACTGCTCGACTGGAAGCAACCGTTCACGCAGGTCCTGGACGAGAGCAATGCGCCGTTCTTCAAGTGGTTCGCCGACGGGAAGCTCAACGTCTCGTACAACTGCCTCGACCGTAACGTGGAGAAGGGGCTGGGCGAGAAGGTCGCGCTGATCTTCGAGGCCGACAACGGCGACATCTCCCGCGTCACCTACAAGGATCTGCTCGCCCGCGTATGCCGCTTCGCCAATGCCCTGCGGGGTATGGGGGTCAACAAGGGCGATCGCGTCGTGATCTACTTGCCGATGTCGATCGAAGGCATCGTTGCGATGCAGGCCTGCGCGCGGATCGGTGCGACGCATTCGGTGGTCTTCGGCGGCTTCTCCGCGAACGCACTGCGCGACCGCATCGAGGATGCGGGTGCAGTGGCGCTGATCACGTCCGACGGTCAGTTCCGTGGCGGCAAGTCGCTGCCGCTGAAGCCGATCGCCGACGAGGCCTTGTCGCTGGGCGGTTGCGACTCGGTGAAGAACGTCGTCGTGGTCAAGCGCACGGGCGCAGATTGCAAGATGGTCCAAGGGCGGGATGTCTGGTTCCACGACGCCGTGGCCGGGCAGGCCGAGAGCTGCGAGCCGGAATGGGTCGATTCCGAGCACCCGTTGTTCATCCTGTATACGTCCGGCTCGACCGGCAAGCCCAAGGGCGTGCAGCATTCCTCCGGGGGCTATCTGCTGCAGGCGATGCTGTCGATGCGCTACACCTTCGACATTCGCCCCGAAGACGTGTTCTGGTGTACGGCCGATATCGGCTGGGTCACCGGCCATACCTACATCGCCTATGGCCCGCTCGCCTGCGGTGCAACCGAGATCGTGTTCGAAGGCGTTCCGACCTTCCCGGATGCCGGCCGGTTCTGGAGGATGATCCAGGATCACAAGGTCAGTATCTTCTACACCGCACCGACGGCGATCCGTTCGCTGATCAAGGCGGCCGACAACAATCCGGCGATCCATCCGACCCGGTACGACCTGTCGAGCCTGCGCATCCTGGGCACGGTTGGCGAACCGATCAACCCGGCGGCTTGGGAGTGGTACTACGAGAATGTCGGTGGCAGCCGTTGCCCGATCGTGGATACGTGGTGGCAGACCGAGACCGGCGCCCACATGATCACGCCGCTACCGGGGGCTACGCCGATGGTTCCGGGTTCGTGCACGCTGCCGTTCCCCGGCATCCAGGCGGCCATCGTCGACGAGACCGGAATGGACGTGCCGAACGGACAGGGCGGCATCCTCGTCGTCAAGCGGCCGTGGCCGTCGATGATCCGTACCGTCTGGGGGGATCCGGACCGCTACAAGAAGACCTACTACCCGGACGATTTCAAGGGCAAGTTCTATCTTGCCGGCGATGGCGCGGTGCGCGACGTCGACACCGGCTACTTCACGATCACCGGCCGTATCGATGACGTGCTGAACGTTTCGGGCCACCGGATGGGAACGATGGAGATCGAATCGGCCCTGGTTGCGCACGAACGGGTGGCCGAAGCCGCGGTCGTGGGTCGTCCGGACGAAGTGACCGGCGAAGCCATCGTCGCCTTCGTCGTGCTCAAGGGGCCGCGCCCCACTGGTGAGGAAGCCAAGGCGGTCGTCAAGGAACTGCAGGCCTGGGTCGGCCAGGAAATCGGTCCGATCGCCAAGCCGAAGGACATCCGCTTCGGCGAGAACCTGCCCAAGACGCGCTCGGGCAAGATCATGCGCCGGCTGCTGCGTCAGCTGGCGAAGGGGGAGGAGATCACCCAGGATACGTCGACACTCGAGAACCCGGCGATCCTGGAGCAGCTCAAGGGCTGAGTACCCCTTTCCGGGACGCGACCCGAAGAGGTCGCGCCCGGTTCATCTTTGCGGAGGAGGTCTTGCCGCCCGATAGGGCGGCCGGATGGAGAAAGCGCGCTTCGAGCGCGCTTTTTTTCGCCTGTACGCCGGGCGTGCGCGCGGCAGGATCCAGGCCGGCATATAATCGGATGGCCAATGTCATCATCGGGAGGGTGCATGATGCGCAAAGGTCTTGCCCGGCAGCGCCTGGTCGCCGTGTTTCTGGCCGCAGTCTTTCTGTTCAACTACCCAGTCCTGTCCCTGTTCGATCGGCCGGATGCGTGGCTTGGATTTCCCGTCCTGTACCTGTTTACGTTCCTCGTCTGGGCTGCGGTCATCGCCGTGATCGCCTGGATCGTCGAACGCGGCATTGCCTGAGACCGGCCAATGCTGTCCGCCGCGCTGGTCGTCACGGTTTCGTTCGCCTACCTGCTGATCCTGTTTGCGGTCGCCCATTTTGGGGACCGGCGTGCGGAACAAGGCCGGTCGATCATCGCCAACCCCTGGACCTATGCGTTGTCGATGGCCGTCTATTGCACCGCCTGGACCTACTTTGGCAGCGTTGGGCGTGCCGCCTCAGGTGGGGTCTGGTTCCTGCCGATCTATCTGGGTCCTACGCTGGCCATGGCGCTGGCCTGGCTGGTGCTCTTGAAGATGATCCGGATCTCGAAGACCTACCGGATCACGTCGATCGCCGACTTCATCGCGAGCCGTTACGGAAAGAGCCATCTGCTTGGCGGACTGGTGACCGTGATCACGGTCGTCGGGATCATTCCCTACATCGCGCTGCAGCTCAAGGCCGTCTCCATGGGGTATGCGGTGCTGACCGGAATGCACGACGAACAGCATCACCCCATGCGGGTCGTGCATTGGTTTCAGGACAGCACGCTCTACGTTGCCGTGATCCTGGCGATCTTCACGATCCTGTTCGGGGCGCGACATCTCGATGCGACCGAGCGGCACGAAGGAATGGTGGCCGCGATCGCTTTCGAGTCCGTCATCAAGCTGATCGCCTTTCTCGCGGTCGGCATGTTCGTCACGTATGGAATCTATGACGGCTTCGGGGACATCTTCGGCCGCGCGGCCGAGCACCCGGAGCTGGCTGCGCTGCTGACCCTCTCCGGAGAGGGTGGCAGCGATTACGGGGCCTGGTTCGCCCTGACCCTGCTGGCCATGCTGGCATTCATGTTCCTGCCGCGCCAGTTCCAGGTCGCGGTCGTGGAAAACGTCAACGAGCAGCACCTTCGGCGGGCGGTCTGGCTGTTCCCGCTCTATCTGTTCCTGATCAATCTCTTCGTGCTGCCGATCGCCTTCGGCGGCTTGCTGCATTTCGGTGGCGAGACGGTCGATCCCGACACGTTCGTACTCTCGCTACCGCTCTCCCATGGCATGGAATTGCTCGCCCTGTTCGTATTCGTGGGGGGGTTGTCCGCCGCAACCGGCATGGTCATCGTCGAGACGATTGCGGTTTCGACGATGATCTGCAACGACCTGGTCATGCCCTTGCTGTTGCGCAGCCGGCGTTTCAGCCGGGCGGTGCAGCCGGACCTCACGGGTCTGCTGCTTGGCATCCGCCGCGGTGCGATCGTGATCGTGGTCCTGCTCGGATACCTGTACTTCCGCCTGGCGGGGGAAGCACATGCACTGGTCAGCATCGGGCTGATCAGCTTCGCGGCCGTGGCCCAGTTCGCGCCGACCATCCTGGGTGGGATGTACTGGCGGGGCGGCACCCGCGAGGGTGCGCTGGCGGGCCTCTTGGCCGGCTTTATCGTCTGGGCCTACACGCTGATGCTGCCCTCGGTGGCCAAGTCGGGCTGGATCGATCCCGGTTTCATCGAGCACGGGCTGTTCGGTCTTGCCCTGCTGCGGCCCGAACAACTGTTCGGGCTGGGAGGGCTGGACAGCATCAGCCATGCGCTGTTCTGGAGCCTCACGGCCAATATCGGCTGCTACGTCGTGGTATCGTTGATGCGTGCGCCGACCGGACAGGAGGCCAGCCAGGCAACCCTGTTCGTGGACGTCTTCAAGCGCGAACGGGCCGCGCCCTCGACCTTCTGGCGCGGCAGTGCCCAGGTCCAGGATCTGCTGCCGCTGGTATCGCGCTTTCTCGGAACGGCCAAGACGCGCCACCTGTTCTCCCAGTATGCCCGCGAACGCGGATTTCGCAGCATCGAGCACATCAAGGCCGACGCCGGGCTGGTTCACTTCGCCGAAACGCAGCTCGCCGGAGCCATCGGCAGTGCGTCGGCCCACGTGATGGTGTCGTCGGTCGTGCAGGAAGAGCCGCTGGGACTCGAAGAGGTGATGGACATCCTCGACGAGGCCTCGCAGGTGCGTGCGTATTCGCATCAGCTCGAGGAGAAGTCCCGCGAACTGGAGGCTGCCACGGAGGAGCTTCGAGCGGCGAACGAACGATTGAAGGAGCTCGACCGCCTCAAGGACGACATCATGTCGTCGGTCACGCACGAGTTGCGCACGCCGCTCACGTCGATCCGGGCGCTTTCCGAGATGCTGCTTGACGATCCGAAGATGAAACTCGAAGACCGGATGCGTTTTCTGGGGATCATCGTTTCCGAAACCGAGCGACTGACGCGGCTGGTCAACCAGGTGCTGGATCTCGCGAAGATCGAATCGGGGCATGCGGAGTGGCACAATTCGGATATCGACATGAAGGAACTCGTCGAGCACGCGGTCGAGGCGACCAGCCAGTTGTTCCGCGACCGAGGTGCGTCGATCGACGTCGTCCTGCCCGACGAGGGCCCGCACCTCCTTGCCGACCACGACCGCCTGCTGCAGGTGATGCTGAACCTGCTTTCGAACGCGGCGAAGTTCGTGCCGAAGGGGGATGGTCATGTGCGGGTCGAACTCGTGGCCGACGAGCGGGAGGTGAAGGTGACCGTTGAGGACAACGGTCCCGGCATCGCCCCGGAGTTCCTGCCCTTCGTGTTCGAGAAGTTCCGCCAGGGTGGCGATCAGCGAGACCGACCGCAGGGGACCGGACTGGGTCTTCCGATCAGCCGGCAGATCGTCGAGCATTTCGGTGGCCACATGTGGGTGGAATCCCGGCCCGACCAGGGGGCTACCTTCGCATTCTCGTTGCCGCGGGGGGGACCCGCTGCGGAATCGGCATCCGCCTCACAATGAAATAAAATAGAGGTTGATGGAGGGGAGAAAAGCATGGCAAGCAGGGTTCTGATAGCCGATGACGAACAGAACATCTTGATCTCACTCGAGTTTCTCATGAAGCGAGAGGGGTACGAGGTGTCGATCGCGCAGGATGGCGATGAGGCGGTCGAGATGATTCGTTCGGAACGGCCCGACCTGGTGCTGCTCGACGTCATGATGCCGAAGAAGAGCGGATTCGAGGTCTGTCAGGAAATCAAGTCGGACCCGTCGCTCCAGTCCGTTCGCATCCTGATGCTGACGGCCAAGGGACGCGACACCGAGGTGGCAAAGGGACTGGCGCTCGGCGCCGATTCCTACATGACCAAGCCGTTCTCGACCAAGGAGTTGGTGGAACGCGTGCGCAGCATGCTCGCGGACGAATGATCCCCGGTGTGCGGACCTGCCTGCCGGCTGGCGATGCCGGGCAGGCAGCAAAACGACCGGAGCGTTCGAACGGACACAGGCAAGGGGAGAGCGAGTGAGCGGCATTGCAATCCGGACGGGGCGTGGATGCCTCCGCGGGCACCGGGAATGAACGCACGGACCCGCTTCGCCATCGCGATCCTGGTGCTCGGTCTGCTCATGACCGGGCCGTTCCTGCTGACCGCCGCGATGATCTGGTTCAGCGCCGGGCCCGACGAGCAGTCCCTGCTCGATCAGCTCATCGGTCCGCGCCTGCCGCTGGGCACGCTGATGACGGTCATGGGCTTCGTCGTCGGGGTGGCCGTCGTGCGCAACCTGTTCCGGCAGTATGTGCAGGGCCTGCTGCGCATGGCCGAGAACCAGCACCTGATGCTCGGCGCCAACCGGGACTTCCGGATCGAGGAAAAAGGGCCTCCGGAGGTCAAGGCGCTGGCGCGTACGGCCAATGCCCTGGCGCAGCAGCGCGATGAACTGTTGCGCGACGTCGAAGCCCAGATCGCCCGCGCCAAGCAATCGGTGGAGGACGAGAAGAACCGTCTTGCCGCCTTGATGGCGGAGCTGACCCAGAGCGTGGTGGTGTGCAATCTCGACGGGCGCATCCTGCTCTACAACGGCCGGGCGCGGCAGCAGTTCCGCGCGCTTTCCGATGCCCCGCTGGTGGCCGGGGGGGGAGAGCTGATCGGTCTGGGGCGTTCGATCTACGCGGTTTTCGACCGCAACCTGGTGACCCATGCACTGGAAACCATCCAGTACCGGATGCGTCGCGGCAACGAGCAGGCGGTTGCCAACTTCGTGACGACCGGCGGTGCCGGGCAACTGCTGCGGGTGCAGATGGCGCCGGTGCTTTCCGGTGGCGGGGTCGAGGGATCCAGGGGCGAGAACGGGGCGGACGCCGAGCGGGTGATGACCGGATTCATCCTGATGCTGGACAACATCACGCGCGATTTCGAAACCGAATCGCGGCGGGACCAGATGCTGCACACGATGACCGAGGGCAATCGTGCGGCGCTTGCCAACATCCGCGCGGCGGCGGAGATGCTCGATTACCCGGATCTCGATGAACAGTTGCGCCAACGGTTTCGCGGGGTGATTCGCGACGAAGTCAAGGCCATGAGCGAGCGCCTCGACCAGACTGCCGGCGCGTTTGCCGATACGCTCAAGTCGCGTTGGCCGCTCGAGGAGATGCTGGGAGCGGATCTGATCGCCGCGGCACAGCGGCGCATCGAATCCCTGCTCGAGGTCCCCACGAAGATCGAGGATCTCGATGAATCCCTGTGGGTGAAGGTCGACAGCTATTCGCTGCTGCAGGCCCTGCTGTATCTCGTCAATCGATTGTCCGAGGAATTCGAGGTGCGGGAGGTCCGCTTCCGGCTGAGCGGCGCCGGACGCCTGGCGCATCTCGACCTGATCTGGTCCGGCCAGGCCATGAGCACGGAAACGGTGATGAGCTGGGAACTCGAGGCGATGCGCTATGCCGGCGAAAGCAGTCCGCTGACGGTTCGCGACGTCATCGATCGCCATGGCGGCGAGATGTGGCTCGAGCGCGAGAAGGTTCGTCATCGCGCCTTCTTCCGCATCCTGCTGCCGACGGCCACCCCCGGCGAACAGATCGACTCGAGTGTCTTCATGAAGGGCGAAGGGCGACCCGAGTACTACGATTTCGACCTCTTCAAGTGGTCCGAGAAGTCTCACGAACTCGACGATCGGCTGCTGACCGAACTGACCTACACCGTGTTCGACACCGAAACGACCGGCCTGAACCCCTCGCAGGGCGACGAGATCATCCAGATCGGGGCGACCCGCATCGTCAACGGCAAACTCCTGCGCCAGGAGTCGTTCGAGCAACTGGTCGACCCACGCTGCCGGCTTTCCCCGGAATCGATCCCGATCCATGGGATCCAACCCGAGATGCTGGTCGGGCAACCTACCATCGACAAGGTCCTGCCCGCCTTTCACGCCTTCGCCTCGGATACCGTGCTGATCGCGCACAATGCGGCGTTCGACATGCGCTTCCTGCAGATGAAGGAAAAAATGACCGGCCTTGTGTTCGACCAGCCGGTGCTCGATACGCTGCTGCTGTCCGCCGTCCTGCATCCGAACCAGGAATCCCACCGGCTCGATGCGATCGCCGAACGGCTCAACCTGACCATCGTAGGACGCCACACGGCGCTTGGCGACGCCATCGTCACGGCCGAAGTCTTCATCAAGATGATCCCGCTGCTCGCCGAGATGGGGATCCGCACGTTGCGTGAAGCGCGCGAGGCGGCCGAAAAGTCGTACTACGCGAGGATCAAATATTGATCCCCGCATGGCTGTCCGACCGGGGCGACAGACGATCCGTGTCGCGATGCCGGAGCGGATCCGCATGATCGGATCGCCCGGTTTTTCCCGGCAGCTCCGGCGCTACTATTTCTGGTACACCGGCGCGTTTCTCGTATTCATCGCCGCGCTGTCGCTTGGCGAATACCTCGGAATGTCGCAATCTGCGATCGGGCACGTCTTCCTGTTCGCCACGATCGCCGTCTACGCAGGCATCGGCGTCATGAGCCGTACGTCGGACGTGTCGGAGTATTACGTGGCCGGGAGGCGGGTGCCGGCGCTGTACAACGGCATGGCAACCGCTGCCGACTGGATGAGCGCGGCGTCCTTCATCGGCCTTGCAGGGACCTTGTACTACTCCGGCTTCGAGGGGCTTGCGTTCGTCACCGGGTGGACGGGCGGCTTCGTTCTGGTCGCCCTGTTGCTTGCCCCCTATCTGCGCAAGTTCGGCCAATACACGATTCCGGATTTCCTCGGCGCACGCTACGAGGGCAGCGTTGCACGCCTGGTCGGGTTGGGGGCGGCCGTTCTCGCCAGTTTCGTGTATCTGGTCGCCCAGATCTACGGCGTCGGGCTGATCACCAGCCGGTTCGTCAGCGTCGAATTCGAGATCGGCTTGTTCATCGGGCTGGCCGGGATCCTCGTGTGTTCCTTCCTCGGAGGAATGCGTGCGGTCACGTGGACCCAGGTGGCGCAATACGTGATCCTGATCGTGGCCTACCTGGTGCCGGTCGTCATCCTCTCGTACAAGGTGACGGGGGTACCCGTTCCCCAGGCCGTGTATGGCAGTGTGCTCGGGCAGCTCTCGCAGAAGGAAGCCGAGCTGTTCGCCGACCCGGTCGAAGCCCAGGCACGGCTCCAGTTTCGTTACCGCGCCGACGACTATGCCGGCAAGATCGCCCACCTGCCGGACTCGCTGCTGGTCGAACGGCGGGTCCTGGTCGAGCGGCTCAACGAGATGCGATTGACCGATTCCTCGGCGCGCGAGATCGCGTTGGCGGAGCGCGCCCTGCGGGATCTGCCACGAACGCCCGAGCAGGCGAGGGAGGAGTGGGAGCGCGCCCGCCAGGAGGCGTTGAAACGATCGGAGATCCCGCCGCGGCATGCCGAAGCCCATCCCGGGAAGACTCCCGAGGAGTACCGGGCGGCCCGGAACAATTTCCTCGCGCTCGTCTTCGTGCTGATGGTCGGAACGGCGGCGCTACCACACATCCTCATGCGCTACTACACGACGCCTGGCGTCGACGAGGCGCGAAAATCCGTGTTCTGGTCGCTGTTGTTCATCTTCCTGCTCTACGTGACGGCGCCGGCCTACGCGGTCTTCGCGAAGTGGGAGGTCTACAACAATCTCATCGGCTCCGACATTACCGAGCTTCCCAAATGGGTCGCATCCTGGGGCAAGGTCGGGATGGTCAAGATCGAGGACATCAACGGCGACGGCATCCTGCAGCTGGCCGAGCTCAGTCTCAATACCGACGTGATCGTGCTTGCCACGCCGGAGATTGCCGGACTTCCGTACGTCGTCGCGGGCCTGGTCGCGGCGGGAGGGCTTGCAGCGGCCTTGTCAACGGCAGACGGGCTGTTGCTGACGATTTCCAACGCGCTGTCCCACGACCTCTACTACAAGGTCATCAACCCGCGCGCCTCGACGCACCGGCGCCTGGTCATCGCCAAGTCGCAATTGCTGGTCGTCGCCGTCGTGGCGGCATGGGTGGCCTCGCTCCGCCCGGACAACATCCTGTTCATGGTCGGGATGGCTTTCTCGATCGCTGCCTCGGCCTTTTTTCCGGCGCTGGTGCTGGGCATCTTCTGGAAACGCGCCAACCGTGCCGGGGCCGTTACCGGCATGCTCGCCGGCCTTGCCGTGACCGTGTTCTACGTCGTGCGCACCCATCCGTTCTTCGGCGGATCGATGGACCATGCATGGTTCGAGATCAATCCCATCTCCGCGGGCGTGTTCGGGGTGTTCATCGGCTTCGCGGTGATCATCACGGTCAGCCTCCTCACCCGGCCGCCGCCCAAGGAGATCCAGGACCTGGTCGACTACGTCCGCTACCCGCGTCTGCCCTCCGACGAACTGGAGCCGGTGACCGAGACAGCAAAAGGTTGAGCTCCCAGACCACAAGGGGTTCCGGGCGAAGCCAATTCTGCTAAAATGCTCCGCTTCCACGGAGAGGTGGATGAGTGGTTTAAGTCGCACGCCTGGAAAGCGTGTTCAGGGTAATACCCTGACGCGGGTTCGAATCCCGCCCTCTCCGCCATTCGTATTGTTGCAAGCCGCTGATGTACAGCGGCTTTTTTCTGTGCGTCACTGTAGTCGCGGGGCGGGCCTGCGCACAGCGGCCCTGCTGTCTGACCCTTGCCGAAGTTGACCAGATGAAATACAGGCCAGAGATCGACGGGCTGCGCGCCGTTGCGGTTGTCCCCGTGATCTTGTTCCATGCTGGCTTCCAGCCGTTCGGCGGTGGATTCGTAGGGGTTGACGTCTTTTTTGTCATCAGCGGCTACCTGATCACGTCGATCATCCTTGCAGAAATGGCGGGCGGGACGTTCTCGCTTGCCGGTTTCTACGAGCGAAGGGTTCGTCGCATTCTACCGGCACTGTTTCTGGTCATCGCGGCTTGCCTTCCCGCGGCGTGGATCCTGATGTTGCCGGGTGACATGAGGGATTTTGCGCGTAGCGTCGCCGCGGTGTCGCTCTTTGTTTCGAATTTCCTGTTCTGGCGCGAAAGCGGGTACTTCGAGACCGCTGCCGAGCTCAAACCACTCCTGCACACCTGGAGCCTGGCCGTCGAGGAACAGTTCTACCTGCTGTTCCCATTGCTTCTGATGCTGCTGTGGGGGCTAGGACGGCGGGCCATTGTAGGCGTTGTCATTGTCCTTGCGATGGCCAGTCTGGCTCTGGCGCAATGGGCTGCTATCAATGAACCCGATGCTGGATTCTTCCTGCTTCCGGCCAGAGGCTGGGAGCTTCTCATCGGTGGGCTGGTGGCTCTCTTTCGTTCAAGCGGAACGCCCTTCGCAGTCGACCCGAGGACTTGCCAGATCGGGAGCGGTGTCGGCCTGTTGCTGATTCTCTACGCCGTGTTCATGTTCGGAGAGCACACGCCGTTTCCCGGATTCCCCGCGCTGGTACCCACGGTCGGGGCTGCACTGATCATCGTGTTCGCGACGCCATCGACCGTCGTCGGATCAGTCCTGGCCAGCCGGGGGTTCGTCGGCGTCGGGCTGGTGAGCTACAGCGCTTATCTATGGCATCAGCCGTTGTTCGCATTCGCACGCCATGGCGGCGCGCTGAAGTACGGTGAATGGGTTCTGGGGGCGTTGGCCGTCGTGGCCCTGATACTTGCATATTTCAGTTGGCGATTCGTCGAGCAACCCTTCCGGGATCGCCGTCGATTCGACAGGAACCGGATCTTCATTCTTGCCGCCCTGGCCAGCTTGACGTTCATCGGGATAGGAGCATACGGGAATCACACCAAGGGCTTCGAGAGCTACTATATCGAACACCGACTGGTCGGCGAAGAACGGGAACTGTACCTCCTGATCCGGAAGCATACCGAAGGGGATCCAGACCGGAACCGTGTCGATGACGGGCGTTGCGTATTCGCAACCCGGGCGATCGACGAGGAGTTCGAACGCCGCTACGCAGCTTGCGCCGGTGTATTCGGTCAATCACTGATCGTGCTTGGCGATTCCCATGCAATCAACCTGTACAACATCATCGCCAAGGCCGAGATTGACAAGTTTGTCGTCGGGGTCGTTCGGGGAGGATGCCGCCCGCACGACGATCGTCCCAACTGTCACTATCCCGAGTTCGACCGCTTTCTTGAGCGGAATGCCGCTTCCGTCGGCGCCCTGATCTTCCATCAGAGCGGATCCTACTTGTTTCGCGATCGTCGAGGCAACGTTGACTCGTGGCTGTCGTTTCGTCCGGGAGCGCCATTTTTCGTGGACGGCCGCAACATTGAAAGAATCGACGCCTATCTGAACCGTCTGGGTGGTCTCGTGGAGACCTATTGGCTGGGCCCCTTCGTGGAGGCCCGTGTCGATCTCAACGACCTGAACGTGCTGAGGGATGGACTGAAAATCCTCGATCAAAGCCTCACGAACTTCGGCGAGCTGGAAGTGGAGCTGAAGTCCCGTACCGCCGCGCCCGAGAACCGATATCGCTACGTCTCGCTGTTCGATATCCTGGCGATCGAGCGGGACTTCCTCAAAGTGGGTTCGTGCATCACTTATCGCGACAAGGATCACTTCAGCGATTGCGGCGAAGACCTGTTGGCCCCCAAGCTCAAACGTGCTTTCGAGTCCGGGCTTTTCACCCGTTCGCATTGACGGCGGGGCATCGTGATTTCGCCTGAGCCGTTCCTCGTGCTCCCCGGCGGTCGCACCAGATTCCGGGAAGTGCCTCCTCCGGGCGGAGCGGTCCGCTACAGCACGCGTTCGATGGCCGCCTTCAGTTCGGCCGAATCCGGTTCGACCCGGCTCGGAAAGGCCGCCACGACGCGTCCTGTGCGATCGATCACGTACTTGTGGAAATTCCAGCGTGGTGCATCGGACTGGCGGGCCAGTTCCCGGAAGACGGGATGGGCATCCGGTCCCGTGACGTGGATCGGCGAGAACATGTCGAAGCTCACGCCGTAGTTCGCGAAGCAGATCTCGGCCGTTTCGGATTCGTCGGCGGCTTCCTGGCGGAAATCGTTCGAGGGGAATCCGATGACTTTCAGGCCGGCATCGCGGTATTGTCGATGCAGGGCCTCGAGGCCTTCGAACTGTCGGGTGAAGCCGCAGTAGCTGGCGGTATTGACCACGAGCAGCGGGTGTCCCGCGTAGTGTTCGCGCAGATGTACGACTTCGTTGGAATGGAGTCGACGCAGTTCATGGTCGAACAGGTCGTTGCGTTGGGTCGCTTCGCCAGCGAGTGCCACGGGCAATGCAAACAACGCGAGAATCAGCAGTGC